>CAYSBR010000017.1:0-65360 GCA_964429385.1 uncultured Opitutaceae bacterium
CGTCAATAAAGAGGATGATGCGCCCCTCGGCGGACTTAACTTCGTTGAGCACAGCCTTGAGGCGCTCCTCGAATTCGCCGCGGTATTTGGCACCGGCCACGAGCGCACCCATGTCGAGGGCGAAGAGTGTGCGATCCTTGAGTCCCTCGGGGACGTCGCCGCGCAGGATGCGCTGGGCAAGGCCCTCGACGATGGCGGTCTTGCCGACGCCGGGCTCGCCGATGAGCACGGGGTTGTTCTTGGTCTTGCGGGAGAGGATGCGGATGGTGCGGCGGATCTCCTCATCGCGGCCGATGACGGGGTCCATCTTGCCCTTGCGCGCCTGCGCCACGAGATCGACGCCGTATTTCTCCAGCGCCTGGTAGGTGGCCTCGGGGTTGTCGGTCGTCACGCGCTGGCTGCCGCGCACGTCCTTCAGCGCCTTGAGCACCTTGGCGCGGTCGAGCCCGAAGCTCTTGAACAGCTTCTGCAACGCCTCCGGCTTGCCGGTTTCGAGCAGACCGAGGAAGAGATGCTCCACCGACACAAACTCGTCCTTGAGCGCCTTCGCCTCGGTCTCGGCCTTGGTCAGCGCCTGGTTCACGGCCTGCGTCACATACACTTTCGACGTATCCACGCTGCCGGACACCTTGGGCAGCCGCTCCAGTTCGCGATCCACCGCGAGTTGCAGCGCGCTCGGCGTGAGGGCGAGTTTGTCGAGCAGCCCCGGCACGATGCCGTTCTCCTGCCCGAGGAGCGCGGCCAGCAGGTGCCACGTGTCCACCTCGTTGTGCTGAAGGCGGCGGGCGGTCGCCTGCGCGTCGGTGATGGCCTGACGCGACATTTGGGTGAGTTGATTGAAATCCATGATGCGTCTTCCTTTGCAGTTTGCAGGCCAACCCTAAACCGGGCGCGCCTCCTCGGCAACTCCGCCGCCGGCCTCATTCCCTGTGCCAAACCGCCCACTCCTTTGTCCCAGCCCGGGACACTCTGGCGGAACAGGGTTGATCCCCGCCGGCGGACGCCCACGCTGCGCCAACCCCATGGCCCAAGCCATCATTCCGGCCGCACTCGTTTACACGCCGCACGAAACCCGCGCTGTCGTCCATGCCAATAGCGCGCTCAACCCCGCCGCCTGCCTGGCCGACGGTGAAACGATCCTCCGCTCCGGCGCCAGCCTCGTGCTCGATTTCGGGGAGGAGCTGGTCGGCGTCATCGAGCTCAGCGTTGACGCCGAGGCCGCCACCACGGTCGAGCTCATCGAGGGCGAGGATCTTGAGGAGGCGCTGCTCACCCAAGACCCGTTTCCTCCTGAGCATTGGTATCACCAGCCGCGCGATCTGCTGCCAGTGAACCCCGGCAACCAGACCCTGCGCACCGAAGGACGCCGCGCCTTTCGTTACATCAATGTCATCGTCCACGGCCCCGGCACGCTGCGGCTTCGCAACGCCCGCGCGATCCTGGAACACGCCCCGGTCACCGATCGCGGCCACTTCCATTGCAGCGATCCGCTCCTCAACGACGCGTGGACCATCAGCCGGCGCACCCTGCGCCTGTGCATGCAGGGGTTTTATGAAGATGGCGCGAAGCGCGACGGCATGCTCTGGATCGGTGACTACCGCGTGGAGTTTCTCTGCGCGTGGCCGCTCTTCGCCGACATCGCCCTCGCCCGCCGCAGCCTGGAGATGTTTGCGCAATGCCAGCGGCCCGACGGCAGCCTGTCCGCCGTCGCACTCGACGCGGGCGGACACCTTCACCCGCGCCTCGCCTATCTTGGCGATCTGAGCATCCATGGCGGATTGCACGAGTGGGTGCTCGATAATTATTGCGCCGACTTTGTAAGCGCCGTCTGGGAATACGCGCTGCACACCGGCGACCTCGCCACCGCACGCACACTCGCACCCGTGACCCGCCGCGTGCTCGATTATCTGGCCCGCGTGGACCTCGCCACCGCCGTGCCAGGACGCGCCTTCATCACCGACAACCAGCCCGAGACCAAGGACTGGTGGGGCAGCCGCGCCGCCCTCGGCTACCAACTGGCCGCCACTTTCGGTGACGCCACCAGACTCGCGACCCAGCTTGGCGATCCCACTCTCGCCGCCCAATGCCAGGCTTGGCGCGCGGCGCGTTTACAGGAAACCGCGGAGAAATTTGGCCGCCCCGGGCAAGCCGCCTTGCGCGACGACCTGCCGGTCAACGCCACGCGCAGCTGGCACGCGTACGCCGCCGCCTTTCTCGCCGGCGCGCTCGATGCCCCGCAACTGCGGGCGGTTCACCCGCACTTGCAGGCCGATATCACCGTGCGGCGACCGATGGCCGGCTTCATGGAATTTTATCTGTTGCACGCCTGGCTCGGCGCCGGACTCGTCCGCGAAGCGCTCGACGAAATGCGTTCCTACTACGGCCAGATGCTGCGCAGCGGCGCGACCACCACCTGGGAACTCGTGGACCGCCGCGAGCCCGGCATTGATCACATCCAGCCCGCCGGACGCAGCCACTGCCACGGTTGGTCGGCCGGCCCCGCCCATTTGCTGCCGGCCCATATCCTCGGCGTCACCCCCTCTTCACCCGGTTATCGCACCGTGGATCTCCGGCCCGCGCTCGGTGACCTCACCGCCGCCGAAGGGGTGGTCCCCACGCCGCACGGCGATATCCGCGTGACTTTGCGCTCCGGCCTGCGTGGCGAAGTCACACTGCCCAAAGGCATCACCGGCACACTGCATCTGCCCAACCGGCCGGCTTCGATTCTGACTGGCGGACAAACCCACGCCCTCGGCTGAGCCCCCTGCGCACGGTGATGAACCCCACCGGGGCGCCCATCGGCCCGCCGGCTCGCGGGAACCGGTTGCCGGTTAAGGCTACTATTGCGCCGTGGTTCGGGCATCCAGCCCGGCCGCAGATCAACCCCGCTCCAGTCATCATGAAAACCCAAATCATCCGTACTCCCGCGCTGCTGGCGGCCCTCGCCGCCCTCGCTTTCACCCCGGCCCAAATCCTCGCCAGTGAAACCGCCGCCCGAATCAGCTCCGAAGTGGCCGAAGCCAAGGGCGATGTCGCCAAAGCCGCCCTGCAGGAACTCGACCAGGAAATCGATCGTGTTGATGCCCTCCTTGATAACGCCCCGACCGAGGCCGACAAAACCGCGGCCAAAGCCCGGCTCGAAGTGCTCAAGGAGCGCCGCAGCGAATTGCGCAAGACGTATGTAAAAGCCCGTTACGACGAACTGCGCGCCGATGTCCGGGCCGAGGCCGAGCGCGCCGGCGCATGGGCCAAACGCACGTTCACGCGCGACTCCGCCGACAAAGCCGCGGACGAGGTGAAGGATACGGTGGCGGAGGCCAAGACGGCCGCCAGCCGGGCCGGCGACAAGGCCTACGCCCAGGCCAACACCACCGGAGCCGCCGCCGACATCACCATTTATAAGCTGCGCCCCACCGACACCAACAAGGAGGAGGCCAAGGCCGCGCTCAAGGCGCTCGAAGACAAGATCGACGAAATGGAAGACCGCATCGACGCCCTGCCCGCCGGCGCGGAACGCGAGGCGGCCAAGCGCCGGCTCGACGCCTTGGAGGACCGCAAGGACGCGCTCGAGCGCGAATTCAACAAGGCCCGCTTCGATGCCCTGATCGACGACGTGAAAGGCACGTGGCACGACCTGTTCAACTAACCCTCGCAATCCTCCCTTTCTCATCAAGCGGAGCCTCCCCGGCTCCGCTTTTTCTTTTCCAAAGCCTGCCCTTCGTTTTCCAACTTTTATCTCCGAAAGAATCAGGCAGAGCCGAGCATCGTGCCGGTCACCAGAGAGCGAACACCCGGCAGCCGATTCTCACCTTTTCACGGATCAACCACCCCAGAACACTTCTTCAGACTCACTTGGAAGTTTTTAGTGGATTTTCCCGCGGCTCTATGGCTTAAACCACCCTCCACGTCGGACGCTTAGCTCAGTTGGTTAGAGCACGTGCTTCACACGCACGGGGTCACTGGTTCGAGTCCAGTAGCGTCCACCATCTGCCATCCCCCTAGGCATACCCCGCCCACCTTATGAAATATCCGGGCTTCATACTTGGTCTGCTTCTCTGCGGCACCCTTTGCCTTCCTGCTCAAACCCCGGCCGAGCTGCCGCCCCCGGCAAAAATCATCGAACTGTATGAAGGCTTGGCTCCGGGTTCCGAAGCATGGGATTGGGAGGAATACACCTACGTCACCCACTTCGGCAACACGGTGACTCGCAACGTCGTCCGTCCCACCTTGCAGTATTATCCGGCCGATCCGACCAAGGCATGTGGCGTCACCGTCATCGTGGCCCCTGGCGGTGGATTCACCGACTTGATGATCAAATACGAAGGCGTGCGCACCGCCTTGGCGCTCAACGCACTCGGCATCGACGCCTACATCTTGAAATACCGGCTCATTTACACCGATCCCTCCACACCTCTGCCCAGGCCGGGAGAACCGCCGCCGCCCCGCATCCAAAAGAACAACGATGAGGGCGAAATCATCTGGGGACCGCAGACCGGCCAGAATATCGGTGATCTCACCCATCAGGATGCAAGGCGAGCCATCGCTTGGCTGCGCGAGCAAAACGCAGCCCATAAAATCGGCATTATCGGATTTTCCGCCGGTGCCTTTGTTGCCCTTGATCTGGCACTTGACGAGGCGGCTTACCGGCCCGACTTCGCCGGAGCCATCTACGGGCCGGACAACCGGGAAACCCCTGTTCCCGTCCAAGCGCCTCCGCTCTTCATCGCAGTGTCCGCGGATGACAACTGGTCAGCCCCTCTCTCCCTCAAGCTTTATCAGGCCTGGCGCGATGCCGGACGCCCGGCCGAACTACATATCTTCCAAACCGGCGGGCACGGATTTCTTACCGAAGGCGGCGGTGCGGATTTCTTCATGGATCGCTTTGCTGAATGGATGCGCGCCAATGGCTGGATCGAGCCGGGTGCACACGGCACAGGCTCTCGTTTCAGATAGGCTGTACGAAAACGCTGCACTTCTCACCCCACCCCCTGGCGCCAGCCACGCGGGGTGATGCCGAAGGCTCGGCGGAACTGGGTGCTGAAGTGCTGCGATGAGCTGAAACCGTATTGCTGCGCGGCCATGGTCACATCAATCGCCGGCTGGCGCAGGGCCGCACGCGCGGCATGGAGGCGGAGCTGCAGGTGATAGGCGGCGGGAGTCAGCCCCACCTCGCGCCGGAATTGCGTGCAGAAGTGCGGCACGCTGCGCGCCGTCGCCACTGCGGCGAGGTCGGTCAGCGGCAGGCGGCGTTCGAGATTCTGCTGGAGGTAGTCCACCGCCTTCTGCACCGCATGTGAATACGGCAGCCGCCGGGCAGCGGGCGCCGCTTCCCCGGTCGTGGCATCGCTCGCATCGAGCCGCTGCTCCAGCAGGGTGATAAACAGCCGCAGGCCGGCGAGAATTGCCTCGGTGCGCCGCGCCCGCTGCGCCACGACCTGCCGCATCAGCCCGCGCAGCACCGGTTCCAACTCATCGCAACCGGTCACAAGCCGCGGCCGCTCCGCGCGCAGCCGCGCCGCCAGCCGCGCGCCGTCGCGCCCGAGGCGCCCGATATCCACGCCCATCCACAGGTGATGGTTCTCCGGGTTGCGTTTCGGACCGGTGCCGTGCTTCTCGCCGGGATGGGCGATGTAGAGATCGCCCATCTGTTGCACCGTGGTCTCCCCGTGCGCCCGCCAGGTGCATCGACCGCGCGACAGGTAAAGGAACTCGAAAACAGGGTGTGCATGCGGTCCGCGATAATGCCCTTCGCAACACAAGGCCTCCCCGCAATGCGTGAGCTCCGGCAGTTCGTCCACCGGTTGCTCGAAGACAAAGCCGCTGATGATCTGGGGATCGCGCAGGACTCTCATGGGGTCGCCGCAAGATGCCTGTGCGATTTATTAACGCCAGCGTAATTTATTATACAAAGTCGCAAAATATCATGAACGCCACCGCGGGGGTGTCAGGCTATGCTCCGCACGCTCATCCCCCCTCCCCATGGCCACTGTCACCGCCCCCAACCCCTACAAGCTCTCCGCCGCCCAGCGGAAGGCCTACCACGAAAACGGCTACCTGCTCGGCCTCCCGCCCGTTTACACCGCGGACGAGATGGCCCAGATCAACGCCGAGCTGCCCAATCTTCTCGCCCTGCTCCGGCCCGGCGAGACTTCCGCCGAGATCCGCGAGTGGCACCATAACAGCACTTACCTTTACGATATCGTGATGAATCCGAAGATCCTCGATCTCGTCGAAGGTATCCTCGGGCCCGATTTCTATGTGTGGGGCAGCGCATTCTTCATCAAGGAAGCCCGCACGCCCGGCCATGTGCCCTGGCATCAGGATGCGTATTACTGGCCGCTCTCGCCCTGCAACACCGTCACTGTGTGGGTGGCGTTCGATGACGTGGACGAGGCCAACGGCGGCATGAAACTCATCCCCGGCTCCCACAAGGGCGGGCTCATCAAGCACCGCAAGACCGACGATGCCAACGCCTCGCTTTCCCTCGGCCTCGCCGACGGCAGCGATTTCTCCACCGCCGACGCGGTGCAATTCCGCCTCAAGGCCGGCGAAATCTCCCTGCACGACGACCGCGCCATCCACGGCTCACAGGGCAACCCCTCCGACCGCCGTCGCGCCGGCCTCACCATCCGCTATTCCGGCACCAATGTGAAAGCCGATCTCTCCATCAGCCCGGACTTCGTCGCGCACCTCTGCCGCGGCGTGGATAACTTCGGGCACACGCCCTATGCGTCCGCGCCCACGGCGCGCTATGCACGCAAGGACTATCGTCGCGGCGAGGCCCCCGCCGACGGTTACGATCATCTCAACCCCACCGGCCCCACCAACCCCGCGCGCTAAGGCAACAAGCCGGGCGGTTGCCCTCAGCCTCTCCGCCACCGCCAACCTTTCAACCTATCGCCCATCATGTCCACGACCACTGCGCCCAACCCCTACCGGCTCTCCGCCGCCCAGCAGAAGTTCTATCACGAAAACGGCTACCTGCTCGGTCTTCCGCCCATCTTCACTCCGGAGGAAATGGCCCGCATCAACGCCGAGCTGCCCAGCCTCCTCGCCCTGCTCAAGCCCGACGAGACCACCAAGGACATCCGCGAGTGGCACGAGACGAGCACCTACCTTTACGGCATCTGCATGAACCCGAAAATCCTCGACCTCGTCGAAGGCATCCTCGGGCCGAACTTCTACTGCTGGGCCAGCAACTTCTTCATCAAGGAGCCGCACAGCCTCTCCACCGTCGGCTGGCATCAGGACTCTTACTACTGGCCGATGACGCCCAACAACTCCGTCACCGTCTGGCTCGCCTTCGACGATGTGGGTGAGGTCAACGGCGGCATGAAGCTCATCCCCGGCTCCCACAAAGGCGGCGTCATCAAGCACCGCCGCTCCACCGAGACGAGTTCCGTGCTCACCCTGGAATTGGAGGACGGCAGCGACTTCAACGCCGACAGCGCCGTGCAGTTCCACCTCAAAGCCGGTGAATGCTCCCTGCACGACGACCGCGCCATCCACGGCTCGCCCGCCAATCCCTCCGACCGCCGCCGCGCCGGCCTCACCATCCGTTACTCCGGCACCAACGTGAAGAACGACCTGTCGGTGAACCCCAACTTCAAGATCTACCTCTGCCGTGGCGTGGATGAATTCAAACACAACCCCTACGGCACGCCGCCCACCCAGCGCTACGGCCGCCCCGACTTCAAGCCCGTCAGCAACGAGGAAGCGGGCAAAGTCTGATCCGCGGATTGCGGTTTCTCACCCGGCGGGATCAGTGCCGATCCCGCCTTTTTGTTTCCAACCCGTCCCGCGCTAAAAAGCGCGACAATCGGGCGGTTCATGCCTTGATCACGCGCTTTCCCCGCGCCCCATGTCAACCGCCCCACGCTACCACGCGCACCGCGGCGCCATCCGCGGTCGCAACCTCGACGGCTTTTTCAACCGTCCGCTCTACATCGCAAACACCCACGCATTCGTGCTCGCGGGCGACCGGCCCATCGTGCGCTTCGCCAGCGGCGAGACCCTCCATGGCACCTTCCTCCTCGGGATCGTGCGCGCCGGCCGGCTGCACTGGTTGCATGAGCAATCCGCCATCGAAGCGGAATACCGTCCCGCGCATTTCCGCTGGACCGTGCGCCCCTCCGCCCTCGCCGGAGTGGAAGTCCTCTTTGAAATCGTCGCCCTCGCCCGGCCCGTGGGATTTGCGGCGCAACTCCGCATGACCGGTGCCCGGGCCGGCGACGAGCTGCTCTGGGCCTTTGGCGGCGCGAAGACCTGGCCCGGCCAGTCGCTGAACTGGGCCCTTGATCCGCACAATGGCACGGTCCTGCTCCCCCAGCCTTTTGACGCCGCGCTCTGCGCCGGCAATCACGTGCGCGCGACACGCACCGGCTTCACCGTGGCGGAACAACGCACCGCACGATTCCTCACGCACGGACAATGGACGGCATCCGCCACGCCTTTCATCGCGGAAGCCGGGGACCTTGCGAACGGCCTCGCGCACCCGGCTTCCGGCCGGCCGCGCCACCCCCTCCTTGCCGCCCGCGTGCCGCTGACGGCGGACTTCGACGCCACCTGGTCGTGGCTGCGCACCCGTCCACGCACCCGCGCCAAGGCCGCCACCCCCGCGCGACTCTTCACCACCGGTCTTGCCCGCTCCGCGGCACTGGCCGCCCGCATCAGCGTGGAGACACCCGATGAACGGTTGAACGCGCTCTCCGGCGCGCTCGGCGCCGCGATTGACGGCGCATGGTATCCGCCGGCCTTCCGCCACGGCGCGATGTTGTGGAACCGCCGGTATCCGGGCTGGCGGACGGTTTTCGGCGGCACCGTCGCAGGCTGGCCCGAGCGCGTGCGCGCGCAGGCCGCCTTCTATTTCGCCCGGCAGGTGAAGGACGATCGCAACCGCTCGCGGCGCGCCGACCCCGCGATGCTGCTCTCCGTGCCGGCCCGCGATTCACGCTTCTACGGCCGCGGCCGCATCCTTCCCGATCAGGCGGTTTACAACATGCAATCGCAGTTGTTCGACCAGATGATCCATGCCTGGCGCTGGACCGGCGACGCCAAGCTCGAAGCTCTCCTGCGCCCGGCGCTCGAATTGCATCTGGAGTGGATTCGCGCGTGCTTCGACCCCGACAACGACGGGCTCTACGAAAGCGTCATCAACGTCTGGCCCACCGACTCGGTCTGGTATGCCGGCGGCGGCGCGACGGAAGAAACCTCCTACGCCTACCGCGCCCACACCGCCGCCCGCGATCTCGCCCGCCGGGCCGGAGACAAACCCGTCACGCACCGGCACGAAAGAACACTCACCCGCATCCGCACAGCGTTTCAATCCAGACTCTGGAGCCGCGCCCGCGGTCACCCCGGCCTCTACCGCGAGCAAGGAGGCCGGCAGCGCCTGCACGAGGATGCGTGGCTTTACAGCATTTTCCTGCCGATTGACGCCGGACTGGTGGACACGACGCAGGCCGCGCAGTCGCTGCGCTACACCGAGTGGGCGTTGCAAAACGATCCCGTGCCCGCCGGAGGCCGGCGCGTGTGGACTTCAAACTTCGTGCCCGGCATCTGGTCCGTGCGCGAAAACTGGCCGGGCGACAACCACCACCTCGCGCTCGCCTATTTCCAGACCGGGCTCGCGCGCGACGGCTGGGAAATCTTTCGCGGCAATTTCCTGCACACCGCCTTCGCCGGCCGCATCCCCGGCGATTTCGGCGCGACCGCCGGCGGCACGGACTTCGGTGACTGCACCTGCACCTTTGCGCGCACTCTCGTTGAAGGTCTTTTCGGCTACGCGCCCGATTACCCCAATGACGTGGTGAAAATCGCCCCGCAATTCCCCGAGTCCTGGGATCACGCAAAACTGCACACGCCGGATGTCCGCCTCCACTTCCAGCGCCGCAACGGCGAACTCACGCTCGCCGTCAGACTCACCCGTCCGGCTCCGCTGGAGATCCGCCTCAGCCTCTGCGCACGCGCCATCACCGCCGTAACCGCCGATGACCGCCCGGCGACATGGCAGGCGCGGCCCGGATTCGGCTGCACCCTCGTCGAAGTGCGCCTGCCGGCAACCGGAGAGGTGGTCGTGAAAGTGGCTTTCACAGGCGAAGCTCCGGTTTTCCCGGCGCAACTGCGGACACTCCGCCCCGGCGATGCCGTCACCTTGCACGCCCCGCGGGCCGTCATCACGGACTGCTCCGACCCGCAGGCGGCGCTGACCGGGGCCCGGATACGGGCGGGCCGCCTCTCCGCCCGGGTCGGCCGGCACGCGGGACATCATACGGTGTTTGCCCGGGTCACTTTCGGCACGCTGCCGCAATGGCGGCGGTTTCACCTTCACGTCAAACCGCCGCGCCCGATTCTCCCGCGCCCGATCCCACGCCGCGCGACCTGGGCCTGCCTCGACTTGAAACCCGTGTTGAACGGCGACATCCGCACGATCTTTCAACAGGCTTACCTGTCCCCCCGCCCGGCGACGGTCTCCGCCCGTATCGGCGTGGATGGTTACTCACCGTGGACGTTTCCGTATTGGCAATCCCGCCCGCCGGCCATCGCGCTCGACGGCGTGCCCGCCCTGCTGGAGCCGGGCGACACCCCGCGACTGCGCACCCCGCAAGGCGTGCCGTTTGCGTGGTCCGGCGTCGGTCACAACATCGCCTTCACCTCCCTTTGGGACAACTGGCCCGACCGCGTCACCGTGCCCGTGAACCGGCGCGGAGCCGCCATCTGGTTTCTCGTCTGCGGTTCGACCAATCCCATGCAGGGCCGCATCGCCAACGGCGTGCTGCGCCTGCGCTACGCCGACGGCCTCACCGATGAGCTCAATCTTGTGCCGCCATTCAACTACTGGAATCTGTGTCCGATCCGCGTGGCCAATCTGGCTCCGGGCCAGGAAAGCCGCGCGGA
Source organism: uncultured Opitutaceae bacterium (assembly GCA_964429385.1). GTDB lineage: Bacteria > Verrucomicrobiota > Verrucomicrobiia > Opitutales > Opitutaceae > UBA2377. The sequence goes on from CAYSBR010000017.1 coordinate 10,897, forward strand.
TTACACGGCGAAGACCGATGCGTTCTGCCTCCCCGCCACACCGCCGCCCACGGTGCAGCTCGGGGAGAACTGTCGCGCCATGCTGCTCCACCAGCCCCTGCGACCCGGTGCGCTGCTGCGCGATCTCACCCTCGAAACACTTTCCTCGGAAGTCGTCATCGGTTTGATGGGCGTCACCCTCATGGACCGCTGACCGGCGTTCACTTCTTTGTCTTCACGGCGCGTTTTCGCTCCGGGAAAAGCGTGCGGCAGAGCTCGCACACCGTGCCATCACAGCCGCGCGCCGTGCAGTGCTCACGCCCGTAGAAGATGATCCGCAGGTGCAACTGGTTCCAGTGCTCTCGCGGAAAGAGTTTCTTCAGGTCCGCCTCCGTCTGCGCGACATTGCGGCCATCGGTCAGCTTCCACCGTTGCGCGAGGCGATGGATGTGTGTGTCCACCGGGAACGCCGGTTCCCCGAAGACCTGGGCCATGACCACGCTCGCCGTTTTGTGGCCCACGCCCGGCAGGGCTTCCAGTTCAGCAAATGTCCGCGGCACCTGCCCGCCATGATGCTCGATCAGCAGCTGCGAAAGCCGGGAGATGGCCCTGGCCTTCTGCGGGGAAAGCCCGCAGGGCCGGATAATCTCCTGGATCTTCGCCACCGGCACCGGCGCCATCGCCTGCGGCGTATCCGCCAGCGCCCAGAGTCGCGGCGTCACTTCGTTGACGCGCTTGTCCGTGCACTGCGCCGAGAGCAGGACCGCCACCAGCAACGTATAGGCATCCCGGTGATCGAGCGGCACCGGCGTCTCCGGGTAGAGCTCCGCCAGCCGCCGGTCAATGTAAGCGGCGCGATCAACCTTGGTGCAAAAGGGTTTCGGACGGTCCACGGAAATGGCCAAACAGAGGCGCTTTCCCTGCCAAAACAACCCCTTAATTGACCAGACCCGGCCAAATCTCGATTGCGCCGCTCTCGCCCCGTCCTAGCGTGCGCGCCATGTCCCCGCTCCGCGATCTGCTCGCTCCGACCGATACGTTTGAACGCCGGCACACCGGCTCCCCCGCCGCCGAGGTCGCGGCCATGCTCCAGACCGTCGGCCAGCCCTCCGTCGCAGCCCTGGCGGATGCCGCCGTCCCCGCCGACATCCGCCTGTCGCGCCCGCTCAACCTGCCCGCCGCCCTCGGCGAATCCGCCGCGCTCGCCGAACTCCGCGCCATCGCCGCGCAAAATCAGGTTTTTCGCAGCTTCATCGGCCTCGGTTATTACGACACCGCCGTGCCCGGTGTCATCCAGCGCAACATCCTGGAAACCCCCGGCTGGTACACGGCCTACACACCTTATCAGGCCGAGATTTCACAGGGCCGGCTGGAAGCATTGCTCAATTTCCAGACATTGGTGACCGATCTCACCGGCCTTGAAATCGCCAATGCTTCGATGCTCGACGAGGGCACCGCCGCCGCCGAGGCCATGATGATGTGCCATCGCGTGAAGCTTGGCGAAAGCACCGGCGCCAGCACCTTCTTTGTCTCGGATAAATGCCACCCCCAGACCATCGACATCGTGCGCACCCGGGCCGAACCGCTCGGCATCACGGTGGTCACCGGCGATCACCGCACCTTCGACTTCAAGGACCCCGTCTTCGGGGTGCTCGTACAGTATCCCGACACGACCGGCAGCATTCATGATTTCGCCGCGTTTTTTGAAAAAGCGCATGCGGCCGGCGCGCTCACCGTCGCCGCCACCGACCTGCTCGCCCTCACCCTGCTGCGCCCGCCCGGCGAATTCGGCACGGATGTCGCGGTCGGTTCCGCGCAACGCTTCGGCGTGCCCATGGGGTTTGGCGGCCCGCACGCCGGATTTCTCGCCACCAAGGACGCCTACAAGCGCCAGATGCCCGGCCGGCTGGTCGGCGTCTCCAAGGATGCGCAAGGCAATCCCGCTCTCCGGCTCGCCCTCGGCACGCGCGAGCAGCACATCCGCCGCGACAAGGCCACCTCCAACATCTGCACCGCGCAAGTGCTCCTCGGCGTGATGGCCTCGATGTATGCCGTTTACCACGGGCCCGAAGGTCTGCGCAAAATCGCCCGGCGCGTGCGGCTCCTCACCCAGCTTCTGGCCCGCGGCCTCGCCACCCTCGGCGCCAAGGTGAACCTCGAACCGGTTTTCGACACCCTCACCATCGGCAACGTCGCCGCCGCACGCGTCCACGCCGCCGCCGCCGCACGGAAAATCAACCTGCGCCGCATCGACGATTACACCGTGGGCATTTCACTCGACGAAACGACCACGCTCAAGGAAGTCGAAACCCTCCTCAGCTTCTTCGGCACGCTCAACGTCACCGGTCTCATCGACGCGGCCCCGGCCGCGCCCACCGACTATCCCGCCCCCTTCGGCCGCACCTCGGCGTTTCTCGCCCATGGCGTGTTCAACCGCCACCACACCGAACACGAGATGCTGCGCTACATCAAGCGGCTCGAAGCAAAGGACCTCTCGTTGTGCCACTCGATGATTTCACTCGGGTCCTGCACGATGAAACTCAACGCCACGAGCGAGATGTTCCCCGTCTCCTGGCCCGAGTTCGGCCGGCTGCACCCGTTTGTCCCCGCCGAGCAGGCGCGCGGCTACCACCAGCTTTTCAAGGACCTTGAAACCTGGCTCGCCGAGATCACCGGCTTCGCCGCCGTCTCGCTCCAGCCCAACGCCGGCTCGCAGGGCGAATACGCCGGGCTCCTGGCCATCCGCGCCTACCACGAAAGCCGCGGGGAAGGTCACCGCCAGGTGTGCCTCATCCCGACCAGCGCGCACGGCACCAACCCCGCCAGCGCCGCCATGGGCGGCATGAAGGTCGTGCCCGTCGCCTGTGATGCCAGCGGCAACATTGATGTGGCCGACCTCAAGGCCAAGGCCGCCGCCCACCAGCACGAACTGGCCGCGCTGATGATCACCTACCCTTCCACCCACGGGGTGTTCGAAGCGCCGATCCGCGAAATCTGCGCCACCATCCACGCGCACGGCGGACAGGTTTACATGGACGGCGCCAACATGAACGCGCAGGTTGGCCTCACCTCGCCCGGCCACATCGGCGCCGATGTCTGCCACCTCAACCTGCACAAGACCTTCTGCATCCCCCACGGCGGCGGCGGTCCCGGCATGGGCCCCATCGGCGTGGCGGCGCATCTGGCCCCTTTCCTCCCCGGCCACGTCTTCCCCTCGAAAATCGACCATCAAAAAGCTCGATCCGGCGGCGCGGTCTCCGCCGCCCCTTATGGCTCCGCCTCCATCCTCGTCATCTCCTGGATGTATATCCGCATGATGGGGCCCGACGGACTCAGGCGCGCCACCGAGTTCGCCATCCTGAACGCCAACTACGTCGCCAAGCGGCTCGAACCCTTCTTCCCCGTCCTCTACAAAGGGACCAACCACCTCGTCGCCCACGAATGCATCCTGGAATTCCGCCCGTGGAAAAAACACGGCCTCGAAGTCGAGGATGTGGCCAAGCGCCTCATGGATTACGGCTACCACGCGCCCACGATGTCCTTCCCCGTGCCCGGCACGCTCATGATCGAGCCGACCGAGAGCGAGACCAAGGCCGAGCTTGATCGCTTCTGCGACACCCTCATCGCCATCCACGGCGAGATGTCCGCCGTCGCCAGTGGCGAAAGCGACAAGGCCGACAACCCGCTCAAGCACGCCCCTCACACCGCCGCCGTCGTCACGGCCACGGAATGGCCTCACGCCTATCCGCGCGAGACCGCCGCGTTCCCCGACCAACACACCCGCGCCAGCAAGTTCTGGCCCGCCGTCGGCCGTGTGGACAATGTGTACGGCGACCGCAACCTCGTGTGCTCCTGCGTCGGCATGGAGGCTTATGCGGAGGCCAAGGCGTGATTAGCCACGAAGATCACAAAGGAACGACTCTATGGCCCAGGTAAAAATCTACGGTCATGCCGCGCATCTGAACCCGCGCCGCCAGGCCATCTCCGATGCGATTCACGCCTGCGCCCAAGCCGAACTCGGTCTGCCCGCAGACAAACGTTTTCATCGCTTCATCGGCCTCGACCCGGAGAATTTCATTCACCCCGCAGATCGCACCGCCGCCTACACGATCATCGAGGTCAGCCTGTTTGAAGGGCGCTCCATAGAAACGAAAAAGGCTTTCATTCGCGCCCTCTTTGCCCGGTTCGCTGCAGCCAATCTCGCCAGCCCACAAGACTTGGAAATCACCCTGTCGGAAACCCCGCGCGGCAACTGGGGCATCCGTGGCCAGCCGGGCGATGAACTCGCCCTGAACTACAAAGTGGCGCGATAACCCCCGAGGCTATTCCCCATTGTCCTCGATCTCCGGCGGTCGGATGACCGAGAGCAGACGATCGAGTTCGGCTTGGGTGGGATTGCGGATGGAGAGAACTTTCAGGACGGACTCGCCGGCGGGAAGGCTCACCTGCGTTGCCTCCTCCGTTTCCAAGCCGAGCAGCGCCACCGCCAGCGGAGAGTTGTGCGGCAGGCATTCGATCCCCGAGGCCTCATCAACGGCCGTTTCCCCATAGGTCGTGACGAGAAACGTGAAGCGGTGCACCCGCTTCGTCGCGACATCGCGTTTCTCGATTCGTGCCACATGCCCCAGTTGCAGAAAGTCGGTCGGCTTGGTGAGCCACACCGCCGGGTCCACTTCGATGAAGGTGTTGCGCGCCACGAAGCGGTCGAGCGCGGTCATCTTGCGATCCACGGCGCGGATCGCCTCCTTCGCCGCCTTGAAGCCAAAGTTCTCGCGCAAGTCGCCCTGGCTGTGCGCCTCGACCTTGTCCTTCACCAACTCGACTCGCTGGCGCTTCAGCGCCTCGAATTCCTCGGCGAGCACACGGTTGTAGCCTGGACGCACATAGATGGTCGTGGGCGCGGGCGGCGGCGTGAAGAATATCCGTTTGCGGCGGGGCGGCATGGCGTGTCACGGCAGCAAGCCGCCGCATCCCGTAAATGGCAATCCGCCGGTGCACTGCACCGCACACGGATCATATCCATAAAAACAAAAAGGACACGAAGCTCACCAAGGCCCGGCCTTCGCGCACTTTGTGTCCTTCGTGATGAAAAACTGAATCAGCTCAGTTCGAAAACAGGATCGTCTTGTTGCCCTGGACGATGACGCGGTCCTCGAGGTGGTAGCGGAAGCCGCGCGAGAGCACGGCGTTCTCCACATCCTTGCCGAGGCGCATCATGTCCTTGATCGAATCGCTGTGACGGATGCGCACAACGTCCTGCTCGATGATCGGGCCGGCATCGAGTTCCTCGGTGACATAGTGGCAGGTCGCGCCGATCAACTTCACGCCGCGCTCCTCCGCCTGGTGGTAGGGCTTCGCCCCGACAAAGGACGGCAGGAAGCTGTGGTGGATGTTGATCACACGGTGCCGGTAGCGCTCGCAGAGCCACGGCGGGAAGATCTGCATGTACCGCGCCAGGACGATGGTCTCGGGCTGCGCCTCATCAATGAGCGCCGCCGTCTTTTCCAAGGCCGCCTGCTTCGCGGCGGGCTCGGTCGGGACGGGAACGTGGTGATACGGAATCCCATACCACTCAACCAGCGAACGCAGGTCATCGTGGTTGGAGATCACGCATGGCACGTCGAAGTTCAAATCACCGGCCTTGCGGCGGTGCAGCAGATAGGCGAGGCAGTGGTCGAACTTGCTCACGAGCAGGACGACCCGCTGGCGGCGGTCGGCCTCGACCAACCGCCACTGCATCCGCAACTCGTCCGCGATCGGCTTGAATTCTTGCTCGAACCGGGCACGGACCTCGGGGCCGCCGGAGACGGCGAATTCCGATCGCATGAAGAAGGTCGTGCTGCCGGCGTCGTGATACTGGTTCGCCTCCGTGATGGAGGCCCCCCGCTCGGCCAGAAACGTGGCCACACGGGCCACGATCCCGACGCGATCCGGGCAGCTCGCAATGAGTCGCAGGCGGAGGGGCTCGGTGCTCATTGTTCGTTGAGACGATTGTAGGAGACCTTCGCCCGCACTTCCGTCTGGACGTGGCGCTCGACGGTCGGCCGGTTCGAACCGCCGTTTTCCTCACCCCAGATGAGCGAAACCTCCGCGCCGTCGGCGATGGTTTCATCCACCATGGCGAGGGAGAACCAGCCCTTCACGTTGACCGTGTAAACCGTGTAGGTGGAAAGGCCGGCGAACTTGCCGTTGGCGAGCACCTTGTCGAAAGGCAGGATCGCGTAGTAGGCGTTGGGCATTTCCATGTATTTGCAGCGGTCGCCTTCGCCGTGCTGGCTCGCGAAGATCTTGACGGAGTCCTCCTTGTTCCAGCGCAGCCAGACCTTGCGGCGGTGCGGCTGGGTGGCGAGCTTCTCCAGCGCCTCGCGGCCGATGAAGTCGTGGTCGAACTTCACGTGGCGGCCGTAGCCGAGATCCCACGGGGTCTGGTAATAGTCCGCGATATTGGGCGAGCTGAAGCTGCCGCCGAGCGAGGCGTTGGCCTCGAATCCATCGGCCGGGAGCCATTCACGGTAGGCCTTGAGCTTCTCCGTCCAGATGGCGGGCATCGGCGAGGGAATCCAGCCGCTCTCGGGCGAAACCGTCGAGTAGGACCGGGCACCGCCCTGCACGAGGCCGAATTGCACCCCGGCTTTCATCAGGGCATCACGCACGGCCTCGCCGTCCTCGGCCGGGCCATGGATCTCAAGCCCGCCCATGCGCGACATGCTGTGGTTGAGCGCGCGCACCTTGCGGCCGGCGATCTTGAGGTCGCCGAGATTGAAGAAGGGGATTTCCGGGAACGGGCCTTCGTGCACGGCCTTGATCAGATCGAGGGCATTCGGCCCCTGGATCTGGAAACGGTAGATGAGGCGGCGGCCGGCGTTGGCGACCGTGCGCTCGTCGCGCGTGACCTTCACATCGTATTTGCCCTGGATGGCGTTGAACTCGATCCAGTTTGGCACGGAGGGGCGGCCGACGACGCTGACCTTGGTGTCGCTATGGCCGAAGAGGATGGCGTCACCGATGACGTGGCCGTCATGGTTGCACGCCACGATCTGCTTGGCCTTGTTGGCGCCGAAATTCTTGAACGTGTTGACCGCCACATCGGAGAGCAGGCGCTTCACATCCGGCCCCTCGAAATAGATGTCCTTCATGTGGAAGGACTGGTCGAAGAGGACGACCGCGTTCTGCCAGGCCGCCTGCTCGTCGCGCCAGTTGGAGTATTCCGGCTTGTCCGGGAACTGGTAACCGCCGACGGGCGCATTGCGCAGCATTTCGACGGGGCTGGAGTAGCTCTGGAGCTTGGCTTCGAGGTTGGCGTGTTTTTGTGCGCTCATGATTTTCGATGGGTTGGGTTTTTAGACGAGGGTTATGAAAATTGAAAGGCAGGGCGCGCTCTCCACCAGAGGCCGGCCCTGCTCGGCCGGGAGTTCAGTTGGGGTGTTGGGCCGTGTGCTTTTTGGCGAGGTGGTCGCGGCCGAGCCAGGTATTCGCCCAGCTGGAGGTGCCGCGCAGATTCTGGTCCTGCAAAACGGGCGCGTGCGCGAGCAACTCCTCCGCCCGGCCCTCGTGTTTCAGACGATCGTAAGCCCGGGACCAGATGCACTCGAACTCGGCCACCTCACACTTGCCGTCGCGCGTGCCACCGCAGGGGCCGTTGCGCTGGTTTTTCGCGCAGGATGACTCGGGGCAGAGGAAGGCGATGTCCGGCAGCGAGCAGTCGCCGCAGTCCTTGCAGCCAAACATCACGCTCTTGCTCGCATGCTCAACCGCCCGCAGCCAGCCGGGACCCTGCATCGGATCCTTCGCCCCGGCGCAGAGTTTCGCGCCAAGTTTCGCCAGCCCCTTGTCCGGGGTGAACATGAGATCATGCGTGAACTTCGAAAAACGGTAACTGAAGGTGAGGTTGCGCGCATTCGGCAGCCCGGGCTCAACCGGACGCGCGACGTCGGCCAGCCCCGTGGCCGCGTCCTCGCCGTAGAGGAAGAATTCACCCGGCCGCGAATAACGGATCTCACGCGCAAACTGTTTCCAATCGTCCGGGGCGAAGCTGCGCTCGATCTCCTGCACGCGGGCGATCTCCGCCACATCGTGCACCCCACCCAGGTAGGCGCCGCGATAACCGAGCCCGCGATAGATGGCGATCTGCTTGGCCGCGAGTTCGAGGAAGAAGGCCTTGCCTTTGTCGGGACTCGTGGCGTGACGCTCACAGAGCTCGGCCAGCTCTTCGGAAATGACCACGCCGGGGATGCGCTGGGCGCGAAAAACCCGCGCCACTCCCGGGGTGAGCAGATACACATTGCCGATGAGCGGCACCTGCCCGTGCCCACGCTGCCGCATCCAGGCCAGCAGCTCATGAATCTTGCGCGAATCGTAGCCGATCTGGTTGATGATCCAGCGCGCTCCGGCCGCGATCTTGCGCTCCAGCTTCAGCAATTGGGGCACGACCTCGTTCTCGTGCAGCTTGAAATTTGTGACCACCGCCCCGGGATAGAATTTCGTCGGCTCCAGCACGGCCGGCCGCTTGGCCCCGGGCCGCGTGATATCCAGCCCGGCGTTCATCTGCCCGAGCAGCGTGAGCAAGCCCACGGAATCGATGTCGAAGACCGGTTTCGCCCCTCCCGCCACGCCGGAGCCGGAATAGTCGCCGGTCAGCACGAGCAGGTTATGGAATCCCTCGCTTGAAAGATGCCACGCCGCGCTCTCCAGCGCGTTGCGATTGAAATCCTTGCAGGAAAGATGAATCACCACCTCGCGACCGGAGGCGAGAAACGGTTTTCCCAGCGCCGCGGGCGCCAGCATGGGATTGCCGCCGGCATTGTCGGTGATTGAGGCCCAGTCGATGCCCGGCGCCACCGCCAGATCGCGGGCAAACGCCACCGTCTTCGCCGCCCGGGTTTCCATGACCGTGCCCCGCGTCGAGACCAGCTCCACGCCGAGCAGGAAATCCTGCGACTGACCGAGTTTTTCAGACAGCGTGCTCATTGAAACCAATCGCTTATTCCGCGTGCAGACGAATCAACCCACCCGGTCGGCGCCAGCCCGCGCGCACCCGCGAATTCTTCGCCGCACTCAGAAGGACAAAGGAGGGATGATGGGACATGATGGGTCAAAACCGGGGGTTGGGCAAACGGGCGATGAGATTACATGAATCCCATGCTGACGTCTTGGCGTTTCGGGCTTGGCTTGATTTGCAATTCGGGCACTCCTCACCCTCATGTCCGTTTCCCGCCCCATCGCCGTCACCCTGCCCGCCCATGGTGTGGCCTTTGCCGAGAGCATCCACGGACCGGGATTCCGCATGGCCGAGCGCACCGATCCCTTCCACAAACTCATCTACGTCCTGCAAGGGAGAATCACCCTCACCACGACCACCGGGACCGAACCCCTGACCGCCGGCCCCGGCGCCACCGTCTGCGTGCAAGCCGGCACGCGTCACCAGGTCGCCGACGCCGAGCCCCCCACCCTGCTGCTGCTCTGCCTTGCCCGCGAAGTCACCACCCGCGACCCCGAGCTGGACCGGTTGTGGACCGGGCTCACCGGTGGAAAACCCGCCGCGCTGCGCGCCGGCAGCCCCGGGCGGATTCGCTTCGAGGGACTCTGGCGTGCCGGCATCGCCGAGCAGGCCGGCAAGCGACCGGGGCGCGAGGTGGCCCTGCACGCCACCGCGGAAAACATTCTCGTCGCCCTCGCACGCATCCCCGCCGGGCCGCCCGCCGACGATGCCACCGAACGCGTGGCCGCCGTCGCCCGCGAACTCGCCGGCACCTTCTACGAAGCCTGGAGCCTGGAACGCGCCTGCACCCGCGCCGGCATGTCGCGCCGGCACTTCAGCAACCTCTTCCGCCAGCAGACCGGCCGCACTTTCCTCGCCCAACTCACGGAACTGCGCCTCACCCACGCCGCCGAACTCCTCCGACAGGGCCGCCACTCAATCATCGGCGCCGCCTTCTCCAGCGGCTACGGCGACCTCTCCCACTTCTACCGCCTCTTCCGCGCCCGCTTCGGCCACCCGCCGCGCGAATGGCTGGAAAAAAGACACGGCGCGGCCTTGCGCAGCGACGGCTGAGGCGGCTTGCTCCTCCCCCGCTGTCATGAAAATCATCCGCCACCTCACCGCGACCGGCCCGGCCTACGCCGCGCTGCAACCCGATGGCTCCGCCCGCGCAATCGCCGGCGACCTCTACGGCGACTACCGGGTCACCGACCAGACGGTCCAGCCGGGCAAGCTCCTCGCTCCCGTTGTCCCGACGCAGATCCTCTGCATCGGCCTGAACTACAAGCAGCACGCCGCCGAGACCAACGCCAAGATCCCCGAGCGCCCCATCCTCTTCGTCAAGGGCATCAACGCCACGCAAAACCCCGGCGACCCGATCGAGATCCCCACCAAGCTCGCCAGCCATGAGGTGGACTACGAATGCGAGCTCGCCGTCGTCATCGGCAAGCCCTGCAAAAACGTCTCCCGCGCCGACGCGCTGAACTACGTGCTCGGCTACACCTGCGCCAACGACGTCTCCGCCCGCGACCACCAGATCAAGCTCGGCGGCGGCCAGTGGTGCCGCGGCAAGTTCTTCGACACCTTCGCCCCGCTCGGCCCCTGCCTGGTGACCACCGACGAGATCACCAACCCCAACGCCCTGAAGATCGCCACCATCCTCAACGGACAGCGCGTGCAGGACTGGACCACGAGCGACATGATCTTCGACGTGCCCGCCATCATTGAATACCTCAGCGGCAGCACGACCCTCCTCCCCGGCACCGTCATCCTCACCGGCACCCCGCAGGGCGTCGGCATGGCGGCCAAGCCCCCCCTCTGGCTCAAAGCCGGCGACTCCGTCAGCATCGAAATCGAGAAGATCGGCACGCTCACCAACCCGGTCGCAGACGAGCAAGCCTGACCCCGCCGAACCCGGCGGGTGCAGCCCGGACCGGTTTCCCTTCCCCCGCTCCGGGCGGCGGCTTGACGCCCCCGGAGCGCGCTTGGCACACTCACTCCCTCTCCCATGCAGCACGCGGCGCACCTCGAAAACCCTGACGTCATCCTCATCGGCAGCGGCATCATGTCCGCCAACCTCGGCGCCCTCCTCAAGCGCCTCGACCCGCGCCTGCGCATCCAGGTGTATGAAGTCACCGCCGAACTCGCCCAGGAAAGCTCCCACGGCTGGAACAACGCCGGCACCGGCCACGCCGGCATCTGCGAACTGAGCTACACCCCCAACCGCGGCCCCGACGGCGAAGTGGACGTCGCCAAGGCCATCGGCGTCTTCGAGCAGTTCGAGCAGTCCCTCCAGTTCTGGGGCTACGCCGCCGCCAGCGGCATGCTGCCCAACCCGCGCGAGTGCATCAACCCCGTCCCGCACATCAGCTTCGTCCACGGACCGCAGCAGGTGGACTTTCTCAAATCCCGCCACCGCGGCATGGCCGCGCACCACTTCTTCCACGGCATGGAATACTCCACCGACCGGAAGACCATCGGAAGCTGGGCGCCGCTGCTCGTTGACAGCCGCGATCCGGCGGTGCCCATCGCCGCCACCAAGATGGATGACGGCACCGACATCAATTTCGGCGCCATCGCGCGCAAACTCCTGGGCTGGCTCGCCCAACAGGAAGGCTGCGCCATCGCCGCCGGCCATCGTGTCATCGATCTCGACCGGACCACCGATGGCTGGGAAGTCACCGTGCGCGATCTCGCCACCGGCAACCTCCGTCGCAACCGCGCCAGGTTCATCTTCGTCGGCGCCGGCGGCGGCAGCCTCAAGCTCCTCCAGAAATCCGGCATCGAGGAACAGCGCGGCCTCGGCGGCTTCCCCATCGGCGGCCAGTGGCTCGTCTGCGACAACCCCGCCATCGTCGCCCAGCATCAGGCCAAGGTTTACGGCCAGGCCCTCGACGCCGCGCCCACCATGGCCGTGCCGCACCTCGACACGCGCATTCTCGACGGCAAGAAGACCCTGCTCTTCGGCCCCTTCGCCGCGTGGACCACCAAGTTCCTCCACAAAAAAGGCAGCTGGACCGACCTGCCCGGCTCCATCCGCCCGCACAATCTCATCACCCTGATCAAGATCGGCCTCACCAACCTCTCCCTGATCAAATACCTCGTCCAGCAGGGCACGCAGAGCATGAAGGACCGCATGGAGGTGCTGCACGTCTTCTATCCCGGCGCCAAGGTCTCCGACTGGAAACTCATCGACGCCGGCATCCGCGTGCAGGCCATCAAGAAGACCGACGGCGAAGCGGGCATCGTGCACTACGGCACCGAAGTCATCACCAATCCCGAGAAAACCATCTCCGCCCTCCTCGGCGCCTCCCCCGGCGCCTCGACCTCCGTCAACATCGTGCTCGAGGTCGTGCGCCACTGCTTCCCGCACCTGCTCGCCAGCGACGAAGGCCGCGCGCGCATGAAGGAGATGATCCCCACCTACGACCTCGACCTGAAGCAACCCGAGCACGAAGCCTTCTTCCGCGAAGTGCACCAGCGCGCCCGCGAACGCCTGCAGCTGGTCTGATTTTGAACCACTGATGGACACGAATTCACACGAATGATCTCCAATCCTTTTTAGCCACAGATAGAAAACTGTGGTTTGGAAATATCTGTGATCATCAGTGTAATCGGTGGCCAAGGCTGGTTTTTTATTCGTGAGAATTCGTGTCCATTCGTCGTCAACCCAAAGCCGTCTTACTTTCCCCATGCCCAAGACCCTCTACACCGCCGCCGTTGATCTCGGCGCCACCAGTGGCCGCGTCATCCTTGGCGCCTGGTCGAAGAACAAGCTCACCCTCACCGAGGCCCACCGCTTCCCCAACGCCTACCGCGAACTCGGCCGCCACGCCTACTGGGAACTCGGCACCTTCTGGCATGAAGTGACCACCGGCCTGCGCAAAGCCGTCGCCCTCCTGCCCAAAGGCGCCTCGCTCGCCTCCGTCGGCGTGGACACCTGGGGCTGCGATCATGTGCTGCTCAACGACGCCGGCCGTCTCGTCTTCCCGCCGCACGCCTACCGCGACGACCGCACGCAGGCCGGCCTCAAGGCCCTCGCGCAAAACGGCGCGGACCGCATCTACGCCGCCACCGGCATCCCCAACGTTTTCTACAACACCAGCCTCCAGCTCGCCGAGACCGTCGCCAGCTGTCCCGCCGTCACCGACCTCGCCACCCGCTGCCTCTTCCTTTCCGACTACTTCAATTATCTCCTCAGCGGAAAGCTGGCCAACGAGTTCACCGTCGCCAGCACCTCGCAGCTCATTGATGTGCACGCCAAGTGCGACTGGTCGCGCGCCGCGCTCGAGCACTTCCGCATCCCGCCCTCGTGGTTCGAAACCCCGGTCCGCGCCGGCAAAAAACTCGGTCCTGTCCGCGGCCTGCCCGAACTCAAGGGCACCCAGGTCATCGCCGTGCCCGGCCATGACACCGCCTGCGCCTACGACGCCATGCCCGCCGCCGAGGACGGCAGCGATCTCTTCCTCAGCTCCGGCACCTGGTCGCTCGTCGGCTTTGAAAGCGCCACGCCCGTCCTCGGCCCCGAGGCCGAGCAGGCCCGCGTCGCCAACGAACGCACCGGCGACGGCCGGTTCCGCCCGCTCACCAACGTCGTCGGCCTCTTCCTGCTCGAGCAGATCATGCGCGACTTCAAGCAGCGCCCGCAAAACGACAAGCAATGGGCCGCGCTCATCACCGCCGCGGAGAAACTCCCCGCGCCCGCCGCGCTCCTCGATCTGACCGACGGCGCCTTCACCAATCCCGACTCGATGAAGGCCGCGATTGATGCGCAGTTGAAGCAGCGCAAACTCAAGGCCCCGCGCGACCTCGCCGGCTACACCCGCCTCATCTGCGCCTCCATCGGCCAGGGCCACGCCAACGTCATGCGAACCTTCGAACGCATGACCGGGAAAAAATTCAACCGCATCCTCATGGTCGGAGGCGGCTCGAAGAACCGGCTCCTCTGCCAGGCCACGGCCGACGCCGCCGGCGTGCCCGTCGTCTCCTTCAGCCTCGAAGGCACCGCCGTCGGCAACATCGCCCGCCAGCTCATCGCCCTCAAAGCCGTGAAAGACCTCAAAACCTTCCGCCGCCTCCTCAGCGCCGATTTGGTGCAAAAAGTTTACGCGCCGAAGGCGTAGCCGGACTTTACCGGGAGCGCCAGGGCTCGCTCACGCTCTCAAACCCAGGCGTCACTCCGGGAAAAACGCGCCCAGCCCAAGCGCCCACGCGTTGTCCCCGAGAAACCGATTCTCTTGGCCCAAGTGCAGCACCGCCACCCGCGGCACAGTCTTTTTGCGGGCAAAAGCCGCCTGAAACGCCCGGGCCCCGCGCAAATCATCCGGGCCAATCCGGCGGGCGGTTTTGACCTCGATGCCGACGATCTCACCGCGTTGCTCAAGGACGAAGTCCACCTCCGCATCTCCCTGCCTCCAGAAATGCACGCGGCGAGTGACATCCAGCGCCGCCCAGCCCTGCAAGGTCTGAAACACCGCTTGCTCCAGCCAGAAACCCGCATCCGGCCGGAGCGCCACGCGCCCCGGCTGCACCCCCGCCAGCCACGCCGCCAGGCCGGTGTCGCGCCACATCACCTTGCGCGCCTTGGCCGCGGCCTTGCCGGCGCTGCGCTGGTAGTTTTGCAGGCGGGCGATCAGGCAGCCGGTTTCCAGCAAATTCAGGTAACGATGCGCCGTGGGCTGCGGCAGGCCGACGTCGCGGGCCAGATTCGACTGGTTCAGCACCCGGGCGGTTTGCGCCGCCAGCAAACGCATCAAACGCTGAAAATCGACGAGGCTGCCCACGTTGCTCAGTTGGCGTAAATCCCGCTCCAGATAAGTTTGCACATAGCCCGCAAACCATAGCTCCCGGGCGCTGTCATCCAGTGCCTTCAGGACATCGGGATACCCGCCGCCAGTCACCCACGGTTCCCATTCTCCCGCTCCCCGCGGCCAATCGGCGGCGGAAAATTCCACGGCAAACAGCGAGTCGATCCCGGTTGATTCCACCGCTTGCCCCCGCCACTCAGCCGGACAGAACGGCGGCAGGTCGAGATAGACCGCCCGGCCCGCCAAGGATTCGCTCACCCCGTGCATCAGCGCCAGATTCGCCGAACCGGTCAGCAACAGGCTTCCGGCGGCCCGCGCCTTGTCCACCCGGCGCTTCACCGCCAGAAGGACCTCCGGGACGCGCTGGACCTCGTCCAGCGTCACCGGCAACTCCACCAGCAGGCTGTCCGGATTTTGCTCTGCTTGAGCCAGCACGTCGATGTCATCAAAAGTCAGGTAATTGCGATCCGGGAACAGACGATGCACGAGCGTCGTTTTGCCGGTCTGCCGCGCCCCGGTCACCACCACCACCGGCATGGCCCGCAAAGCCTGTCCCAGGCAGGGTTTCAGCCAACGCGCACGAACGTCATTCATATCGTGAATAATTTCTATTCACGTCATGAATTCAAGCCTGAAGTCCAAGTGCGGCAGGCACCGCCGTCGGCAACATCGCCCGCCAGCTCATCGCCCTCAAAGCCGTCAAGGACCTCAAACCCTTCCGCCGCCTCCTCAGCGCCGACCTGGACCAGAAGGTTTACAAACCGCAGACCTGATTCAGCACAAAGAGCACGAAGTTTACAAAGGCCCGCCCTTGGCGGCGCTTCGTGACCTTTGGGGTTAACCACTCACTCCGCTAGCGGCCGGACAAACTTCAGCCCCTCTCGCACGAACCTATCGCCGTCGGGGCACTGGTCCCTAAACATCCCGCGCTGGAAGCCGAAGTCGCCCAGCGCGGTGTTGTAGCTCTCGAACTCGACAAACTCCGCCGGGGTCTCGCGCACGGCGGCAAAGATCTCCGGCCACGGCATGAGCCCGCCGCCCGGCACTCCGCGGTCGTTTTCGCAGGCATGCAGCGCCATCAGGCGCGGACCAACCTGGCGGATCTCCGCCGGCAGGTCGCGCACTTCCGTCGCCAGATGATAGGTATCGATCGCAATCTTGAGATGCGGGTGCGCGGCGAGCTCCACCAGCCGCAGCGCCTGCGAGGGGGTGTTGACCATGTGCGTACGAAACCGGCTCATCGGCTCGATGCCGAGGCCGACGCCGGCTTGTTGCGCATGAGCAGCAAGGCCGTGCAGCCCCTCGGCCGTGCGCGCATATTCATCGGGAGGCGGACGACGGCGCAGCACCTTGCCGGGCCGGCCGTAAAGCGCACCCGAATAGGCCCGCGCGTCCAGCGAGGCCGCGAGATCAATCTGCCGGCGATGCCAGTCAAACGCGAGGCGCCGGTTTGCCGGATCATCATCCGACAGATCCGCGCCTTCAGGCCATTGCCCGCCGGGGCCGAGCACAATTCCCATCCCCGCATCTTCCGCCGCCCGCCTGGTCAGCCCGGGATCGAACTGCACATCGTCGCCGATGGAGATTTCCAGCAGGTCGAGGCCAAGGGATCGGGCGCGCTGAAAGAGGCCGACTTCACGATCCGACCACGCTTCGGTCCAGAGGTAAATATGGCCGGCATATTTCATAGTTTTCGACGGGTTCATTTTCCGCGAATTACGCAGATCGCCGCGGATATGGGGAATCCAAATCACCGTATATCAGCAAAAGCCAAATCTTCTCCGGGCATCGGACGCCATGATATGGCGCTTGAATTATTTATAACGTTAGATAACGTTTTATTTAATGCCTTATGAATCATTGGATTCAGCACGCCTTACCCAAGCCTTGCGGCGCTTGGGCGCGCTGGCCGCGTCCGAAGGGCTGCAACTGGAATTGGCCCTCTACGGCGGCGCGGTTTTCACCTTGGTCTATGGTTCGCGTGACAGCACCAAAGACATTGATGCGCTGATTCGGCCTGCCGACGCCGGCCAACGACTCGCGCGGCAAGTCGCGCGCGAGCAAGGTCTGCCCGAAGATTGGGTCAATTCCGACGTCGTTCAGTTTTTGTCCGAGCGTGAAGCCAGGCGACCCCTGACCGATCCCTCCTTTGGCCCCGGCCTCGTCATCACCGTGCCTACGGCGGCCTACTTGCTGGCGCTGAAGCTGCGCGCCTGCCGTCCGCCGCTGCCCGGTTATCCGGGGGACGAGCCCGACATCCGCTTCCTGCTCGGCAAAATCAAACCGGCCTCGCGGCAGGAGGTGGAGACTCTTTTCGCCCGTTTCTTCCCACACGATGCGCTGGGCGAACGCGCGCTCGAAATCATCGACGATGCCCTGGCCGGCAACCACGCCTGAGCCCCCATGCAACCACGCCCACAAACCCTTGCCGAAGTGGCCGCCCGCGCCGATTCACTCGAACATTTCGGCCGCGAACTCGCGGACTGGCTGCACACCGTGCGCGCGCTCTCCTCCCGGCCCGCGCTCGCGCGCGCCATCGCCGACGCCCCCTCGCCGCTCGCCGCGAAATTTCCCGAAGGCGCGCTGGCCGACGCCACCCTGGCCGCTTACGCGGATTTTCTGGCCGAACGCATCCGCATCGCCCCGCCCGCATGGTGCCTCGCGCCGGAACGTATCGCCACCGAGCCGTGGTTCGCCAGCGACGGCCCCCGCTCGCGGCTCTTTGCGCTGCGCGACACTCCGCCGGCCTTCAAACGCCGCAATCTTTTCACGACCGCGCCCGATCTGCCGGTGCGCCTGCGCCGCGGCCGTCCGCCGGTCAGCGCCGAGACCAAGCGCGCCAAAAACGCCGCGCGCCAGCGGCGGTTTCAGCAGAAACGCCGGCAACTCCTCCACGAGTTGCTGCACGCACAGCGGGTCAATAACACTGGAACTCCGTAGCGTTTCAGCCAGCCACTTGCCCGCTCAGGCAAGGTTGCCTCCGCACGCCGCGAGGACCTCCGCGTAAAGCCGCGCCAGCCGCGGCACCACCACCCCGGCCTGCCGGGCCCGCCGCAACGGTTCGCCCCAAATGGACTCGATCTCCACTTCGCGGCCGGCCTGAAAATCCAACAGGCTCGAGGGTGGATACGCGCCCAGCGGGGGTGTCTTGTCGAATTGCTCCCGCAAAAACTCATCCGGGATCGAAAACCCGAATCCCGCCGCCGCGGCCTGCACCTCGCGCATCAAGACGCGCACTTCTTCCGCCAAAGCCGGATCGCCACACAACCGGTCGGTCGTGAGCCCGCCCCGGGCAATGGCCAGGCCGTTGAAGGGAATGTTCCACACCAGCTTGCGCCAGCGCGCCTCCAGCAGGTTTGCCGCCAGATGAGTCTTCACTCCCGCGGCTTCAAGCTGCAGGGCGAGCCGGCGCGTGCGCTCCAGCGGACGGCGTTCAAATTCGCCCAGCGTGATCAGGCCCGGATGAAAACACCTGATCTCACCCGGCGCCGTGCGGTTCGCGGCGATGAACGCCAGCCCGCCCATCACACGCTCCGCGCCAAACCGGGCCGCCAGCTGCTCGTCGGAACCCAGCCCGTTTTGCAGCGTAAAAATCACCGTCTCCGGCCCGAGCATCGGCGGCAGCAAGTGCGCCAGCGCATCATTGGCCGTGGTCTTGAGCGTCACGATAATGAGGTCAACCGGCCCCACCTCCGCCGGCGTACCACAGGTGATGACCGGGCTCAGCTCCTGCACCCCGGCCTTTTCCTGCAAACGGATCGAGCCCCGCGCGCGCACCGCCGCGAGATCGGAACGCAGGAGAAAACGCACTTCCGCCCCGGCCAGCGCGAGGCGCGCGCCATAGTAGGTGCCGATGGCTCCCGCCCCGACGATCGCAATCCGTGAATACATGCCCCTCTTCCTACAGGAAAGAATCCGGCGGATGAAAACTTAATCCAAGAGAAGGACCGGGGCCGGGCCAAAAAGAAGCCGGGACGGAATCGCTTCCGCCCCGGCTGATCAAAACATGACAGGAAACACCGGTCGCCTCAGCGCAGGAACGCCTCGTGCAGGCCGCCGTCCACGGTGATGACCTGGCCGGTGGTTTTGCTGAGGCGCTGGCTGACGAGGAGGAAATACGCCTCGGCCTGGTCGGCGGGCGTGATCGGCGCCTTCGTCAGCGTGCGATCAGCGTAGAACTGCGCGAGCTTGCTGGTGAGCGACTCGGTCGGCTCGTCGTCGGTGTAGGGGATGTTGTATTTCGCGAGCGAGCCGATGACGCGGTCGCGGGGGAACATCGCGGAGCCCTTCACGACGGTCGCGGGAGCGACGCCGTTGACGCGCACCACCGGCGCCAGCTCGATGGCGAGCTCACGCACGAGGTGGTTGGCGGCGGCCTTCGAGGTGTCGTAGGCGACGGAGCCCTTCTTCGCCACGACGGCGTTGGCCGAGGTGGTGAGGACGAGCTGGCCCTTGAGGCCCTGCTCCTTCCAGGTCTTCGCGGCCTCGTCGCCGACGATATAGCTGCCGGTGACGTTGACGTTGAAGGTGAAAAACCACTTGTCGTCGGGGATGTGGCCGGTCGTGTCGCTGGGCCAGAAGACGCCCGCGGTGACGATGATCGAGTCGAAGCCGCCGTAGGCGAGCGCCACCTGGTCGAGCATGGCGCGCACGCTGGTGCGGTCGGTGATATTGGCGGCGAGACCGAGGGCGGGGCCGCAGCCGGAGATGCCGGAACCGGCGACGCCGATGCCCTGGCCGAGCTTGGCGGTGATCTCGTTCGCGGTGGCCTCGGCCGTCTCCAGCTTCATGTCCACGCACACGATGTTGGCGCCTTCCTTGGAGATGCGGTGGGCGGTCTCCTTGCCGATGCCGGAGCCGGCGCCGACGATGATGATGGTCTGGCGGGCGAGTTCCTTCTCGGCGGGCATGCGCTTGAGCTTCGCCTCTTCGAGGAGCCAGTATTCGATGTCGAAGGCCTCCTGCTGCGGGAGAGCGATGTAGCGATCAATCGCCTCGGCGCCGCGCATGACTTCGACGGCGCAGTTGTAGAACTCGGCGGTGACGCGCGACTCGGACTTGTCCTTGCCCCACGCGATCATGCCGAGACCGGGGATGAGGACGACGGTCGGGTTGGCGTCGCGCTGCGCGGGCGAGTTGGCGTGTTTGCACTTCGCGTAGTAGGCGGCATAGTCCTTGCGATACTGTTCGAGGCCGGCGGCGAGCTTGGCCTTGAGGGCGGCGAGATCCTCGGCCTGCGGATTCCAATCCACGTAGAGCGGCTTGATCTTGGTGCGAAGGAAATGATCGGGGCAGCTCGTGCCGAGTTCGGCGAGCCGCGGAGCGTCCTTCGAGTTGACGAAGCGCAGGATCTTCTCGTCGTCCTGGATGGTGCCGATGAAGCGCTTTTGCTGCGACACCTGGCCGCGGAGCCACGGGAGGATGGCGGCAAAGGCCGCACGGCGCGGCGCCTCGTCGAGGGTCTGGTATTTCGCGCCGCCGAAAGCCGCGGCGTCGCCGCCCTTCTCCGCGTATTTCTTCTCGATGTAGGCGGCCGCCTTCTCGATGCAGTCGAGCGTGTAGGTGTAGCAGGCCTTCTCGTCGTTGTCCCACGAGATGAAGCCGTGCTGGCCCATCATGATGGATTTCACCTGCGGGTTGGCGCGGACGATCTCCTGCATGGCGAGGCCGAGCTCGAAGCCGGGGCGCATCCACTTCACGTAGGCCATCTCGCCGCCGAAGATTTCCTGCGTGAGCTTTTCGCAGCTGGCCGAGGCCGCGATCGAGATGATCGCGTTGGGGTGCATGTGATCCACGAACTTCGCCGGGATGAAGCTGTGCAGCGGCGTGTCGATCGAGGAAGCGCGCGGGTTGAGGTTGAACGTGGTGTGAGTGTACATGCCCACCATGTCGTCCTCGGCCTGCGATTTCAGGCCCTTGTCGGCGCGGGCCGCATAGACCTTTTGCAGATCGATCAGCTTCTGCTGGTAGAGGGAGGAGAAATTCTCGCGCTTGCTGGTGCGCAGATCGCCGCCGGAACCTTTGACCCAAAGGACCTCGACGTCCTGGCCGGAGAGCGGATCCTTTTCGGCGAGCTTCGACGAGGTGTTGCCACCGCCGGTGTTGGTGATTCGCTGGTCGCTGCCGAGCAGGTTGGAGCGATAGACGAGGCGCTCGACCTGGTCGAGCGACGCGGCTTTCGCATCATCCCAGAGATAGTTAACGTATTGGTAGGAGGACATGTGGAAGCTTGGTTGAGAGTTGGGTGTCGAGAGTTGCGCGCGATCAAAGGCCGAGGGCCTGCTGGCGGTAATGTTCGTCGGGGCGGCCCGCGATCCGCGTCACCTGCGCCGGGGTCAGAAAACGCGGGCGCCCGAGCAGGCTGGCGCCGATGAACACCTCCGCCGCCTTGGCCGCCATGAGGGAGGTGGCGAGAACCGACTCGGGCGTGCCGCCGAGTGCGATGAGGCCGTGGTTCTCGAGCAGGATGACGCGCGGCGGCCGGGCGGTGCGCTTGATGAAAGCGAGAACCGCGCGGCGGATGGCCTGCGCGAGCTTGAGGCCGGGATCGGTGTAGGGCACGAGCACCGACTCGACGCCGCAGCACACGATTTCATCGGGACAGGCGCGCCGGCGCGCAAACATGCCCGCGCGCGGCGTGCAGAGAATCTTGTTCACCTCGACCGGATGCGTGTGCCCGACGAAGTTCACGCCGGGCAGCGTCAGCAGCCAGGCATGAAACATGGCCTCAACGGAGGGCTTTTTCGCCGCGGGGTCCACCCGGGCCGCGAAGAGTTTTTCATCAATGGCCGCATCGCTCAGGCTGCGGGCCTCAAGCACGGCCAGCAGATCCGCAAAGCGGCACTCGGTCACGCCCGCGGCGGTCAGACCACCGAGATTGGAGCCGCTGGCTTTGACGAGAAAGGTCTCGTCCGAGACACGGGCCGAGGTGTTGCCCTCTCCCAGAATCGCCAGCCGGCGCTCCTCGCGACCGAGTTGGTGCGATAAGTCGAGCAAGCGGGGAAGCAACGGGGACGGGGCGGCCATGAGACCATTCAGTGATAGATTTTGGTAGATTTCCACCAAAAACTGGCAAGCAGACTAACCTACTTTAAAACAGCACGTTATCTATGATTCGAATCTCATCCACCCAGGCCGCGATGGCGAGCATGGCCCGGCCGGGCTCAAGCGTACGCACGGGCTCCATCGTGATCGGATCAATCACGGTGATGTAGATGATCCGCACGCGGCGGTGCTGGCTCAGGATGTGCGTGACCTCGGCCACGAGCCGGTCGGGACTGCGCACCCCGCCATCGAACATTTCTTTCACCCGGGCCAGGGCTTTGCTGAGGGCCAGGGCTTCCTGCCGCTGGCTGGGGGTATATTCCCGGTTGCGCACGGCGGCGGCCAGGCCATCGGGTTCGCGCACGGTCGGCACCACGACCACCTCGACCGGAAGAAGCAGGTCAACGACCAGCTTGCGCGCAATGGCGGCGCGCTGGGCCGTCTTTTGCCCGAAATAAGCGAAGTGCGGGCGGATCAAGTTGAAAAAAATCGCCGTGATCGTGGTCACCCCGCGAAAGTGGGACGGTCGCGACGGACCGCAGAGCTGCCGGCTGATCGTCTCCTCGATCACATAGCTGGAAAACCCTCGCGGATAGATTTCCTCGGCCTCCGGGATGAACAGCGCCGCCACCCCGCAACGCTCGCACAACGCCGCGTCCCCGGCAGGGTCGCGCGGGTAGTTGGCCACCAGTTCATTGGGCGCAAACTGCAGGGGATTGATGAAACAGCTGACCACCACGACATCGGCCCGCGCCACCGCCGCGCGGATGAGCGCCTCCTGCCCGGTGTGCAACGCCCCCATCGTGGGCACCAATGCGATGCTCCGGCCTTCCTTGTGCCAGTGTTCGGCCGCCGTCCGCATCTCGGCTGTCGTCGTAATCGTTTGCATGGGAAACGTCGGACTTGAAGTAATGGGGCCCGCCACGTTTGTTCAAGTTTTTCGCCACCTCTTTTCATCATGCTCCATCGGCACACCATCCCCGCCATCCCCAAGGCGGCCTCCCCCTGAGCCCCGCCTCCCAAGCGCCGCCCCCTTTTTCACCATGATTCGCATCAACGAAAACTACACGAAGCTCAAAGCTTCCTATCTGTTCAGCGATATCGCCAAAAGGGTCGGCGCCTACACCGCCGCCAATCCCTCGAAGCCCGTCATCCGCCTCGGCATCGGCGACGTCACCGAGCCTCTGCCGCCCGCCTGCCTTGAGGCCTTCCACGCCGGGGTCAACGAACTGGCCGACCGCACCACCTTCAAAGGCTACGGCCCCGAACAAGGTTACGCCTTTCTCCGCGAAGCCATCGCGCAGCATGACTACGCCGCCCGCGGCTGCGCCATCGAGGCCGACGAGATCTTTGTCTCCGACGGCTCCAAGTGCGACTGCGGCAACATCCAGGAAATCTTCGGCGCCGACATCCGCCTCGCCATTCCCGACCCGGTTTATCCCGTTTACGTGGACACCAACGTCATGGCCGGCCGCACGGGCGCCAATGTCAACGGCCGCTACGAAGGCATCACCTACCTGGAGAGCACCCCCGCCAACGGCTACGTGCCCGCCATTCCCTCGGTTGCGACCGACCTCATCTATCTCTGCTTCCCCAACAACCCGACCGGCGCCGTGGCCACGCGTGAGCAGCTCGCCGCCTGGGTCGCCTACGCCAAGGCCAACCAGGCGATCATCCTCTTCGACTCCGCCTACGAAGCCTACATCCGCGATCCGCAGATCCCCCACTCCATCTACGAGATCCCGGGCGCGCGCGACGTGGCCATCGAGTTCCGCAGCTTCTCCAAGACCGCCGGCTTCACCGGCACGCGCTGCGCCTACCTCGTCGTCCCGAAGTCACTCCAAGCCTACGATGCCGCCGGCCACGCCCACTCCGTCCACGCGCTTTGGAACCGCCGTCACAGCACCAAGTTCAACGGCGTCTCCTACCCCGTGCAGAAGGCCGCCGCCGCCATCTACACCGACGCCGGCAAGCAGCAGGTGAAGGCGATGACCGATTTCTACCTCGGCAACGCCGCGCTCATCCGCGAGGCCGTCGCCGGCCTCGGCCTCGCCTGTGTCGGCGGCGACAACGCCCCCTACATCTGGATCAACACCGGCAAGGATTCCTGGGCCTTCTTCGACAAGCTGCTGAACGAGGCGCAGGTCGTCTGCACCCCGGGCGCCGGCTTCGGCAAGTGCGGTGAAGGCCACGTGCGCATCAGCGCCTTCAATTCACGCAGCAATGTCGAGCAAGCCCTTGAGCGCATCGCCCGGGCGTTGAAGTGACATCGCACCATCCGACCTTGGCCACGCGGGCCATCACCCCCGCGGCGGCCAGGGCCCCTCGCCCGCCGGTTTGGGTTTGAGGGCAATGATTGCCGCGAGGATCCGATTCTTGGCGGCCCAGTAGCCCTTCGCATCACAGGCAAGGGCTTCCTGCTTTGCCCGATTGTAATCCGCGAGAGCATCCGGGTGGGAGCTGAGATAATCGCGGACAAACACAAAGAAGTCCGCCTCCGAATCCTCGATCACCAACTGCACGCCGACAGGGAGGGCGAAGTCGGTGTCACTTCCAAAGCTGGCAAAACAAGGATCCCAATTTTCCGGCTGTTTGACGGCAAACACCTGACGAAGCTTTTCAATGGCCGCATGAAAATCCCGGGCGGCAACACGCAAAACAACATCCAGATCACCCTTGGTCAGGGCGCCGGGAATCGCGGTTGCGCCGATATGATGCACCTCGATCGCAGGCAGGACAGTGGCAACCCGCGCACCGACACGCGTCAGCACATCCGACACAGCCGGCTGCAGTTCGTCTGAAAGAACAAGGATCACAGCAGTTCAGACTCATTTCAGACTGAAGTTCAGTCCTGTTGCCCGACCGCGGTCGCAATCTCTGCGCTCAGTCCGGCCACGGCCTGACTGAGGCCGGCGACAAGGCCGGCTTCCGCGCGACCATCCCACGAGAGACCAGCGGCCGCAAATTCGCCGCGCGCCACCACCGCGGCGCCAGCACCGGTGCTCCACAGCTCCCAGGTTGCGCGGAAATGCACGGCGCCATCGCGCCCCCCTTCAGCAGCCAGCACACGCACCGACACATCATAGTCCCGGTGCAGATCCAGCGGGAAAGGCATGGTTGCCACCTGGGTCGCTCCGGCCGACCGGAGATTTTCGCGCAACACACGGGCCACGCCGGCATCAAGCGCTTCACCCCAGCGGGCGTATTCACGAAACTCCACCTCGTTGGCCCCCTGACGCACGATCAGCGCGCGGGCGCGCAGGTAGGACGCCACTTCCACCCCACGCAGGCCGATCACCACTTCATCCGCCGCCGGGACGGTCTCCGCGACGGGAGCGGCCGCAAGCACGTAATAGCGGGTTGGGTCGGGCTGGGCCTGCGGCAGCGAACAGCCGGCCAAAAAGGCAAGCGCGAGGGCAAACGGAACAAGCAAGCGGGTCTTCATAAATCCTCCTGTGGTTATTGCGGCGGCTTCCGTCCCGTGATCAGGGCGTTGGGATTGCGTTCGAGAAAATCCACCAGGCGTTGCACCGACTCCGCCGCCTCGCCCAACCGGGCGAGCGCGCGGGCGGCTTCGTCGCCCAAGCCGCTTTGCGCGTCAATGAAACGCCGGGCCGTGAGGGCCGCCGCATTGAAGGACTCCAGGGTGACCTGGGCCTGGGCCAGCGTGCCGTCGAGCCCTTCACCGGTTTCGCTGATCTGCCGGTCGAGCCGGGCCAGCACGCGGCGCATGTCAGCGAGCGTTTCGTTGAGATTGACAAAGGCCTCCTTCACCTCGGGGCCGCCCACGAGCTCGTTTACCGCCTTCCCCGCCAGCTTCCATTCTTGGGAAAGCGCGGGCAGGTCGAGCCCATCCACCTGCTGCCGCGCGCTGGTGATGAAACCGCGCAAGTCCAGCGCCAGGCCGGCGAGATCCATCTTGCGCACATCCGCCAGCACCTCGGTGAAGCCGGCCTGGAATTCCGAGATGGCCGACGGCGCACTGGGCATGACCACATATTTCCGATCGGTCTGACGGTCGGGGTTGGGATGCTCCGCCGGGTCGAGAAACTCCAGCTCCACATAAAGCAAACCCGTCGCCAGGCCGGCGATGCCGAGCCGGGCGCGCAGCCCCTTGTCCACCAGCCGTTGCAACGCCTCGCGGTTGGCCAGATCGATGGCCACACCCGAGGAGTCCGTCACCACGCTGCGGTTGAACTCGCAGAGCACGGTGACCACGGACTTTTTCGCCACATCATCAAACCGCACCCCGAGATCCACCACCCGGCCGACGCGCACGCCGCTCAGCTTCACCGGGGAACCGAGGTCGAGGCCGTGGATGGTTTCCTCGAAATCCACCGTGAACCGCTGCGGCTTGGAAAAGAGGCTGATGCCGCCGAACGAAAGCAGGGCGATCACGCCAAGCGCGATCGCTCCGATCACAAATGCGCCGACCACGGCGGGGCTGACCTTGGTTTTCATAGTGCCTTTCCTTTCCTGGGAGACGATGTGACAAAGCCGGGCATGCCCGGCCTGCGCCGGCTCACGGCCGGAGTCCCGCCTGTGTTTTCAGATCTGGTTGTCATGACAAAGCAACGGTTCATGCGCTCACCCCCGGCCGGTCGCCCCGGTGGAGGAATTCCGTGACGCGCGGATCCCGGCTCTCCGCCGCCAGCACCCGCGGCGCACCCTCGGCGATCACGCCCTTTTCCGCCTTGTCGAGCATGATGATGCGGTCGGCGATGCTGAAGATCGAAGCCAGCTCGTGCGAGACGACCACGAGCGTCGTATTGAACAATTCCCGGAGGTGCAGCACGAGTTCGTCGAGCTTGCGGGAGGTGATGGGATCGAGCCCCGCCGATGGCTCATCGAGGAAGACGATGGCGGGATCGAGGGCGAGCGCACGGGCCAGCCCCGCGCGCTTCTTCATGCCGCCGCTGATCTCCGCGGGGTAATAGTCCTCGTAACCGGTGAGGCCGACCTGCGCGAGCTTGAGCGTCGCCAGCTCCTCGATCTCACGACGGTTGAGCGCGGTGTATTCCTCCAGCGGCAGAGCCACGTTTTCACGCAGCGTGAGCGAGCTCCATAGCGCCGCGCTCTGGTAGAGCACCCCGAAAGTCTTGAGCAAATTGCGCCGGGCAACCGGATCCTCGTCGTGAAAGGGCACCCCGGAAAAGCGCACCTTGCCCTGCAAGGGGCGGTGCAGGCCGATGAGATTGCGCAAGAGCGTGCTCTTCCCGCACCCCGAGCCGCCGATGATGAAAAATATCTCCCCCCGGGCCACGCGGAAGTTGATGTCCTTGAGCACCACCTTGTCGCCATAGCCGCAGGTCACCCCTTCGGCTTCGATGGCGGGCGTGGTATCGGTGGGCGTGGCGGTCATGTGATCAGATCCCCAGAATATCGAACATCACGGCGTAAATCGCGTCGGCCACGATGATGAAAAGGATGGCGGTGACAACCGCCGAGGTCGCCGCCTGGCCCACGCCGGCGGCGCTGCGCTCGGCCTGCAACCCGCGCAGGCAGCCGGCCAGGCCGACGATCACCCCGAAGGTGCCGGCCTTGATGAAGCCCGACAAGGCATCCGACAAATCCACGATGGTGAGCATCTCCACCCAGAAAGCCATGGGCGGGATATCGAGCACCGACCACGAGATGACCATGCCGCCGACGATGCCGATGCAACTGGCGTAAAGCGCCAGCAACGGCATCATGACCGTCAGCGCCAGCAGGCGGGGCGCCACCAGGAAATCCACCGGAGAAATGCCCAGGGTATTGAAGGCATCAAGTTCCTCATTCGCCTTCATGTTGCCCAGATGCGCCGCATAAGCCGCGCCCGTGCGGCCGGCCAGCACGATGGCGGTCATCAACGCCCCCATCTCCCGCACCATCGCTATGCCCACCAGATCGGCCACATAGATGTCGCCCCCATACTGGCGCAGGACCAGCGCTCCCATGTAGGCCAGGGTGAGGCCGACCAGAAAACTGATGAGGCTCACAATCGGCAGGGCCATCGCCCCGCACTGTTGCATC
Source organism: uncultured Opitutaceae bacterium (assembly GCA_964429385.1). GTDB lineage: Bacteria > Verrucomicrobiota > Verrucomicrobiia > Opitutales > Opitutaceae > UBA2377. Next base: position 38,716 of record CAYSBR010000017.1, read on the forward strand.
TCATGCAGGCAGTCACCCCAGCGGAACTTGCGGGGATTCTTCAACAGCTTCAGCCCGCTCAGGGTGCACTCCCCCACAAAACGGGTGATGGCCATCCCCTTCTGCCAGACGTCCAGGGTCGCCGCTCCCACCGTGGCCAAAAAACTCTCGGAGCGGTCAAACGGCACACTCGTCTCGTGCGAATGAGAGAGCTGGCCCAGCATGGTCCGCAGTTTCTCCGGCAGCGCATCCGCATCACAGTAGGCCCCCGCCACACGGCACCATTGCTGCACTTCGAAAAGAAAAAGCAGCAGCGAGCTGTCCCACTTCTCCACCTGATCCACGGTGAGCACCACCCGGCGGGGCTCGCGACCGGCGAGAATCTGCTCCCAATCCGGCCGGGGCACCGTGATCTGCCAATGGCCGGCCAGCGTCACTCTCAGCGCATCGCCCTCCGCGCAGGTGGAGACCAGCGCGGCGGTGGAAACGGAGGCGGCGGGCATGCGGCTGGTTGTAGCAACCGCCGATGAAAGCAAAACCTTAAAAATGTTCGTATTCATGCGTAGGCCCGCCGCAAGTTGGGGTCGCCATGCCTTTTCGCACCGTTCTGTTCGACCTCGACGGCACGCTCGTGGATGCCTTCACCACCATCCACCGCAGCTACGTGCACACGCTGCCGCAATTTGACCGGCCCGCTCCCTCCCTGGCCGAGGTCCGCGCCGCGGTCGGCGGTGGCCTCGCCGATGCCATGGGCCGTTTCCTCCCCGCGGACCAGGTGCCCGCCGCCATGGAGATCCACCTCGCCTATTCAAAGAAAATCCTGCTGGAGGACGTCGTCCTCATGCCCGGCGCGCTGGAGCTGATACACACGCTGCACGCCCGGGGCCTCACCCTCGCCGCCTTTACCAACAAATACGGCGACTCCTCACGCCGCATCTGCGCGCACCTCGGAATCACGCCGTTCCTCGCCGGGATCTACGGCGCCGGCGACACGCCGTGGCTCAAGCCCCAGCCCGCATTCGCCGCCCACGTTCTCCACCAGCTCAAGGCCGATCCCGCCGCCACCCTGCTCGTCGGTGATTCCCCCTTCGACGTGGCCGCGGCCCATAACGGCGGCTTCCCCTGCTGGGGCGTCACCACCGGCACGCACGATGCGGCGCAGCTCGCCGAGGCCAAGGCCGACCGGATCTTCCCGAACCTGCCCGAGCTGCAAACCGCACTCCTTGCCAAAATCGCACAGTAAGGGCGGTTGGACTCAACGGCCCTCCGAAGAGGGAGGGGAACGCCGGAGTCACCCTTGGGCTGATTTTGCGACGCTTCACGCCGCCGGTTTCTCCACGAGGATCGCCAGCCGCCCCTTTTCCCGGCCGCCATTCGGCGGGTCGAGCATCACATCCGCCAACAAACGGAAGCCCGCTCCCCATACAAGCGCCAGGGTTTCATCCGGCGACGGCGCATCATAGAAAAACTCGTGACCAAACATCGTGTCCGTAAACGGCGGCTGCGCCGACCCGCCGGTGGTGAACAGGAACCGACCACCCGGTGACAAACCCCGCCAGACTTCGCGGAAAACCGCCGCGTGACGGGCGCGGGCCAGATGAAACACCGCATCCCAGCACACCGCCGCGGCGAAAGGCCCGGACAGCGGCGCATCCAGTTCGGCCTGCCGCCAAGTCACGCCGGGGACCGACTGTCGCGCCTTGGCCAACATTGCGGCGGAATGATCGATCCCTGTGACCTGAAGCCCGCGCCCATCCAGCAACTCCGCGATCGGCCGGCCCGTGCCGCAACCCAGGTCAAGCACCGCCGCGCCGAGCGGCACCCCGGCGAGCAACCGATCGAACAGCGCCAGCTCTTCCGGACGCAGTGGCGGACGATACTCCACCCATTGATCCGCAATCCGGTCATAAGGCGGCGCGCTCATGGTGTCAGATCAGGCCGAGGCGGTGTTTCTTGTCCCACGGTGCCGGCGGAAGCACCCTCGATGGTGAGTTTGCGCAAAGCAGCCATGCTTTGATTTATGCGGTCAGCCCAAACTTCGCCACCAGCTTTCGCAGCGAGGTCAGGTTACGCATCGTCATCGTCGGGAGCTTGAGCGCGCGCACCGCGGGCGAAGTCCAGATGTCGGCATCGGCGACACCGCCCTCGCGCCGCCAGTAGAGTTCGCGCCCGATCAGGCAAAACCGGTCGGTCACCGTGGCGGCAGCGAGCAAGCCTTTGACCTGTGGCGCGGCCAACGGCTGCTTGAGAAATGAAACGTAGATGCCGCCGTTCTCCGGCACACCGTCGGCAAAAGGCTTCGCTTGCAGCACCGCCGCCACCTCGGCATCGCGCCGCAGAAACGTATCGACATCATAACCGAGCGCCGCCGCCAGATGCGCTTCGATGCGCGCCTCCAGTTTGGCCCGGTCGCACGGCTTGGCCGTGAAAACCACGTTGCCGCTGGCAATGAACGTCGCCACGTCGCAAAGCCCATGGCCTCGAAGTGTCGTTTCAACTCCGTCATCGGCAGTCGGCGCCGGCCGAGATTGATCCCGCGGAGAAAGGCGACGCATCGGCCCATGGCCCGCAGCCTGCCGGGCCGGCCCTCCTCGGCAAAACAAAAACCCGGGCGGTGGCCCGGGTTTGATTTTTTGCCTCCCCGCCAAACAGCGGCAGCGGGCGGGTTTATTTTTCCTCTGAACTGATCCCCTTGTAAACGAGCGCACCGAGGATGCCGCCCAGGATCGGGGCCACCCAGAACAGCCAGAGCTGCGACACCGCCCAATCACCGGCATACAGTGCCACGCCTGTGCTGCGGGCCGGATTTACGGAGGTGTTCGTCACCGGAATGCTGATCAGGTGGATGAGCGTGAGGCAAAGACCGATCGCGATCGGGGCGAAGCCTTTCGGCGCGCGCTCCACGCGCGGCCCGCCTTGCCCGCCCATTCCACAACAAGAGAAAAACGCTGAGGGTAGCGCTGAACTTGAGGGAAAGTGCGGTTCAACCGCCTACGGCCCCGTTACGCCACAGGTGAGACGACTTTGCGGGCGGGGAAGCCGAGATCGAAGGGCTCATCGGCCGCCGGAGCGTGGTAGGTGCTGATGATGGCGTAGCGATCCTTCCCCGCGGTGTTGGCCGTGGAACCGTGCACGAGGCGGTCCGAGAAGACCACGGCCGTGCCGCGCTTGATCGCGCAGGTGACGACGTCGCCTTCCTTCCAGTCCTCGTTTTCAATCGCGTTTTCAAAATCCCCGGAAGGCAGGTTCATCTTCACGATGCGCCAGTCCTTCTTGTGGCTGCCCGGCACCACGGTGAGCGTGCCGTTCTCGGCCGTCGCATCGTCGAGCGGGATCCAGACCGAGAGCTTCGGCCGGGTGTTGCGCCAGTAGAAGCTGTCAATGTGCCACGGCGTGGGAAAGGTCTTGCCGGCCGATTTGTAAACGAGCTTGTCGCTGAGGAACATCACGCCCTCCGGCATGACCGGCTTGAGGATCTCCACCACGCGCGGGTCCTCGGCCAGGGCGCGGAAGGTCTCGTTCACGACGGCCACGTGCACATAGACGGTGGAGCCGGGCTTCGCGTGATAATCGAGCACATGGCGGGCCTCGACCTTGAGCTTGTCGCATTCCTCGACACTCAAGAGGTCGGGAATGATGAAGAAACCATCACGGTCGTAACGGGCGGCCAGTTCGGAGGGATTGAATTCTTTCATGGGGATAAGGACTCACGTTAGCAGGCGGGCCGGATTTCGTCTTTAGCTGGGCCGCATCGTTGTTTAGCAATTTCCGCCATGCCTGATTTCTCCGCCGCCGGCCCTTCTCCCATCGAGGGCATCCGCCTCGTCGCCCGTTTTGAAGTCCGGGACCCCGCCCATGTTTTCACCGCCACCTCCCTGCCCGGACATCTCATCCACCTCATCGCCGCCGGGGAAGTCGAACAGACCAGCAACGGCCGGCAGCAGCGCCTCACTCCCGGTACGGCCGTGTGGTATCACGAGGACGAATGGGTGGAAGGCCGGGTGAAACAGGTCCCCTGGGTGTGTTATTCGGTGAACTTCCACGCTCCCGCGCTGAGCCCGCCGGACTTTGCCCAGCGGCTCCTGTCAAACCGGGAGGGGCTGGCGCCGGTCTTCACCGCCCTGCTGGAAGCCTGGAAGCTGCCGCCTTCGTGGCGGCGCGACTGCCTCTGTCAGTCACACCTGCTCGCCCTGATCGCCGGCCTCGACGCCCACGGGGATGCCCGCCCGCCCACGACTTCCGCCGGCCGGCTCTGGTGGGAAGTCGAGACCTGGGCCCGGCGGCAGATTGACCGCGCCCTGACGCTGGATGAGCTGTGCGCCCAGTTCCGCCGCAGTCCCAACACCCTGGCGCGCGCCTGCCATGACGCCGTCGGCCTCGCCCCGATGAAACGGCTCAAGCAGATCCGCCTCAGTCTCGCCCGCGGCCTCGTGCTCTACTCCGATCTCAACATGACTGAGATCGCCCTGCGGATCGGCTACAGCCGGGTGCACGAGTTCTCCCGCGACTACCGCAAGGCCTACGGGCATCCGCCCACCACCGGACGCACCATCCGTTAACCGCCGGGCTTCGTCCGCAGCCGGGCCCGGGTCACCTCCAGATTGAGCGCCTGCAGCGAGACATAGATATCGCGCAGGAAGGCCCACAGTGCCGCGATCAGCAACAGGATGCTCGCCACGAAGAACAGCAGCAACAGCAACGCGAGATCGCTCTCAAACACCGCGTTCGCAAAAATCAGGATCACCAGTCCGCACGACACCAGCATGCTCAATCCCGCGAAGGTCACCGACATCCGGATGAGCTTCGCCCGGCGCCACAGGATGTTCAGCTGCGTTTCCAGGTGGTCGCGGTCCGGCCCCTCCGCCAGCCGCACCTGGCCGGCCAGCCCCCGCGTGCGATCCACGATGCGGCCCATCCGGTTTGTCAGGGTCAGCATCAGCGCGCCCATGCCGGAGATCAGGATCACCGGCGAAATCGAAAGCTGGATGATCGGCAGCAGCGCCTTGGTGTTGAAAAAATCCATGCCCCCACCCTGCCGGGGCGGGACCGCCCGCGCAATTCTCTTCCCCGCCCGCGCAGTTGCCTCGCCGCCCTTCTGTGCTTTGCTCGCCTCCATCCGTGGCCCAACCCGCATCCAGTTCCCTCACCGGCGTCCTTGAGCGCATCATCTTCTTCAACGAGGAAAACCACTACACGATCGCGGAATTGAAGCCCGATGACGCCAAGGCCGCCGAGGCACGCGTCACCATCACCGGAGCCCTGCCCGGTGTGCAGTGCGGCGAGACACTCCAGCTCACCGGCGAGTGGACGAAACACGCCCAGCACGGCGCCCAATTCAAGGTCGTCTCGTTCAAGAGCGAGCTGCCCTCCTCCGTTTACGGCATCCGCAAATACCTCGGCAGCGGCCTCGTGCCCGGCATCGGCAAAATTTACGCCAACAAGATCGTGGACGCCTTTGGCACCGACACCTTCAAGGTGCTCAGCGAGGAGTCGGCCAAGCTCCGCAAAGTCCCCGGCATCGGCCAAGTCCGCGCCACTTCGATCAAGGCCGCCTGGGAAGAGCAGAAAACGCTGCGCGAGGTGCACATCTTCCTCCAGACCTACGGCGTCACCACCACACAATGCGTGCGCATCGTGAAAAAATGGGACATCGCCGCGCAGAAGATCATCTCGGCCGAACCCTACCGCCTTGCGCGCGAGATTGACGGCATCGGCTTCAAGACCGCCGACCGCCTCGCCATCAACCTCGGTTTCGCCAACGACGCCCCGCCCCGCCTCGACGCCGGCCTCATCTACGCGCTCCAGACGCTGGAAGAGGAAGGCCACACCGCCTTCCTGCGCGGGGACCTCGTGACGCATGCCTCCACGATGCTTGAAACCTCCGCCGAGCGCATCGAAGCCCGTATCGACGCGCTGATCGCGGCAAGGGACCTCATCCAGAATCCGCCCGCGGACACTCCGCCTTCCCCGCTCCGCGATCCGCAGTCGTTCATCCAACTGCCGAACAATGACCGCGCCGAGCGCAAGATTGCCGAGGTCGTGCAACGCCTGAACGCCGTGCCCTCCGGCCTACCACCGATCAAAATCGACGCCGCCGTCAAGTGGGCGCAGGACAAGGCCGGCTTCGAGTTCCATCCGCTGCAGTCCACCGCCATCGCCCACGCCCTCGCCCACAAATTCACCATCCTCACCGGTGGACCAGGTACGGGAAAAACGACAATTTTGCGCGCGCTCGTGGATATTCTGAAGGCCAAGAAAGTGCGCGTCACTCTCGCCGCGCCCACCGGTCGCGCGGCCCAGCGCCTCGCCGAGACGACCGGCGGTTTCGCCTCCACCATCCACCGCCTGCTCGCCTACGACCCGGCCGGCGGGGGCTTCGTCCACAACGAGACCAAACCCCTCGCGACCGATTTTCTCATCGTGGATGAATCCTCGATGCTCGACACCCGCCTCGCCGCCGCCCTGCTGCAGGCCGTGCCCGTGCGCGCGCATCTGCTCCTCGTCGGCGACATCGACCAGTTGCCCAGCGTCGGCGCCGGCAACGTGCTGAAGGACCTGATCGCCACCGAACGCCTGCCCGTCACCCGCCTCCAATTTGTTTACCGGCAGGGCAAGGAAAGCGCCATCGTCACCACCGCCCACGCCATCAACGAAGGGGTCGCCCAACCCCCGCCCGTGATCGCCGAGGTCGGCAAGGCCCAGTCCTGGAGCGACCTCAATTTCATCGCCGCCACCAGCGCCGAGGACTGCCTCGCCAAAATCGTCACGCTCTGCACCGAATTCATCCCGCAGCACTTCAAGTGGTTCAACCCCATCACCGAGATCCAGGTGCTCGCCCCGATGCACAAGGGCGTCGCCGGCGTCGCCAATCTCAACACCCGCCTCCAGGCCGCGCTCAACGGCCACGCCCGCGGCCTCAAGACCGTCAGCGGCGAATACCGCCCGGGTGACAAACTCATCCAGCTCCGCAACAACTACGACAAGAGTCTCTTCAACGGCGACATCGGCACCGTCGTCAGTGTGGATCCCGCGCAGGGCACGCTCACCGCCGATTTCGACGGAGAGCAGCACGTCTTTGAACGCGGCGAGTTCGGCGATGTCGCCCTCGCCTACGCCATCAGCATCCACAAGTCGCAGGGCAGCGAGTATCCCGTGGTCATCATCCCATTCCTCAAGGGCCACTTCATGATGCTCCAGCGCAACCTAATCTACACCGCGATCACCCGCGGCCGCAAAAAGGTCTTCGTCGTCGGCGAACCCGCCGCCTGGAGCATGGCCGTGCGCAACGCCGAGTCGAAGACCCGCTGCACGCACCTGCAGCCAAAGATTCTGACTCTGGCCGAAGGCGCCCGATAACCCGCCTCAAAGGCCGAGCAACCGCTTCACTTCGGACTCAAGCTTCGAGCCGCGCGCATTGCTGCTCGCGATCCGGCCGTCCCGGTCGATCAGCAGCATCGCCGGAATGCCCTTGATGGAAAACTCCTGCGCGAACTGGTTTTTCCACCCGAGGCCGTCGAAATGTTGCGGCCACGGCAGATCGTTTTCGCGGCAGAAATCGATCAGCTTCTGACGGTCGCGTTCCGTATCCAGCGAGATACCGATGATCTCAAAGCCTTGGGCGTGATACCGCTCATAAACCGCTTTGACATTCGGCAGCTCCTGAATGCACGGACCGCACCACGTCGCCCAGAAATCCACCAGCACCACCTTGCCCCGCATCCGGGCCACATCGACCTCGCGGCCGTCCAACGCGGTGAAGCGCATCTCTATTTCCCGGCCTATCTCAATCCGGCTCAGGCTTTCGGCGACTGCGCGCACCGCGTCATTGGAGCTTTCCCGCATGCGTTGCAGATGCGCCGCCGCCGCTTCGACCGACTCCCGCTGCAGCCGCTCGTAATACCGCTGCTCGTATCCCGCGAGCTTCTCCTCATCCGGAAAGCGGCGCGCATATTCATCGAGCACCGCGCGGTGCGCGGGGGATTTCGAATCCGGCGTCATGTTGAGCCGCTGAAAATAAGCCGCGATGCCGGCTTTGACCGTCTCCTCCGGCACATCCGGCGCATTCAAAAGCTGGGCATAGAGGGCATCCGTATAGGCAGTCCAGGCATCGCGCGCCGCCGTATCCCGCAGAAACGCCGGGGAGCCTGCATTCGCCGGATCTTCAACCACATCATAGATGTAGCCACTGAGGCTTCGCACTATCTCGACCGCCGCGTTCCAACGGCGCGGGTCGGTCGGGAATTCCTCGAAGATGTCCCACGCCTGTCTTCTGACTTTGCGCGCGTTCTCCGTCATTGTCCGGTAGAGCACAAGCCGGTCCGCCCCCGCTGGGGGACGAACCTGCTTCAGGGACTCCAGCCGGGCCCAGGCCGCATCAAAGTCCAAACGGGGTTCAGACGTTCCGGCCATGCTGCGAGAGGGGAAAACTCCCACGGCAACGACCGCCAAACAAATCAAGGCAGAGGTTTTCAGTGTATTCATAGGGTGGGAATGATAACCGCCCACGGGGCGGCGATGGCATCAGAAGGTGCGACGCAGCGAGACCGCAAACCGGCGCAGTCTCGAATCGAGGACGGTGTTGTCGGGAAAATAGAGGTAGTTGAACGGCGGAACCCGATTGAAGACGTTGTAAACAGTAAGGCTGAGCTTGGTGTCGGCCAAGGCATGCCGCAGCCAGTCACCCTGCCCGCTCAGCCACGCCGCCTTGGCAAAATCATAGCTGTATTGCGCATCCCAGCGGATTGCCGAGAGAGTGAAGATCTCCGTGGGCGCGCCGCGGGAGGCATCGCGATAGGTGGTCATCGCCCCCAGCCCCCAGGCATTGCGGAAAACAAAGACACTGCCGTTGATCTGCACAGGCAGACTGTCGGTGCTGACCGTCGGAGTGGGCAGTCCACCCGGCGAAGGGATCGAGATATTCCGGGTGTACTTTGTTCCGCTCGCACCCGCCTGCAGGCCGCCCCAGCCGAAGTCGCGATCGTAGCGGATCCCGACATCATAGCCCGTGGTCTGGCTCAACGCCACGTTGATGGCGCGCAAATCCGCCGCGATCACCGGTCCGGCCCAGCCGGGCTGGTCCGTCGGCAAATTCGGCCCGCGCGTGATGCGCTCGGGAAAGAGCGTCGCCATCTGGTTGAAAGTGAGGGTGGCGATCCGGCCTTTGTAAGAGCTGTCGAACCAGTCGAACGAAAGGGACAAACCTTCGACCGCCGGAATTTCCAGCACCAGCCCCGCCGTGGTATTTTCCGAAATCTCCGGACGCAGGGTGGGATTGCCGCCGTTGATCTGGGGATGCACCGGATTGACCGTATCACCACGCAGAGGATCGAGGTTCGCCGCAATCGCCACGGTCGTGCTATTGACCTGCCGGACCGGCTGGGTGCGCTGCTGCAAAGTCGGAATCTTGGAGCCCTCACCGTAACTGCCGCGCAACAGCATCCAGCGAACCGGCCGCCAGGCGACACCCACCCGGGGATTCTTGGAGGTGACATCATCACCGTAATCCTCAAAGCGGTAGGACGCCGAGAGATTCAGCTGGTGCAACCCCGGCCGGCGATGCCGCCCGCCGAAAATCGGCACGTTCACCTCGGCAAAGTAGGCGTTGATCTCATCGTTGCCCGGCAAGGCGGTCATCGTATCCGTGGCGGCGCGCAACGGGAAATCGGCATACTCCTCACGGCGCTCAACCCCGAACGCAGCGCCAATATCGCCCGCCGGCAGGGTCCAGACCGGGCCGTCCACCTGCAGGGTGTAAACCCAGGTTTGCGTCTTCTCCTCGTTGCGCGTCAGCGTCGTCAACGCCTCGATCACGCCGGGCTCATTCGGGTTCCCCACCAAGGAGCTGTCATAAAAGAGATTAGGCGTCCGGCCGGCGGCGACTGCCGCGGCAAAGAGCGCGGCGCCAATCGACGTGCCCCCCTCGCCATCAAGCCGGGTGTGACTCGAAGTCTGACTGATGGAAGCATCATAGCGCCAGCCCTTGGGCAGGTTGCCCGCCGCGCCCAACGTGAACGCCCGGCTTTCATCGGTTGAAACAAGCTCGGGCTGCAGGTCGAAGAACACCTTGTTAAGAACGATCGGGATACCAAACGGGTTTCCCGCATACCCCGCAGGGATGGAAAGCCCCGCCGCCTCGATTGGGGCCGAAAACTGGTGGTTCCGATTCCGCCCTGCCCGCACGGTGGCATAGAGCTCAAGCCAGTCACGCCACGCGTAGTCGAATTTCCCGAGCACGGAGTAGCGTTCGTAGGAGGCGGCAAACTGGGTGTATCGGGCCGCGTCATACGGCGTCCCAATCGCCCCGGCGGCCGCGTAATCCGCAATTGTCAGGCCGGTCCCGTCCGTGCCGGACGGGATCGCCGATTGCGTGGAACCGAGCCCGGGCAGCGGCACGCTGCCGGTGCGGCTGACCCGGCCGGCGCCCACCGGAATGGTGGTGGAGCGGCGATCGATCCCACCGTAGGCCCGGCGGTCGAAACTCGCGAGAAAATCGCGGTCCCTGAGCATCATCTCATTGGACTCCTCCCACGAAGCGGTCAGAAGCCCGCGAAATTTACCCGAACCAAAACCGTGCGACAGGCTGCCGCTGACAACCCCGACGTCCGTATCAAAGGTGTTTTCATAGCCCAGGCGGAGCTCGGTTCCGGAATAATGTTTCTTGAGGATGACATTGATGACACCCCCCATCGCATCCGCTCCATAGGCGGAACTCGCGCCATCGAGCAGCACTTCAATGCGATCAACCGCGGCCAGCGGAATTCCGTTGAGATCGAATCCGTCGCGACCGCTGGCGAGGTTGTTCTTCGGCGCACGTTTGCCATCGATCAGGAGCAGGGTCGCCCCGGCCGGCGCTCCGCGCAAAGAGGCGGTGACCAGACCCGCGGTATGGCCGATATGGGTCGGGGTCCCGTAAGTCACGATGCCACCGGTCGAAAAATCAATGCTGGCACCGAGGCCGTTCTGGGTGCTGGCCTGCCCGGTCGTAAAGGAGGAGACTTGGGGGATATAACGGAGCACGTCGCCGATGCTCTGCGCTCCGGTGCGCTCGATCTGCTCGCTGTCGATCACATGCACGGGCTGCGCGGTCGCCTCGGCGAGGAGTCCGCGAATACGCGAACCGGTGACCTCGACCTTGTCCAGGATAACGGCACCGTCCTCAACCCGACTGTTGTTTTTTACCGCCGCCTCCCGCGTCTCGGCGAGGCGGCGGGGGACGTTTTTTGCTTCTTCGGGGGTCTCCTGGCGCACGGCAAAAGCGCCCGTGGCTTCATCTTTTGTCGCCACGAGACCGGTGCCGGCCAGCAACGCGTGAATGGCCTCCTGCGCCGTAAACTCACCCCGCACGGCCGGTGTGCGCACCCCGCGCACGGCCCGCGCGGCAAACAACGTCTCGCGCCCCGAGGTCTCGGAAAACTGTTTCAGCGCCGCCGCCGCCTCACCGGCGGGGATGTCGTAGATCGTTTTGGATTCTTCAGCGGCCAAAGCCGTGGCCAGCAACAGAACAGCGCCGGCATACGCGACGCGCAGTAGAAGGGAGAATGCTCGCATGGTGTTGTGGTGAGTCAGGCCGGCGGAGGCCGGCTTCTTTAAGAGACGAAGCGGCGTCACAAACCCGTAACGATTTTTGCGCGCAATCCCGCGCGGGTGCATTTCCCGCACAAAGGCCGCAGGCTTTTCCCTGGCCCTGCCCCATTGAGCCGCCGCCCCTCCACCGCACTCAGAGCCCACTTCATCGCACCCGCCGCAACACCGTGCGATGCTCGGCTACCCGCTCCGCATGCACGCCCAGTCCGGTGTCGTTGACCAGCAGACGGATGAAACCCTCCACATTGTCCGGCCGGAAGGTCCCGCCAATACGCAGCGCGCTGAGTTCGGCATCACCCAGCTCGATCTGGTGGCGGTTCAAACGATTGAATTCCGCGAGCACGGCATCCAGCGGAGTCTCCTCGAATTGCAATCGCGGCGCCTGCCAGGCAAGCTCGCGGGCGATTTCTCCGGGACCCACCGGTTCAATCCTCGCCGGCGTATCGCCCGCCCGCGGGCCCAGCGGCACCACCACCCGCTGCCCCCCGGAAACCAACATCCCGCCCCCTTCCTCCGAACCCACCGGCCGTTCATCCTGCGATGGGCCCCCGGTGACCAGCACCCGCCCTTCGGTGACCAGCACCTTCACCTCGCTCGCATCAAGCCTCACGCTGAAAGCGGTCCCGACCGCACGCACTTCCACCCCGGCCACCTCAACGACAAACGGCCGCTGCGCGTCCTTCCACACGCTGAAATGCGCCTCGCCTCCGGCCAGCTTCACCCGGCGCTCCTTTTCAGAATACTGCACCGCCAGCTCCGTGCCGTCCTTCAGTTCCGCGCGCGATGCATCCGGCAGAGCGATACGCTCATTCACGCGCAAGTAGGATTTGGGCGCAGCCAAACGGGTTCCAGCCTGTTCCGCGGCGAGCGCGCCGGGCGACCGCCATGACCACACAAACGCCAGCAACGCCGCCGCCGCCAGACCGCCGGCCCAGAGCCAGACCTGCCGGGGCCGTCCGCGAACCGGAGGGGCAAACAGATCCGGATTGGGCTCCGTGTCATGCGCGGGCGTCCACTCATAGAGCTGCATCATTCGTTCCAAAGCCGCCGCATGGCGGGAGACCGCCTCGGCATGCCGCGGGTCGGCGGCCAGCCATTGCATGTAGTTGTCCTGTTCGGCCGGGGTCAGGCCGCGGTCGCGGCGGGAGAGCCATTGGGCGGCCGCAGCATCGATGGTGTCGGTAGTCGCGGAATAGGGGTTCATAACAAAAAGAGCTTAATGATAATGCGGGCTGGCAAAGAAAGCGGCACAGGCACGGATTCCCTGCGCCATCTGCTTTTCCACGGTGCTTTCGGAAACCCCCAGCTTGGCGGCAATCTGCTTCTGCGTGAGACCGTAGGCCGTGCGCAGCGTGAAAATCTGCCGCACACGCTCAGGCAACGACTGGATGGCCTTGGTCAGAAGTTCGAGCTCCTGCTGCTTGCTGACGCGAGCGACAACATCGTCGCCATCCATCAAGACAGCAGGATCGGTGTCATCCGTGATCGGCTCAAACGAAACCACCCGTTGACGCCGGACGACGTCGAGCGCGAGATTGCGGGCGGTGGTGAAGAGCAACGCCCGGGATGAGCGGATCGCGCTCACCTCGCGCGCCTGCACGACACGATGCAGGCTCTCCTGCACGATATCATCCACATCCGGCAGCGTCGGAAAACGGGCCAGCAGCCAGGCACGCAACGCCGGCCGGTGCGGCTGCACCTCCGTGACAAACCAACGGGCGGCATCGGGATCAATCGGCGGCATGAAAACGGAAAAAACTATTCCCCTCCATGGGGGATATCGAGAGCTTTGCCCTCGGCGGGAAAATTTAATTACGGCCCGCTTCAGTTCATCCGTCTATAGCCTTTGCACTCTCCGGCAGCCCAAAGGCCCGGCCGTGCCACCCATCCCCTTGCCGGACCGCTGAACCCGCTCCGTGCGTGTTCCATCGCTAAGCGCTTGGCGGCGGGCATCCGCCGGCTAAGCTGGACCCACCACATGAAATCGCGACTTCTCCTCCTCACCCTCTGTCTGCTGTTTCCTTGCGCCGCCAACGCGGTCGATCTCACCGACATTCCGCCGCGCCCACAGGCGCCCAATGACCAGTCCGCCTACCGCCACCTCGTCCTCGACAACGGCCTGCGCGTCATCCTGCTCTCCGATCCCAAGCTCAACAAGTCCGCCGCCTCCCTCGTCGTGGATGCCGGCCAGATCGACGACCCACAGGAACGGCCCGGCCTCGCCCACTTCCTTGAGCACATGCTCTTCCTCGGCACGGAGAAGTATCCCTCCGTCTCGGATTACGGCGACTACCTCACCAGCAACGGCGGCTATTCCAACGCCTACACCGCCTCCGATCACACCAACTACCAGTTCGAGATCGCACACGAGACCTTCGAAGGCGCCATCGACCGCTTCGCGCAGTTCTTCATCGCGCCGCTCTTCACACCCGAGTTCACCGAGCGCGAGATCAACGCCGTCAACAACGAGGCCCAGCGCTACATCGAGAACGACACCTGGCGCGTCTGGCAGGTGCGCCGCGAACTGTATGCGCCCGGCAGCGGCGAGCGCATCTTCTCCGTCGGCAACCGCGACACCCTCACCGGCACCACCCGCGAGGAGCTGCTCGCCTTTCACCGCAACCACTACAGCGCCGACCGCATGGCGCTCGCCTTGCTCGGCCGGGCCGGCCTCGACCAGCTCGAAGCCTGGGCCCGTGAATATTTCTCCGCCATCCCGCGCCATGAACTCCCGCCCGTCGTGCGCGAGCAAAAGTTCCTCGCCCCAAAACCGGCGCTGCGCCTCGCGCAGATCGAACCCGTCAAGGAAGTGCGCCAGCTTTCCCTGGAGTTTCCGCTCGGGCCCACCCGGCCCGACTTCGCCGCCAAGCCCGCCGACCTCGTCAGCTGGCTCATCGGTCACGAGGGCGAAGGCAGCCTCCTCTCCTATCTCAAGGCCGAAGGCCTCGCCCTCGGCCTGAGCGCCGGCGCTTACGAGCGCACCTCCGCCTACGGCTCGTTTCTGATAAGCGTCAACCTCACCCCCCAAGGCCTCGAACGGCACCACGATGTGCTCCGGGCGATTTTCTCTTACATCAAACTCCTGCAGGATTCGCCTTACCCTGAAACCTTTTTCCAGGAACGCGCCACGATGGCCCGGCTCGACGAAATGTATCGCGACCACGGCGACGGCGCCGACCGCGCCACCGATCTGGCCAACCAGGCACTGGTCTATCCCTTGACCGTCGCCGAGCGCGTGCCCTACCTCTGGCTGAATCCCGACGAAGCGGCCTACCGCCGGGTGCTGTCCGCCCTGCGCCCCGACAATCTGCTCGCCACCCTCTCCGCCAAGGGCGTGCCGACCGATCGCACGGAGAAATACTTCGCCGTGCCCTACAGCTACACGGAGGCCGCCGGCCCGGCCTACACCGCCCTGCTGGCGCCGCCGGCCATCGCCGCGCTGCACCTGCCCAAACCCAATCCCTTCACCCCGCGCCGGACCGATCTGCTCACGCTGCATCCGGTGCGCGTAATCGATGAACCCGGCCTCAGCCTCTATTATCTGCAGGATACGGAATTCGCCCGGCCGATGTCCGCCTTCTCCTACAAGATCCGGCCGGCCGCGGATCTGCTCGGACTGGAGACCACCGCCTTGCTGCGTTTCTACGCCGCCTGCGTCAACGAAGCCATCAGTGAAGTCGCCCAGGACGCGCAGCTGGCCGGCATCAGCTACCAAGTCTCCGCCGCTCCGGACGGCCTCCGCCTGAGCACGGGCGGCTACAGCGATTCCGCCGCGCGGTTTTTCTCCTACCTGGGCGGCCAGCTGCTGCAGTTCGAGCTCGATGAGGAACGCTTCGCCGCACTCAAAGACGGCATCCTCCGCACCCTGGCCAGCTACCCCCGCAGCGAGACCTACGAGATCGCCCGCGAGCGCAAGACCGCCCTCTCCCGCGAAGTGCATTTCACCCCCGAGGAACAGCTGGAATTTTCGCGCACCATCAGCCTTGGGCAGGTGCGCGCCTTCGCCCACCGGTTGCTGGCCCGCGGCCGCATCGAGGGACTCGCCCACGGCAACCTGACCGCCACCGAAGCCATGCAACTGGCCCGCGGGCTGCGCGAGCAGCTGGGGATCGCCGCGCTGCCCGAAACCCAGGTCGCCGCCCGCCGCCTCACGCTCATCAACCCCGGCGAAGCGATCACCGACACCGGCCATGTCCTCGGCAACAATTCCTGTATCTGGCATGAATATATCTTCCCCTCCGACACGGCGGAGTATCGTGCCGCCGCCATGGTACTGGGCAACTTCATCGGCGAGCCGTTCTACAGTGAAATGCGCACCCATCAGCAACTCGGCTATCTGGTCTGGGGCGGCACCAACACCAATGATCGCCAGCTCCTGGCCTACTTCGTCATTCAATCCAGCGACTACCCGCCGGATGAACTGCAGTCCCGCATCGCCACCTTCCTTGCCACGCTCGGCGAACAATGGGCCGCCGTGGACGGAGAAAAATTCGCCGCCCTCGTCGCCGGCGTCCGCGCCAATCTGCTCGAAAAGGAAAAGACCATCGAAGAACGCGCCGGCGCGCTCTTCACCCGTGCCTATGAACTGAACGGCGACTGGGAACGCCAGACCGCGACGCTGGCCGCGCTGGAAAACCTGACCCACGAGCAGGTCGGGCGGATCATCGCCGCGCTCATGGCCCCGGATACCCGCCGCGTGCGCACCGTGCTGCTCACCGGCCGCGATCACCAGACCGCCACCGCACTCACCCCCACGTTCACTGATCGCGCGGAGTGGAAGAAAACCCGGCGCTTCGAGTAAGCATTCCCCTCCGGGCAAAAATAAACCGGGGCGGAGATTTCTCTCCGCCCCGGTGTGGTTTTCTAGGTTTAGGCTGCGCTGGCGAGTTTTTGCACTCGCCGTGACAGCGGCTGCCAGACCGAGCGTCGGAACACCTCAGGGAGGCGCACCGCAGCCGCGGCCCAGTTACGATTTCCAGTCTGCTGTACCACCGCGGGAGCGGGCTGAGCGACATCTTCCTCCAACCGCGAGTTATCTGTGAACTCGTAGGTCGAGAAGAGGATGGCACCGGAGCCGAAGCCGCCGGGCTGCACAACATACAGGGTCTTGGTCTTCTTGTTCATGGTCGGACGGAGGATTCCGGCATCAGGCCAAATCCTCCTGGCCGACCACGCACTGCGAAAGAACGGATGTGAAAAACTGCATTCCCAAGGCCAACCGTCAAGTACACGGCCATGGCATTATTTATTAACTATTAATAAATAAAGGATTACGAAAAAATTGATCCATGTTCGACACGAAAAAGGGCGGAGGATTTCTCCTCCGCCCCGTGGGTTTCTGCTTCAGGCTGCGAGTTCCGGCCGCGCCGACCGGCGTCCCAGCACTTGGCGAACCAAGCGCTGCCAGACCCCGGAGCGACGGACAGCCGTCTGCCCGCAGTTGGGTTGTTTTGAGGCCGACAGCGACGATCCCGCCGGGTTGCCCCGAAGCATATAGTCATCAGCGCGGCGCCTGAGATTTTCAGGCTCATACCACGTGATGAACGGTGCTTCCGGGCCACCTCGCAGGGTCGCCGCAACCGGCGATTTTGTCGTGTGGTTCATGGTCAAATGGAGACACCGCAGGGGCGATGTCTCCCGGTTGACCACAAACCGCCAAAGAACGAGACGAGCCTATCTCCCGTCTCCCGGAGGTCAAATGCAGGTTCCGTTCCAAATCGGTGACGCACCCGTCCCACCCAGCCCCGTGCGACCGCGAGGCGATCTCACCACACCCGGCTGGCACGCTGAGCCTCAATGGACCGCTCGGACTCATCCTCCAGCTCGTGCAGGAAATCCAGTCCGGTGCGATGCTGGATCTCGGCAATGGTGGTCAGGTAACGGGCGGCCTCGCTCCCGCGTGCCTCCTCCTGCGGAATAATGAAAGCCAGCGTGCGCAAGCGGCCTTCAATCTCATCAATTATGATCAGATAAAAGGCCTCCGGCACGGCCACCCGGCCACGCAGCCGCGGCGGTTGCGTGCCGAAGATCGGCCCGGTGATCACCCATACCTCGCCGTAGCGCGCCGGGTAGCTTGAGGCGATTTTCATCTCCAGGGTTTTCCACAGGCCCGCGTTCAGCTCATGCAGCTGCGGAACGATGTTGGACATCAGAAAAGTCTCCCGCTGGGCCGCCTCACCATGGCGCGTGGCAATGGCGTGATTGGGCGCCATGTGGCCGCGGTCGTAACCGCTGCCCGTATAGTCGTCGTGGCTGATCCGCGCCACCGTGCGCCGGTCCACCTCAAAGCGATCCGGCCGCGGCCGCGCGGCGGGGACCGTCTTCATATCCGCCACGCGATATGCCGCCCACACCGGATTGCCGAGCGTATCACTGTAGCCCACCGCATAGGCCTGGTTGGTCAGCACCCGGAATGCGGATGCGCCCTCCGCCCGCGGGGCCCCGCCATAAACGATCGTCTTGTCACCCTCCGCGATCGTCCCCGTCGCACTGTCGGCATAGTAAAGCTGCCAGATGTCCCACGCCACATCGAACGCCGAGACGCGCTTGTTGCGCTCAAAGGCATTCTGTACGAGCCGGGCGACTTCTTGTTGCCGCGGCTCCGGCTGCGCAAGATACCAGCCGCCGATGCCCAGCGCGACCGCGAGGTTGAGCCAAAGGAACCATTTGCCCATGCGCGGCAGCCGGCGGGTGCGTGATCTTTTGGAACGCCGGGCCATGGTCACTTGTTCCCCAGCTTGCGCAGGGCCTTGTTGATCTTCGCCACATCACAGGCGTCGGCCCGGTAGTCGGGGCCCAGCCATTCCAGCCACTCCCGGCCCAGCTCCGTATCCGGCTCGGCGATGCAGGCCAGCATGTCATGAAACGCCTCCAGACCACCGCAATCCTCCGGCGGCCCCGCGCGCTCGCCCCCGACGCACTGCGGGTAATGCACCCCTTTTTCAACGAGTTGATTTTTTTCCACCCGGATGTCCACCTGCCAGCCCTCGCCGAAATCATAGGTGTAGGCGATCCGCCCCCGCGCCCCGAGATCGAGATCCGCCAGCGTCACATCCCGGTCATCCTCGACCATGAAGTCGTCGCGCTTGACGGGATTCCCCAAGCGCAGGTCGTCGAGGCTGAAGAGGTGCGTCTGGTAATCGAACCAGTCGAACAGGATCTGAATGGTATCGTGAAGCCGGGAGAGCCACATGGACTCGCGCACCAGCAGGCGCCGCCAGATGCGCGGCGACGTGCCCGCGACCTCCAGTCGCAGCACCAGCACCTTCTCTGCGGCTTTGCGCCGGGCCGAGCCCAAGCCTTCCTGCAATGAAATCATCCGGCCATTTCTACAAACTGCCGCGGCGCGCGCAAGCGCCGCGGCAGCCTTCCCCGCCACCGGCCGCCCAAGCCGGGAGCACCGCTCTGTTTGTAACGTATTACGTTACAAACAGGGCGGGTGGATTTTTACCAACGCCAGGCGGCGGTCACGCCGAGCTGGCGCGGGGCCGCGCGGTCTTCGTAGCGGGTCTCGATGTAGTCGGGCTCCGCGTTGCCAAAGAAGAAAACCCGCTGGTCATAAACTTCATCGAAGAGATTTTTCGCCCAGAGGGTGAAGGTCCAGTTGCGCCAGGTGTAACCGAGGGTGGCATTGACGATCCGGAAGGCCCGCCGGGTTTCATTCTGGTTGTTGGAATCATACTGCGCCGCCCGACCGATCAATTCGGCGCCGCCGAACCAACCGGACTCCGCCTGATAACGCGCGCCCAGCGCGTAACCATAACGCGGTGTGTTGGCCAGCCGGCGGCCGCCGGCGGTATTGCCGTTGCGCAGCGTGAAGACATCCAGCTCGGAATCCATCAAGGCCAGCGAACCGTGGAGCGACCACGCCCGCGTGAGCGCATAGCGGGTGGAGGCTTCCAATCCGTGGACCTGCGCATGCCGGGCATTGTCGGTGAAGAAACGATAACTGCCGCCAAAACCCGCGGAGTCGCGCACCTGCGGATCTCGCCGGTCGAGGTAAAACACCGTGAGTTCTCCGCTCAGATTCCCCTCCAGCGCGTGTCCGCGAACACCAACTTCGTAGTTCCAAAGTGTCTCGGTCTCATAGGTAAGCGGATCGGAAGCCGGATTAATGCGGGCATCCACATTGATGCCACCAGCCTTGTAGCCGCGCGTGACGGAAGCGAACGCCAGATGGTTTTCGCCCAGCGCGTGCTCCAACGTCACCTTGCCGCCGATCAGTGTATCCTCGAAGCGGGGCGCCAGCGTGGCCACAGGGTCAAAGGTGCCCGGGCCCTTCCGGAAACGGGTGCGTACCCCTTCACCCTTGAGCGCAATGCGCTCAATCCTAAGCCCGACGACGAGGCGGGTACGTTCGTTGAAATCATGCGCGATCTGCCCGAAGAGCGCCTGGTTGCCCGACCGGTGCGAAGTTTGCAGGCCACGCACGTTACCGGGATCCTCATTCGTGTAAGCACCGTCCTCGTGGGTACGGGAGAAGAACGCCCCGAGCGTCCAACGATCAATCCAGCCGGAAGCGGCGGCCCCCTCGGCCGAGTCGAACCTCAACTCCTGGTTGAAAACCGTCCGGTCGCGCCGCAGGTCACTGAATCCCATGTAGGATGCCGCGGTCCAGTCGTCGTCGTAGCTGTAGATTGAGTCCACCCACGCGGCACTCGTGACGGTGGTGAAGCGCACATGTGTCCAGCCCGTGTAAGTGCCGCGCAGACTGCCGGCCACGGATTCCTGCACGTCCTGCCCGGGCTGATCGCTGTAGGTATGATAGCCGTTGTTATCGAGGGCGAAGGAATCGAAACCGTTGTCCACATCGGAAAACAGCACCGTGCCATCCCAACGCCAGTCGGCGGAAGGGTTCCACGTCAGACGAAGCCGCGCGGTGAATTCATCCCGCGCGTTGGTGTCCCGGTTGAGCACCGCATTGCGCCGGAAGCCATCGCTCGCGCTTTGTTGCACCGCGAGGCGCAGCATGAGCTGCTCCGGCTTTGCGGAGACCAGCGGCCCACCCACCGCCAGGGCGCCCGTGCGCAGCGCGTCTTCGCCCGCGGTCGCCTCAACGCGGCCGGTCCAGAACGGCGTAGGCGCCGCGCTCACCAGGCGCACCACGCCACCCGCCGCATTGGCGCCGAAAGCGCCGGCCTGCGGCCCGCGCAACAC
This sequence comes from uncultured Opitutaceae bacterium, assembly GCA_964429385.1. GTDB lineage: Bacteria > Verrucomicrobiota > Verrucomicrobiia > Opitutales > Opitutaceae > UBA2377. The sequence goes on from CAYSBR010000017.1 coordinate 59,434, forward strand.
CTCGACCTGCTCCACATCAAAGGTGCTGCCAAGCGAGCCGAGCCCGGTGAAATCGAGATCATCCACAAGGAAGCGAACACTCGAGTCCGGGGTCTCACCTTCATACTGCGAATTTTCGCCGATGCCGCGAATCTGCAGATAGCGCGGACGCGAGGTGCCACCGGTCCAGGTGAGATTCGGGATCTGGTCCACCAGATCGCCGAAGTGGCGGACCGCGCTGTTCTCCAGCACGGTCTGGTCATAAACGCTGACACTCGCAGGGATGCGCTCGAGCGGTGAGGCCCAGAGATCCGCGGTGACGCGCACCGGGGCGAGACGCACCGGCGCGGTGTCAGGCGTGGTTTGTGCGGCAGCCGTCAAAGCGGCGGCCCCCGCGAGGAGGGTGAGGATTCGTGTCGGGATTTGCATTGGTTAAAATGCCCGACCCAAATCGGAGTCCCGGGAGAAGGGGCGCCGCCAGCGCCCCCTTCGAGGCGCTTCTCAAGCGGCGCCTGCTGTTTCCTTCGTCGGCATGATCCGTTCAGGTTCCAAGGGTCTAGCAGCCGGACGTGCCGCAATCTCAGCCCTCCGCGGAGGACACCCCTACAGGCGAGGGCAACGAAACCTGCAACCGACCCCACGTCAACCCCCGCCCTGCCCCGTCGTGGCTTATTTATGACCCAGCCCAGTCCGTCGCCCCCGGGCCAGTGTCGCGCAATGCGTCACACTGGCTCGGGCGAAGGGAATCGGAAATCACGTCAGCACACGCCACCTCTCTTCGGACGGAGCAGCGGGTGGCAGGATTGCTGCTGGGACAGGGAATCCAGTCATATCCACCCGATGAACACAGTTGCGCATGGACAAGCCCGACGGCGCATGCCGGGATGCGCCCTCCCGTGATGAGGATACGCCCGACCGCCGCCTTTGCCTGTCTCCTGCCGCTGTTCGCACACGCCCAAGCGGAGGATGCCGCCGCGGTCACCGCGCCGGTGACCGTACTGGAAAATTTCATCGTCTCCGAAAGCGCCCGCTATCGCGCCGGGGAGGTGCTGCCCACTTCGCGTTCGGTGGACTCGGTATTTGGCCCCGGCCAGTCGGTGCTCGAAGTGCCCCGGGCCGTCACCGTGCTGACACCCGAGCTGATGCGCCGCTTTGACCTGACCAACCTCGGCGACCTCGGGCGAGTGGGGGCCGGCACGCAACCGGCCAACTTCTTCGGCATCCCCGGTACCCCCTACCTTCGTGGCGTGAAAGCCAGCACATTCTTCAATGGCATGGCCCGCGCCTATCAGCGCAACGAGATGCCCGTTTCCTTCGGCTCGCTGGAAGCGCTTGATGTCATCAAGGGGCCCGCGCCGGCCCACTTCGGGCCGGTGCCCGAGGGCGGCTACGTCAACTTCATCCCGAAGTCGCCCTACTTCGACCGCGCCCGCGGTTCAGTCACCACCACCTTCGGTTCACACCAACATTACCGCGGGCAATTCGACTACGGCGGCCCCGTGCTGCTGGGCAACCGGCCGGCGGCCTACCGCCTCTCCCTCACCGCGCAGAATGCCGACAGCTACTGGCAGCATGTGGGCAATGATTATCTTTCCGCCTATGCCGCCCTGAAAGTCCGCCTCTCTGAAGATCTCAGCCTCTTCACCGGCGCGGAATTCTACGACTTCCGCAGCAACGAGAATCCGGGCTGGAACCGGGTGACCCAGGAGCTCATCGACCGCGGCGAGTATATCATCGGTGAACCGCAGGACATCACGAGCGCCGCCTGGGGTGGCCGGGCTGATCGTCCGCTCACGCAATGGCCCGGTGCCTTCACCGGCCAGCCGGCCAATTTCCGCGCCCTCATCCTGCCCGCCGCCACCGCGGAAGCCCGCATCGCCCCCGCGTTGCTGGCGCTCATGGAAGACCGCCGCGCGGCCGACGGCGGCTACCGCTACACCGACGCCTACTTTGCCGCCGGCGGCACGCCGCTCACCGAAAAGATCGACGGCTCCACCGCACTTTCCGATCCCCTCGACCGGGCCGATGCCCGCGATTTCCTGTGGTTCCTCGATCTCGTCTCGACCCGCAGCGCCACCCGCACGGTGACATGGAAATCGCTGCTGGAAAAACTCTCGACCGACAAGAATTCCAGCTACGGCTACGCCGTCGCCACCGAACAGCTGATTATCGAAAACAAGCTCGTCATCGAACAGCGCGCGCTGCGCCCCGCCGATACCCGGCTCACTTACGGCGCCTCCCTGCGCTTCAGTCGCGGCGAAGTCCTCCAGGACTTCGACTCCGAGCCCTTCAACCGCCGCGATCTCTCCCGCACCGGGATTTCCCTCAACAGTCGCGTGCCCGCCGGAGCCGATCGCGGTCCCGATGGACTCGCGCTTTGGTCCACCAGCCTCGGGGCCAGCACGGAATCCGACCTCTGGCAGGGGGCGATCTTCGGCTTTGCCCACACCCGCTGGAATGACCGGCTCGACACGTTCCTCTCCCTGCGCGCAGAAGCCGCCCGCTATGACGCCGGCCTTCCAGCAGCCGTGGACCGGGCCACACCCGTCCAGCGGACCGCCGCCGAACGGCAGGGCGAAAAAACCCATGGCTCCGGAGCCTTGAGCGTGGTCTGGCGCGCCAGTGGCAACGCCCACCTCTACGCCACGTATCAACGCGGCACCGCCCTCCAACCCGGGCAGGGCGGCACGGTGAACAGCCGGAGCAACTTCGCCCTCGCGGAGCTGCAGGAAACAGGCGTCAAATTCTCGCTGCTCGAGGGCCGGCTCTTCGCCGGGCTTTCCGGCTATAAATGGGAAAGTGCCCGTTTCAATGACCGGGAAAACCGGGCCGAACGGCTGCGTGGCCAAGGCGCGGAATTCGAGCTCACCTGGGCGCCCGTGACGCAACTGAGTGTAATCGCCTCGGCCGGCTCGCAACGCGTCTTCCGCATGGAGCCCCTCGGCTTCCGCGCCCGTTACGTCGAGGCGGCACGCATCGCGCTGGAGTCAGGCGCTTTCGACGCCGGCGTCACGCCCACGCCGCCGAACAATCCGGAGCTCATCTACCCCGGCACCCCCGAGACCCAGGCCAAGCTCGACGTCGCCTGGCAGATCACCTCCGCCTGGGGCGCCTCGCTCGGCACCGTCTGGAGCCACCGCTTCTATCATAATTTCGAACGCACGCTCGTACTGCCCGAGTCACTCGTCTGGCGCGGCAGCCTCCACTGGCGACAGGGGCCGCTCACGCTGCGCCTGAGTGTGGAAAACCTTTTCAACGAAGACTACTTCCTCGGGGCCGATCCCAATTTCTCCCATAACAATCTGGTCACCAAGGCGGCTCCGGCCGAATACAAACTCACGGCCATCTGGGAATTCTGATCCCCCTCTTGTCCCTCGCGGCCTGCGCGGGCGGCAACAGCCTTCTCCACCCCGGAAAACACAAGAGCCGCCTCTTTCGAGGCGGCCCCAGTGACCTAACACCAAGCAAACCGTAAGAACTACAAACATTCACTGTTTTACCAGAACAGTGCTGACTACACGGAGGTAGACGCGGAGGAGGGTAAAACGCTCAAAATTTTCTGAAGAAATTCAGATGTTTTCTCCCAAGCCTCCAACCCTTTCTTCATAAATTGGTTAAGGGATTCAAAAACCCTCGATCAAAACACCTTCGCATTTTTCTCAATCAGAATTCGCCCAACATTCGGGCTGAATTATCCCAGCCGCACGGCTGCAACGGGCTCTGCCGAAGCTGAGCCCGCCACTCCACCCAATCCCGGCACTTTGATCCCGCACTCCGGGCTCAGCGCACGAGCAAGGTCTCGCCCGGGTGGCTCACATCTGCCGGGGTCTTGTCCGGCACCGGTGTGCTCTTGAGCGGATAAACGAACCGCTCGCCCTCGTAATTGCGGAAGATCACTTCGTCGTCGGTGATTTTTTCCACATACTCGGGATTGACGGGCACCTTGCCGCCGCCGCCGGGCGCATCAATGACGTATTGCGGCACGGCATAGCCGGTGGTGTGACCGCGCAAGGCCTTGATGATCTCGATACCCTTGCGGACATCCACCTTGAAGTGCGCACCGCCGGTGATGAGGTCCATCTGGTAAAGGTAATAAGGACGCACGCGCATCCGGAGCAGACGATGCACCAAGGCCTTCATCACCTCGGGATCATCATTCACTCCCTTGAGGAGCACGCTCTGGTTGCCCAACGGCACACCGGCAAAGGCCAGCCGTTCACAAGCATCCTTCAGCTCCTGCGTCGCCTCCTTGGGATGGTTGAGGTGGACACTCATCCAGATGGGACCGTGCTTCTTGAAAATCTCGCAAAGCTCCGGGGTGATGCGCTGGGGCAGGAAGACCGGAATGCGGGAGCCGATGCGGATGAATTCCACGTGTTTGATCGCACGCAAGCGCCCGAGCAGATGGTCGAGCTTGCGATCCGAGAGCAGCAGCGGATCGCCACCGGAAAGCAGCACGTCGCGCACCTCGGGGTGTGTCTCGATGTAGGCCAGCGCCTGCTCGTATTCCGGATGGAAATTATAGTCCTGCGCGTTGGAAACCAGCCGACTGCGCGTGCAATACCGGCAGTAGGACGCACACCGGTCGGTCACGAGAAAGAGGACGCGGTCGGGATAACGGTGCACCAGCCCCGGCACGGGCGAATGCTCGTCCTCCCCCAGCGAATCGAGCATCTCCTCCTCCGAAAGCTGGGTTTCCCCCGCGCGAGGGATGACCTGCTTGCGGATAGGACAATCGGGGTTCTCCCGATCGATGAGGTTGAAGAAGTAAGGAGTGATCGCGAGTGAGAGCTTTTTATCCGCAAAATAGCAGCCGGCCTTCTCCTCCGGCGTAAGCGTCATGTATTGCTCCAGTTGCGCAACACTGGTGAGCCGGTTCTTAAGCTGCCACGTCCAGTTGCGCCAGTCGCTCTCGGGGATGTGCGACCAGAGACCCTGGCCTTGGAACCAGGCGGCGCGATCTTCGATGTAGGACATGGATTTGTCGGCAAGTGGTAAGGTCCCTAACCATCGCTGTCAAACGGAGTGACCTGAATTTATGCCATGCCTGCAAGGTTTCCCCTTGGCACCGGCAAAGCGAAACCTTTTCGTTGGCCTTTAATGTCCACGCCCAAACTAGGAGTTCTCGCCCTCGAAGATGGCAGTGTTTTCCGCGGTCGCGCCTTCGGGGCCGATGCCACCATCGCCGGTGAATGCGTGTTCAACACCTCGATGACCGGCTATCAGGAGATCCTCACCGATCCTTCCTATTTCGGCCAGATCGTCACCATGACCGCGCCCCAAATCGGCAACTACGGGGTCAATGAAGAGGACACCGAGGGCGCTGCGCCCAAATGCTCCGGCTTCGTCGTGCGCGAGATTTCCCCCATCGTCAGCAACTGGCGCGCCACCCTTTCCCTGCCCGACTACCTGCGCAAGCACGGCATCCCCGGCCTCAGCGACATTGATACCCGCGCCCTCACCAAAAAACTGCGTGTGGACGGTGCGATGAAATGCTGCCTCAGCACCCTCCCCCTCAGCGATGAGGAAGCGGTCGCCCGGGCACGCAGCTGGCAGGACATGGCCGGCAGCGACTACGTGAAGGACGTCACCTGCGCGGAGCCCTACCTCTGGCGCGCCGATGACCCCGCCCGCCACAACACCCCCTATCTCCCGGTTGGCACCACGATGAACGCCGCCGGCATCCCGGCGAAGACCTTCCGCGTGGCCGCCTTCGACTTCGGCGCGAAATACACCATCTTCCGCAAGCTCGTCCGCCACGGCTTCGAAGTGCATGTGTTCCCGGCCACCGCCACGGCCGAGCAGATCCGCGAATTCAACCCCGACGGCGTCTTCCTTTCCAACGGCCCCGGCGATCCCTCCGCGCTCGCCTATGTGCACCGCACCGTCACCGGCCTCGTGCCACACTACCCGGTCTTCGGCATCTGCCTCGGCCATCAGATGCTCAC
>CAYSBR010000018.1:0-65259 GCA_964429385.1 uncultured Opitutaceae bacterium
GCGGGTGTAGTTTAGTGGTAAAACTCCTCTCTTCCAAAGAGGTATCGTCGGTTCGATTCCGTCCACCCGCTCCAGTCAACGGGGTTTGCGTGTATCCGGCTCTCGGTGCCCCCGTGACCGGTCGATGCGTTGCCCGCCCTTTCTGGCGTGATCCCTCCTTGAATCTCATCCTCTTCACCTCCGAAGAAGCGGCGCACCCCCTGCCTCGCACCGATCCTCGCGCCCGGCACATCCTGGAAGTGCTGCAACGCCAGCCAGGTGATCCGTTTGATGCCGGCCTGCGCAATGGCCCGCGCGGCAAAGGCCGGATCATCGCCACAACGGAAACCGCGCTCACCCTCGACTTCGAATGGGGCCCTCCGCCCCCTCCGCTTGAGCCGCTCACCCTCATCATCGGGTTGCCCCGTCCGCAGACCGCCCGGAAAATCCTGCGCGAAGCCACCAGCCTCGGGGTCGCCGCCCTGCATTTCGTCATCACCGACCGGAGTGATCCGGGGTACGCCCACAGCACGCTCTGGAGCGGCGGGGAATGGGAACGCCAGCTCATCGCCGGTGCCGAACAGGCCTTCTGCACTCATCTGCCGGCGGTCACCTGGGATCGCACGCTGGCCGCAACGCTGGCCGCGCTCCCGACCGCAGGCCCCCGGCTGGCCCTCGACAATTACGAAGCGCCCCTCCCGCTCTCCCGCTTTCCCAGCGCCCGCGACACCTCCGTGATACTCGCCTTCGGGGCTGAACGCGGCTGGTCGGCGGACGAACGTACGCAACTGAAGGCCGCCCGGTTCGATTTCACCCATTTGGGATCGCGTGTGCTGCGACTGGAAACCGCCGTGGTCGCCGCGGTCGCCCTGATCAGGGCGAAGCAGGGGACGATGTAGCGCGCCGGAAAAAAGTAACCGAAGGCTGGTGCAACCCCTTCCCCAGCCGTTTTGCCCCAACCCAGCCCGCCGGCTCCAAGGTGATCCCCCCCGGAGCTTCAAAAACGACCATCGGATCCGGATGCGCCGCCAGCAAACCGGTCAGCCCCAGAAAAAGCCGCGGCGCCAGCGCCTCGATCAGCTCGTAGGGCGGATCAATAAAGACCAGGTCGGGCGGCGCCGCCTCCGGCCAGGGCGCCTGCGCCGCATCCCCCGGCATCACGCGCAAAGCCTCATCCCCCTTACCCATGCTGCGGCAGACCGATGCGATGTTGCGCCGCAGGCAGGCGGCCGCCTTGGCGTTCTTTTCCACAAAGACCCCTCCCGCCGCCCCCCGGCTGAATGCCTCCAGCCCATAGCTGCCGCTGCCGGCAAACAGATCGAGAAACCGCGCCCCGGGAATTCGCGCCGCGAGACTGGAGAACACCGCCTGCCGCATCCCGTCCGTCGCCGGACGCACCGCATCGCCCTTGGGAACGACCAAGGAAATACCACGCGCTGCTCCGCCACTGATACGCATACCCCGCACACAAAAGCCGTCCGCCATCAGGGTAAATGCGAAACCTCACCCCCGCTCCCGGGCATAAACCGGCGCACCGTCACATTCCGTTTGCAGATTAGGCCAAACCCACTTGGTTAGGACCCTAACTAGTTGCGGAAAAGCACGGAGACAATGATTCGGCTGGCACCGTAACTGCCTCGCTGTGTCTCTGACGTTTCTGCAAACCACCTCCCACTGTCTGCCGGCCGCATGCGCGGCGTTTTTGTTCTGCCTGCTCGCCACTCCGCGCGCGCCGGCTGCCGAGCACAACCTCTGGCCGGTCAAAGTCGTCAACACCGATGCCACCGGCAAAGTGGAGGACTGGCAGGCCCTCGGACCTCTTTTCTTCAAGAAGCCACTCCCCACCGGAGAAACCTACCGCGGCTTCCGCCCCTTTTATCTGCGTCGCGACACGGCCAACGGAACGCCTGCGGAATCCGTCTTCCTCTACCCCCTTTATATCCGCCGACAGGATGCCAACACCACCAGTTGGAGCCTCTTCAACCTCATCAACCATTCCGCTCCGCACCCGACGGAAGGAGCCGCCGGCCAGCCCCGGTCCTTTGATGTCTGGCCCTTCTGGTTTTCCCGCGACACCGGTTCGCCGGATTCCTCCTATCGGGCACTGATGCCCGTCGCCGGCACCATCAAGCATCGTTTCGGCTACGACCGGCTGAACTGGACGGCTTTCCCCCTTTACGCCCAATCCACCAAGGGCGAGGTCACCACCACCTTCACCCCCTGGCCCTTCATCCGTCGCAGCAAAGGTGGCGGCCACCACGGCTTTGCCTTCTGGCCGCTCTTCGGCCGGAGCGAGAAACCCGGCGCTTACCGACAGCAATACTATCTCTGGCCGCTGATCTACAAAAACGAATCCCGGCTGTCGGATGCGCACCCGACTGTACGCGCCGGTTTCCTTCCCTTCTACACCCGCGAGACCTCGGAAGGGATGATTAATGAAAACTTTCTCTGGCCGTTTTTCGGCCACACCCGCAGGGAGTCTCCACGCTACCGGGAAATGCGTTATTTCTGGCCGTTGCTCGTGCAAGGTCGCGGCGAAACCCAATACGTCAACCGCTGGGCCCCCTTCTACACGCACTCCGTTCGCAAAGGCGTCGAAAAAACCTGGATCGGCTGGCCGCTCATCAAGGAACAGCACTGGACCGAGGGCGACCTCGCCCGCACCCGGCAGCAAATCCTGTTCTTCCTCTTCTGGTCGGAAGAACAGCGCAGCGTGCGCCAACCCGGCCTGCCCAAGGCGGAAAAGACGCACCTGTGGCCCTTGATCAGCGTCTGGGATAACGGCGCCGGCCGGCGGCAGGTGCAGTTCCCCAGCCCGCTGGAAGTTTTTTTCCCCCACAACGACAAGGTCAGGCAGCTCTACACCCCGCTGTTCGCGCTTTATCGGCTCGATCAACGCTCTCCGGAGGACGTGCGCGGATCCCTCCTGTGGAAAGCGGTCACCTGGCACCGGCATCCGGAAGGCCGCGAATTTCGCATCGGTCCGCTTTTCAGCAATGAGACCAACCCCAAAGGCAAACGCATCGCTCTCGGCCACGGGTTGATCGGCCTCAAGCGTGAGACCGGCCGACGCGGCTGGCGCCTCTTCCTGTTCGATTTCCCTTCCCGGAGCTCCCAGCCTGCGGAATTGTCCGACCCTTGATATGAAACCACTGATTGCCGTCCTCGAAGGCATTGGCGACACCGTGCAACTGCTGGTGCGCACCGCCCGCCATGCGCCCTCGCTGTCGCGACAGCTGCCCCGGTTCATCGAGCAGTGTTACCAGATCGGCTACACCACCCTGCCCATCGTTGCCATTCTCAGCTTTTTCATCGGCGGAGTGCTCGCCCTCCAGGCCGGCTACAGCATGACCAATTTCGGCGCGAAGGAGTTCATCGGCTCGCTCGTGGGACTTTCCATGGCCCGCGCCCTCGGCCCCGTGATGGTCGCCGTGCTGGTCGCCGGCCGCGTCGGCTCGGCCATCACCGCCGAACTCGCCAGCATGAAGGTCTATCAGGAGGTCGATGCCCTCACGACCATGAACATCCCGCCCGAGCGCATCCTCGTCCTGCCGCGCCTCGCCGCCGTGCTCGTGATGATGCCCGTGCTCGCCATCATCGCCAACCTCGTCGGCTGGTTCGGCGGCGCCCTGGTCGCCTACAGCGTGGACTTCATCGCCCTCGAGCCGGAGAAGTATTTCGAAACCCTGCGCCGTTTCACCCACTTCAAGGACGTGGCCAACGGCATCATCAAAGCCGAGGTCTTCGGCTTCATCGTGGTGCTCGTGTGCTGCAGCATCGGCCTGCGCACCCGCGGCGGCCCCCGTGAGATCGGCGCCTCCGTCACCAAGGCCGTGGTGGTCTCGCTCATCCTCATCCTCGTGCTCGATTACTTCCTCACCAAAGCCCTCCTCTGACCATGACGACGAGCTGCTGTCACCAGACCCGCAATCCGTTCACCGCCATAGAATCTCCGGCGGTCGGGGTCACCCTCGAAAATCTTTCAAAAAGCTTCGGCCCCCTCGATGTGCTCAAGGAAGTGAGCCTCAGCATCGATCCGGGTGAAATCTTCGTGCTCATGGGTCCCAGCGGCTCGGGGAAAAGCGTGCTCCTGAAACACCTCGTCGGCCTTGAACTTCCCACCTCGGGCCAGGTCACCGTCGGCGGCCTGGATGCGACCGACCCGGAAACCCGGGAAAAAGTCCGCATGGCCCTGGTCTTTCAGGCCGGCGCGCTCTTCAACTCGCTCACCGTTTACGACAACCTCGCCCTTTACCCCCGCGAACACCGCCTCGGCAGCGAAACGGAGATCCGCGAGAAAGTCATGCGCGCCCTGCAGATCCTCTCGCTGGAGAATGCCGCGGGCAAATATCCTTCTCAGCTTTCCGGCGGCATGCGCAAGCGCGTCGCCATCGCCCGGGCCCTCGTCCAGGAACCCCAGCTGATGCTCTACGACGAGCCCACCAGCGAACTCGATCCCGTGATGTCGGCGACCATCAGCGAGATCATCGCCACTCTGAAGGACGAATACCATGTGACTTCGCTGGTCGTTTCCCACGACCGCGACCTCGCCCTCAATATCGCCGACCGTGTCGGTATCCTAATGGGCGGCCAGCTCGCTATTGTTGCCCCGCCCGCCGAACTGCGCCAGGCAACCGATCCGCGCGTCATCGATTTCCTCAACCCCAAAATCGACCTGAAGCACCCCCGCTTCAAGGAACTCGAATCCTGATCCGTCTCACTGCAAACGCTTACCGCCATGACCACCACACAGAACACCGCCCGCGTCGGGCTTTTCTTCCTCCTCGGCGTCGCCCTCATCTGGGTTGTTTACGACACACTGGGTGACGGCAGCACCCTCAAGAGCCGCGGCTACAACCTCGTCGCCGGTTTCGACAACCTCAAGGAACTGAAAGCCGGCGACGATGTGCGCATGGCCGGCGTGCGGATCGGCTCGGTCGAATCCACGCGACTCGCCGGGCGCCGCGCCGAGGCCACGCTGCGCATTGATCCCGCCGTGAAGATCGCCGGAGATGCCCGCGCCCTCATCGGTTCCGCCGGCCTCCTCGGCACCAACTACATCTCCATTGATCTCGGCTCGCCCGACGCGCCGACCCTTGAGCCCGGCGCGGAAATCCGCACCCAGTCCTCGCCCGACCTCAACACGATCATGACCCAGATCGGCGAGCTCGGCAACAAGCTGGAAAACGCCCTCGGTTCCATCGGAGCCGTCATGGGCGGCGAAGACGGCCAGCCCGGAATTTTCCAACGCATCGACACCCTGCTCACCGAAAATAGTGCCAAGGTGGACGCCACGCTCACCAACCTGCAGGAAATCACCACCAAGGTGAACCAGGGCGAAGGCACCCTCGGCCGTCTTATCAACGATGCCCAACTGCATGACCAACTGGTCGCCTCCGTCGGCGAGATCAAGCACGCGGCCGGCGATGCGCGCAACTTCATCACCGAGGCGCAAACCCTCGTCGCGCAGGTCAAGTCCGGCCAGGGTACTCTCGGCACGCTCCTTTTCGATGATCAGGCCGGCAACGACATCAAAGCCATCGCCGGCAACCTTCGCGAACTCTCCGACAAACTCGCCAAAGGCGAAGGCACCCTCGGCAAGCTCATCAACGATGACAGCCTCTTCATCGAGGTGCAAAGCACTTTGCGCAAGGCCGACCGCGCTCTCGATGGCATGGGCGATTCCGGCCCCATCACCGCCGTCGGCGTCGTCGCCGGCGCATTGTTCTGATCCGCGCGCGGCTGCAACCCAGTGTCACGCAATGCGTGACACTGGCCGGGAGGCTTACTTCACCAAGTTGGCCTTGATGTAATCGAAGCTCTGGCGGAGTGAGTCGAAGGGATTGCCCGGGCAGGTATCCTGCTCCACGACAAACCATTCACATCCACCCGCCTCCGCTTCCGCGATGATGCGCGCGAACGGCAGTGTGCCCGCGCCCACCTCGCACCAGGTGTGCGTGTTATCCTTCGTAAAACCGTAGTCCTTGAGGTGCATCAGCGGCAGGCGACCACGCAGGCGCTGCGTCCAATCCACCACATCGCCACCGCCGTAGTGGATCCAGAAGGTGTCAATCTCGCCGCCGAGATTCTCCGGAGCAGTCCGGGCATAGATATAGTCCAGCACCGGCGCTCCGCGGAACTTCACAAACTCGATGGCATGATTGTGGTAGCTCAACCGCATCCCGGCCGCGCGCAGCTTGGCCCCGGTGGCGTCCAGCTTGCGCACCAACGTCTCCACATGCTCCGCATTGGTGAAATCAATCCCCGCGGGATAAGGATAGGCCGTCAGCCCGCAACCCAGGCGCTCCAGACGCGCGATGACCTTTTCCGGTTCGTCGAGAATCATCTGGGAGGGCTCGTGCGTCGCGCAGATGGTCAGGCCCTCACCCTTCAGGATGGACGCGACTTCGGCATCGGCAATCGGCCCGATGCCGCTGACCTGCACGGCACCGTAGCCAATGGCGCGGAGCTTCCTGGCCGTCTCGGCCAGACCGGCGGCATCCTTGCAGAAATCGCGCACCGTGTAGAGCTGCGCGGCAACTTGGGAAAGCTTCATGGGAGAAGAAAGATCAGATCTTCGGGCCGCCCTGGGCGAGGTGGCGCGCGCGGAGGCGCAGACCGTTAAGGCGGATGAAACCGGTGGCGTCCGTCTGGTTATACCAGCTCTTCACGCCCTCCATCGAGGCGATGTTCTCGTCGTAGAGCGAGTACTTGGACTTGCGACCACAGGTGATCACATTGCCCTTGTAGAGCTTGAGACGAACCGTGCCGGTGACATGCTTCTGCGACTCGTCCACGAGCGCCTGCAGGGCCTCGCGCTCGGGGGCATACCAGAACCCGTAATAAACGAGCTCAGCATACTTGGGGATGAGCGAATCGCGCAGGTGCATGACCTCGCGATCCATCGTGAGCGACTCCACCTGGCGATGGGCCTGCATGAGGATCGTACCGCCGGGCGTCTCATAGACACCACGGCTCTTCATGCCGACAAAGCGGTTCTCGACCAGATCAACGCGGCCGATGCCGTGCTTGCCGCCAAGTTTGTTCAGCACCTTGAGCACACCGGCCGGAGAAAGCTTCTTGCCGTTGACGGCGACACAGTCGCCCTTCACGAAGTCGAGCTCGACATACTCGGCCTTGTCCGGCGCATCCTCGGGGGAGACCGACAGCTTGAACATGGCCTTGTTCTCCTTCGTGGTCGGGTCGAACCACGGATCCTCCAGAATGCCCGCCTCGTAGGAGATGTGCAGGAGGTTCCGGTCCATCGAGTAGGGCTTCTTGAGCGACGCCTCGACGGGAATCTTATGCTGCGCACAGTAGGCGATCATCTCGGCACGGCCGGGGAACTGGTCGCGGAACGTATCAATCTTCCACGGCGCCAGGATGGTGAGGCGCGGGTTGAGCGCCATGTAGGTGAGCTCGAAACGGCACTGGTCGTTGCCCTTGCCGGTGGCACCGTGCGCGACGGTGTCGGCCTTCTCCTTTTTCGCGATCTCAACCTGAGCCTTGGCAATGAGCGGACGGGCGATGGAGGTGCCGAGGTAATACTGGCCCTCGTAGATCGCGTTGGCGCGGATCATCGGGTAGATGAAATCGCGGGCGAACTCCTCCACGAGATCGAGCGTGTAGTGCTTGGAAGCCCCGGTCTTGCGGGCCTTCGCGGGCAACCCCTTCAACTCCTCCTCCTGGCCGATGTCGGCGGCAAAAGTGACAATCTCCGCGTCATAGGTTTCGCGGAGCCACTTGACGATGACGGAGGTGTCGAGACCTCCGGAGTAGGCGAGCACGATTTTCATGGGAAAAACAGGGTCAGGCGCGGTTCCGCCGCGCCAGCGTGGCCACGATGGCCTTTTGCATGTGGAGACGGTTTTCCGCCTCGTCGAAGATAACTGAGCGCGGATCATCCAGCACAACTTGCTCCACTTCCTCACCGGCATGGGCAGGCAGGCAGTGCATGAAAAGCGCATCGGGTTTGGCCGCGGCAAAAAGCTTGGCCGTCACGGCGTAGGGGCTCATTTGCGCGATGCGCGCCTGTGATTCCTCCTCCTGCCCCATGCTGGCCCACACATCGGTGTAAACGATATCCGCATCGGCCACCGCTTCGTAAGGATCGGTCGTGAAATGATAGCCGCCGGCAAGCCCCTCGGCTTTGAGCAGGGCGTTGATCTCCGCCCCCGGAGCATAGTCCGCCGGGCCCGCCAGCGAGACTTTCATGCCGAAGAGGTTGGCCCCCAGAATCCAGGAGTTCGCCATGTTGAAGCAGCAATCGCCCAGGTAAGCGATCTTGCGCCCCTTCAGCGAAGCGAACAAATCCCCGCCGGGCGGAGTCCAGCGCTCCGCTGCGGTAAAGGCATCGGTGTAGATCTGGCAGGGATGCAGAAAATCCGTCAGCGCGTTGATGACCGGAATGGAACCGTGGGCGGCAAGCTCCGTGACATCGCTGTGGGCATAAGTACGAACCACGAGGCCGTGCACATACCGCGAGAGCACCCGGGCCGTGTCGGCGACGGTCTCACCCCGGCCGAGCTGGATGTCGTTTTTGTTCAGGAAAAGGGGATTGCCGCCCAGCTCGCGGATACCGACCTCGAATGAAACCCGCGTGCGCGTGCTCGACTTGGAAAAAATCATTGCCCACGTCTGGCCTGCGAGGACATCGGACACCGCCCGGCCGCGCTCCTGCTTCAGCGTGCGCGCGAGCTCGAACAATTCCGGTAATGCGGACGCCTTGAAGTCGGTTTCTTTCAGGAAGTGCTGCATTGAAAGGGGCGATTCAAAGCCATCCCCACCCTGCTACGAGTGTAAAGTTGCGGGAAATGTCACGCTTGGGCGACAAGCGCTTCACGGAAAATCTCCACCGAACGGGCCAGCTCCGCCGCTGAAGCCGTGAGTGGAGGCAACAAACGCACCACATTGCCGCCGGCGGAAGGCACCAGCATCCCCCGTCCACGCAGAGCGGCCAGCACCGGGGCCGGGTCTCCGGCCAGCTGCACCCCGACCAGATAGCCGAGCCCGCGCACAGCGACAACCTGCCTGGGGAAATCCACGGCCAACTGCTGCAGCGACGCGACCCAGCCGGGGCCCTGCGCCTGCACTTTTGCCAGCAGACCCTCGCGCTCCAGCACATCGAGCACAGCCAGCCCGGCGGCGCAGGCCAGCGGCGTGCCGCCAAAGGTGGTGCCATGCATGCCCGGCTGGAACAACTCCGCCGCCCGCTCACCCACCCACATCGCGCCGATCGGAAAACCGCCGCCCAACCCCTTGGCCATTCCGATGGCATCGGGGCGCACACCCGCATGCTCGAACGCAAAGAAACGACCGGTGCGACCGATGCCGCACTGCACTTCATCGAGCAGCAAAAGGAGATTATGCCGATCGCACAACTGGCGCAGGCCGATCAGAAATTCCTGCGTGCAAGGATGGATGCCACCCTCGCCCTGGATCGTTTCCACAAAGATCGCCGCCGTCTGATCGTCCACCAAGTCGGCAAAGCTCTGGAGATTATTGAGCTCGCCAAAGGCAAAGCCCGGCACGAGCGGACGAAATCCCTTCTGGATCTTTTCCTGCGGCGTGGCGCTCATGCCACCAAAGGTGCGACCGTGGAAAGCCTGCTGGGCGCAAATGACCTTGTAGCATTTCCCCTCCTCGCCCGACTTCTTCATGCCGTGCAACCGCGCCAGCTTGAGCAGCGCTTCGTTGGCCTCGGCCCCGCTGTTGCAGAAGAACACCCGGCCCGGCCCGGCATAACCCACCAGGCGCCGCGCCAACTCCCCTTGGTTGGGATGGCGAAAAAGGTTGCTCGTATGGATCAGCTCGGCGGCCTGGCGCTGGATCGCCGCCACCCAATGCGGATGGCAATGCCCCAGCGCGCTCACGGCGATACCCGAGGTGAAATCGAGATAGGCGTTCCCTTCATCATCCCACACCTGCGCACCGCGTCCACGCACCAAGGTCAAAGGCGCGCGGGCATAGTTTTTCAGCACGTGAGCGTCGTAGTGCTCGGCCGTGCTGGTGCGGGTGATGGCGGGCGGGGTCATGGGATTTATCAATTTGGTTTCCTGACTTTCGATTTCCCTGCGGCCCAATCCAGAGCCCGGAATCGAAAATCAAAAACTATTTCAGCCGTGCACGATTTCCGTGCCGATGCCCTTGTCGGTGAAAATCTCCAGCAAAAGACTGTGCGGCAGACGACCGTCAATGAAGTGCACCCGCTGCACCCCTTCTTCCAATGCGCGGATGGCGCTCTGCACCTTGGGGCGCATGCCCTTGTCGATCACCCCTCTTTTCTTGAGGTCCTCCACCTGGCTGATTTTGAGCGTGGAGATGAGCGAGCCGGGATCGGCCGGATTCGCCAGCAGGCCGGGCACGTCACTCATGTAAACCAGGCGGCGGGCCCGCAACGCACTGGCCACCCGGCCGGCCACAAGATCCGCATTCACATTGTAGGGCTTGCCATCATAGCCCTCGGCCACAGGCGAAATCACGGGGATGAAGCCCTCGCCAATTTCCTTTTTGATGAGCTTCACCTTCACCTCGGTCACTTCGCCGACAAAGCCGAGATCCACGGGGTTGCCACTGTCGTCCCTGGTCAGTTTCTGAGAAACCAAAACCGTATCCCCGGCCAGCCCCTTCGGGCGCCCCTTGGCGGTGACAATGGCCTCGCAGACCTCCTTGTTCACAACTTCATCCAACGTCTTCTTCACGAGCGCCACGGTCGCCTCGTCGGTGACCCGCAGGCCGTTGATGAAATTAGTCTTCAGGCCCGAGGTCTCCATCGCCCGGGTGATGGCTTTGCCGCCGCCGTGCACCACCACGACATTGATGCCCACCGCGGCGAGGAAGGCGATGTCATGAGCCACACGCGTGCGGCCCGCCGGATCGGGATCATCCATGAAGCTGCCGCCGTATTTCACGACAAACGTGGAGCCACGGAAACCTTGGATGTAGGGAAGCGCTTCAAGGAGCACCTTCGCCTTGGCGGTAATTTCGGCGACGTTCATCCGTAGTCAAAGCCCGCGGCCGGCGGCCGCGCAGGAGGAGAGGTGACGATAATGGGCGCTCACGATTCGGTGATTGAAATAGGCCGCAACGCATAGCGCACCCGCCCCGGGGATTTCCATCAAAATCGTGATCCCATGTCATCCGGGCGAAATTCAGCTTCACTCCGCGGCACCGTGCCCCCACTGCTCGAAATCGTGGCGAGCACTTCCCTGACATTCAAATCCCGCGACGAACACCGCGCCTGGCTGGCCAGCCAGGCGACCCTGCCCGCGGGCTTTCGCACAGGCACCGCGCGTTTCGACTTCGTCCCCCGCGAAGCGCCGAAACCGGCCAAGATGACCTTGACCCTCATCGCCCTCGATCAGCCCTCCGCCGACTTTGCGGCCGTTTTCACCCGCAACGCCTTTCCCGGAGCCCCCATCCTGATCGGCCGCCAACGACTGACTGAGGCCGCGCTGGGCGCCATCATCGTCAACAACAAGATTTCCAACGTATGCGCCCCGGACGGCGTGGCCACCTCGGAACAGATTTGCGCCAAAGTCGGCGCCCTGCTGGGCATCCCCGCCGGCACGGTCCTTCCCTCTTCCACCGGGGTCATCGGATGGAGTCTGCCCGTCGGAGAAATCCTGCAAGCGCTGCCCGCGACCCTTCCCAACCTGCAGTCGGCATCCATCCTGCCGGCAGCCGAGGGCATTGTGACGACCGATTTGTATCCCAAGATACGTCGCGTAACCGTCGGCCAAGGCAGCATCGTCGGCATCGCCAAGGGCGCCGGCATGATCGAGCCTAATCTCGCCACCATGCTGGTTTATATCCTGACGGATATCGCGGTTCCGCGCGCGGAGCTGCGCGCCATGCTGCATCGGGTGATCGCCCCCAGTTTCAACAGTATCAGCGTGGACAGCGATACCAGCACCTCGGACACCGTCGCACTCGTCTCCTCGGGTAAAGTCGCCGGTGAAGACCTCGCCGCCTTCGAGTCAGCCCTGGCTGTCGTCTGCCGCGACCTGGCCGAAGATGTCGTGCGCAACGGGGAAGGGGTGCGCCATGTGATCCGGGTCAGCGTAACCCGCGCTTCCGATGAAGCCACCGCCCGCCAGCTCGGCAAAGCCGTGGTCAATGCCCCCTTGTTCAAATGCGCCGTCGCTGGCAACGATCCGAACGTCGGCCGCCTGGTCCAAGCCATCGGCAAACACGCAGGCAACCAGCCGGAGGGGCTCAATCTGGACCGGCTGCAACTGCAGATGGGGGGAATCGAGATCTTTTCCCAGGGCGTGTTTCGGCTGGACCCACAAAAGGAAGCGGCTCTGGTCGCCCACCTCAAATCAGCCGAACTCTACGCCAGCATCATCCCCGCCGACGGCATCTACACCGCCGCGGTGGATTATCCGCCGCACGAACGTTGCGTGGAGATCACCATCGATCTCGGCACTGGCAACGCCTCCGCCACCGTCATTGGCGGCGATCTCACCCACGAGTATGTGAGCGAGAACGCCGACTACCGCAGTTGATCCGGCTCAGATCAGCCCGGCGGTTTCCGGGAAACCGCACCACAGATTCATGATCTGCACAGCCTGACCGCCGGCGCCCTTGATGAGGTTGTCCTCGGCCGAGGTGATGACGAAATTGCCCGTGCGCGGATCGTGGACCGCCGCGATATCCACGCGGTTGGTGCCGACCACATGCGCGGTGTCGGGGGTCTCCCCTGTCGGCAAAATCTGCACAAACGGCGAATCGCGATAGGCCTCCTCCCATGCAGCGTAAAGGACTGCGATGTCAGGCTTGGCCGCCGGCACCGTGATGGTCGTGGCAATACCCCGCCGCATAGGGGCCAGATGCGGGTTGAACTGGATCACCACCGGCGCACCGGTGCACAGGCTGAGCTGCTCCTCCACCTCGGCCAGATGCCGGTGCTTGGTCAGTCCATAAGCCTTGGCGCTTTCCGCGCGCTCCACATAGAGGTACATCTCCTCAGCTTTTTTACCCGCACCGCTAACGCCACTGAACGCGTTCACCACAATGTGCTCGCGGGAAATCACCCCCGTTTTGAGCAGAGGAGCCAGGGGCACCAGCATGCTGGTGGGGTAGCAACCCGGCGCCGCCACGAGACGCGCTTCCGCGCGCCAGGCGCCCGGCGCAAGCTCCGGCAGCACATAACGCGCATCCTTGATCAACTCCGGCGCGTGGTGTTCGCCATAGTAGCGCCGGTAGGTCTCCAGGTCCGCGATCCGGAAGTCGGCACTCAGATCAATGACCTTTTTTCCCGCCGCCACAAGGGCCCGGGCATAGGTCGCCGCCGCCCCGTGCGGCAGAGCGAGAAAGAACAGCCCGACATCGCTGGCGGCCAGCATCGCCGGATCAGAATCGACAAAACGCAACCCCCGGTCGATTCCACGCAGGGAAGGGATCACCTTCGAGAGCGCCTTGCCCGCATGTGTGCGGGATGTGACGGTCGTGAGCTCCACCCGGGGGTGCCCGAGGAGCAGCTGCACCAACACTTCACCGGTATATCCGGAGGCACCGACAATGCCGACTTTCATGGTAAGAGAATTCAGGGTTCGGGAGGAACGGGAGTCACGAGCAAAATCAGGGGACAAAAAAAGCGGGCCGGAAATCCGGCCCGCTTTGAAATGCAGGAGGCGTCTCGCTTAGCGCTTCGAGAACTGGAAGCGCTTGCGGGCGCCGGGCTGGCCGGGCTTCTTGCGCTCTTTTTCACGCGGATCGCGGGTCAGGTGACCGGCCTTTTTGAGGGAAGCGCGCAACTCGGGGTTGAGCTTCTCCAAGGCACGGGCAATGCCATGGGCGACCGCGCCGGCCTGACCGGCAACGCCGCCACCGGACACATTGGCGCTCACGTCAATCTTGTCGCGGAGCTCCACGGTGAGCAGGGGCGCATAGGCCTGCTTGGAGAAATTGTCGTGGGAGAAATAGGCGTCGAATTCGCGCCCGTTGACGGTCAGCTTGCCGCTGCCTTCGATGAGGCGCACGCGGGCGGTGGAGGTCTTGCGCCGGCCCGTGCCGATGAAAACGTTGGTGACAGTGCTCATGGTCTAATCAGACGGAAACTTTGACAGGGTTCTGCGCCGCGTGCGGGTGGTTTGACCCCGCGAAAACCCGCAGCTTGGTGAGCATCGTGGCCGCAAGACGATTCTTGGGCAGCATGCCCTTGACCGCGTGCTCAATGATGAACTCGGGGTGCTTCTCGCGCATGAGGGACAGCTTACGATAGCTTTCGCCACCGACGAAACCGGAGAAGAACATGTATTCGTTGGTCTCTTCCTTCTTGCCGGTGAGAACGATCTTCTCGGCATTGATGATCACAACGTAGTCGCCGGTATCAACATGCGGCGTGTAAGAGGCTTTGTGGCGGCCGCGGATGATATTGGCGGCTTTCACGGCGAGACGGCCCAGCACCTCACCCTCGGCATCGATGAGATGCCATTTGGGCTGCACTGTCTCCTTTTTGGCGAGGAACGTTTTCATGGGAAAAGAGGCCAATAGCTAGGGTCTGGAAAGAGACTGTCAAACGTTTTGATGGCAAAAAACCCGCCCCGGCAGCGGGGCGGGTTTTGCGTTCAAACCGGTTGCCGCCGGAAATCAGAATCCGACCGTGATGCCGGCCAGGCCGTAGAAGTGGTCCTTTTTGCCGAAGCCGTCACCGCCCGCGATATTGTTGCGGGTATAGTTGACGCCCAGCGTAAGGGTGGCGCTCTCGGAGAGGGTGAACGGCACCGCCACGCCGAGGCTGTAGTAGGTGTAACCGCTGCCGGCATCCGGATCCACCCGGCCCAATGAAGCGCTGAAGTCCAGCGAAGCGCCCACCGGCTCAAGCGGCACGCTGTAGCCCAGCTGTCCCTCGTAGGTGAAGGTCTTCAGCGTGAAATCATAGTACAGGTAAACCCCGGGTGAAAAGCCGCCCACGTCACCCGTGAGACCGATATAGGGCTCCCAGGTTGTACGATCCAGGCCGAGGCTGCTGTCGAGCTCGGGGTAGTAATAGACCCAGACACCGGTATCCAGGCTCCAGCTGTCCGACAGCGCGAAGCCGTAGCTGCCATAGAAGCCGAGCTCGTTGTCAATGTTGCTGGTCAGGGGCTGATTCGTCCAAAAACCGGCCGTGAAATCGCCGACGGCCACTTCAACGGAGGGCTGGAGTGAGCTCTCGGCGAGCTGCACCCCACGAAACGTGTATTTCGTCACATAAGTGAAATCCAGCGTCACGTCATAGGAAGACTTCGGCGCATCCTCCTGCGCATGAAGACCGAGGGTTGTGGCCGCAAATGCGGCGATCATCAGAACTGTCTTTTTCATGGTATGGGTAGTTTTCTAGGTTTGCTGTCTGTATCCGATTTTCAGCAAGGGAGGGTTTGCCAAAGTCTCTCTTTGGCTGACGCTCCCCTGAATAGACTGAATGACCGGATAAACAACCGATGGTTCAGCAAACCTCGGGCCAGTTTTCATTTTTTTTCATGACACACCGTTTCCCTCTCTTCTGCGCCGGGATTTTTGGTTTATCCGGCGTCATCCTCGGCGCTCTGGGCGCCCACGGCGGGCTCCGTATCAGGCTGGATCAACTCGGCACCCATGAAAGCTGGGAGACCGCCGTTCTTTATCAGCTTGTGCATGCCCTCGCCCTGCTGTTCGCCGCGCTTTGGTTGCGGTTTTCACCCGCCCCCCCCTCACCTCGCCTCGGTTGGGCCGCCCGCGGCTGGGCGCTGGGTGTCGTGCTGTTTTCCGGCTCAATTTACTGGCTCTCATTGGGCGGGCCAAAATTCCTTGGGCCCATCACCCCTATTGGCGGACTGGCCTTCATGCTGGGCTGGAGCGCTCTTCTCTGGGAGTCCTGCACCGGGAAATCCTCTCCGTCCACCTGACACGAAATGCAAATCCCGGACGATCTGCGCTCAATCCTGGACGCAGTCCGTCGCATCGGCCATCCCCGGCTCGTGGGAGGCGGCGTGCGCGACTGGCTGCTCGGCCTGGCCATCAACGACTACGATATTGAGGTCGTCGGCACGGACTTTGAGAGCTTGCACCGCGTCTTGACGCCCTTCGGGGCCACGGATGTGGTGGGGCGCAGCTTTGGTGTGCTCAAACTCCGCCGGCGCGGCTGCGAATACGATTTCAGCCTGCCCCGCCGTGAATCGAAAACCGGCGCCGGACACCGCGGTTTTATCGTAAAACCGGATCCGACACTCGGCGATGCCGAAGCCGCCGCCCGGCGCGATTTCACGCTCAATGCCATCGCTTACGATCCTTTCACCGATGCGATCATTGATCCCCATGACGGGCGCGCCGATTTGAAGGCCCGGATACTGCGCCACACCAGCGCCGCCTTTGTCGAGGATCCGTTGCGTGTGCTGCGGGCCTTTCAACTGGCGGCCCGCTTCGATCTCACGCTCGCCCCCGCCACCGCCACCCTCTGCCACAGCATCGCCGACAGCTATGCCGAACTGCCCGTCGAGCGCATCTGGCAGGAATGGGAGAAATGGGCGACCAAGGCGGTCAAACCCTCGCGTGGCCTCACCGTGTTGGAAGACACCGGCTGGCTGCGCCACTTCCCCGAAATCGCCGCACTGCGCGGCTGTCAGCAGGAGCCCGAATGGCATCCGGAGGGGGACGTATTCACGCATACCCAATGTTGCCTGGACGCCTTGGTCACCCTCCCCAACTGGCAGGAAGCCGGAAAAGAGCTTCGACGGCGGCTGATGCTGGCCGTACTCGCCCATGATTTCGGCAAACCCGCCACCACCCAGTATGCCGAGAGGCGCGGGCAGATGCGCTGGATCAGCCCGGGGCATGAGTCTGCCGGAGGGCCGCTGGCCACCCGTTTTCTCCGCGGGATCGGCGCCCCGCTTGAACTCGACGCCCCTGTGTGCGCATTGGTCGTGAACCACCTCGTCCATCATCACGGCCAGACCGCCTTCTCAGATACCAGCGTGCGCCGTCTCGCCCGTCGTCTCGCGCCCGCCACCATTGATGAACTGGCGGCCGTGATGCGCGCCGACAGCAACGGCCGCCCACCGCTGCAGTCTCCGGAAACCCATGCCCGCATCGACGAGCTTGTCCGCCGGGCTCATGCGCTCGCGCTGGAACATTCCCCACCCAAGCCGCTGCTGCAGGGTCGGCATCTCATCTCCCTAGGGCATCCACCCAGCGCCAAGTTTAAGCCGGTGCTCGACACCGCCTTCGAGGCCCAGCTCGAAGGCGCCTTTGCCGACGAGACCGGCGCGCTTGGTTGGGCGCAAAAGTATTTGCGGGAGCACCCCGGAGCTTTACCCTGACTGTTTACCCTCAACCTATCATGTCCTCCACCCAACTCGATCAACTCAAGCAATTCACCAAAGTCGTGGCCGATACCGGCGATTTTGTGAGCATGAAGGAATACACGCCGCAGGATGCGACGACCAACCCCAGCCTCATCCTGAAAGCCGCCGCCATGGCTGACTATGCCTGGTTGGTGGACAAGGCCCTGCAGGACGCCGGCACCCCGGCGCCCCTGCCCGTGGTGATCGACCGCCTGCTCGTCCTCTTCGGCCTGGAGATTCTCAAGATTGTGCCGGGCCGCGTCTCCACCGAGGTGGATGCCCGTCTGTCTTTCGATCGCGACGGCACTCTGGTGAAGGCTCGCGAAATCATCGGCCTTTACGAAAACGCCGGCATCCCCCGCGACCGTATCCTCATCAAGATCGCCTCGACTTGGGAAGGCATCAAAGCCGCCGAGATCCTCGAAAAGGAAGGCATCCACTGCAATCTCACCCTCCTCTTTTCCTTTGCCCAGGCCGTCGCCTGCGCCGAGGCCGGGGTGCAGCTCATCTCCCCCTTCGTCGGTCGCATCCTCGACTGGCACAAGAAGAGCACCGGAAAGGACTTCACCGCCGCCGAAGACCCGGGCGTGCAGTCCGTCACGCAAATCTACACCTATTACAAGAAATTCGGCTATACGACCGAGGTGATGGGAGCGAGCTTCCGCAACAAAGGTGAAATCCTTGAACTCGCCGGCTGCGACCTCCTCACCATCGCGCCCGCTCTGCTCAGCGAGCTGAAGGCTTCGAGCGACCCGATCACCCGCAAGCTGGATCCGGCCAAGGCCGCCAATGCCAACCTCACCAAGGTCAGCTTCGACGAGAAAGCGTTCCGCTTTGCGCTGAACGAAGACGCCATGGCGACGGAGAAGACCGCCGAAGGCATCCGCCTCTTCTCCGCCGACATCGTGAAGCTCGAGCAGCTTATCCGCCAGAAGCGGGGCTGAGCCCTGCTTCATACGCGATCAACTCCGCCGATCCCGGCGCCAATACGCCGTCGCTGAGGATCTTTGCGCGCAGCCCCCCCCGGCCGAGCAGCCAGGCTTCGGCTCCGGGGGCCACCGCCTGTTCCATCCAATAGCAAGGCTTGGCTTCGCCCATGCCCTCAAATTCGACCGGGCCAATCCGGAACCTTTGCCCGGCAAGCGCCTCCGGGTTCATCCCTTCCACCAGCACGTTGCGCCGAAACGCTCCCGCGGAAAGGTTCGGCACCCGCAACGCCGCCTTGATCGCTTCATAGACTTCCCACGCAAAAAAAGTCACCTGCCCTTTGTAGTCCGGCTTGTAGTCGAAAAAGCGATCTCCTTCGAGCCCCCGCCCGGCCCGGCACACCACCTGCCCGACGCGCAGGATGGGGTTAGCCCCCGCCGGCTGCCCATGGTGCCCGAAATAGTTGTGTCCCGGCGACACGTAGAGCTCACGGATATTGATCTGCACACCCGACGCTAGCCCGGGCTTTACGCGGGACACAAGGCCCGGGTATGTGAAGACCATGCCCGAGCCTCATCACCCCGTCCGCGGATTGCAATGGGACCTCGCACGTCAGATGGAGCGACTCGACTGGCTGCTGGCCCAGCTGCCCCGTTATGCCGACTGGGGTTACCAGGAGCTCTATCTGCATCTGGAGGATGCGGTGGCCTACCCCAGTTTGCCCTCTGTCGCCCGCCAGGATGCCCTCTCCTACCGGCAAATGGAACGCCTGGTCGCGACCGCCACGCGTCACGGCATCGGCGTCGTGCCCATCGTCAACCTGCTCGGGCACACGCAGTATCTGATCAAAACCCCCGAGCTACGCGACCTGAACGAACTGCGCGCCGCCGATGGATTGCCGCTTCCTCAAGGCCAGATCTGCCCGCTGCACCCGCGCACCCTTGAAGTGGCGGAAGCCCTGCTCCGCGACATGCGGCCCTTCTGCACCACCGGCAAGGTTCATGTCGGCCTCGATGAATCGTTTCATCTCGGCAAATGCCCCCGCTGCCAGGAGGAAGTCGCCCGGATCGGGCTGGGCGGGCATTTCGCCCGGCATGTCAACCGGCTGCACCAGCTCGTTTCCCGGCTCGATCTGAAGATGGGCCTGTGGGCCGATATGCTTTACTTCGTCCCCGAAGCGATCCCCCAGCTACCTTCCGGCATCACGGCCTACGACTGGTATTACTATCCCTTCCGTAAAAAGCCCCGGGTGGAATTTTTCAATTTTGCCGAGAGGGATCTGCATCCGGCACTCAAACGCCAAGGCATTCATTATTATGGCTGCCCGATGAACGGCGCCTTCCGCCACGAGCCTCTGCCCCATTTCACCGACCGACTGGGCAACCTCCTCTCCTGGTGGCAACGCTGCGCCGCGACCAAGGCCGACGGCATGCTCATCACTTCATGGGAGCCCTCCCGCCTCGCCATGGAGTTAACCACGGTGGTGGACGCCGCCGCCGCCAGCCTCTGGCTTGAGCCCCACTCCACGAAGCCGGAAGAAATGCTGACGCGCGGCTTTGCCCGGGTTTTCGGTCGCAAGTGCGCCCGCCGGGCCGCGCACGTGGCGTTGTCGTCAGACAAGTTCCCCTTCAGCGGCTACCCGCGCTGGCAGGTGAACGAACGTTGGGATACCGTTTCACGACGCGAATCGCTCAAGGGGTATCACACCGAAGTGGCGCATTTCACCAGACTGGCCAAAGCATCCCGGCGGTTGCCCACCCCTTTGCGGGCCAGTGTGGAATTCCGCCACTATCTGGCTGTCCGCGACCTTTTTGTGCGCACGGCCGCCCGCGAACCCGCCCAGCCGTCAGCCACGTTGCGTGCCTTGACCAAGCGCTATGAGAAAGCGCTCACGACAGGCTTGCACGCAGCCCGCATCCTGTGGACCACCACCCGGGATCGCCGGCAGTATGGCCCGAATGAACGTATATTAGCCAACGACGCCGCCCGACTCCGTGCCTGGTTGCGAGGTCAGCCGGTCTTTGGCGGCCGCTGGCAGCTTTGCTACCGGGTGCGAAACATTGCCCCCGCCGTACAATTGGTCGGCGTGGAACAACAACAGCCCGACGGCACCTGGCGGCTGCTGCAGTCCTGCCACACCATCGAATTTCAAGCCCAGGCCGCCCGACCGGATGGCACCCTCGTCAGGGAGCATGCCGCCCCGATCATTTGGGACGATCAACGGCAAACGCTGCCACAGCTGCGCTTCATCCTGCGCGGCGTGGGCCAGGTACAGCTGGAAGACATTGAGTTGAGCGCCGGACGCGCCTATCGGCGCGGCCAATCCGGCCCCCGCAAGCTCGGCCGGCCGGTGATCAAACGAGGGTTGCCCCAACTGGACTGGGCACGAAACGAAGCGATCAGGCTGCTGACTTGGTCTGAAACCTAGTGCCGCAGACCGGTTTCCCGCTTACCTGGAATTCTTGGCCGGCACGTATTGCTTCAGGAAAGCGTCCACTTCCTTGTAGAAGGCGATGCGCTTTTCCTCGTCGCGGAAGCCATGCCCCTCGTCACGCTCCACCATCAGCTTGTAGGGCACATTGGCTCGCTTGAGCGCCCGCTCGATATCATAGGCATGATGGATGCGAACCCGGGGATCGTTCCGCCCATAAGCCATCAGCAGCGGCACACGGACACGGTCCGCAAAGTGAACCGGTGAAGTGGCCCGGATGCGCTCACGATCCTCCGCCTTGGCAAGATCACCCAGGCGGGTGTGCATCCAGTGCATACGCCGGGCGGGAATCGCCTTGGGAATGAGATCCTCAATATTGACCACGCCCACGTAATTGATGCCGGCAATGTAAAGTTCGGGCGTATAGACTAGGCCGGCCATGGTCGCATAGCCGCCATAGCTGGCGCCGGAGATCACAATCAGCGCGGGATCGGCAATGCCCTCGGCGATCGCCCACTTCACGCCGTCGGTCAGATCATCCTGCATTTCCAAGCCCCATTTTTTGAAGCCGGCGGCTTCAAACCAGTGCCCATAACCACCGGAGCCGCGATAATTCACCTGCAAAACAGCGAAGCCGCGATTGGCGTAAAATTGAACCTCCGGGTTAAAACCCCAATCATCGCGAATACCATAGGGCCCACCATGAGGATGGATGATCAGGGGCAGTCCCTTGGCGGCACGCCCCGCCGGCAGCGTCAGATAACCATGCAGGGTAAGCCCATCACGAGCCTGGTAGGAAACCGGCTTCGTCACCGCCATCTGGTCGGGGTCGATTTTCGGATTTATAACGGCAACCTCATCCAGCTTCTGAGTCCGACGATCATAAAGGTAATACACGCCCGGATCGCGGTCACTGTACGAGTGAAACAGGATTCTCGATCCATCCTCGGAAATCTGCACAGGGTGATGCACCGTGCCCGGCAAGGCCCTTTCCATGCGTTGATGGATTCCCCGCATATCGCCATCCAACCAGTGAAACCTCTGCCAGTCCGCCGCATAACTGACACCTATGATTTTCTTTTTGAACGAATCGTAAATGACATCCGCAACATCATAGGTGTCATCCGCATGGACCAACTCCAATTCGATGGATGAAGCCGAGGTGTCATAGCGAAAGACCGCATCCGTTCTGCGCCCAAGATTGGAAGCCACATAAACCGTGCGATTATCACCATCAAACGCCAAAGGCCTCCAGCCCGGGGCATCAAACTCACTACGGGCGACCTCCCGCCACTCCGCCCGGTTCGCTTCGCGATAAAGCACCTTGTTCACACGCTCCGTGTGATCACTGACAACGGCAAACCTCACGACATCGTCCCGATCCAGCACATAGTAGCTCACATTGCCAGGAGCTCGCGCGATGGGCGCAGACAATCTTCCGGTGCGAACATCCAAGCGAGCCACATCCCACCAATCATTGTGAGTGATCGCAGCCTGTACCAGCATCGCACGGGAGTCATCCTTCGCCCGCCGGATGAAACTGACCGACCGCCCCGGCTTCAGATTGGAAGGATCTGAGCCATCAGGGTTCACTGCATACAGCGAGAATTCTTCCTTACCCCGATCATCCACCATGAACAGTATCCTCTCATTCCCTACCCAGAAAGGGTTGATAGCATCCTTGTCGTCGAAATTGCTCAGTAACGCCCGGGTCTTTTTTTCCAAATCAATCACCGCAAGATTCTGCCGGCCGTTAAAAGACGTGAGATAAAGGATGCGTTTCCCATCCGGGGAAAAACGGAGGCCAGACATTGCAGGAACCTGAAAGAAGTCCTCGACAGGAAGCTCAGGAGGTTGAGCCAGCGACATCGAGAGACCACCAAGCAACAGAATAACAGGAACGATCAAGTTACGCAGTTTCATACTGAGGCAGGATCTATAAAGCCTTTAAAACCGCAAGCATCGGGAAGTGGATATAAAAAAGCGGGCCTCCCTTGTGGGAGGCCCGCTGGACATCTGTCAGTCCTGCATGATTACAGGATTGCCTGATTAGAACTCCTTGCGGACGCGGACGTAAACGAAGCGGCCAAGGGCACCCGCACCATAGGTGTTGGGATCAAAGCCACCCGTATCACGGCCGATCGCCGGGGGCAGCTTGTCGAGGACGTTGTTGGCACCCACCGTGAGGGTGGTGCCGCCAAAGAATCCGCGATAGCTGACCGCAAGTGAGGCGACCGTATAGGGATTCTCACCCCAGCCCGCCACCGTGTAGGCATCATTGAAGTATTTGCCGATGTAGTCGGCTGCGGCCGAGGCGGACCAATCCTTGTAGCGCCAGCCCACCGAGGCCACACCACGCCATTTTGGATTGTTCCAAAGGCCGATGTTGTCGAAGTAGCCGCCACCAAGACCGGAGTCAGAGCCGATTTCAACCGTGCGAGTGGCCTCGACACGGAAGTTGAAATCGCCCGCCCGAGTGTTGCTGAGCAGGTAGTTCACCCCGATATCATACCCTTGATAGATCTGATAGGCATCAGGATTATTCGAGGGCACCGACTCGATACGGGCAATCGGGCCTCCAGGAGTCTCACGTACAATGGCATTCGGGAACTGCGCACGTCCACGGTCCGAGAGGAGGTAGGCAGCACTTGGCGTCACGATGACCTGATTGATGCGGAACTTGAAGTAGTCCACATTGAAGGAGAGCCCCTTGACGGCGGGAATATCCACCACCAAGCCGTAGTAGTTGGTTTCACCTTCTTCAGGGAGGAGGTTGGGATTGCCGCCCGTGACCACGCGTTGCTGTTGGGGGGGATCCGAAGGGCGATCCGGATCCTGTAACAGCGTAGAAGAGAACCCGATCGTCTGGGAAGCATACAGCAGGGGCAGCGCCGGCGCCTGGAACGATTCCGAGTAGGACGCCCGCAGCAGCACATTCGCCACCTTGTTTTCCGGGAAACGATACTTGGCCCCGATCTTCGGCTTGGTCGTATCGCCGAAATCGCTGTAGTCCTCATAACGGGCTGCCAGCTGGACTTCAAATGACTTGGTGACAGGCACGCTGACTTCGACATACGCCGAATACACATCGCGCTCGCCCCGCAGCGGAAGACCGCCACCGGAACCGAGATAAGCCGCCGTGTCCGGATTCGTCTGGATGCGATCATTGCGCACCTCAACGCCGGCCGCAACGCCCACATCGCCACCGGGGAGCGAGAAGAGGGAGCCATTGGTGACAGTGGCATCCCAAACAACGCCTTCACCCTTGTTCGAACCTGTGGAGGTGGTGAACAATGCGTTGACCAACCCCTGCGGATTCGGGCCGAACGGGTTGAAGTAAACCCCACTGAAACCGGAGAGCGTGCCGTTGAGGGCCGCCTGATAGGTGGTCGCACGGATGGCGTTGCGCGCGATAATGGTGGCTTGGCTGAAGCCATAGGAAAGACCGCTCTCCCACTCCCAATCACCGAAGTTACCGCGGACACCACCCAAGAAGCTGGCACTGACGGTATCGACGTCGAACTTGCGCACCGGACCGAAATTGGTGCGGCCCAAGATCGTGGTCACCGGGATGCCGAAGGGGTTGTAGGGGCTGCTGACGGGCAGCGATAGACCTTCCGTCGGGAAGTTGATGACGCCCGGCGTAAACGCATAGTAGGTGCTGTTGCTCGCGAACACGGCCTGGCCGAAGACCTGAACGTTCTCAGAGACTTCGTGCACCATCTGGGCATAGGCGCTCAGATAGTCATAAGCCGGATACCGCTGGTAGGTTTCCGCGAAATTGTAACGGTTTTCATTACCCACCGTAGTCACGCGCACAAAGTCAGCCAGCGTCGGGTTCGAAAGCTGCCCGCCGCCGTTGATGACCAAAGTGCCGCTCGCCGGAACCCCGAGCACCGCAGCCAGCGCCGCATTGATGGTGATATTGGCCGGCCAGTTCAGCGTGCTGTTTTGGTTCGAGCCTTTGTTTGCCCCGAGAGCAGGGACATAGTCGGTCGTAGTAACACCGTAATCGCGCAGGAAGTTGGAGTTCGCACTCTTATAGTCGAACGCCACCATCGCCCGGGTCTTGCCCGTGCCGGCGCCAGCCACGACGCTGAACTGCTTCACGCCGGTATCATGATCGAGGGTGTTGCCGTAGTAACCGGCAACGGAAAGCCCGGTGTAGTTCTGCTTCAACTTGATGTTGAACACGCCCGTGAGAGCGTCCGCACCATAAATGGCCGAGGCGCCGTCCTTCAGGAATTCAACACTCTCAATCGCCGCAGCGGGCAAGCTGTTGAAGTCGAACACCTGACGGTTGCCACCGGTGGCGAAGGCGTAGCTGACCGGGCGGCGACCGTTCACCAGCACCAGGAAGCGCTCCGAACCGAGGCCACGCGGATTGGCCGTCGCCGCACCACGGGTAAAACTGGCCGTCTGGTAGATCGAGTTGGCTGAACCGGTGTTGAACGGCAGGCTCTGGATGAAATCACCGATATTGGTGTAGCCCTTCGACTCGATGTCAGTCGCCGTATAGGCAACGACGGGAGCAGGCGTCTCAATATCAAGGCGTTTCACGCGGGAGCCGGTGACTTCGAACTTCTCGAGCGTTACGGTCTCATCATCTTTGCTCGGGTTACTGGCAGCAGTTGGTTGAGCCACTGCGAACGGGCTGAAGCCCACGCTCAACGCGAGCGCAAGCGATGCCCAAAACTTCCTTTCGGAATGTTTGTTCATTGTAGTTAATCAGTTGTGTGTTGTGTGTTTAGGCAAGAGAGCGGGCTAGCCCGCATGTTCTCTTGGTTATGACAAATGCAATTTCCGTGCCGGAACTCAACCCATTTTTATGACACCCAGGTTACGCCCCGGCGGGGAGTATCGCCTGCTTGTAACACAAAACTCCCAGCGTTTCTCTTTCGCCAGGCAATCCAAGCGGCCCAAAGGGCCCGCATTATGCTCTACGCCAACAGGCTGCTCTTCAGTGCTTCCGCCCGTTCCAAGGCCACGGCCAACTCCTGTGCGCGAACTGTGAAGTGCCCCATCTTCCGACCGGGCTTCGGTTGCGCTTTGCCATAGAGATGTAATTTCGCCCCACCCGCCAACAATCCGGCCCAATCAGGCTCTCTATTATTCCAAGCATCGCCCAAGAGATTGACCATCACCACCGGGGACAGGAGAGTCACATCGCCGAGCGGCAGCCCGCAAATCGCCCGCACTTGTTGCTCAAACTGTGAAGTGGCACAGGCATCCAGCGTCCAATGCCCGCTGTTGTGCGTCCGGGGGGCCAGTTCGTTGACCAACACTTCTCCGCTGGAAGTCACAAACAGCTCCACCCCCATGATCCCGACCAGCCCGATCTTCTCCGCAATCGTCACCGCCAGCGTTTCCGCTGTCGCCGCGATCGCGGGGCTGACCCGGGCCGGAACCAGGGAGAAGTCCAGAATGTGGTGGGTGTGCAGATTCTCGGTCAGAGGAAACGCGCGCGTCTCTCCATTCACCGCCCGGGCCACGACCACGGAAACCTCGCAGACAAAATTCACAAACTGCTCAATAACGACGGGATGTCCGGCAAAACGCTCCAGCGCCACGGGCAAATCCACTTCGCTCATGAGCTTGAGCTGCCCTTTGCCATCGTAGCCGAAATCCGCCGTTTTCACCACGCAGGGCAGCCCCACGCCACGGATGGCCTGCTCCAATGCGCGCTTCCCCGTTTCGTCGGCCGCAGACGTCACCTCCGCGAATTTCGCATGGGGGAATCCGTTCCGCTTCAACCAGTTCTTCTCTCTGGAGCGATTCTGGCAGATTTCGAGCACCTGCCACTGCGGGCACAACCGCGTCACCCCTTCAATCGCCCGCAATGGCGCCGCGGGGACATTCTCAAATTCATAGGTGACGACATCGCACTCCCGTGCAAACGCCGTCAGAGCCGCCACATCCTCATAGGGAGCATTGACCTCTTTACGCGCCACTTCGCCCGCCGGACACGGCCCCACCGGCTCATAGACGTGCACATGGTAGCCAAGCTGGGCGGCCGCTTGCGCCAACATGCGGCCGAGCTGGCCACCGCCCAATACACCGATGGTTTTGCCGGGAAGAATCATTTTCTCAGGAGGAATCCGCGAGAACAGAGGGAAAGAAACCAACGGTCAAATGCTCCGTTGCCCGGTTTCATTTCCCCGGGGGTCACGGCAGCTTCGCCTTCAAGATCTTTCTGGTCTGATCCTTGCGAAAATCGTTCCACGCCCGCTTGGTCTTCCCATCGCCCTGCGCCAGAATCGAAGCCGCAAAAAGCGCGGCATTGATCGCCCCCGCCTTGCCGATGGCAAAGGTGGCCACCGGCACACCACCCGGCATCTGGGCGATGGAGAGCAGTGAATCGAGCCCCTTCAGCGCCTTCGATTCCACCGGCACGCCCAAGACCGGCAACGCCGTCAGCGATGCGGTCATCCCCGGCAAGTGGGCCGCTCCGCCCGCCCCGGCAATGATCAGCTTGAGCCCGCGGCGCTCCGCCGACTCGGCGTAGCTGACCATAAGCTTCGGCGTGCGATGGGCGCTCACCACGCGCTTTTCATAGGGGATTTTCAACGCATCCAGCTGCGCGGCGGCATGCTGCATCGTTTCCCAATCCGAAGTACTGCCCATGATGATTCCAACCAGTGGTGAAGCCATAACGGGATACTAGGTGATGAGGCCGAAGCCCGACAGCAACCCATAACCTCCCCCCCGCTCACGCCGCCCATCAGATGAGCGGCGTCCCCTTGGGCACCTGCGCCACGGTCGTGCCCGCAATCTTGTCGTGCCATGACTGTCTCTCCGGGTCCCAAGCCACCCAGATGAAGCCCAGTCCGGCCACAAAGAGGGAAAGGAACCCACCCAAGGCCCGCACGATGGCGACCGTCCAGTCCACCTTGCGCCCATCCACCCGCACAATGCGCAGATTGCACACGATGCCGCCAATCGTGGTGCCCTTGAGCCCCCACAGCACGACGCAGTACGCGGCAAAAACGAGAAGGAAGTAATCTCCTGTTCCGGTGAAGCCCACCAGCAGCCCGACCAAGACGGCATCAATCAGTGACGCCGCCACGCGGAGCCAGAAACCCGCGCGAGGCAGGGCCACCTCATCCACCATCGGCGGCAAGGGCGCGGCCATCCCGGGCGCGGGCTCCATCACAGGAGCCGCCTCTTTCAATCCGCCCAAAGAGGACCCCGCCAACGGCAGGATGCCGTGACCGGGCGCAGGAGGCACCGGCGTAACGCCGGGAGAGACCACCGCAGCGGGCACCACCGGAGCCGTGACCGGGACCTGCCCCACAGGACGCTCACGCCGACCGGACAGGATCAGGGTATAGACCACCACCCCAAGGCCGATGACTTCCATGCCTTTCCAGAGCAGGAAGCCCAAGACCGGCACCGTGTACAACAAGAGCACCAGCAGACTTCCCACCAGCGTCGCGACCGCCGCATGGCTGCCCGGGCCCGGCCCAAAGGATTGGGTGATACGCCGGCCCAGCCAGGCATGCATGACGACCTTGCCGAATATGCCGGCAAAAAACAGTCCCGCTGCGAGGAAGGGGATCAAGATCACACCGATTCCCGTGATCGCCAGCAGCACCACCAGAACAGGTGTGATGAGCAATGTGAGCAGCACCGCCAGCAGCGAATACCCCGGGCGCTGCTCCAGGGTTTCCGCACATTTCTCCACCGCTCGCGGAAACAGCAGCGCGAGCAGCACATAGAAGGAAAACACACTGATCGCGATCAACCACGCCCACTTGAGTCGCGCATCAAACGCCAGCGGCCGGCCCAGCATGAAGCAGCGTTCCAGCCAGACCTGCAGCCCCTCCGGCGCCGAACCGATCACGGGGACGGAAACCACTTTCACCTTTCCTCCGACTGTGGCGGCGGGATCACGGGCGAGCCGCCCGCCTACGATCACCACCCCGCGATTCACTTCGGCCTCCGGCCCAAGCTCGACGTTGCCGAACACGGATACGATCTCCCCTTTCACCCTGCCGTTGACGTGCACATTGCCCAATACGGTCACCGCATCGCCCCCCACTTCCCCGTTGACCCGGATATTGCCCAGCACCGCCACGGCTTCGCGGCCCGTCGAGCCATTGACCGTCGTATTACCCAAAATGGAAACCGCCTCGCGGGCCACCTCGCCATCCACGGTTGTGGATCCCAGGATGGACACCGCTTCGCGCGCTCGCTCTCCCGCAGGAATCAGCTGATGCCCAAAAGGGATTTCTTCACGCCCTTCATACCGCACCCGGCGCACCTGCCGATCAACCGCAGGCGCCTTTTCATCGTCCGCATCCTCATCCACCACCACCGCCTCACTCTCGGAAATCTCGGGCTCGATAGCGGACGCAGCCGGCTCATCCAGTCGCCGCAAGGCCGGTCCGGTGGCGGCGGGGTTCTTCTCCTGCTCCACCTTCTCTTCGTCCCTTGGGGGCGTGACGTCCTCCGGGCCGGCAAAGCCGGGGAGTGTGAGCATCAACAACACCGAGAAGAAAGTTCCCATGCGGAGGTTGCGCTTAAAATTCAGGTTCATGGCAAAATCAGTTTAACGTTGGAAA
The DNA here is from genome assembly GCA_964429385.1 of uncultured Opitutaceae bacterium. Classification (GTDB taxonomy): domain Bacteria; phylum Verrucomicrobiota; class Verrucomicrobiia; order Opitutales; family Opitutaceae; genus UBA2377. The sequence continues at coordinate 29,208 of CAYSBR010000018.1, forward strand.
AAGAAAAAACGGTAGGCCGCGGCCCCCAGCCCCAGCAGCATCGCATACAGGGCGCCGACAAACGCGACGGCCCCGTAAAGCCAGATCTTGGGAATGCTGCGCAGCACCGCCGCGCAGAAATCACCGATCCCACCCACCACGGCCTGCACCTGTGCCAGGAAGGTAAGCGGGCCGGATAGCAGGGAAGTCGTCTCCACTCCATCAGCCAGGCGCAGGCCCATCGCCGCCAGCACCGCGGCCAGGGTCGCGGTGACCACCAGAAAAGTCACACGAACCGGCAGGGGCCAGTGCGCGAACGACTGCCGCCACCACGGCAGGGCCTGTTGCGCGGCGATTGCCGCCAGCACCCGCGCTTCCAGCGAGCGCGGCGCCCGCCGGTCTGGCAGGGCGCGCAGAGTCCGGTGGATGTGTTGCTCAAGTTCTTCGGGGTTTGGACGTGGCATGGAAAATCAGGAGTTGAAAGTTTCGTGAGAGGCGCCGGAGCGCGACAGGATTTGCGCCAACGCGGCGCGCGCCCGGAGAATGTCGGTTTTGACCTTGGCCAGGGAGACGCCGCGGCGCTGCGCAATCTCCTCATAAGGCATGTCTTGAAAATGAAACAGCACCAATGGCACGCGCTGGTGCTCGGGCAGCTGGGCCAGCGCCCGCTCCACCCACTCCCGCCGTTCTTCCGCATCCAGGCCGGTCAAAAAATCTTCCTGTGAGGCAAACTCCACCTCCGGCTCATCCTCTCCCGCGTCATCCTGCCGCTTGAACTCGGAAAAAAAGCGCCAGCGGTTGCGGTAGCGTGAGAGATGGTTGAGCGAAAGATTGGTGGCCACGGTCTTCAGCCAGCCGCCCGCCGTGGGGCTGGTTTGCAACATGTCATAGTGCGCATAGGCCTTGAGAAACACTTCCTGTGAAATGTCTTCAGCCTGCGCCTCGTTGTTCACGAGGCGGACCGCCGTCGAGAAAACCATGTTCTGATAATTGCGCATGAAAGTCGTGAAATCGACCGGGGGGATCATTCCCGAAGGTTTGGTTTGCACTGGAGTGTCATCTTTCATGCCCAGAACACCGCCTGCCGCGGAAAGTCGCAGAAATCGCCTTGGCTGTCCATGGCGTTGAAGGCTCTGCCTCCGGTCCGGTTGTGCCCAAAGAGCTAATTACAGTTCAACCCTTTATTTTCCATTGGGTTAAATAACCCGACGGGCAATCCCGCCGCGCCCCCGTCGCCTGCGCCCCTTGCCAAGAATCCGGATTTCAGGTCAGTTTTGTCATAAATTCCATGTGCGCCTTCCTCCCTGTTGAGCCTGCGATCGAAGCCTCCCTCCAAGCCAAGGGTGACCGCCTATTCACCCTGATGGATCAACAGCCGCCCCCGGCGCTGTTTTCCAAGAAAGGAGCGTATGCCCGCCTGATGGAATGGTCCATGAAAGACCCCGCTTTCAAGACCCAGCTCTTTCGCTTCGTGGACGTGCTCCCCTCGCTCCGCTCCTCCGCCGAGATCGTTCGCCACCTGCAGGAATACCTCGGCGATCAGGCCGTCGCGCTCAATCCCGCCCTCAAGGCCGGCCTTGCCGCCTCCTCCTTCGCCCCGGCCCTCGTTGCCACCCCGGTCAAAGCCCAGATCGTGGACATGGCCGGGCAATTCGTCGCCGGCCGCACCGGAGAAGAGCTGATCAAACGCATCCGCCAAAACGCCCGGGCCGGCATCGCGACCACAATTGATCTCCTCGGCGAAACCGTTGTCAGCAACGCCGAGGCCGACGCGTTTCTCCAACGCAACCTGGAGGTATTGGATTCGGTTTCCCGATTCTACTCCAAGGAGCCCACGCCCTGTTTTTCCGATCTCGGCCCTTCCGGCCCGCTGCCCCGGCTCAACCTCTCCGTAAAAATCTCGGCCCTCACGCCCGACGTCCACCCCGCCGATCCCGAGAACTCCATCATCGCGCTCAAGGAGCGCTTCCGCCCCATCCTCCGCCGCGCAGCGGAAGTGGGCGCGCTGATCAACTTCGACATGGAGAGCTACAAGCTGAAGGACCTCACCCTCGCGCTCTTCAAATCCATCTTCGCGGAATCCGAATTCCGGCAAACTCCCGCCATCGGCATCGCCCTGCAAGCCTACCTGCGCGACTGCGAAACCGACCTCCGTGACCTCATCGCCTGGGCCCGCCACCAACAGCGCCCCCTCAGCATCCGCCTCGTGAAAGGCGCCTACTGGGACTACGAAACCATCCTCGCTAAACAACGCGACTGGCTCGTCCCCGTCTGGCAACAGAAGCCCGAATCCGACGCCCACTACGAGAAACTCACCGCGCTGCTCCTCGAAAACGCCGACATCGTCACCCCCAACTTCGCCTCGCACAACGTCCGCTCCTGCGCCCACGCCATCGCCCGGGCCGAACGCCTCGGCCTCGATCCGCGCGCTTACGAATTCCAGGCCCTTTACGGCATGGCCGACGAGCTGAAGGCCGCACTCGTGCAGATGGGTCACCGCGTCCGCGAATACTGTCCCGTCGGCGAACTGCTGCCCGGCATGGCCTACCTGGTCCGCCGCCTGCTCGAGAACACCTCCAACGAAGGATTTCTCCGCCTGAAAAACACCGGTGAAGCCACCCGCGCAAAGCTGCTCGAAAATCCGGTGACGACGCTGGAACGCCCGCCCGCAGACCGGCCTGCAACGGAAAATAAAAAATCGGAAACCGGGAATTTCCGCAACGCGCCCAACACCGATTACACCCTCGCCGCCCACCGCGAAAAGCAGCGCGCCGCCCTCGCGTCGGTCACCGCGACGCTCGGTCGCAAATGGCCTCTCATCATCAACGGCCGGAAAATCACCGACCGCGAATTCATCCCCTCCCTCAACCCCACCCATCCCGCCCAGGTCATCGGCTCGTGGGCCCGCGCCACCACTGCTGATGCCGACGCCGCCCTCACCGCCGCCCGCGATGCCTTCCCCAAATGGCGCGCCACCCCGGTCGAGGAACGCGCGCAGATCCTCGAACGCGCCGCCGATCTCATGGCGGCGCGCCGTTTCGAGCTGAATGCCCTGCTCATTCTTGAGGCCGGCAAACCCTGGATGGAAGCCGACGCCGACATCTCGGAAGCCATCGATTTCTGCCGCTTTTATGCCGTCGAAATGCGCCGGCTCTCCGCGCCCGCTGTCACCCAGGCCGTGCCCGGTGAACGCTGCATACAGGTCTGGACTCCCCGCGGCGTCGGCGTGGCCATCGCCCCGTGGAATTTCCCGCTCGCGATTCTCACCGGCCTCGTCGTCGCCCCGCTCGTCGCCGGTAATTGCATCATCATGAAGCCCGCCGAACAGACTTCCGTCATCGGCGCCGTGCTCATGGATATCCTCACCGCAGCCGGTATCCCCGCCGGCGTGCTGAACTTTTTGCCCGGTTATGGTGAGGATATCGGCCCGCACCTCACCGGCCACCCGCAGACTGATTTCATCGCCTTCACCGGCTCGCGCGCCGTCGGCTGCAAAATCTGGGAGAGCGCCGGCCAAACCCAACCCGGGCAGCGGAACCTGAAAAAAGTGGTCTGCGAGATGGGCGGCAAAAACGCCCTCATCATCGACAACGACGCCGACCTCGACGAGGCCATCCCCGCCGCGCTCTACAGCGCCTTCGGTTTCAGCGGCCAGAAGTGCTCCGCCCTTTCCCGACTCATCGTGCTCGACGGGGTGTATGACCACTTCGTCGCCCGCTTTGTCGCCGCCTGCCCCGCTTATGCCGTCGGCGACCCCGCCGCACCCGGCACCCTCGTCGGCCCTGTGATTGATGCCGAGGCCCGGGAAAAAATCTTCGCCCTCATCGAGCAGGGCAAGCAGGAGGCGACGCTCGCCTTCCAAGGTCGGGCGCCGGCGGAGGGCTTTTTTGTTCCGCCCACCGTATTCATCAATGTGCGCCCCGATCACGTCATCGCCCGCGAAGAGATTTTCGGACCTGTCGTGGCCATCATCCGGGCCAGGGATCTCGATGAAGCCTTCCAGCTCGTCAACGACTCCGACTACGCCCTCACCGGCGGGCTTTTTTCACGCAGCCCGCGGGCGCTGGAGCGCGCCCAAAATGAACTGCTGGTCGGCAACCTCTATCTCAATCGCAGCATCACCGGCGCCATCGTCGAGCGCCATCCCTTTGGCGGTTTCAAGATGAGCGGCGGCGGCACCAAGGCCGGCGGCCGCGAATACCTGCAAAATTTTCTGTTCCCGCGTGTCATCGTGGAAAACGTCATGCGGCGCGGTTTCACGCCGCCGGAGGAAGAGTAATCCTTCAACCGCCAATGGCCGGTGATGATTTTTTGCACAGATGGTCCGGATTTTTCAGGGCCATGATTCCATCTGTGTCTATCTGCGCCTGCCGGCCATAACAGGGCGACGGCTGGTGATCTGTGGCCAAAAGTCAGCGGCTTGGGCGGGCCGAATCTTTTTGCAACCGGTGTGATCCACCCCGTGTCTTGTCGGCGTGGAGTATCTCATCTGGACGCTTACAGTCTCGCTGATCCTGATCGGGCTGGCGGGCTGCATCGTGCCGATTCTGCCGGGGACCACGCTGATCCTCGCGGCCATGGTTTTGCATAAACTCCTCCTGCCCGCCCAGATCTCCTGGTGGATCATTGGCGTGATCACGTTGATCTGGCTGCTTTCATTGCTGGTGGACATCGCCGGCGTCATCCTCGGCGCACGTCTGTTCGGCGGCAGCAAGTGGGGCATGACCGGCGCCAGCGGCGGCGCGCTCATCGGCATGTTCATCTCACTCCCCGCCCTGATTCTCGGCACCTTCCTCGGGGCAGTCGTGGCGGAAAAACTTCTCGCCGGAAAAACCGGCGGGCAGTCATTGCGCTCCGGCATCGGCGCCGCCACCGGGTTCCTGCTCTCAACCGTGGCGCACACGCTTTGCGCCTTCGCCATGATCGCGCTCTTCTTCGCCGGCGTACTCGGCGCCCGTTAAACCGCCCGCGGCGTGCCGCCTTGCCCTACCGCGCAAAGTAACGCTCCAACAACGCGTAGTTCAGCTCCAGCGAAAGCGCGGCCTGCTGCGGCAACAGACTCGTGATGTGGCGCTGGGCGCTCTCGCCCAGAAAGAAAAGCTCCAGCTGGTTCAGCGCGCCCATGCGCATATCCACCGTTGCGCTGATGGCGTGTTTCGCCCGCTCCATCCCCTGCCGGTCGCCCTGTACTCCGGCGGCGCAAAAAACGGCGAAGCAGGCGTCCAGCCGCGACTCCACCTCGCCCTGCGGCAATCGCTCCATCGCCTCCACCACCATGCCCAGCAAAACCGGATCAGGATTTCCCACCAGGTGCAGAGCCAGCAGGCTCAGCTCGCCTGCACCAGGAGAGCGGGCGGGCGCCAGCAAGGCCGCGAACTCACGCTGCAAACGGTCCCGGTTTCCGGACCGCGCTTGAATCGCAAAGAACAGCCGGGCGATATCCCGGCCGGAAAGCCCGGCGCGCTCGGTGCCGAGCAATTGAGCGGCCTCTTCAAGATTTCCCAGACGGATCAGTGCATCAATCCGGTAAACCGGTTCATAGGGCAGAGCGCCCGACCGCTGCGCGACCAGCAGTGCCCGGGCCTCGGGAGGTGAAGCCCGCAATACCCTGGCCGCCAGTCCCAGTATCGGTCGCACCGCGGCGGGAGTCTCTCCCTCCATCGCCAGCTCTTCCAGAATTTCAGGCCAGTTGAGCTGACGGGCGGAAAAGATCAACGCGTGCACCCACGCCGAGGCCTGCTCCGGCTCGTGCTGGATTTGCCGCCGGGCCAGTTCCGCCACCGCCTGCAGCCGGCCGCGGGCGAGCAGACTGCGAAACCACACCCGCGCCGTCTCCACCCGATGCTCGGGGTGATCCCGCAACAGCTGGGCATACATGTCATCCGCCGCGTCGGGATTTCCCGCCTGATAGAATTGCGCCAGCATCATCGCCACCCGGTAGTTCTGCGGATCAAGCCCGCGGGCCACAGTGAGCGCGGCCAGCGCTTCGCGCACTTCCCCCCGGGTGTAATGATCCCGGGCCTGGCTGATGAAAAGCTGCGCCCGCACCAGCCGCAATTCACCCCACGCCGGAGGCCACGCGATCTGCCGCACGCTCACTTCATAACCCACACCGCGCATCGCCGCAAAGACCATGAGCACCGTCACCAGCAACAGGGTCGCCACCGTACCACCGGCATAACCCAGCGCCCGCAGCCAAAAGGGCCGGACTTCCTCCGCCCTCACACTGCACACCCATTGACCGGCCTCATTCTTTCTCAGGAGCGGACAAACTTTCTGAAAGCGCACCGGCCGGTGCCAGGTCATGACCGCCTCACACCCCGTGCGCATCGGCTCGCCCGAATCACTCGGGTTGTGACAGGGGCACCGGCCGCGACCACGGCGCAGGCGATACCATGACTTGCGCGCGTTCCAGTAGAACAACGCCCAAGGCAGCCGCAGCAGGTAGTCTCCAAGCCAACCCTTCACGTCCGGCAGCTAGCGGACACCCTTCCTCGGGCGCAAGTTAACCTTCCGCACTATCAAGGTCCCGACCGGACTCACAGGCCGTTCCCATCGGCGACCACTCGGCGTTCGAGTGAATCACTTCATCCACCGTATCAGGCCGCTTTCCAGCGCTCCCTTTCTCCAAGCGGTAATCAAACCAAGCGGCAGCGGACAGATCCATTAGTCGGTCTAATCAATCGGCATAATTTACCGCATTATAAGATACCGAGTCTCAATATTCTTGAATCCCTTGTTTGATTATGAGTCTCATTTTCCTTCAAGAGGCGCACGCTCTTCTGCTTCATCAAGAAAGAGCGCGCGCCGTTCACCTCTCTCATTCTGACCACACCATGAACACCGCGTTTATAATCCATAAATTACTTAAAACCCGTTATTTGAGTACAATCGTGCTCTCCTGCACCTGTGCGCTCTCGCCCGCCTTTGCGCAGACCGGCCAAACCGGTGATGATGCCGAAGTTTACAAGCTCGATCAACTGGTCGTCACGGCTGCCGGGTTTGAGCAACAAATCCGAAATGCGCCTGCCAGTATTTCCGTGATCAACCGGCAGGAGCTGGAGCAAAAGCGCATCAACAGTCTGGCGGAAGCGTTGGGCGACATCGAGGGCATCGATGTCGGCGACAGCGCCGGCAAAACCGGTGGCCTCAACATCAGCATCCGCGGCATGCCCAGCGACTACACGCTCATCCTGGTGGATGGCCGACGCCAGAACGCCGCCGGCAACATCACCCCCAACGGCTTTGGCGAAACTTCCACCAGCTTTCTGCCACCGCCTTCCGCCATTGAGCGCATCGAGGTCATCCGTGGCCCCATGTCCACCCTTTACGGCTCCGATGCCATGGGCGGCGTAGTGAACATCATCACCCACAAGGTGAACCAAACCTGGTCCGGCTCCCTCACCGGCGGCGGCACCCTCCAGGAAGACAGCGATTTCGGCAACACCTACACCGGCAACTTCTACGTCAGCGGCCCGCTCCTCGACAAACTCGGCCTCACCCTCCGCGGCAGCCACTTCAAGCGTGTCGCCTCCGATCTTTCCTACACCAACGCTACCGGCAATGAGGTCGAGGTCAGCAAGCGTGGCCCCAGCCCCGTCGAGTCCAACATCGACACCCTCGGCGCCCGTCTCACTTTCATCCCCAACGCCAATCACGATCTCTGGCTGGATGCCGATTGGGCCTGGCAGACATACGACAACTCCTTCGCCCAGCTCGGCACCCTCGGAGTGCAAGGCTACACGGAGAAGCAAAAATTCAACCGCGAGCAATTCACGGCCGCCCATACCTGGCGGCTCGGCACCGGGGTTATCGAGTCGAGCCTCATGAAGAATTTCACCGAGACGATCGGTCGCACCATTCCCAACGGCACGCCTGGCAAGGTGCCCGGCAGCCCCCGGACCCTCGAAAGCGAGAACCTCGTCTTCGACACCAAGGGCGTGGTCAGCCTCGGCCGCCACACCCTCAGCCTCGGCGGTCAGTATTGGGAAGCCGAGATGGTGGATGGCGTCGCCCCGGCCCCTTACGAGCACACCCAATGGGCGGTCTTCGCCGAAAACGAATGGCGTTTCATTGACAGCGTCGGTCTCACCCTCGGCCTGCGTCACGACGATCACAGCACCTTCGGCGGCCACACCAACCCGCGGGCGTATCTCGTCTGGAACGCCACCGCCAACTGGACCGTCAAAGGCGGCATCAGCAAGGGCTTCAAAGTGCCGCGCCTCGACCAGCTGGCCGACGGCATCACCGGTTTCACGGGCCAGGGCACCCGCCCGACGATCGGCACACCTTCGCTGAAACCCGAGACCAGCACCACCACGGAACTCGGCATCGCCTACGACAATCACCGCGGATTCCTGGCCAACCTCAGCGTCTTCAACAACGAATTCCAGGACAAGATCGCCTCCGGCCCCGGCCTGCCGAACTGCAGCTTTGCCACCAGCCCCAACCGGCCCGGTTGCGTGGACTATGGCAACTGGCCCGCAGTGGATGAATACGGCCAGAGCATCAACATCGACGAAGCCGTCACCCAGGGCTTCGAGATTTCCTCCCGTATCCGCCTTTCCGACCGGTGGACACTCCTGACCAACTACACCTACACGGACAGCGAGCAGAAGAGCGGCGCCAACATCGGCCAGCCTCTCACCAACACGCCCCGCCACATGGTCAACGCCCGCCTCCGCTGGGAGGCCACCAGCCGCGTCTCCCTCTGGATCAACGGCGAATACCGCAGCGGGCGCTTCCGCGCCGAGGACAGCGCCACCAGCCGGGCCAAGGCCACCTACGGCGACTACCGGGCCTACGACCTCTATCACCTCGGCGGCGCCTTCCGCCTCGCCGAGAACGTCACCCTCAACGCCACGATCTACAACCTCCTCGACAAGGACTTCGTCACCTACGGACCTTACGTGAGCAACACGAACACGGGCGCCATCTCCTACACCAACCTCTACAGCAACAATCAGGAACCCCGTCGTATCTGGGTCTCCACGACGCTGACCTTCTGATCCCAAGCCGCGGGGCCCGCGCCCCCCGGCTTGTTTTTCAACCTTACGATTTGCCGCATGCGCCACCTCCTTCATTTTGGGGCCGCCATGCGGCATTTTATTTTTTTGCTCTGCGCGCTCTGTCTTCTCGGCTTCGCTCACGCCGCTCCCGCCGACACCGACCCGCTCCTCGGCGCTCCGCTGACTCTCCGCCTCCGGCCTTCCCTCGGCCCGACCGACGCCAGCCTCATCGTGATTGAGGTGCGCAGCTTCAAGTGCGCCCACTGTCGCGCCTTTCACGAAAATGTTTTTCCCACCCTGCGCGAACGCTACCTCACCTCAGGTCTTGTCCGCTGGGTGACCCTCAACGGCACGCCCGATCCCGCGGATGCCCTCGCCGCCCCGTTCATTATCGCCCGGTGCGCTCTTCGCCACGACAGCTACGCCACTCTGGAGCCATTCCTCTTCCGGCATGGCAACCGCAGTACCAGCTGGCTTTACGGCCAGGCTCCCGCCCAGGCCGGGGAAGCGGCCGACCTGCTGGCCGCCTGTATTCGCACCGGCGACAGCCAGGCGGAGGTCCGGGCCGATTTCGCCGAGATCGCCGCCCTCAAGGTCACCGTTCTCCCCACCTTCATCCTGCGCAAACGCCTGCCCGACGGCCGTTTCATCGAAACCCGCATTGAAGGCTACCCGCAGGCCGATCATTTCCAGCGGGTGATGAGCCAGCTCCAAGTCCAGCAGTGATCTCCGGCGGCCTGCAGCATTTATGCGCCGCAGCGCGCGCCCTCCGGATCCGGCGCTTGGTCCTCCTGCTCGCCGCGGCTCTCGTCGCCGCCTTGGTGTCCGACTGGCTGCGCTCCGATGGCCGCCTGCTTTTCCCCCGGCCCGCCGCCCCGGTTTTCCACACCCTGCCCGCTCCATGAAGCCCCGCCTCGCGATGCTCATCCGGCTCATCCTCGGGGTCGTCTTCCTCTGGGCTTCGCTCGCCAAGCTGCTGGCTCCCGCCGCCTTTTTCGGCGCGCTCCTCGGCTATCAACTGCCGCTCGGCGAAACCACCCTGCGCCTGCTCGCCCTGACCCTTCCCTGGCTGGAGCTGCTCTGCGGCGCCGCCCTGATTGGCAATTTCTGGCCGGAAACCGTACGGCCGGTCGTGGCCGCGCTTTGCCTCGGCTTCATCCTCGCGCTGACCCAGGCCCTCCTGCGCGGCCTGCCGGTTGATTGCGGCTGCTTCGGGGGCGCCGGCCCGGTCTGGCTGGCCCACCCCGCCGTCGCGCTGGGGCGGGCGTTGCTGCTCTTCGCCGCCTCACTCGCACTGCTGCCTGTCCCGGCCGCTACATCCGGCAGATGAGCAGCTCGCGCTCGTAGATCATCTCCTTCGGCAGGTGATCGTGCAGATCAATGAAGAGTTCCTCGTGGCTGATGACCTCGGCGCGCCACGCGGCGCGATCGAAGGCCTGCAACTCCTCGAACTGCTCGCGAGGGAAATCAAAACCGTTCCAGTCGATATCCTCATAACGGGGCATCCAGCCGATGGGCGTCTCGCGGCCCAGGGCGCGGCCGCGCGACCGGTCCACGATCCACTTGAGCACGCGCATGTTCTCGCCAAAACCCGGCCAGAGGAAATTGCCGTCCTTGTCCTTGCGGAACCAGTTGACGTGAAACAGGCGCGGCGTGGTGCCGAGCTTCTTCTGCATGACAATCCAATGGCGGAAATAATCGCCCATGTGGTAACCGCAGAACGGCAGCATCGCAAAAGGATCGCGGCGAACCTTGCCAATCGTGCCCGCGGCGGCGGCGGTCATCTCGCTGCCCATCGTCGCGCCGATGTAAACCCCGTTCGACCAGTTGAACGCCTGGTAAACCAGCGGCATCGTCGTCGCGCGGCGACCACCGAAGATCATCGCGCTGATCGGCACGCCTTCCGGCTTCTCCCAGTCGGGATCCATCGTGGGGCACTGCGAGGCCGGCGCGGTGAAGCGCGCATTCGGGTGCGCGGCCTTGCGGCCGCAGCCCGGCGTCCACGGATTGCCCTGCCAGTCGAGACAGGCTTCCGGCGGCTCGTCGGTCATGCCCTCCCACCACACGCCGCCATCGGGCGTGAGCGCGACGTTGGTAAAGATCGTGTTCTTCGCCAGCGCGGCCATCGCGTTGGGATTGGTCTTCACACTCGTGCCGGGCGCCACGCCGAAAAAGCCCGCCTCGGGATTGATGGCGCGGAGCTGGCCGTTCGCATCGGGTTTGATCCACGCGATGTCGTCACCGACGGTCCACACCCTCCAACCCGCGTCCGAAAAGGACCTCGGCGGCACGAGCATGGCGAAGTTCGTCTTGCCGCAGGCGCTGGGAAACGCCGCGGTCACATAGGTTTTCTCCCCCTGCGGATTTTCGACGCCGAGGATGAGCATGTGTTCGGCCATCCAGCCTTCGTCGCGCGCCATCGCGCTGGCGATGCGGAGCGCGAAACACTTTTTGCCCAGCAGGGCGTTGCCGCCGTAGCCCGAGCCATAGCTCCAGATTTCACGCGTCTCCGGAAAATGAACGATGTATTTCTCCCCGTTGCACGGCCAGGCCACGTCCTTCTGCCCGGGAGCGAGCGGCGCGCCGACGGAGTGCATGCAGGGCACGACACGCTTCTCGCCCTTGTCGATCTCCCTGAACACCGGCAGGCCGATGCGCGCCATGATGCGCATGTTGACGACAACATAGGGCGAGTCGGTCAACTGCACGCCGATCTGCGCCATCGGCGATCCGACCGGACCCATGCTGAACGCCAGCACATACAACGTGCGGCCCTTCATGCAGCCGGCGAAGAGCCCGCGCAGCGTCTTGCGCATCTCGTAAGGGTTCACCCAGTTGTTCGTCGGTCCCGCCGCATCCTTGGACAGGGAACAGATGAACGTGCGGTCCTCCACCCGCGCGACATCGCTGGCATCGCTGCGGGCGTAATAACAGCCGGGCCAGAGCTGTTCGTTCAGTTTGGTGAATGTCCCCGCGTCCACCAGCTGCGTGCAAAGCCCATCGTATTCCTCCGGCGATCCATCCACCCAGTGGACCTGGTCGGGCTGGCAAAGCTCGACCATTTTCTCGACCCACCGCAGCAGGTGCTTGTTTTCACTCAGAGGCTTGGCGGAGTGGCTCTTTTTCATGCCGCGAGTTTACACGGCGCCGCGCGCTCCGGCCAGCCGCAAAACCCATCCTCCGGGGAAATCACCGCCAATGTTGCCCTGCATTAGGCGGGCGGGATTTCCCTCATGGCATCGGCTCAACGTGCACGGACACGTCGGTGATACCGTGATCCGGGGAGGCCAGCAGGGTATCCTTCACCGCGTGGGCGATGTCATGGCCGGTCCGCACGGAAAGGTCTCCATCCACCCGGATCTGGATATCCACATGATGGCTGAGGCCGCTCTTGCGCACGCGGCATTTGTCGAGCGCGCCCACCCCCGCCACGCCCAGCGCGAGGGCCCGCACTTCATTTTCCAGGGCCACCGGCACCGCCGCATCCATCACTTCACCCACCGCCCGCCGGATCATGCGCACACCGTTCCAGGCAATGAGCCCGCAGGCCAGAAGCGCCGCCCAGTCGTCCGCCGCTTCAAAACCCGGCCCGCCCACCAGCGCGATGGCAATGCCGATAAAGGCCGCCGCCGAAGTCACCGCATCCGACCAATGGTGCATGGCTTCGGCCCCGAGCGCCGTGCTGCCCATCTCCTTCCCGCCTTCGACCAGCCGGCGCGAAAACCATAGCTTCACCCCCACGACCAGCGCCAGCAGCGGCAACGTCCACCAGGCCGGGGCCGCATGCGGCGTGATGATCTCACGCACGGCATGCCACGCGATCCAGCCCGCGGCAAAAAGCACGAATCCGGAAACCGCCAGCGCCGACAGCGCCTCGGCCTTCCCATGCCCGAAGGGGTGATCCTCATCCGGCGGCTCCGCCGCCACCTTGAACCCCGCCCAGACCAGCGCCGAGGAAATGATATCCAGCAGCGATTCCGCTCCGTCCGCGATCAAGGCATAGGTGTTGCCCAAAATGCCGCCGGCAAATTTCACCACGGCCAGAATCCCGTTCAGGATGATACCGCGCAGCACCCATTTCGCCCCGGTATGCGCCCGTTGCCGGGTGAGGGAATGGTGCGAGGGCATCGGATCCATGCCGCCAGCGTCGGGTTTCCCGCACACTCAAACAAGACGAAACCCACCCGCGCAGGACCACCGCTAGACGGACACCGCTTCCCACGGCGGCAGCGCCGCATCCGGCGCGGGCGCAAACACCCGCGCGGCCCCGGTCGTCGCCCCCGCCGCCCCGGCCAGCGGCATCAACGGGTCGCCGATAAACCGGTAAGGCGTATGCCGGCGCAACGCCTCCGGCACCTCGGCCGCTTGGACCAACCCGGCCAGCGTCGGCGCAGTCGAGTCCGTCCACGCCTCGCACAACGCCGGCCCCCAGCGCCGGTTGTCCTCATGCCGCGTCTTCGTCACCGCCGCCAGCAGCCCGCCGCAGGCTCCCGCCAGCACAACACGCTCGGCGAAACTCAAGCCGGTCCGGTAGCGGCTCGCATTCTCACAGCACAACGCCAGCAACCCGCCGACCGGCTCGGCCCAGGGAGCCGCAAAATCGCCCGCGCGCACGCCGTGGTAGCCCGCCCAGCCCCGTGGTCGGCCATGCCCGAAATAGACCGCCAGCGCCGGCCCCAGCCGCAGACCCGCCAGCATGTCCGTGCGGCTGAGGCGGTCCGCCGTCCAGTGGAACACCTGTTCCGCCTGTTTCTGTTTCTCCGCCCAGCGCACTGCCCGCAGTCCCGAACGCAAAAAGCGATCCTCCCACTGCCCGAGCACCACCAGCGAGCGGGCTTCAACCGGTCGCGCGAGCACCCGCGCCGCCGCCGCCGCATAGGCCGCCAGCGCCACGCCCACATCCGGCAGCCAGCCAACCGGCACAGGCCGCCCGCCTCCAGCTGTCAGGAAAAGCCCCGGCAGCATGGTTCCGGGTGAGCGACGGCGATCCCCCACGATCAGCACGCCCGCCGTCTCCCGCGGCAGATGCCGCGCCGGCTCCGCCAGGAACCCCTCCACCGGACCTTCTAAAATCACCACCGGCTGTCGGGCCCGCCGGGCCGCCAGCAGCGGCGCCAGCGAAGTGATCGCCGGCGCCGGGCCGGCGATCACCCATGCACCTGGATCCGATCCACTCATGCGAACACTTGATCCGCGTAGGGCTGCCACGCCGTCCAGTCGCGCGGCGTGCCATCGTCGCGCTCCGGACGATGGAAACGCCGCACGAAGTAGTGTTCGATGATCTGGGCCTGCTGCTCGCGGTTGAAGGTATCGAAGTTACCCCCCGCCGCGTTCAGCGCATTCTGTGCCCCTTCGCCATCGAAGCCATCCGTGTAACCGTAGTTGTAGCCACCGGTCATCTGGCCGTGGATCGCCTCGACCATATAGAACGGCCCCTCGACCACCGCCTGCCACACATGCGCGAGCTCGTGGATCAGCGTCGGCCGGTCCAGTTCGTTCCATGAGGCGAAGTTGATCAGATACATCGTCGTGAACGCGCGCTCGCCGTTGATTTTTTGCACGAGATCCACCGGCAGGGACATGACGGCCAGCCGGACCTTCCCAAGGTCGATCGACTTGCCATAGATCCTGGCCGCATCCGCGCGCTCATCCGCCGTGAGCGGACGATATTCGCCCGGGAACCACTCCAGCACGAGCGTGAGCGCCAGAGCGATGGCGCTCCCGCCAATCTCAAGCGCGCCCTCCAGCACGGCGAGGGCAGATTTGCCCAGCGCCTTGAGCGCGGCGAAGACCCGGCGCGCCGCCTCCTCGGTTGGTTGCACCACCGCCGCGTGCACGATGTCCTTGAGCGTCTTCTTCGCCACTTCGAAGGCTTTCACGAGATTGCGCATCGCCTGATCGGGATGCGCCAGCGTATCGGCCACCAACTGAGCCAGGGTCACCCCGAGCTTCAGCAGTTCGGCCACAACCGCCTGCATCACCTCAAGCGACTTCTGCACGGCCCAGGTCACCAATTCGGCCACCGCCGCCCCGGCCGCCAGCAGCCCGCGCACCATGGACTTCACGCCTTCGAGCACATCCGTCTCCAGCCAGAGCAGGATATAGTCCACCGTATGCCCGGCCCGGTAGAGCGCCTCGCTCACCAGCGCGAGCGCCTTGTCGCCGGCCTGCACCGCCCAGTCGATGAGGTCCGAGACCAGCGCGCCGGCGGCCTCAGCCGCGGCGATCACCTGGCGCAGGGCCGCCTCGGACTTTGCCTTGGCCCAGTCCAGCGCCTCGCGCACGGAGCGCCCGAACGCCCGCAGGGCATTCATCGTCTCGCGCCAGGCCAGCGCGGCCAGCTGGCCGGCCTGCTTGAGCAGCCAGTCAAAGACGGCGCCCACCGGGCCGAGCCGGCTGAGCAGCGCGTGCAGCGTGCGGCGGAAGACCAGGAAGCCCTGCTGCAACGCCGTGCCCAGCACCTCGGCGACCGCCTTGCCCACCTTGATCGCCGCGTCGAGCAGCTTGTTGGCCAGCGCCCAGCTCGACTGCATCAGCGAGAGCGTGAATTCCGCCAGTGTCTTGCCCAGGGCAAAGATCGCCTTCACCGCAAGCTGCAGGGCTTCGCCCACGAGGGCGCCGATTCCTCGGACCACTTCCCACATTGTCTGGCCGAGCTTGAACGCTGCATCCACCACCGAGCGCACCAGCGCCAGACCTTTTTGCGCGAGTTCGGCGATAAGGTCGCCCAGCACCCGGCCCGCGGCGAGCACGCCGGCGACAATCTGCCGCACCGCCTCAGCCGTCGCCGTAGCGATGTAAACGGCGAGCTCTTTCAGCGAGTTGCCCACCCGGATGATCGCCGCCGCCACCTGTTGCAGAAACTGCGCACCCTGCTTCGCCACATCCTTGAGGATGTTTTGGAACGTGTGCCCGAGCCCGCGCATTTCGCGGATCACCGTATCGAGCAGCGATCCGGGGTTGGTCAGCGCCGCGACCACAATCCGACCCAGCGCCTGCCCGACCGCCACGAGTGCCTTGATCATGTTCCGCACGAGCGCGGCGCCGAATTTGACCGCCTCCACGAGAATCTGCGCCACCGTCCGGCCCAGCTCGATCAGCGCCTGGGCGAATTTCTTCATGACCTCGAAGGTCTTGTTCACGAGCCAGCCGACGAGATCCATGATCTGCCGACCGAGATCGCGCAACGCCTGCAACACCATCTTGACCGACGAATAGACGAAGTTCGCCACGGCGCTCAGCACGTCGTAGATCGCCTTGCCCGCCGCCTCGATGCCCTGGATGATTTTTTTCACGACCGCCAGGCTCACGCGAATAGCTCCGGCGATGAGGTCGCCGATCACCTTGCCGGCAGCGATGACCGCCTTCACAAGATCGGCCACCGCCTGCACCGTCCAGTTGACCACATCACGGATGACCTCGGCGATGGCTCTCACGATATCGCCCACGGCTTTCACGATCGCATCCACCACGGCCTTCACCGCCTGCACGATGGGATCGATGATGTTCTCCTCGACCCATTCCACGACCGCGCGGTCGTGCGGCGCATTCGGGCCGGGCACTCGCGCCCGTTTCACCCGCAGGGTTTTCCCCTGCGCGGAGATCCAAGCCGCGGCATCCTTCGCCGCGGCGCGGTCCACGGTCGCGCCTCCCTTCATGAGAAACTCCTTCATGAGCACGCTGCCATGCGCGGCCGGCATCACCCCGACCGCCTGCACCACACGCCCGCCCCGCGCCGCGCTGCGGTAGGCGTCGATCACCAGTTTGCGTTCCGTCGGAGTGGTCCGCGCGACAAAATCGAAGTGCTGCCGCAATGCATCGTCGGTCTCCAGCGTATCGTCAAAGGCCACCGCCAGCTGGCGGGCCTGGGTGGGGTTCTTCTCCGCCAGTTGGCGAAACGCGGGCGCGAATTCCGCCGGCGTGACTTTCATGGTTTTCAGCTGCTTGGACGCCTTGGCGCGGTCGGCAAGGTTCACCTGGTTGATTTGCGCGGCCAACCGGTTGGCCGGCGCGGGTGCGGCCGCGGTGGCGCTGATGATAACAGGCTTCGCCGAACGGGCGGCGGTGGTGGAAAGGGATGTCTTTTTGAGTGAAGTGGGCATGATGCTGCCTCCGTGATTACGGGTTTTAAAAATTGTGGATGCGAACAGGGACAGAGCCCTCAGGGCTCGAAATAGACGGCAACGCGGCCGTCCGTGTGGGTTTTCACCGCAAGGATGGCGATCGGGTCCTTCTGGGTCGCCGGCACCTTCGTGATGAGAAACTCCCGCCAGAGCACCGGGTCGAGCCGCGTGTGCAGCGCCCGGCTCAGCGAACCCCCGCCATGGAAATCGCCCTGCGATGAGAGCACCTGCCAATACGTCAGGTAAGCCACGATTTCCCGGTCCACGGGGTCGAACGAAATCTCGGCCCTCACTTCGATCTGCGCGGTGGCGGCTTGCGTGGGCATGCCCGCGCGCTTGCCGCTGAGCGTCACCCGCACGCGATGGGCCCGATTGTGCACCCCGGCTCCGTCGAAGGAGTAGCCGGTGGTGCCGATAAACGTCACCGCCCCAAGCGTGGCGCCGGGAAACGCCCCCAGCGCCTGCCGCACCCGCGCGCCGACCAGCGCCGCGATCTCCGCCGCCGTCCACGCTGTCTTGGTGCCTTGCGGTGATTTGGTGCGCGGAGCCAGCAGCGTCGCCGCGGTCGTCCCCCGCCGCCAGAAGACGACCCCGTTTTCAAAATCACTGAACCGGTCCTGGCTGCGTCCGGTGCGATCAACAATCAGCACGGAGGGATTGAGCGTGAGCACCGGTGCCGCCACCAGTGCGGCCGTCGAGCCGAGTTTGACGGTCGGAGTCGCCGTCACCACGGGAGCGGCGGTGGCCGCGCGCGCCTTCGTGGTGGTCGCCTTCTTCGCCGCGGTGGTCGCGGTCGGGGCCACGACCTTGACCGCCGTGATGGCCGGGGAAGGTTGCGGATCGGGCAGCCGCAGGACGTCCGCCGGCAGCTCCAACAACGGCTTGCGCAGCGTGGGAATGCCGGTGTGGCCGATCCCCCGGTGCGGGATCAATTCATCAGAGATCGGGTAACCCAGCTGGGCATTACGCTCCCAGCCCTGCTGGGCCCAGTAATCACGGATGAGTCCGTGCACCTCGTGCGCGGAGGTCGTGGACGTCCAGTAGAGGGACCCGCGTTGAAAATGATTGAAGCGCCCCCGGCCGTCGGGAGTGCCCGTTTCGTCCGTCGTCGGATAACCCAGCAGGCTCGCCTCCTCCCCCAAAGCCCGATACTTGGTCAGGATCGCCCCGTGCACCTCGCGCGCCCCGGTCTGCGCGTGCCAGTAGATCGAACCATTCTGGAAATGCTGGCAACGCCCCTCCTTCTGCGGATCCCGCCCCGTCAGTTCACCGGTGCGCGGATAACCGAGCAGACCACGCTCCCAGCTCAGCGCCGCCCACTTCGTGCGGATCGCGCCGCGCACCTCATGGGCACCGCTGCCGGGCGACCAGTAGATCGAGCCGTTTTTGTAATGCTGGTAATAACCCACCCGATCCGGGCAGACCTGCACCGCACCGGTGGCCGCACCCAACACGCCGGCGGCTCCGCCCAGGGCGGCATACCGGGCGTTGATCATCACCCCCGCCAACTCCTGCGGCGACTTGGCCCCCAGCACCGCCGTCGCCAACACCGCCTGGGTCCGGTCGGACACAGACACTTTTTTGGCCGCCGTCATGAGGCGGACTTCCATTTCGCCCGGAGTCTCCAGTGTTTCCGGTGCGTTTTCGTCAATCAGCAAGGCCGCCGCAGGCGCGGTACGCAATCCATGGTCCAGCAACGTGGACACACTCATCTTAACATTAGGCATGAGGTCCCTTTCAGGTTTGAGGTTCTGAAGCTGAAGCTGGAGCCATCGGTTTGCGACAAGCCCCCGTGCTCGGCAAGACACCGGCGCGTAAGCAAAACGTAAATATCACCGCCATTGACCGGATCGCCCGCAGAGGCCACGCTTATCCGACATTCCCATGGCCGAGTCCGACACCGTCACCGCCGCCGATCCTGTCAGACAATTCTCGGTTTTCGCCGAAAACCGGGTCGGGCGCCTGCACGAACTGGTCGCCCTGTTAAAGGGCCATGAGGTTCACATCATGGCCATGACGATGCTCGACACGACGGACAGCGTCATCATCCGCATGGTGGTGGACGACCACGAAAAAGCCCGCGAGCTGATGGTCCTGAATGATTTTCCCTACACCGAGTGCGAGCTGCTCGCCGTGGAAATCAACGATGAAGCCGAGCTAAAGGGCGTCTTGGCCGCCCTGCTGGAGGCGGAGATCAACATCCATTACGTTTACAGCTTCATCAAACGTCCCGAGGGAAAATCCGCCCTCGCCATCAACGCCGAGGACAGCGACACCGGCGCGCAGGCGCTCAGTCGCCGCGGTTACCGTGTGCTCACCCACCGCGACATCGCGCGGTAGGCAGGAGGCAAACCGTTGGAACCGCCAATGGACGCCAATGGACGCCAATTCACGCTAATTCACGTTAATAGAACGGAGTTTTTGCGTTTTTCGTGGCTCTGATCGGGCTCGAAAAAATTAGCTCTCATTAACGTGAATTAGCGGTTCAAGGCTTGCCTGCCTTCGCCTCTGCTTTCTTTGCGATCTCCGTGTAAGAAACGACCGCCGGTATGATTGCAGGAACCGAACCCCCGAATTTTTGACCACGGATTAGGAAGTCAGCCCAGCCGTGTCATCAGTGGCTAAAAAGTTCCGGCGCCGCCACTACAGCGGGACCATCCGCTCGCCGTCGAGGTGGTAGATTCCCACCAGATAGCCCTGCTCAAACATCGCGCCGACTTTGAAGTGCCCGTAGAAGGCCACGGGCACATCGAGCAGCGGCCGCACGCCTTTGCGCAATCTGATCACCACCCAGTCGTTCATGTTGGGGATGATGCCGTAGCAGCACATCATCTGGTCGCGCATGAGCAGCAGCTCCGTCACCAGTCCGCCGTCCATCTTCACCGGCAGCATGAAGCCGGCCACGATCGCCTTCTTCCCGCTCCATGACTTCACTTCATTCGGGATCTGCTCCTCCCCCGTCGGCAGCGGCCCCTTCGGATCAGCCTCCGGATCGTAGGGCGGCGCCACAAATTTGAACCCCGCCAGCCGGTCGAAACCCAGCTGCAGATAGCCGTCCTTGGTCATGGCCGGTGCCGCAACCAGCGGCGCGGCCATGATCACGAACAACAGGGGAAGGAGACGGAAGCGCACCATGTTTTCGGCACTGAAACCCGCCCTCTCCGCCGCGTCAAACTCCCGCGATCATACGCGGTAAAACGCCTCGGCGTTGCGGACGTAGAGCTTGTGCAGTTCGTCGGGTGACACGCCCTTGAGGGCATCATCCAGCGTGTTGACCCAGCGCGGGTAGTCCGTCGCTTGCGTGGAGACGGGCCAGTCGCCGCCGAAGATCACGCGGTCGAAGCCAAAACAGTCCACGACATGGTCAATGTAAGGCCGCAGATCGGCCGCGGCCCATTTCTGGAAATCCGCCTCCGTCACAAGGCCGGAGAGCTTGCACCAGACGTTGGGAAACTGCGCCAGCTCGCGCAGCTCGGCGCGCCACGGATCGAGCAGCCCGGCCTTGATGTCGGGCTTCGCGATGTGGTCCATGATGAACTTCACGTTCGGACACTGGCGCACGAGCTTCAACGTGTTCGCAAGCTGCGTGTGGTTGATACAAAGATCGAACGAGAGCCCGTGCCGCGCCAGCAGCTGCACGCCGCGCACAAAGCCGGGCTTCAGGCAAAACTCCTGGTCGGCCTCGAACTGGATGATGCGGCGGATGCCCTTGATGAGCGGATTCGATGCCAGCCGCGCGAGGTCCGCCTCGGCCGCATCGCCCTTCTCCAACGGCGCCCACGGCACGATGCCGCGGATGCGCGGATCCACCCGCGCGACTTCCGTCACCCAGTCGGCTTCCTCCTGGAATTGCGCGGGATCACACTCGCACTGGAGGAACACCATCTTGGCCACCTGCACAGGTCCGCAAGCCTTGCGGTATTCGTCGATCAGGTGGTCGCGGTTGAGCATGGGCACGCTCGCGAGCCACGGATAACGGAGACGCTTGAGGTCCCAGATGTGGAGGTGGGTATCAACGATGGGGAAGTTTGGCATGATGGGGATGGGGTTGTGAGTTATGTAACCACGAATGAACGCGAATTATCTTTAGCCACAGATTACACAGATAAGCACAGATGAAATACCGCCGTTTGAATATCTGTGACCATCTGTGGCCAAGTCCGGTCTGTATTCGCGTCTCTTCGCGGCCATTCGCGGATAAAGAGTCACTTGTTCACCTGATTCTTGGGCGACTCGCCGCGCAGCACGCGGACGGCCTCCTCGGCGGCGAGCTTCTGCAGGCGCGGGATGCTGCTCTCACTGTACCACGCGACGTGCGAAGTCAGGAGCGCGTTGGGCGCGGTGCGCAACGGATGCTCAGCCGGGAACGGCTCCGTCTCGAATACATCGAGGCCGGCGCCGCCGATCACGCCGTCGAGCAGCGCCTGGGCCAGCGCCACCGTATCAATGAGCGGACCGCGCGCGGTGTTCACGATCACCGTGGTCTTCTTCATTTCCGTCAGGCGCGCGGCATTGACGAAGTGCTTCGTCTCCGCGGTCAGCGGCAGGTGCAGCGAAAGAATGTCCGCCCGCGTGAAAAGATCATCCAGCTCCACCTTCTCGACGCCTTCCATCGCCATGACATCGGCGGGCACAAAGGGATCGTAGGCGATGCGCTTGCCGTCGAACCCGCGCATCATGGCGTGCGCGTTGCGCGCGATGCGGCCGAAGCCGGCGGTGGCAAAAGTCATTTCCCGCAGCGAAGGCATGGGCCGGTCGGGCACGATTTTCCAGGTGCCGGCGCGCAGGCGGGCATCGATCTGCGGCAGCTGGCGCACCAGCGCCACGGCCAGCGAGACGGCGTGCTCCGCCACTTCGTGGACTCCATAGTCGGGCACGTTGCACACCGCGATGCCCCGGGCCTTGGCCGCGGCAAGGTCCACATTGTCCACGCCGATGCCGTAGCGGACGATAACCTTGCACTTCTCCAGCGCGGCGATGACCGCCGCATTGACGGGAGCCCACTGCACGAGCAGCGCCTCGGCGTCACGCGCCGCGGCGATGACCTCCTCCGGCGTCTTGCATTGCGCGACGACCAGTTCGGCGCCGCCTGCGGCAATGATGGTCTCCTCGTGGCGGAGATTGGGGAAACCGTGATCGGTGATGAGGACGCGAGGTTTGGACATGAGAGAAATGGATTGGGTCAGTATTCGGGTCGCCGCCCCGGACGGGCACGACCGAAAAATTACTTCGAGCCGGCGATCTTGCTGGTCTGGCCGAGACCTTCGGGACCGATGCCGTTGTAGCCGCCGTCCACCGGGATATCCGTGCCGGTGATGAACGAGGCATCATCGCTGAGCAGAAACAGCGCGGGGCCCGCCATCTCGACCGGATGGCCCATGCGACCGAGCATGTGATACTGGCCCCAGATGGGGTCGAACTTCTCGCGATCGCCGCCGGCCGCCTTGTCCACCTCGCGCGTCCAGATCCAGCCGGGGCTGATACTGTTGACGCGGATCTTGTGCGGCGCGAGGTCGAGCGCGGCGCAGCGCGTGAGCTGCGTGACCGCGCCCTTGGCCGTGTTGTAGGTCCAGCGGTTGGGCTGGGCTACCCATGAGGAAATGCTGGAAACATTCACCACCGCGCCGCCACCCACCTTTTTCATGTGCTCGGACACGAGCTGGATCATGAGCGCAAAACCGAAGGGACCGACGTTGAACGAATACAGAAAATCCTCGCGCGTGGCATCGAGCCCCTTGGCGATGAACGAAAACGCGTTATTCACCAGATAATCGAGCCGGCCATACTTCGCCACGGCCTCGTCCACAACCTGGCGACAAAACGCCTGCTCGGCCATGTCGCCACCGATGATGAGCGGCTCAAAGCCCGCCGCGGCAAAGGTCCGGCGGCCCTCCTCCACGTCCTTCGGCATGCCCACCACCGCGACCTGCGCGCCTTCGCGCAGCAGTTCGAGCGCGATGGCGTGACCGATGCCATTGGTGCCGCCGGTGACGAGGGCGACCTTGCCTTGAAAACGTCCGGTGACGGGAGTGCGGGTGGGGTTCTTGATCATGGGTAAGGAAGGGTGAGGGTTGAGAGTTTGGAGCTGAGGGCGAAAACCGGCGCGGTCTGATGATGGGGACGCTCAACTCTCATCACTCAATTCTTAACTGCGTCACGGGCAGATGACCGCCTTGATGTCCGCGCCCTTGGCGGCGAGCATGCGCTGGAAAGCTGTCACACCGTCCTCCAGCGAGAAGCGCTGCACCCAGGAGAGGGTTTCGATCTTGCCGGCGGCCATCAGGTCGAGCGCCTGCTGCAATTCCTCAATCGTGGCCGCATAGGTGCCGAGCACCTGTTTCTCCGGCAGGGTGATGCCATAGGTATCCAGCGCGACGTTGTTCTCGTGCAGGCCGATCCACACCGAGGCCCCGCCGGGGCGCAGGGCTTCGAGCGAAGTCTTCTTGGTGATCGCGCCGCCGACCGCGTCCACCGTGAGGTCAACGCCCTCGCCGCCGGTCTCGGCCAGCATGATCTTCGCGACATCCTCCTCGCGCGGATTGATCACACGCGCGGCGCCCAACGCCTTCGCCACCGCCAGCCGTTCCGGACTGAGGTCGGCGACATAGACCTTGGCGTTGCGCAGCACCTGCAGGGCCTGCTGGCAGAAAAGCCCGATCGGCCCCGCCCCGATCACCAGCGCGGTCGCCACCGGCAGGTGCCGGCTCACGCGCACGACATGGATGCCGTTGGCCATCGGCTCGGCCAGTGCGGCCGACTCGGCGGGCACATTCTCGGGCCATGGGATCAGGCAGCGGGCGGGCACATTGACATATTCCGCAAACGCCCCCGGCCGATGCATCCCGAAGATCTGCCGATCCGCGCACAGATGGGTATCACCGCGCCGGCAGCGCACGCATGTGCCGCAGGGCACGAGGGAATTGCTCACCACCCGCGCGCCCGGTTTCCAGTCGCGCACCTCCGCGCCCGTCACGTCAATCGTACCGCAGAACTCATGCCCCATCACCAACGGAGGCTGGCGGCGCGGGCTGTGGGTCTTGAAAGTCTCCAGCTCGCTGCCGCAGATGCCGCACGCGGCAACCTTGAGCCGCACCTCGTCGGGCCTGGGCTCGGCGACGGGGACATCGCGGATTTCCAACTGGTCAAATGCCGGGTAATACAGGGCGCGCATGGAAGAGGCGTTTTCCGTGTCCTCCGTAGCCGGGAAATGCAAGGGCGAATCACTCTGAAAATTCGCGGAGATTCCCACCCGTTGACGCGCCGCGGGCTTGCGCTTCGCCACGAAGCCCGCTTCGCCATGAAGCCCATGAGCTCCACCCTCGCCCTGAGCCGCATCGTCTATCCCGTCAAATTCCAGCCGGCCGAGCAAACCGCCGCCGCCGAACTCGCCCGCCTGACCGGTGCCACCGCCGCTTCGGCCGCACGCGCCAACCGGCAAGCGGTCAATCTCGCGCTCGCCTCCCGTGGCTGGGCACCCGCCGCCACCAAGGCCGCCCAGGATGCCGCCAGCTGGATGTGGCTGCGCCTCGACGACGACAACTCCGGCGAAGTCATCGCCAGCGACGGCGCCGGCCTCTTCGCCGCCGCCCGCCTCCTCGCCCATGGCCTCACCGGCGCCACCCGCGAAAAGCTCGCCCGCGGCCTCCTCCTGCGCCGCAGCTTCGCCATGAACCGCCCCATCTGGGACGCCTCCTTCGCCCAGTATTGGAAATCCAACCGCAAGTTCTCCCCCGAGCACTACGCCGCCACGCTCGCCGAGGCCGGCTTCACCCACATCGAGGTCAACAGCCTGCAGACCCATTTCCCCTACGAAGACTCCGTCCCCGGCGAATACTATTCGCAATTCTACACCTACTGCCCGGGCTTCAATCACTTCATCGACACGCCGCTCACCCGTGGCATCTGGCCCGCGCAATACCTCGATGCCAACCGCGAACGCCTGCAGGACCTCGCCGCCCTCGGCCGCCGCTACGGCCTCAAGCCCTCCGTCTGCCTCTACGAACCGCGCAGCCTGCCCGAACGCTTCTTCCAAAAATACCCCACCCTGCGCGGCGCGCGGATTGATCATCCCTTCCGCTCGCGCCTCCCGCGTTACACCATGGCGCAGGATCACCCGGTCGTGCAGAAACACTACCGCCTCGCCACCCAGGCGTTGATGCAGGCCGTGCCCGATCTCGACGCCATGTCCGTCTGGACCAACGACAGCGGCGGCGGCTTCGAACACACCGCCTCGCTCTACATCGGCCGCAACGGCGGCCCCTACATGATCCGCGAATGGCGCAGCCACGACAAGATCGCCGAGGCCGCCGGCAAGAGCATCGGCAAATTCCTGCGCAACCTCCGCGAGGCCGCCGCCGAGATTAACCCCGACTTCAAGCTCAGCCTGCGCATCGAGCCCTTCAAGGCCGAGCACGATCACCTCAAGGCCGAGCTCGGCCGCGGCGTGCACTGGGAAGGCCCCTCGATGCTCGCGCGCGGCTACTCCCTGCCCTACAGCCATCCGAAATACGCCGATCAACTGGGCGTGGCCGGCGGCATGTTCCATTGCCAGCTCGACGAACGCGAAAAGCCCGAGCTCGCCAAGGAACGCGCACAGGGCGTGGAGCCGATTCTCACCTACTCACCCGGCCCGGCCTGGAACCAGGAACCGCTCATCGGCATCCCCTGGCCCCGCATGATTCATGCGCGCCTCACGCAGCTCAAGGACATCGGCGCCAACATGGTCAGCGCCATGGGCGGCCTCGCCAACACCGCCGCCGCCCCCTACTGGCCCAACCCTGCCGCCATCCGCGCCGCCCAACTCACCCCGGAACGCAGCATTGATGACGTCCTCGCCGACGAAGCCGTGCGCTTCGCCGGCGCAACCCACGGCCCCGCGCTCGCCCAGGCCTGGGCGCTCTTCGAGGAAGCCGTCACCTGGCAGCCCATCGTACCGCTCTTCTGCGGCTTCGGCTTCTGCTGGCAGCGCACCTTCGACCGCCCCCTCGTGCCCGACATCGAGGCCATCCCCGCCGCCGAACGTTTCTACTATGAGCGCCACGGCTGCTTCCAGCACAACAACCCCGGCCTCAACGACCTCGGCAAGGACGTGCTCTTCAACCTCATCACCCGCGAATCCGCCGACCTGATGGTGCCGCGCTTCGACAAAAATCTCCTCCCGCGCATCGCCAAGGCGGAGAAATTCGTCGCCGGCGCGCTCGTCAAGTGCGGCGACGACGCCCAGGCCGCCGCCGTCTTCACCGACCTGCGCGACCGCCTGCGCGGCTACCGCCACTGGGCGACGACGCTCCGCAGCGTCGCCGCGTGGTGCGCCGGCGTTTACGGCTACCTTGAAAGCAAGACCCCCGCGCAGAAGCGGAAACACGAGAAATTCCTGCAAGCCGCCATCGACCTCGAACTGGAAAATGCCCGCGGCTTCCTCGACCACTTCGAGCACTCGCCCACCGAGTTCATGGTCGTCTCCGCCACCGGCGAAAGCACCTTCATCTACGGTCGGAATCTCGGCGACCATGTGCGCGCCAAGATCCGCCTGATGGAAAAATACCGGCACAAAAAACCGCGGATCGACAAAGACATCCTCTGGCGCGCCCCCGCCAGCCAGCCCTGGCCGGAAGGCTTCTGAGCCGATGATCGAAAGGCGGCAGTCTGAAAATACTGCGACCATTTTCCATCCGCCCGATTCTCAAACAACATCAGGAGTTTTTTCACGCCAGCGCGGCGTGCAGGATCTCCACCGGGTGCAGCGCGATGCGGCCCGTGCCGTCCTTGATCTGGTGACGGCAGCTTGTGCCCGGCGCGGCAATGACAACATCGGCCGCCGCCGCGCGCACGGCGGGAAACAGCACGAGTTCGCCGATCTGCTGCGACACCGCGAAATGCTCCGCCTCGTAGCCAAAGGAGCCGGCCATGCCGCAGCAGCCGCTCGGGATGAGCTGCACCTTGTGCCCCGCCGGCAGCTCAAGCAGCTTCACCGTCGGCACCAGCGAACTGAGCGCCTTCTGGTGACAGTGCCCGTGCAGCTTGATCGTCCGCGCCGCGGGCTTGAAGGCCCCGGCGGTGATCCGGCCGGCGTCCGCCTCACGCGCGAGGAACTCATCAATCAGCAGGGCGTGCCCGGCCAGTATCCGCGCCGCGTCCTTCAGGTGCGCGGGCATCAGGTCGGGATACTCGTCGCGGAAGCCGAGGATCGCCGACGGCTCCAGGCCGATCAGCGGCGTCTCCGCCGTGATCACACCCTCCAGCAGCTCCACATTGCGGATCGCGAGTTTTTGCGCGTCGCGCACGAGCCCCTTGGAGAAATGCGCCCGGCCGCTGGCCACATGGCGAGGGATGATCACCTCGTAACCGAGGCGGTTGAGCAGTTCCACCGCCTGGATGCCGATCGCGGTGTCGTGGTAGTTGGTGAACTCGTCACAGAACAGATAGACCCGCCCGTGCGGAAAACGATTGGTCGTCACGCCTTCGGGTCCTCTCTGATTCGCGTGGCGCCGGTGCCAGGCCGCAAGCGTCGTCCGGTGCAACGGCGGCAGGCTGCGCTGCGGCGCGAACCCGGCGAGGCGCTTGAGCAGCGGCGCGGGCGCGCCGGTCGCAAACCAGTTGTGCACGCGCGGGGCCAGGGATGCGAGCCGCATGGCACTGGTGAAATTGGCGATCAACCGCGCGCGCAGCGGCACACCGTGCGCGTCGTGATAGTGCTGCTGCCACTCCGCCTTCAGGCGGGCCACATCCACATTGGACGGACACTCCGCCTTGCAGCCCTTGCAGGAGAGACAGAGGTCCATCACGCCCTTCACCGCCTCGCTGTCCCAGGGATTGCGCACGTTCTCCGGATGCGTGAGCACATCGCGCAGCAGGTTGGCCCGCGCGCGGGTGGTGTCCTGCTCGTTGCGCGTGGCCATGTAGCTCGGGCACATCGTGCCGCCCATGAGGTGAGATTTGCGACACTCGCCCACACCGGTGCACTTCTCCGTCGCGCGCAGCACACCCTCCGCCTCGGCAAAGTCGAAGAGCGTCCGGTAATCGGGCACGACATGGCCCGGGCTGTGCCGCAGGTGCGTGTCCATCGGCGGTGTATCAATGATCTTGCCGGGATTGAAAAGCCCGTCCGGGTCGAAGGTCTCCTTCACCCGGCGCATCATCGCATAGCACGCATCGCCGACCATGAAGCGGATGAACTCGCCGCGCAGCCGGCCGTCGCCGTGTTCGCCGGAGAGCGAGCCCCGGTATTTCTTCACCAGCGCGGCGACATCGGTCGCGATGTCGCGGAACATCTTCAGCCCCTCGCGCGTTTTCAGGTCGAAGAGCGGCCGGGTGTGCAATTCACCCGCGCCCGCGTGGGCGTAATACACGCAGCTGATGCCGTATTTGGTCTTCATCAGCGCGTCGAACTCCGCGATGTAATCCGGCAGATCCTCAACCGCCACCGCCGTATCCTCGACGATCTCGCGCGGCTTGGCGTCGCCGCGCACATTGTTCATCAATCCCTGCCCCGCGCGGCGCAGCTCCCAGACCTTGTCGCAGTCGTCGTCCCACAGCACAGGGAAGGCGTAGCCCAGCCCGGCGGCGCGCATCGCGGCCACCATCGCCGCAAACTCCCGCTCCAGATGAGCGCGATCCTCATGCCGCAGCTCGACCACCAGCACCGCGCCGGGATCGCCCTCCACGAAGAAGCGGTTCTTCGCGTGTTCGAGGTTGGCCTTGGTGCATTCGAGAATGTGGCGGTCGATCAGCTCGCAGCCGAAGGGCGCGTGCCGCATCGCGATCAACGTGGCCTTGAGCGAATCACGCACTGTCGCAAAGTGCGCGCAGAGCAGCGCGCCCGGCGGCGGCAGCGGTTCGCAGTTGAGCTCGTATTCGACCCCGAGAAAAAGCGTCCCCTCGGAACCCGCGATCAGCCGGCAAAGATTGAAGGGCCTATCCGACGTCGGGTCGAAGACCGCGTTGTCCAGCAAGGCGTCCAGCGCGTAGCCGGTGTTGCGCCGGGTGACCGATGGCTTGGGAAAATGCTCCCCGATGAGCCGGCGGTTTTCCGCGTCGCCCAGCAGGTCGCGCACAAAGCGGTGGATGCGGGCTTCAAGCGTGTCCGGCCCGGCGCATTTCCGTGCAAATTCCTCACGCGTAAGCGGGCCAAAGACCGCCTCGCTGCCATCACTCAGGAAACCGCGCACCGACACGAGGTGATCGCGCGTCGTGCCATACTTGATGGAGTTGGCCCCGCAGGAATTATTGCCCGCCATACCGCCGATCATCGCGCGGTTGGCGGTGGACGTCTCGGGCGTGAACCACACGCCGTGCGGCTTGAGGTGGAGGTTGAGATCGTTGCGCACCACGCCCGGCTGCACCCGCACGCGGCGCGTGGCGGCATCGTAACCGAGGATGCGGTTCAGATACCGGCCCAGATCCATCACCATGCCGCGGCCCACCACCTGCCCCGCCAGCGACGTACCGGCCGCGCGCGGAATCAGTCCGGTGCGATGGCGGCGTGCAAAAGCCAGCAGTTGCCGCAGGTCGTCCTCAGATTTCGGCAACGCCACCGCCAGTGGCAGCTCCTGATACTCCGAGGCATCGGTCGCATACAGCGTGCGCATCACCCGGTCGTGATGCAGCTCGCCCTCCAAACGGGCGGCCAGCGCGGAAAGATCGGTGGTCAGGGAAGACGACATGGGGGACGTTTACCGGAGTGCCGAGGATTCGCATCCGGCGCTGCCGGGCAAGAACCGGTTGCGGAAAAAGCCGCGGAGGCGTTACCGGCCGCACGCCTCCGTTCGATCCGCGGCTTGCCGCTTGATCCTCAACCCTTGCCCCGCCCCTTCACTCGATGCCGATCAACTCGACCTCGAACACCAGCACGGAACCCGCCGGGATCGCGCCCTGGGCCCGGTCGCCGTAGGCGAGGCCGGCCGGGATGAAGAGTTTCCACTTCGCGCCGACCTGCATGAGCTGCAGCGCCTCGACCCAGCCCTGGATGACACCCGTCACCGGGAAGGAAATCGTTTCGCCGCGTTGCACCGAGCTGTCGAACACCGTGCCATCAATCAACGTGCCGTGGTAGTGCACCTCCACCGTCTGCTCCGGCGTGGGCTTCGCGCCCGCGCCCGCGCGCAACACCTCGTATTGCAGACCCGACGCCGTCGTCACCACGCCCGCCCGCGCACCGTTCTCCGCCAGGAACGCCTGGCCCGCCGCCGACTGTTGCGACGATTTTTCCTTCGCAATCGCCTCAACCCGGGACTGCGCTGTCGCAAAAGCCGCCCGCAAATCCTGCTCCGCCACCCGCGGTTCCGCCCCGCCCAGACCGTCCTGCAATCCAGCCATAAACGCCGCCAGATCGATCTCTACGCCGCCCTGCTGGACGATGTTGCGGCCCATGTTCAGGGCGATGCCATAGCTGACACGCTGGTCAGCGGTTTGAAAGGAAGGAGCGGACATAAAAAACAGACAGGTTGATAAAATGACGCCAGAGCCGGAATGCCCGGCGTCGCAAAAACGCCCGCCACCCCAGCGCCCACCCCGGCAAAATACAACCCTGCATTGCGAAAACCGGCCGCAGCGACGTCAGGGCTTCCGCGCATACCAACCGTGGATCAGCAGCGATTGATAAAAGTGAACAGGGTGGCTGAATCCGGACTCGGCCAGCAGCACCTCCATGGCGGGCACGGGCAGCAGCGCGACCTCACGACCATAATTGGCCAGCGTGGTCTGAATCTGCTCTTCGCTCGCGCCGACATGCCGCATCATCTGCCGCCAGACGCCCAGCAGGCTCTCGTGCCGGTCCGCCTCGCTCAGACTAAGGTCCGCGGTGATCAGGAGACCACCGGAACGCATCCGCGCGGCCATGTCGCGGAAAAAGGCGACGCGGTGCGTCCGGTCGGTAATGAACTGGGAAACAAGGATCGTCGTGGCCGCGTCGAAGAGCTCGGTGGGCGGGAGTGTATTCACATAGGCCGCATGGAATTCGCAACGCGCGGCGATGCCGGCCTCTTCCGCTTTCCGGCGGCACACCTCCAGCATCGGTGCGGAAGGATCCACCGCGACGAAACGCCAGCGCGGAAAGGCCGCGGCCAGCGCGAGCAGTTCCGCCCCCGTGCCAACCCCTACGCACAGCACCCGGGCATCATCCGGCAGCTCCCGCAGGATGAAACGCATCTGCAAATGCAGGCTGTCGCGCAGAGCGGACAGCGGTGCCCAGCGCTCATCGTAGGTTGCGGCGTGCCGGAGATCGAATGCGTGGGCCGGATCGGAGGGTTTCATACAGGGGCAACCGGGACTTTAGCAAAGTCGTCAAGCCATGCGCAAACCCGCACGAAAGAAGAGGAGCCTCATTTGGCCCTGAAGGCGCCGCACAGCGCACAACCGACCTCGTTGAGGCCGAACCGGGGGCAGCCGCCCTGCTTACAGTAAATCAGCGCGAGGAGCCTGGCGGCGTCCGCTTCAGAGCAAATCGTCGAGGGCGTCTTCCTCATCGTGGTTGATCGCAGTGCGGCTTCGCTCGATCTCCAGTTCGAGTTCGCCCAGGCGGGTGCTCAGGTCGTCGCGGATGCGCTGCACCTTCTGGGTGCGCTCGAGATAACCGGGATCGCCCATCAGGGCGAAAGGGTTCACCTCATTGCCCGAGGTTCCGGCGTTTTTCACCTGGGACTGAATCTTTTCCATGAGGTAGCTGGCGGCGGCGGCCTCGGCTTCCACAACCTGCTCTTCAGCCTCCAGAGTGAGGCGATCAATTTCAACGGCGTGCTTCTGCTCAAGCCGATCACGGCGCAAAGCGTGCTCATGCGCGATCTTTTGGCGGCGCTGGGTGAGCCCGCGCTCGGCGGAATCTTCGATGGTCCGCAGCTGGAGCGTCTGCAGCGCGAGTTCATACTCGCGCTCGAGCGAGCGGAGCTTGGCGGCGAACTCGCGTTCGATGGCGCGCAGGTCACGGGCGTTGTAGTTCAGCTGCAACAGGCGCTCTTCAAGTTGAAAGCCTCCGCCTCCCAGAAGTGCCGCGAGGGACGCAGCGCCGTCAGCACCCGCTTCCTGAAAGCGTTTGGTCAAAGCAGCCTCCTGCTTTTGCTTCAGCTCGGTGAGCTGGTTGCGGTGAGCCGACTCCAGGCGATGAACCGCAGCCTGTTGCTCCTGCTCAAGCGCGGTCACTGCGCGCTGGTGGCGGCGTTCGAGTTGGCGGGACTCGCGAGCAACCGCCGCCCCGGCATCCTCTTCAGTTGCGGCGACGGCAAACACCGGCACAAACAACGACAGGCAGGCGAGGAGACACGAAAGGCGGGCAATGAAACCGGAAGGTTGGAGTTGCATCATAAATAGCATTTGGTTCGGGGCCTGAAGCGTTGGCAATGGTCGGCAGATGTCACGAGCTTTTGGTACGACTCCATTTGATGTGGCCGGGGCATTGACCCCGGCCGAACCTCAGCGAGGGGCTGCGCTCTTCGGCGATTCAGATCAAAATGAGGCGCAACCGTGATTTTCGACTTCGTTTGAGAGCTCCTCACCGCGTCCGCCCCAAGCCGCCCGCCGCAGGGAAAGCGCTTGCTTGTGATTTTCACCCCCCTCCACTCCTTCTGCATTAGATGAACCCACCCAGGACTTATTCCGCCAAAGCCTACTCTCTCGCCGGCCCGACCGCCTCGTTCAAACCCGACACCATCCAGCGGCGTGAGCCAGGCGATCTCGACGTGCAGATCGAGATTCTCTACTGCGGCGTCTGCCACTCCGACCTCCACTACTCGCGTAACGAGTGGAATGTCATGCCCGCGAGCTATCCTTGCGTGCCGGGCCACGAGATCGTCGGTCGCGTCACCAGAGTCGGCCCCAAGGTCACCAGAATAAAACCCGGCGACCTCGCCGGCGTCGGCTGCATGGTCGGCGCAGACATGGCCAGCTGCCCGTTCTGCAAGGCGGGCAAGGAGCAATTTTCCCCCACCCAGATCGGAACCTACGGCGGGACCGAGCCGGTGCTCGGAACCCCCACCCACGGCGGCTACTCCGAAAGCATCGTGGTGAACGAGCATTTCGCCCTCCGCGTTCCCGCCCATCTCCCGCTCGCCGCCGCCGCCCCGCTGCTCTGCGCCGGCATCACCACCTATTCGCCAATGCGCCATTGGAAGGTCGGCCCCGGACAGAAGGTCGGCGTTGTCGGCATCGGCGGACTCGGCCACATGGGCGTCAAGTTTGCCCGCGCCTTCGGCGCGCATGTCGTCGTCTTCACCACCTCGCCCGGGAAGAAGGAGGACGCATTCCGCCTCGGCGCCCATGAGGTCGCCATATCCAAAAACTCCGACGAGATGGCGAAGCACGCGGGCAGCTTCGACTTCATCCTCGACGCCGTCTCCGCCGAGCACGACATCAACGCCTATCTCCAGCTGCTCAGGCCCGAGGGCAACCTCACCCTGGTAGGCGCGCCCGAGAAGCCGCTGCCTGTCTCCGCCTTCTCCCTGATCATGGGCCGCAGGAGCCTCTCCGGCTCGCCCATCGGCAGTATCGCCGAGACGCAGGAGATGCTCGATTTTTGTGGTCAGCACAACATCACCGCCGACGTCGAAGTCATCCCCATCCAGAAGATCGACGAAGCTTGGGAGCGCCTGCTCCAAGGAGACGTGAAGTACCGCTTCTCCATCGACATGGCCTCGCTGAAAGCCGGCTGACCGCCTCACCCGTGGAGAACGTCGCCGCCTTGAAGGCGGCGACGCAAACGATCCCCGGACCAACAACCCTGCATGGCTCGGATCGTCCCCATGCAAGGGATCAAATCGCTCGCTCAGCCATCCATCATGCACACGAGGTGATAGCATAAGCGAAGACATGCGGCGCGGCCCCATGCAGACACATCCCCATAAGACACCGGATATCCAGTCTGCCAGCCGGCATGGCCGCCGGCCGCACCCGCTCAATAGTCCGATCTAAGCGACTTTGACGTGCGCTCGCGATGCGCCGATGGCACGCACCATGATGCCAAAAATTTCATTGTTCTGCAGCAGCCCCACAACCGGCCCGCTGCCCGGCCCGAAAGCCGCCAGCTCGACCAGATCGGTGGTGTGCTGGGTTCCGGTCCAACCGACGGAAGTGTAATTGGAAACAAGCTGCCCCAGGGTGATGAGAGGCTCATTCCGCACCCGGTAGCCTTCGCGCGGGCTTGTATCGTGGCGCAGCGCACGCAGCAAAAGGTCCGCTTCATCCTCCATAAGCACTATGCCGTTTGCCTCCTGGACACGATCCCGCACCTGCCCCGGCGTACTGCCGGCATCAAGCCCTGCCAGCACCCACGCATTCGAATGCCTGAACTCCGCCAGTCGCTCGAAGCAAGCCTGGGTATCCCCGTAACTTCCGCCACGGCTGTTGAAGCTGCCACCCGCGCCATTCAGCCCCGGGTTGGCGTTGCCGTGATCGGTCGTAACGATGACCAGCGTGTCGTCGCGCCCCTCGGCGAAACGCACCACTTCGCCAATCGCATCATCAAACGCCAGCTGCTCATGGACCAGCGCTCCGACATCATTGGCGTGGGCGGCATGATCCACGCGGGCACCCTCCACTTGCAGGACAAACCCCCGCGGGGCAGCGTCCAGACGATCCAGCGCGACCCGGGTCATTTCTGCCAGCGTGGGGGCGCCATGCCGCGCCAAACTATCGGCTTTGGCATCCAGCGTATAAGGCAGGTGATCCGATCCGAAAACGCCGAGAATCTTTTCCGCTCCGGAAAGTTGCTGGAGGGCGTCTCGCGCTCTCGCCACACGATAGCCCGCGCGAGCGAATGAGGCAAAAAGATCCATACCGTCGGAGCGCTTGTCCGCCTCAAAGAAAACCGAGCCTCCGCCAAGCAGCACATCGATTTCCGCACGCAAATACTGCTGCGCGATCTTTTCCTCATCCACCCGCGATTCGACCTGCGCGGCGAAACCGGCCGGCGTTGCGTGCGTGATGCGCGCCGTGCTCACCAGTCCCGTTGCACGACCGGTGACCTGCGCCAGGGTTAAAATCGGCGTCCGGGGCCTGCCATCCGGCGTGACGTTAATGGCCCCGTTCTTCACCTTGAACCCACACCCCCACGCGGAAGATGCGGCCGCAGAATCGGTCACCAGGGAATTCGCGGATGCAGTATCGATCAGCGCGCGGCGTATATCCGGCCGGGCATAGAGATTCATCCAGTGCGTACCCCGTTCTTCAAAACGCCTCCGGTAGCGCTCCGCCAGTGCGAGCGCCCCGACACTCATGCCGTCGCTCACGAGAAAAATCACATTGCGGGCAAGCCCGGGATCTTCACGCACCGCGACCGAGCCAAAAGACTGTATCCCCGTTGCGAGCAAAAGCGACCCTTTGACCCCGGAGCGGATAAAATCACGGCGATTAAAGGAACTCATGGTCTGGAAATGGGCAAAGCTGACGGGTGACGAAAGGTGGAAACTGATGGACTGAAACCCTCCAGCGCAGAACTGGGACAGTTTCTTCCGCGCCGCAGATGCGACGACTCACGCACCCACTATGGGCTTAGGAAAAAGCCTGTCTCAATGCAGATAATATTAAGATTCTGTGACAAACGCCCAAGTTTGGAT
Source organism: uncultured Opitutaceae bacterium (assembly GCA_964429385.1). GTDB lineage: Bacteria > Verrucomicrobiota > Verrucomicrobiia > Opitutales > Opitutaceae > UBA2377. The sequence continues at coordinate 64,857 of CAYSBR010000018.1, forward strand.
CGGAGCTACGGTGAAATATCTCAAGACCGACCAAAGAGCGTGCCATGCAGTTTCAGAGAAAGGCAGGATTTCAATTTCACAGCCTTGCTTCCCACACGTATTCTATCCGAGCCGCTTCCTCAACTCGTCGGCCTGAGCCTTGAATTTCGCCGGGCTCGCCTTTTTGAGATCCGCACCCCAGCGCGGCCGACGTCCAGATTAACCTATTCTTTCCGCGTGTTCAGAAGCTTCGGCGTCATCCTGAAACGTCCCCAGATTTTCTTGAACTGATTGTCACCCTCATTGTCACTTAGGGCTGAGTCGAAAACACAAAGTCCCGTAACTCACTAGAGCTACAGGACTTAAAAGATGGCGTCCCCACGGGGATTCGAACCCCGGTTCTCACCGTGAAAGGGTGGTGTCC
>CAYSBR010000019.1:0-64952 GCA_964429385.1 uncultured Opitutaceae bacterium
TGAGTCCGCGGACGAAGGCCTCGGTTTCGCGGCCGGCGGTGCCGTTGCCGATGGCGACGGCCTCGACGTTGAAGAATTTGACGAAGCTCCGGAGTTTCTCGGCGGCGTCGGCTTCGAGGCGGTCGGGATAGACGACGTCGTTGTGCAGCAGCTTCCCCTGGCGGTCGAGCAGCACGACCTTGCAACCGGTGCGGATGCCGGGGTCGATGGCCATGACGGCTTTCTGGCCGAGCGGCGCGGCGAGGAGAAGTTCGCGCATGTTGGAGGTGAAGACCTTGATGGCCTCCTCGTCGGCGCGCTTCTTCGATTCGAGGCGCATCTCGGTCTCGATGGCGGGGAAGAGCAGGCGTTTGGCGGCGTCGTGCACGGCGAGGCGCACCTGCTCGGAGGCGGACGATTTGCCGGCGACGAACAGCGGTTCGAGTTCGGCGAGGGCCAGCAGCTCGTCCGGCAGCGTGATGCGCATGATGAGGCAGAGCTCTTTTTCACCGCGGCGCATGGCGAGGACGCGGTGGGAGGGCGCCTTGGCCAGGGGCTCGGACCATTCGAAGTAGTCCTTGAACTTTGCGCCTTCGGTCTCCTTGCCGAACATGACTTTGGAGGAGACGACGGCTTGGGCACGGTAGAGCGTGCGGAGTTTTTCGCGGGCGCGGGCATCGTCGCTGATGCGCTCGGCGAGGATGTCGCGGGCGCCGGCGAGCGCGTCCTCGGCGGACTCGATTTTGCCGGGTGTCTGCTTGCCGTCGTCGAGGATGTATTCGTGGCCGATGAGCGCGGCGGCGGCGGCGGCGATGTCGGCGGCAGGGTCCTGCGTCCAGATGAGCTCGGCCAGGGGTTCGAGGCCCTTTTCCTTCGCGATGGTGGCGCGGGTGCGTTTCTTCGGGCGGAAGGGCAGGTAGATGTCCTCCAGCTTGGTGAGGGTTTCGGCGGCGGCGATGGCCTTTTCGAGCTCGGGGGTGAGCAGATTGCGCTCCTTGAGCGAGGCGAGGATGGTGGCGCGGCGCTCGTCGAGCTGCTTCATCGTATCGAGCCGGTCGCGGATGGCGGCCACCTGCACTTCGTCGAGTTCGCCGGTGGCTTCCTTGCGGTAGCGGGCGATGAAGGGGACGGTGGCGCCTTCGGCGAGGAGCTGCGCGGTGGCGGCGACCTGGTGGACCTTGAGATTCAGCTCGCCGGCGAGGCGCAGCACGTGATCAGGGTTGGGCGTGGCGGACATGAAAGTCGCCGAGTGCATCGCGCCGGCCACGGCGTGCAAGCGCGAATCCTGACAATCCCGCAACAAACCGGGACAGGCGGGCCTGTCCCGGTGGCGGAGTCACTCCCTCATCCTCCGGCGGAGAGCGAAGAGGCGCGCCGATGGACATCAACATCCTTGCTGTGCCGGCGGCGCACGAGCCGGTCGAGCTTGTCGATGAGCAGATCAAGGGACTTGTAGGCGTCTTCGCTGGCGGCGCTGGCGATGAGGTCGGGGCCGCTGACTTCGACATGCCCTTTGGCGATGAACTGGTCGGAGACACCGCGGGTTTTGTCATGCTCAATATCCACGCGGATGCGGATGATGTGATCGTTATGCCGGATCAGGCGTCCGGCTTTCTGGGCGACGATGTCGCGCAGTGCATCCGTGAGCTCCAGATGGATGCCGCTGACAATGAGCTTGGAGGCGAGATCGATGGGGTCGTTCGGGTTTTTTGTCATGTCGTGGAGTTAGACTCCCCGGTCTGTGAAACGTTGCCCCAATCGGTTGCAAGGCAGCGGATGTCACAAACCCGACTGACCCTGATAAGCCGGGGTTATCTTTGGTGAGGCGCGGTGGCTTAACCGGCCGGCAGGTTGATGAAAAAGGTCGCGCCGCGACCGGCGCCGGCGGATTCGGCCCAGACGCGACCACCCTGCATGGCCACCATCTTTTGCACGATGAAAAGGCCCAGCCCGCTGGAGCTTTCACCCGCTGTGGGCCGGGCGGAGAGCCGGGTGAACCGGCCGAACAGTCTGGTTTGGTCTTCCGCGGTCAGGCCCGGTCCTTCGTCCTGCACGGAAATCCAGACGACTTCGCCGGCCTTGGGATCGCTCTGGCGTCTGGCCTGCAGGCGCACGCAACTGCCGGCGGGGCTGAACTTGGAGGCATTGGAAAGCAGGTTGGAAACGGCGGTGGCGATCATCTGCGCATCGCCCGTGCAGGTGAGAGGGGACTCCAGTTTGCATTCGAGCCGCTGGTGTTTGGCCCGGATGGGTGCGTCGTGCAGGCGGATGGTTTCCTGAAGCAAGGGGCCCAGGTCGAGAGAGCGGAGTGAAGGGGAGAGCCGGCCTTCCTCCAGCGCGGCGGCATCGAGGATGTTGTTGACCATGTCGAGGACCGATTCGGCGGACCGGCTGAGCATGGCGGTGAGTTCCTGGGTGTTGGGATCGCCCGTATGCTGGTGGGAGAGCAGTTCGGTGATGGAGCGGATGGCGGCGACCGGGCTGCGCAGGTCGTGTGCGACAATGCGCAGGACTTCGCTTTTGTATTGGTCGGCCTGGATGGCGCGCTGGCGGTGTTGCTCGGTCTGGTCGAGGGCGGCTTGCAATTCCTGCGACCGGCGCTGCTCGGTTTCCAGCTGCTGTTGGGCGGTCTCCACTTCATGCAGGACGCGGAGGTTTTTCAGTTTCTGGTCGGCTTCCTCGCTGAGCATCTGCTGCTCAAGGGCCATGATTGCCTCGCAATGCTCGAGTGCGGTCGGGAGGTCGCCGGCGGCTTTGGTGGCGGCATGCAGTGCTTTCCGGGCTTCCAGCTGGATGCGCGTGGCCCCGGCTTCCTGGCCGATGGCGAGGGCGGCGGTGGCGAGATCCCGGGCGCGCCCGCTGTCGGCGGGTGTCGCGGGATGCTGCAGGAGAAGATTGGAGAAGGCGATGACGGCCTCGGCCTCCAGCAGTCGGTCGCCCATCGCGTGCCGGAGTTCTAGGGTTCGCTCGGCCTGGCTTCGGGCTTCGGCGAAATCCCCGCGGGCGGCGGCCAGCGTGCTGAATTCCTGATGGCAGTAGGCTTGTCCCCAGAGGTCGCCAACTTCGAGAAAGAGGGCGAGGCTGCGTTTCTGGTTTTCGACCGCCTCGGCGGCATGCCCCAACTTTCTCAAGGCGATGCCCACGTTGTTGAGGGAGATGGCCAGGCTGCGACGGTCGCTGCCTCCTTCCTTGAGCGCGAGGCTCTGCCGGTGCCATTGGAGGGCGGAGGCGATGTCCCCGGCTGCTTCGCAGGTGGCGCCGATGTTGTTCAGGGCCGAGACCTCGATGCGGCGGTGGCTGATGCGCCGCGCCAGGTTGAGCGAACGCTCGAAGTAGGTGACGGATTGCGCAAAGTCACCGAGGCTGTGGGCGATGGTGCCGAGGTTGTTGAGCACGGTGGCCTCCGACGGGGCGTGCCCGCAGGCTTGGGCATGCTCCAGCGAAAGCCGGGCGCTGCGGAGGGCCCGGGTCGGCTGGCCGTTCACGCGGCAGATGTTGGCGATGGCGGTGAACGCGCCGCTCTGGCCGCGCTGGTCCCCGAGTTGTTCAAAAAGGGCGAGAGCCGCCTCCGCTTGGGCGAGGCCTTCCGGATAGCGGCAAAGATAGAAGAGCCCGGTGGACTGGATCACGCCGGCCCAGGCGGCGCCGAATTCGTCTCCCACACCGGTCATCTCCCCGGCCGCCAGGGCGGTTTCTTCAACAGCCTTGCTGAAATCCGCGCGCAGCAGGCAGCCGTAGGCCGAGCCGAGATGCATCCAGCCGGACAAATGCCGGACTGGTTTTTCGGAAGGGGGCTGCCCGGCCAGAGCCGTCTGCGCGGCGGTCACGGCCCGCAGCAGCCGGGGGCTGTTCAACTCACGCTCCGCCCAGCTGGTCTGCAGTTCCTGCCTGACGGTCTGCAATGAAGGCGTGGGGGCGGATGGCACGCGCCTATTCAAGCGCGCTTCCCCGGGTGGGGGGCAACGGAAAACATACCCGGGGCCTATCTGTCGGGATCAGCCCAGCCGGGATTTCCGGCCAGTCCGAGGGCTTCCAGACAGGCGGAATCGAGCTGGCGGGCTCCCGGCGTGGCGATGGACGTGACCGCAAATCCACCGGCGTAGTCCCACATCGTCCAGCCGATGTGGAACTCTTCGAGCAGCTCGCGCGTGTCGCGCAACCAGCGGAGCCGGTCGGCCCGGGGCGTGACGTGGGTATAGACTCCGAATTCGTTGCAGGTGACGGGCACGCCGAGCCGCCGGCCCCAGTCGGCGATGATCGCGAGACGCCGGGCGAGCCAGTCGCGATCGGCATCGTAGGCGAGCAGGAACTGGCGGCCGAAGTCACCGATGCGCGCGAGGTTCTCCTCCTTGCTCGCCGCCTCGGCCGGGTAGGCGAGCCCGGCGATGGGTTCCAGGCCCATTTCGGGCCAGTGGGCCGACTGGTGCGTGAAGACCATCGGTTCGTAGAAATGGAAATTATAGACGAGGTTGTCTTCCGCGAGGCGTGGGAGCTGCAGCAGTTCGTCAATGCTGCTCCAGAGATGCGCCGTGACGATGATCGTGTGCGCCGGCGCCGCGGCCCGGATGGCGGCGACGAAGCGTTGTTGCAGTTCACTCCAGTAAGCGGCGGTCATGCCGCCCGCCGGCTCGTTCAGCGTTTCCAGAAAAACCCATTCGGGATCGCGCGTCGCAAGGTGCCGGGCCAGGGCTCCCCACAGGGTCGCCGCGGTATCGGCAAAGGCGGGGTCGTCCTTCAGGCGGCGCTTGGTATCCTCGCGCGCGTGCCAGTCCACGATGACGGCGAGCCCGGCTTCGCGCAGGGCGTCGAGCGCATTGTCCAGCACCGGCAGGAACTCCGGCTTGAGTGCGCCGGGCTGCTGTTCATCGAGGAACAGCTCGAACTCCACCGGCAGCCGCACATGCCGGAAGCCACCGCCGGCGAGCAGGGCGAAATCCTCGCGCCCAATGTAAGCATCGAACCACTCGCGGCGGTAGGCGCCGTCCTCCGTCGGGATCTGGGACAGCCAGTGGGAGAGGTTGATGCCGCGTGTGAGTCGTTCCAGTCTGCCGGCCGGGACGTCAGCGAAGGCCTGTGGAGCGGTGAAACCGAGCGAGAGGAAAAGAAACAGGGTGGAGAGCGGGTGCGGGCGCATGGGGCAAGGGGGATGACTCTCCTTTTGCGAGGGAGCCGGCGTGTCAACCGGGGGAGGGGGATTCTCAACTTTCGGACAAAAGCTCTCATTACCGCAGACGGCGGGTTGCGCTATACATGGTCTGCCCGGGCTCGTTGCCCGGGAGACTTTACAATGATTTTGCTCCGCTCTTCCTCCGGTCACCCTGCAACGCGGCCCTCTGCCCCGACATCCGCCCAAGCCGCCGCGCGCCTGCCGTGAAGCAGTTTCCCCTCGCTTCCGCCGTCTGGCAGTTTCGCGACTGTGCCGGAAAAATCTGGCTGCCGGCCACGGTGCCGGGTTGCGTGCACACCGACTTGCACCGGGCCGGAAAAATTCCGGACCCGTTTTGGGGGACCAACGAACTTGATCTCCAGTGGATTGAGGAACGCGATTGGGAATACCGGACGGTCTTCCGGTTGCCGGCCGCGCTTCTCGACGACGAGGAGGTGGAGCTGGTGGCCGACGGGCTCGATACGGTGGCGACGGTCACGATCAATGGCCAGGAAATCGCCCGCACGGAAAACATGTTCATCGGTCACCGCTGGCCGGTGAAACGCTGGCTGCGCCCGGGGCTCAACGAGCTGAGCGTGCGCTTTGACAGCGCGATGGGTTACGTGCGCGCGCACCGCCGCGGCCACAAGCCGAGGGAGTTTAACGATCCGGTGGGCCGCTCGCAGGTGATCCGCAAACAACCCAGCCAGTTCGGCTGGGATTGGGGTCCGCGGTTTGTCACCGCCGGCATCTGGCGCGATCTGCGGTTGGAGTCCTGGAGCGGCAACCGGCTCGAAAACGTGCGGGTTGTGCAGCAACACCAGGCGGACGGAAGCGTCTTGCTCACGCTGGTGCCGGAGCTGGCGCGGCGGGAGCAGACCATGCACTATCGCTGGCGGTTGAGCCTGGGCAGCATCCGGATCGCGGAGGGCACGGGGCCGCGGATCAAGGTGGACCATCCGCAGTTGTGGTGGCCGAGCGGCCACGGCGCGCAGCCGCTCTATACGCTGGAGGTCTCGGTGCTGCATGCCGATGGCCGCGCCCTGGGCCGCTGGGTGCGGCGCATCGGGTTGCGGACCATCGTGCTCGACCGGCATGCGGATGCGGCCGGCGAGACTTTTCAATTCGTCGTGAACGGGCGGCCGCTTTTTGCGAAGGGCGCGAACTGGATCCCCGCGCACAGCTTCGTGGCCGGGCTGCCCCGGGCGCATTACGAGCGCGACCTGCGCAGCGCCGTCGAGGCGAACATGAACATGCTGCGTGTCTGGGGTGGCGGCATCTACGAGAGCGAGGATTTCTACGATCTCTGCGACGAACTTGGTCTGCTCGTATGGCAGGACTTCATGTTCGCGTGCTCGCTCTATCCGGGCGACCGCGCCTTCCAGCAGAGCGTGCAGCGGGAGGCGGAGCAGCAGGTGCGCCGCTTGCGGCACCGCGCCTGTCTCGCGCTCTGGTGCGGCAACAACGAGATCGAGCAACTCAACGCCGATCTGCTCGCCGCGCCGGCGGCCCGCGCCGACTACGATGCGATTTTCCACCGGGTGCTGCCGCGGGCCGTGCAGCTGCACGACGGGGTGACGGACTACTGGCCCTCCTCTCAATACCGGGGCGATGGCGACAACAGCCGCGAGGCGGGCGAACGGCGCGGTGACACCCATTTCTGGGATGTCTGGCACAGCCGCGCGCCGGTGAAGGACTACGAGAAGTGGCGCTTCCGCTTCGTCTCCGAATTCGGCATGCAGAGCTATTGTTCGCCGGAGACGCAGGCGACCTTCGCCGCGCCGGGGGCCGACAATATCTTCGGGCCGGAGATGGAGAACCACCAGAAGAACCGCGGCGGCAACCAGGTGATTCTCGACTATGTGTCGCGCCGCTACCGTTTCCCGAAGTCGCAGGCGGACCTGATCTACCTTTCCCAGCTCAACCAGGCGTATTGCATGCAGACGGGCGTGGAGCACTACCGCCGGCTGATGCCGCACTGCATGGGCGCGCTCTACTGGCAACTCAACGACTGCTGGCCGGTGGCCTCGTGGAGCTCGCTGGAGTTCACCGGTCGCTGGCGCGCGCTGCACCATGTGGCGCGGCGGTTCTTCGCCCCGGCGCTGGTGTGCGCCCAGGTGCCGGGGGAGGAGACCGCGGGCATCGGCAACTATCGCCACTCCACGGTGGATGCGGTGCATATTCACACGGTTTACGATGCGCCGGATTCCGCGCGGGGCGTCCTGCGTTGGGATGTCTTTCATCTCGACGGCCGGCGTTTGCTCGGCGGGCGGAAGGCGGTGGTCCTGCGTTACGGGGAAAGCGTCCGGCAGAAGACGCTGGCGCTGGCCCGGCTGATCGCGCGGCACGGCCGCGAGCGGATCGTGGTCCGCATCGCGCTGGATGTGGCCGGCCGTTGCGTGAGCGAAGATTCCGTGCTGCTGACGGCGCCCCGTTTTCTGGACCTGCCGAAGACCCGGGTCCGCGTGGCGATCCGGCAGGCATCGCCGCGCCGCGCGACGCTGGTGTTCACCGCGCCGCTGTTCCAGCACCGGCTGGCCTTCGATCTGCGCGGCATCGCGCATCGCGGTAGCGACAATTATTTCGAGCTGTTTCCGCGCGAGCCCAAGACCGTGGAGGTCGAGCTGACCCGGCCGCAGACCCTCGCGCGGCTCCGCGCCGCGCTGGTTTTTCATTCCCTCGCCGACACCTGCTGATCCGGCCCGCTTTCGTCACCCCGACCGCCTCACCCCATGTCAAATCCCGCTGCAGAGCCGGCGGCCGCCGATCGCGTGCCGCTGGGACAGAAAATCGCCTACGGCATCGGCTCGACCAACGACCTTTGGGGCAACTGGCTTTACCCGAGCCTGGCCTGGCCGGTGTTCAACATCTTTCTGCATGTGTCGCCGCATCTGGTGAGCCTCGCGCTGATGATCAACCGGCTCGTGGACGGGCTGACGGATCCGCTCTTCGGCTGGCTTTCGGACAACACGCGTTCCCGCTGGGGCCGGCGGCGTCCTTACATTCTGGTGAGCTCAATCGTGATGGGGCTGGGGCTGCCGTTGCTGTTCTTCGCCCGTCCGGGTTGGAGCGAGTGGAGTTATTTCTGGTTCATGGTGGTCACCTCGGGGCTGCACATCGCCGTGGCGAGCTGCTTCAGCATGCCTTACGGCAGCCTGGGGGCGGAGATGACGCCGGACTATCACGAACGCACGAGCGTCTTCGCGTTCAAGAGCGGCATCCAGAAACTGCCCGAGGTCGCGATGTTCTTCGCCGCGGCATTCGTGACGCTGAGCATCTTCAACGATGCGACGACCGGTGAGCCGGACATCCTGCGCGGGGCGCGGGTGTATTGCGCGGGGCTGGGGGTGATCATGATCGTGGTGGGCTTGGTCGTCTTCGCCTGCGTGAAGGAGCGTTATTACAACAAGCTCGTGGCGAAGTCGGGGACGCGGGTCGCGTTCAGCGAGACGATCTGGCGGACGCTGAAGTGCCGGCCGTTCCGCGCGCAGCTCGCGATGGCCCTCGCCTACGGACTGGGCACGAGCATGGTCGGCGTGCTCGGCTACTACGCGACGGTCTATTACGTCTGCGGCGGCGATGTGGCGCTCGGCTCGAAGTGGAATTTCGCGATGGGGCTTTCCGGCATGGTGCTGGGGCTGGCGGGGATTCCGGTGTTTGCCGCCATCGCGCGGCGGCGCGGGAAGCGGCGCGCCATGATGTGCGTGCAACTGGCGGCCATCGCGACGTTCATCGGCACCTGGTGGCTCTACAATCCGGCGCTGCCCTGGCTCCAGCCGCTGGCCTCCGGCATGATCGCCTTCACCGGCGCGGGTTTCTGGGTGCTCTACGGTTCGATGGGGGCCGATGTGATCGACTACGATGAGCTGGAATCGGGCAAGCGGCGCGAAGGCGCGTTTTCCGCCAGCGGATCGTGGATCATGAAGGCCGGCATGGCGGTGGGCATCGGGCTTTCAGGGGTGTTGCTTTCAGTCATCGGCTTTGATGCGAAGCTGGGGGGCGACCAGCCGGAGGCTGTGCTGTTCATGATCCGGCTGCTGCTGGCGGGCATCCCGGTGATCGGGCTGCTGATCGCGCTGGCCGCGCTCGGCCGTTTCGGCCTCACGGCCGAGAAGGTGCATGAAATCCGCCGCGAGCTCGAAGCCCGCCGCGGCGCCGTCTGAGCGCCGTCGCCGCTGTGCGCTTGCCATGTCGTTCCCCCGTCAGCACCGTCGCCGGCCGTGAGACCCCAGGTGCTGCTTGTGTTCATGACCCGGTTCGAGGAGTGCATGGCCATGCTCAAGGGCATCGCGCACTACGAGCGCACGCACCAGCTCTGGGCGGCGTTTCACGACGACGAGGCGCGGGCGGAGAGCGATCCCAGCTGGTTGCGCAGCAAGCAGTGGCACGGCGTGATCAGCCGGCACACCACCCCCGCGCTGGTGGCGGCCTGCGCGGAGCGAAAGATCCCGCTCGTGGACCTGAACGACGTGGAGATTTTTCCCGGCGTGCCGAAAATCCGGCCGGACAACGTGGGCCTCGGCCACCTCGGAGCGGAGCATTTTATCGAACGCGGCTACCGGCATTTCGGCTTCGCGGGTTTCGGCAACACAGGCTGGTCCTGCGAACGGCGCGACGGTTTCATCGAGGCGTTGCAGCTGGCCGGCCACCAGGCCCATGTCCTTGATGTGAATTATCCCGGCGACCTCACGCCGTTCTGGGATGTGGAGCAGACGACCGCGCTCGCCGCGTGGCTTGAGCGCCTGCCCAAGCCGGTCGGCGTGATGGGCTGCATTGATATGCGGGCATTGCAGGTGATGGCCGCGGCGCACACCGCGGGGCTGCTTGTGCCGGAGGAGGTCGCGGTGCTCGGCGCCAACAATGACACCATCCGCTGCGAGCTCGCCTATCCGCCGCTGTCGAGCGTGGCGACCAACGCCTTTCAATCGGGTTACCATGCGGCGGCGACGCTGGCGGAAATGATGGCGGGCGGAAAGCCCGCGCAGTGCGACCAGCGGATCGAACCGCTCGGCGTGGCCACCCGGCCCTCGACCGACATGCTCGCGATTGACGATCGCAACATGGCCGCGGCGCTCAGCTTCATCCGCGAGCGCGCCTGCCATGGCATCACGGTGGACGAGGTGGTGCGTCATGCCTTTGCTTCGCGCAGCCAGCTGGAGAAAAAATTCCGGCGCTACCTCGGCCGCTCGCCCCAGGCGGAAATCCGCCGCGTGCAGGTGGCCAAGATCCGCCAGTTGCTGATGGAAACGGATTTTCCGCTGAAGCGCATCGCCGAGCTGGCGGGTTTTGAGCACGTCGAATACATGTGCGTGGTGTTCAAGCGGCTCACCGGTGAATCACCGGGCGTGTATCGTCGGGAGACACAGTCCAAAATGACTCAATGAGTCCTGTGCGCCTGATTGATGAACGCGGTATTCTCCTCCGGGACCGCTTCGATGGGATGGGCAACCAATCTCAAATCCCGGGCAAGTGAACTCATTCACGGCGGCCGGGTGAACGGCTAGAGTGAGGGCGTTGCGCTGGCCGTTTGCGGCGTGGCGCACATCCCTCCTTTCTTCTGCCTTACCCCAGCCCCGTATAGCAATGAGCACGCGTTCGCCCCTCCGCCCGGATCTGTTCGCGGGAAACTGCCGCCGGTCGTGCGAACTCCGCCCTTTGCCCTGAGCGTGTGCGGTCACTTTTGGGTCGCTGGATTCCCGGTGCCAGGTTTTGCCTGGCGCCGGTTTTCCTTTATCACCTGAGCGGATGAGTCCGGCCCCCGCCTTTATGAGTGTCCTTCGTCATCTCAAAGCCGTTTCATTTATGATGCTCCTCTCAGGGTTGGGTGGATTGTATGCCGGGGGCGGCGGCCCCGCGGAGTTCACGTTCCAGCTGCCGAAGGGCGACCGGCATCCCTATGCGCGCGAGGTGTGGGCGGAGATCATCCTGCCTTCACAGAAAATGGTGCGTCTCCCCGTTTATTTTGCCGGCGGCGATCGTTACGCGGTGCGCGCACGCGCCAGCGCGGCGGGGGCCTACCGGCTCGACCGGGTGATCGAGGTGATTGACGGCAAGCCCGTGACCCATGAGCCGCAGCTGGTTTCGGGCAACCCGGTGGTTGTCACGACGCCGCAGACGCTGCCGTCGGTGCGTCGCGGCGCCGGCCGACCCGCCCGGCTGGCGCATCCGGATGGCACGACTTATGTGCCCGTCGGCACCAATCTCGCCTGGGCCGCTGAGCGGGGCGCGGCGTATTACGAGCGCGTGATGCCGCGCTATGCGGGGGAAGGACTTAACTGGATGCGTGTCTGGATGGCGCATTGGTCCGGGCTCAATCTCGACTGGCTGCCGGAGGATATGGGGGCTTCACCGCCGCCGGGCATCCTCGACCAGCGCGTGGCCGCGGAGTGGGACCGCCTCGTCGCCGCGGCGGAGCAGCACGGCGTCTATCTCCAGCTGGTGCTGCAGCACCATGGGCAGTATTCCTCCCGCGTGAATCCCAACTGGGATGAAAATCCCTGGAACGCCGCGAACCCTGGCGGATTTCTCCAGACGCCGGATGAGTTTTTCACTTCGCCGCAAGCCCGCGGGCTCACCGCGCTGAAATACCGCTACATTGTCGCCCGCTGGGGCTATTCGCCGGCGGTGCTCGCCTGGGAGCTTTTCAACGAAGTGCATTGGGTGGATGCGTTGCGCGAGCGCAACGCGGTCGCCGATGTCGCCGACTGGCATTCCGCGATGGCGGGTTACCTGCGCTCGGTGGACGCCTACCGTCATCTTATCACCACAAGTACGGAGGATCTGCGCAGTCCGGTGTATGAAGCGATGGATTTTTTCCAGCCGCACCTTTACGCGGCGAATATGCTGGCGGGCGTGCGCGAATTTTCCACGCCTCCGGGCGAGCTCGACCGGCCGGTGTTCTACGGCGAAATCGGCGATGACCACATGCGGATCAACGCGGCGCAAAAAGCGGCCGGCGTCTCCATCGTGCCGCCGGTGTGGGCCGGACTGATGGGACAGGGCCGCTATGCGCCGCAACCCTGGGTGGGCGAGCAGCTCATCGAGTCCGGCCGGCTGCCCGAGCTGGGCGCGGTGGCGCGGTTTGTGGCCGCCAGCGGTTTGGGCAAACGCGAAGGCCTGACGACGTTCTCCCCGGTGATCGAAAGCCGCGAGACTGTGCCATTCAGCCTGCCCGGCGGCCAGGTATGGCAGCACCGGTCGTCGCCCGAACTCACCGTGCCGCTCGATGGCCGGGTGCCGGCCGATTGGGCCTCCATTCCCCGGATCTACGTGGGCACCCCCGGCAGCGCGAACTCCGGATTTCCCAGCCGGGCAACCTACCATCTGGAAGTGCCGGAGGCCATGATCCTGCGGGCGCGCATTGCGGAAGTGGGCGCGGGCGGCGCGACGCTGCGCCTCTCGGTGGATGGCGAGCCGGTGTTGGAAAAACGCTGGCCGGCCGCGGGCGAAGAGCCGGCGCCGGAGTTTCCTGTCGAGTTGGCCTTCTCCCTGGCGGCAGGCCGTCGCACGTTGGAAGTGGAGAATCCCGAGGGACCCGACTGGTTTGACCTTTTGGCGATCGAGTTTCCGCACCGGGTCTCCGCTCTGGCTGCGGCGGGCCAGCGGAGTGAGGACTTCATCGCCTTGTGGGTCTGGCATCGCGAAGGCGTTTATGCGGTGGAGGCGCCGTCTGCCGTTGTCGGAACTGTGCATCTGGAAGAAGTGCCGGCGGGCGAATGGCAGGTCACCTGGTGGGATTCGCTGACTGGCGAGCCGCAACCGGCGGTTGCACTCACTCATCCCGGCGGCCCGCTTCCCCTGAAGACGCCCGCAATTTCCCGTCATGCCGCTGTCATACTCTCGCGCTGAGCCGGTTGATCCGCAGGCGACCCCGGAGGCGCGCGCGTTGCTGGCGCGCCTGCAGGAGGTCAATGGTCACCGCACGCTGTCCGGCCATCACAACTATCTCTCCGCCCGCCCGCTGGCCACGGACCGGATCACCACACTCACGGGTCGCATCCCGTTGGTGTGGGGCGGGGAGTGGGGATTTTCCGATGCGAATCATCCCACGGATGATGTTTCACACCGGCCCGCGTTGCTGGAGGAGATCCGCGTCCGGCATGAGGAGGGGCACATCATTGTGCTCACCTGGCATCAGGCCAGTCCGGCGGTGGGCGAGCCCTGTCCGTTTGAGGGCGGAGTGAAGTGCGCGGTGTCGGAAGCGCAGTGGCGCGAGATCCTGCGGCCCGACAGCGCGTTGAACCGGGTGTGGCGCGTGCATGTGGACCGGCTGGCGGCGGGCCTCACCCGTTTGCAGGCCCAGCGCATCCCGGTGATTTTTCGTCCGTATCACGAAATGAACGGCGACTGGTTCTGGTGGGGCGCCCGGCCCGGGCCGGCGGATTACACGGCGCTGTGGCGGATGCTGCAGGCGCGGCTGACCGGACATCATGGCCTGCACAATCTGCTCTGGGCCTGGTGCTGTGATCGCCCGTGGGAAGGAGTGGAGGCCTACTGGCCGGGGCATGACTGCGTGGACATTCTGGGGACGGATATCTACCCGCTGCCGGACCATCCGGTGGTGTATCGGCCTGAATGGTTTCCACGGATGCAGACGCTGGCCGCCGGCAAGCCCCTCGCGCTCACGGAGCATTCGGTCATGCCCACGGCGGAGGAACTGAGCCAACAGCCGTGGACATGGTGCATGGGCTGGGTGGACCTGCCGTTTTCCGCCAACCCACCCGAAACCATCCGGGATTTCTACCGCAACCCGCAGGTCGAATCCCTGTAAGCGGGCTCAGGCACTGGGCGCAAACCAGCCGGGGCGGGTGGTTTGCAAACCATCGAAATCGCGCAGGATTTGCTCGATGAGTCCGAGGTGCACCTTGATTTCCTTTTGACCGAAGCGCCGGGCCCATAGCAGGCCGAAGGCGCAATCAATGAGCACATAGCACAGGACATGCGCGAAAAAATCCGGCGGTGGTCCTGCGGGTCCGAAGTAGCCGGCGATTTGTCCGCGTGCGAAGGCCGGGCTCGCCTGCCGCGTGAAAGTAAAGAGGCGATTAAAGTCTTCCAGTGGGTCGCCGAAATCGGAACGGTTGAAGTCGATGACTTTCAGTCGGCTGTGGTCATCAATCAGCATGTTGCCGAGGTGGAAGTCCCCGTGCCGGTAAGCGGTGGGACAGGTGTCGAGCAAGGGAAGATGCGCTTCGATAAACCGGACCATCGCCTCGTAGCCATCGAAGTGCAGCCCGGCTTCGCGCATCTGGCGCTTGCGTGCGTCCACCTTGAGACGGATGGCAGCGTGGGAATCGATGACCCGGTCCTGAGGAAGGGAGTGCATTGTGCTCAGCAGCTGGCCGGCCTCGCGCCCCAACTTGTATTGCTCCGCTGCCGACAGATCCGGCAGCACGGTGAGCGCTTCTGTGCCATCGACCCATCCATAAAGTACGAAACAGTGCTGACCGTCCGGGGTCAGCCCGCAGTCCCGGGCTTGGGGAAAAGCGGCCGCCAGGGCGCCGAGGCGGCGCAGTTGGGCGAATTCCTCCTGCTTGCGCGACAGGGCATCGGCGGGGGAAAGCCGTAGCAGGTGGGTGCCCTTTGCGGTGGCGATACGAAACTTCCGGTCCTCCGACCAGCCCGCCGTCACCGTTGTGACGGTGGCCCCGGGGAAACGGGAGGTGATCCAGGGATCAATCATGGCGATGAGTGAGATGGCTTACGTATCTTCAGGCGGTCTTGCCGCTTTGGTCGGATGACTTGTAGTTCCGGCAGTATCGGTCGCCGCCTGCCACCGGATATTTTTTATCCAGATCAACATCGTTCAGACTGGATTTGGCTCCCCAGGAAAACACCCGCTCGAAGAGCGGCAGCCATGAGGCATCCTTGATGACTTCGAGGAAGTGGACCTCGTGCTCCTTTTCCTTGATGCCCATTTCGTAAAGCACTTGGTCGTGTTCGCTGATACCCAGCGTGTGGAAATGGCGCATCATCACGAAGTATTCACAGACGTTGCCGCTCTCCAGCCGGCCGGCGAAAAAGTAGGGCATGAACCGGCCGATGACGTAGCAACTCCAGCCGATGAGTTTGCCGATGAGGAGATACTTGATCTCATAATAGCGGGAGACGGGGATGCCATGCCGGTCCATGATCTTGCGGACATTCCGCCGGTGATCCCACTCGTCCTGCTCGATCTGGCGGACGATGGCCCGCTCGGCCGGATCGCGCAGCGAACCGGCGTGCCCGATGTAGGCGAGCGAGGCGGCCCGTTCCGCGGAATAGGCTTTGCGCAGGGAGTCAACGAGGGCGGGATGGGTGAGCTTCATCGTCAGGGAGGTGGACGCTGCACCGTCCAGCTTGGGCTGGCGGAGGCGGCGGTTGCAACCCAAGCCGTTGGCGTACGCACGGCGTGGATCGGCGCGAGGGAGTGAGGGCGACGGGGTGCGTCATGAATGAATAATTGCCGCAACTGTGAGTTGCCAAACGGTGCGGGGACTGTTGCGTTCGGCGCCTTACCCTTTGGATTGTGCCGCAACCCCGCGGTCTCCGCCGCCCCCGTCCATGTCTGTCTGTCTCTTTTTCTTGCCTCCACCTGATACGCTGAACCCCGGCCAAGCGCGGCGCAGCCGCGACCGCGTATGAAACGCTATGTGGCCTTGGTCTTGCTGCTCGTCGCCTACTTGGGCGCGGTGGGGCTGAAATTTTTTCACGCCCGCGAAGCGGCGGATCCGCAGAAGGTGACGATCCGCATCGCCCACTGGCAGCTGGAGAAAGGCGTGCGTGAGGGCATGGATGCGGTCATCCGCCGCTACGAGGAGCTGAATCCCCATGTGCGCGTGGAGCAGATGCTCATTCCGGACAATTTGTATCGCCAGTGGCTGCAGGCGCAGCTCGTCGGCGGCACGGCGCCTGATATCATCGAATACGGCTTTTGGTATGGCCGCGCGGCGGAGCTGCAGGCGCGGTATTTCGAGCCGCTCGACCGCTGGCTCGGTCAGCCCAATCCCTACAACACGGACACGGAGCTGGAGGACATGGCCTGGCGCGAGACCTTCCTCGACGGGCTCGACAACCTCGATTGCTACAACCCGCAGATGAACCAGTTCTTCGGCGTCACGTTGTGCACCGGCTCGACGCGCATTTTCTACAACCGTCAGCTGCTGAAGGAAATCACCGGAGCCGACAATCCGCCGCGCGATTTTCGCGAGTTCCTCGTCCTGTGCGCGCAGATCCGCGAATACGCCGCCGCCCGCGGGCAGAAGCTGGTGCCGCTGGCGGGCTCGCGCGACAGCGTCAGCCGCATGAGCAATGCGATGATCGACTCGACCACGCTGAAGGTGGCCTATGGGCTGGACTATCTCCACCGCCTCCGGCTCGACCACGTCGAGGCTGCGCTGGCCTATCTGCGCGGCGAGTGGCGTTACGACCAGCCCGAGTTCATGGCCGGGCTGGAACTGTCGCGGGCCTACTGCCTCGAACTTGATCCCAGCGCTTCGCAGGAAGCGCGTGATTCAGCCACGCGCAAATTTGCCAACGGCGACGCCGTGATGTTTGGCACCGGCAGCTTTGATGCGAGCAGCCTCAAGGCCATCTGCCCGTTTGAGGTGGGGGCGTTCAAGATTCCGGTGCCCACGCAGGACGATCCCGAATACGGGCACCTCATCCCCGGCGCGGTTTCCGATGGCAAGGTCAACACCGGTTTCAGCTTCTACCTGCTGCGGCAGAATCCGAACCAGGCGCAGGCGCTCGATTTCATGCGCTTCATGACGAGCCAGCCGGGCGTGCAGATTTTCGGTGACGAGAGCCACTGGTTGCCCGGCATCGTGGGGGCGAAGCCCACGGAGTTTTCCCGCGAATACGCCCCGGACCCAAACGGCTATTCCACGGGGGCTTCCTTCTGGCTGCTGAGTGGTCCGGAGGCCTTCGGCTTTTTCATGCAAAGCGTGCACGATCTCATCAGCCATGCGGGCAGTGCCGGGAAGTTTGCCGCGACGATGGATGCGGGGCTGGGCGGACGCATCATCACGGATATTCGCCGGGTGACCAAGGAGCTGGTGCAGAACCACAATCAGCAGGATGTCGCCCTCGCGGCCCGTCGTCATCTGGAGGAAGCCACGGGTGCCGGTGCTTACGATATCGGCTTTGAAAGTTCGTCCTCCACGCTCGCGGAAGCGCGGGCTTACCGGTTTCTCCACACCCTGTGGGAGGCGGAGGGGCGCACACCATGAACCCGCAGACCGTAAACGGAATCATGCCCGCCCGTCGCTGGCTGGCGGTCGTTCTCGCGGGCCTGATCGGCTGCGCCGCTCCTCTCGTCGCCGCGGCCGACAAGGAGGCGGCGTTGTCGGCTTGGAGTGCGGCGGCGCAATATCTCCACAACGAGGCGTATCGTGAATTTGCCCGGCTCAACCGCGGGGCGGCCGATGGACGCTCGGAGCAACTCGGCCTGGCGCTGAGTCTTTTGGGCGCGCAGCCGGTCACCGGCGAAAAGCTGGCGGAGAGCCGGAGATTGCTGCGCGACCTGGCCGATGGGGAGGACGACGCGGCCTACGCGGCGCGCTATTTTCTCGGTCGCATCGCGCAAAATTTCCAGGAGCGCCCCGACTTCGCCGAGGCCGCGGCGCAGTATGAATGGCTGATCGCCCATGCCGCCGATACCTATTGGGGCCAGATGGCGGCGGGAAAACTCGCGGTGCTGATGTTGTATGCCCTGCCGGCGCCTGAAGCGGCGGCGCGAGTGGCCCGGGCCGAGGCGCTGCTCGCGCGCGCCCAGCCGCTGCTGGCGCGGGACCTGCGGATCATGATTGCCGAGGCCATTTTGTTTCATGGCCTGCCCTCGGAGCCGGCGCTCGCGCACCTGATCGCTGCCGATGAACTCAACACCCGCATCGGCCAGCCGGCGCTCACCGCCGGCCAGGAGGCGGATCTCCTTGTGCAGATCATCAATCTCTCCCTGCGTGCCGGCGACCGTGCCCGGGCGGATGCGGTGGCGGAACGCTTCAAAACCAGGCACCCGCGTGACTGGCGGATCTACACACTCACGCAGTTGCTGGAGGCCGACGCCGACGGCCGCCCACTGCCGGTGCCCTGACACGGCTGGTCACCCGCCGACCCGGAAAATGTCGCGCATGGCGTGACACTTTCGGTAGGGTGCGTTTGAGCGGGGAGGGGGTGATTCGGGTGCGGCGGGTGCTTTACTTGTGTGGCTGGTCCGGGCAGAAAGCCGCCCATGTCTTCCCTTGTTCGCAACCTCATCGCCCTGCTGGCCGGCACCGTCGTGGCCATTGTGGGCATCGGCCTGGTGCAGGTGCTGGCCCATCGGGCCTATCCGCCGCCGGCGGGGGTGGATATCCGGGATGAGGCAGTGAGGGAGACGATGATGCTGAATGCGCCCATTCCGGCGCTGCTGCTTGTGGCGTTGTCGTATTTCACAGGAACCTTTTTCGGTGCGTGGGTGGCGGCGCGCCTCTCGGCCGACGCCCATGCGCGGCAGGGCTACCTGATCGGCGGGATGATGCTCATTTCCGGCATCATGAACCTGCGGGCGATTCCTCATCCCGGCTGGTTTTGGGCCGCGAGCATCGCGAGTTTTGTCGTGGCCGCCTACCTCGGTGCGCAGTTGGGCGCGCGCCAGCGCGGCTGAGGAGGGGTAGCCTTGGCGGGGTTGAAACGATTTCGTTAATGGAAACGTCGGCCCCGGGTGTCTAGGGGAGTAGAGGCTTTTCCCGCACAGTCATGACGTCCGACTCTGAACTCACCCGCTGGTTTGCCGAGGAAGTGCATCCGCACGAACCGGCGCTGCGGGCTTGGCTGCAAGCGCGCTTCCCTACGATTGCCGATACGGATGACCTTGTGCAGGAAGCTTATGCGCGATTGCTCCGCGCGCGTGGAACGGGTTCGGTCGCCTGTGCGAGGGCCTTTCTTTTCATCACGGCACGCAATCTCGCACTTAACCAACTGCGCCACTTGCGCTATGAAGTGACCGGGAGCTCGTCCGACAATAACCCTGCGGAGGTCTTGGATGAGGGGACGGCGATTCCTGAATCTGTGTCCCGGGCCGAAGATCTCCAGCTGCTGGTCCAGGCCATCCAGTCCCTGCCGGAGCGCTGCCGTCAGGTTATCACCCTTAGAAAAATCTACGGTTTCACCCAGAAAGAGACGGCAGCAAGACTTGGCATCACCGAGCACACGGTCGAGGCGCAGGGCGCCATCGGCCTGCGCAAGTGCATCGAGTATTTTCGCCGGCACGGCTACCACCGGACATCCCCATGAAAACAATGAGCCAACGCCCCTTGTCGTGCTGCCGCATACCGGGATGGGCCGCCCCTTTTTACTCCCCATGAAATCTGCCAACCCCGCTGCTACCGCCACACACGATGCCGCGCTATGGGTGCTCCGTCATGACCGCGGCCTGACCGCTGCCGAGCAAGACGAGTTTTCCCAATGGCTCGCCGCTGATCCTAAAAACCGGGCTGCTTTCGCCGAGCAGCGTTGGGGCTGGGATGAGCTCGACCGCCTTGCCGGACTCCAGTCATCGATTCAAGCCGTGGCTGATCCGGACCTGCTTGCGCCGCCACGTCGCCGGCGGTTAACCCCGGTTTACCGGTTGATGTTGCCGGCTGTGGCCGCGGCGGCGGTGGTGGTGAGTTTCTTGATCTTTACAAGCCGGACGACGGTGAACGCACCTGCCTCCTGGGATGCTTCTCCCCAACTGGCATTGATTGAACAGCGGCTGCTGCCGGATGGTTCGGTGATCGAGCTTAACCGTGGTGCGATCATTGCGGAGGCGTTCGATGACAGGGTCCGGCGCGTGCGTCTGTTGCAGGGTGAGGCTCATTTCCAGGTGATACACGATTCGGAGAGGCCTTTTGTGGTCGAGGCGGCCGGTGTGGCCGTGCGTGCCGTTGGCACGGCTTTCAATGTTCGCCTGGAGACCACGTCGGTCGAGGTGATCGTGACGGAAGGGCGCGTGCGGGTGAATGATGTGGTGCATGGCGAATCCCTGCTGGCGGAGGAGCCGGCCGGCCAATCGCCTCTGCTCAGCGCGGGCCAGAGCGCCCGGGTGGAGCTGGCTCCAACCCTGATTCCCCAGGTCAAGGAAGTGCCGCCGGAGGAGCTGGCGCGCCGGCTGGCTTGGAAACCCCATCTGCTCGACTTCACCAATGCGCCCATGCCGGAGATCGTGGCCGCCTTCAACCGGGGGAATCCCGTGCGGCTCAGCTTGGGCGATGCTCTGCTGGCCGACATGAGGCTGAGCGCGACTTTTCGCTCCGACAACGTCGAGGGCTTTGTGCGGCTGATGGAGTCGGATTTTGACCTGCGCGTCGAATGGCGGGGCGACCAGGAGATCATCTTGCGCCGGGTGCGTCCTTGAATCGCCAGGGTTACGATGAAATAAATCCGAATTCTATTAACGGAAAATCCTTCGTTGCGGTTTGTTACGGATGTGAAACTTGACCTTCGCCTCCAGGCCTTCGCGCCTCGCCAACTGTTCCGGGCTCTTTTGCTCGTTGTTGCCTCCCTGGCCTTAGTTTTGCCGTTTTCGGCCCAGTCCCAGACCGTCGCGGTCCAAGCGTTCAATCTGCCTGCTGGTGAGGCTGGACAGACCCTGAAGCAATTCGCCGCGCAGGCCCAGCGGGAGATCGTCTTCGCCCCCGAGAATGTGGCGGGGTTGACGACCAACGCCGTGCAAGGCGAGTTCACGCCGCAGGCGGCGCTGGATCTCATGCTGGCCGACACCGGTTTGACGGCTACGCGCGATGCCAAGACCGGCGCTTTCGCCGTGCGGAAGGACGTGCGCCCAAACGGCCCAAGGGTGGTGCCGGTGGAAAGCCGCGACCGCCCGGCCGAGAGATCCAGGATTGAGGATGGCGCGGTGGTGTTGGACAAGCTTGAGGTCACCGGTTCGCGCGTGGACGGTCTGATCAACAAGGGCGTGATTCCCACCACGGAGAATTCGCCGGTTTATTTTGACGTCATTGACCGCCTGGAGATCGAGCGGATGGGCGCGACCAACATCGAGGAGGTGCTGCGCAACAGCAACCAGATCACCACTTACAGCACGGCGAACCAGGAGGCCTCGGTCGTCCAGATCGTCGGTCCGGGCAGCCTCGCGTCCAACATCCGCATGCGCGGACTCGATGCGCTGCAGACCGTGGTGCTGATCAACGGCCGGCGCATCGCGCGCGCCTCGTTTCCCAATCTGGTGGGTAATGCCAGCGGTGACCTGTCCCGCATCCCGATCTCGGCAATCGAGCGTATCGAGATCATGCCCATGTCGGGTTCGGCCATGTATGGCGGTGGCGCGGTCGGCGGTGTCATCAACGTCATCCTGCGCAAGAACTATTCCGGGCGGGAGCTGACCACGAAGTACAGCACTTCGACAGAGGGTGGTGGGGATGAATTCATCCTGAGTTACCTGCACGGCTTCTCACTCAATGACGGTCGCACCAGCGGTACCTTCACCATCAATTACCGTAATCGCGCGGCACTGTCGTTCTACGAGCGTCAAAACCTGCTCAACCGCGCGCTGGAGCGCCTCCCGGTGGAGACGGCCATCAGCAATTTCACCCAGATGCCGGGTATGATTCGCATGAGCGCGGCGGCGGGCGATCTGGGCATCCCGGGTGCGCCGGGTGTGCGCTACGCGGCGGTGCCGGTGGGTCTCTCGCCGGCCGAGGCCAACGCGCTGACTCCGGCGGATTTCGCCGCCACGGCCGGGCAGTTCGTGCCGTCGTTCGATCGCTACCGCAACAACTACATCTATACGCCCAGCGAGTCGCTCTCCATCAACTTCACCGGGGAGCACCAGTTGATTCCCGATCAGCTGACGCTTTACGCCGAGTTTGGGTTCAACACCAACCGCCAGGAAATTGAGAATGCGAAGTTCTTCGGTGCCGGCACCAACTATGCCATGAGTGCCACGCATCCGTTCAATCCGTTTCGCACGGGTGTGACACCGGGCTTTGTCGGACGCGCGGTCATCCTCAATGTCCTCATGACCGATGCACGGCCCAATCTCACGGAGATGCGCCGCGACTCCTATCGCGGCGTCCTTGGTCTGAAGGGCAAGTTTGGCGAGAAGTGGGAATGGACGCTCGACGGCACCTCCGAAGTGACCGAGATCCGCGGTGACTCTCAGGTCGGTGCGGACAACATCAACCTTGCCAGTTTCTTCAGCACTTCGACGGCCATGAACACCACCTTGGCGCAGCGCTGGGCCATCTACAACCTGCTGGCGGACCACAATATTTACCCGATCGATTCCAGTGTGAACGAGGACTACTTCAACGTGATCGGGCGCCAGCGCTACTGGCAGTATGCCTCCAACCTGATCGCCCGGGTCTCGGGCGATCTCTACGACTGGCGTGCGGGCACGATCCGCACCTCCGTCGGGGCCGAGTCCTACTGGTGGCAATACGAGGGCAAGCGGCCCTACGAGGCCCCCCAGACCCTGATCGATCTCCTCGGCGCCAATTCCATACCGCGCAGCATCGCCTTCACCAAGCAGGGTCGCCGTACCGACTCGTTCTTTGGCGAGTTCACGGTTCCGGTATTGAGCCAGCAGTGGCGGCCGTTGCCGGTCGAGTCGCTCGACCTGAACTTCAGCGCCCGTCATGAAACGACGAATGATTCGAAGGCATCGCAGACTCTCGCCGCCGCCATGCGGCTGGCTCTGACCAAGGACGTCGCCCTGCGCGCTTCCTACACCGAGGGTTTCTTCCCGCCGGAGCAGAGCGCGCTGCACATCGAGGACTACGCCTTCTCCACCTCGATCACCACCAATGTCTCCGTGATTGATCCGCGCCGCGGCAACATCACCCAGGTTTACGCGGTCACCAACAGTGCCGGCCCCAACCCGGACCTGCGGCCCGAAACCTCCACGTCGGAAAACTTCGGCGTGATCTTCACGCCGCGTTTTATCCCCGGCTTTCGTGTGAACATCGACCACTGGCGGATCGAGAAGATCGATGCCATCCGCACGCCGACGGCGGCGCAGTTGATCCAGAACGAGGAGTTTTTCACCGACCGGGTCATCCGCGGCCCTGTCCTGCCGGGCGACCCCGCGGGCTGGGCGGGTCCGGTGACGTCCTTTGACACGCGGGCGATCAACATCGCCAGCTTCAAGACCAACGGCTTTGATTTCCAGGTCAGCTATCGGTTCAAGGCTGGTGACATCGGCGAGTTCAACATCAGTTCGAATGCCACCTACACCGACACCGTGGTAACCCGCATCACCCCGACCAGCGCGATAACCGAAGCCGTGGGCACCCGCGATGGCGCGCTTGTCTGGCGCGGTCGCGGCTCGGTCTTCTGGGAGCGGGAGAACTGGCGCGCGGGCGTGACGGGGCGTTACACGGATTCTTATGTCACCGAGACGACGGCGCCTTCGGTGCAATTCCCGACGGCGAGCGGCATTGATGGTCCGAAGATTGCCTCCGAACTGGTCTGGGATGTGCAGATCGGCTACCGCATCCCCTACAGCAACAGAACCGAGGGCTGGAGGTCGTTCATCTCGGGCACGGACTGGAGTATCGGCGCGCTCAATGTCTTCAACGAGATGCCGCCGTGGTTCTCGACCGGTTTCTACAGCCGGTTCTCCGACCCGCGCATGCGCTACGTCTACTTCCAGATCAAGAAGAGCCTGTGATCCCATGAAGACAGCGTGGACCTTGGTGATTGCGCTGATCGTCGGCTTTGTTGGGCCGGCGGTGGCCGGACCGGTGACCTCTGGGTTGCTGGTGATGGACAACGAAGCACTCACGCTTGCGGGTTCCCTGTCGGGCCGGCTGGGCGTGCGCAGCGGGGTGACCCTTCCGGTCTCACCGATCCGCCCGCCTGGCATCGTGCAAGAGCCGGCTTATCACGGCACGCCCTACTACGGTGTCATCCGGGTGGGCGATGGGTCGCAGGCCGATACAGTCTTCGTGATGGATCATGCGCCGGACGAACGACGGGAGGACAACCGACTCTACTTCGATCGCAATCAGAACGGCGACCTCACGGATGACGGTGACGGAGTCATGCAGAGTGTAGGCAAGAGCCTCGCCGGCGCCCGGGTCGGTCCTCACTTTGACATCGTCCGAGCTTCGTGGGGAACCGATACCACGGAGACCTCCACGGCTGAATACGGTCTCATGTTTCTCTTCGGGGTGGACCGTTCAGGGGATAATCCGAGCATGATGACCCGCACGGCGGCGGTGCGCGCCGGCTCTATTGCCCTTGATGGGCGTGATGTACGCATCGCCTTGGTGGAGACCTCGGCGACCGGTAATTTCGACATCAGCACGGCGGTCTCCCCGACGCGGGAGAATTTCGCCGATCGCACCCTCCGCACGATGACCCTGCTCGTGGATGTGGACGGCAACGGCTCCTTCGGTGCCACGGAGGTTTTTGATGCCTGCCGGCCGTTTCGGGTGGGAGCGGTGACCTATCGCGCGAGTGCGACGCGCGACGGGACCCGGGTCAGCTTTCATCCGACGGACCAGGCCGCGCAGGTGATAAAACCCCCGGCGCCGGCCAATAACACGAAGGATAGCGGATTGCTGCCGTCAGGGACAATGGCCCCGGATTTCACGGTGATTGATACCGAAGGTCGCGAGGTGAAGCTTTCGGACTTTCGTGGGAAAACCGTCGTGCTCGATTTTTGGGCCACTTGGTGCATCCCTTGCATCCGGGCGATGCCTCACGTACAGAAGACAGTCGCCCGTGCGCAGGAAGACGGAGAGGTTGTGTGGCTGGGGGTATGCGTGTGGGATGACCAGGCGCTCTTCAAGCGGTGGGTTTCGGCTAATGACGCGAAGTATGACTTCGTCAAAGTCTTTGACCCAGCGGGAAAGAACCGAGCCACCAGCATTGCCAGTCAGCTCTATGCGGTGACCGGCATCCCGACGCTTTATGTGATAGATGAGGAAGGGCGCATTGTTGCCGGCGCGGTTGGCTACACGGGTGACGATGACGACCGCCTTGCGCAGGCCCTGCGCAAGGCGAGACCGGCTCGCTGAAAGCACTGCGTCATCGCGGATGCGCCGTTCGTTTTCGTTTCACGGCGGGGCGACGAGGCACTCTGTAAAAACAGGTGGGCACGATCCTGAAAAAACTCGGCGCGCCCTCCCGGGGAGTCCCATCGCGCCCTTGCGCTGATCACCCACCCAGGCGCACGCGCTTAGCGCCGGAGCGGCTGAGGCGGAAGGTGGCGATTTCGCCGGGCGCGACGAGGCCAAGGGCGTGACGGCGGCCGGCGAGGGTGAGTGTGGCGCGAACAGGTTGATTGGTCGGATTGTGCAGCCGGGCCTCCATACCTTTTCCGGTCGCTGCCGGCTTGAGGGCGAGGAGTTCGACGGTGTCGGGCGCCAGCCGGGCGAGGGAGCCGGTGGCCGGGAGGGTGCCGGTGCGGTTTTCCCAGATTTGGAGGGTGAGCGGAGGCTGGCTTAACAGGTTGGCGGTTTGCTCAACCGGACCGTCGGGCGGAAGGAGCACGAGACGCTCGCGCAGTTCGCCGCGGTCGGTGGTCGGGCGCCACCATTCCTTGGACTGATCGAGGTTCGCGTCGCGGGCGTAGCGCGTGGCGCGGGCAAGAGTGACGCGCAGATTACCGTTTTCGAGGTCGTAGGCGGCCAGCACATCGCTTGCGAGGGCGAAGCCTTTTTTGCCCAGCCCGTCGCGGGCGCGCAGCCAGCGCAGGACGGGGATTTCACCCTCGGCTGAGCGGTGGACGCGTTCCGCGGGGACTTCGCATTCGACCGAGCGCACGCCAGGCAGCACGAGTTTGATGCGCGCAGCTTCGAGGTCGGTGAACACACGGGCGTCGATCGCGACTTCCTCAGTGCCGGCCGTGAGGCGGAAAGTGAGGTCAACGTGCGCCTTGGGCGCGGTCAGCCGCACCACAAGTGTGGCGCGGAGCGGCCCCGCTTCGGTGACGGCGACGCGGGCGATTTTCCAGCGGCCGATTTCCTTGGTGAGGCGGACGCCGGGAAGGTTTTCATCCATCGAGCCCCACGAGCCCCAGTGGTCGGCGACAGTCACAAGTTGCAGCCCGCGCGGGCCGAAGAGTTTTTTGCCGCGATGGATGATCTGAATCCCGCGGTCGCCGGGCTGGGCGGTGATGCGATAAAAATCATTGCGGATGGTGCGATCGCGGCCGGTGGCCTGGGCGGGCAGCGCCGGCACGGCGGGCTTTTCGACCCAGCCGAGGGTGACGACATTCCATCCGGCGGCGGGCAGCGTCACAGGCACGACCACGCGCTTGCGCCAGGCAAGATCCTCGAAGGACTCGTGTTCGGTGGCGATGATTTGGTGCGCAGCCGGCTGGCCGTTGAGCCGCACTTCGAGGGGCAGCTCCGCCGGGCGGTCCTTGTAAGCCCCGATGGGCCGGTGATCCAGGCAGGCCTCGAGTTCGACGCAGGTCTGCACCGGCTGCAGGTGGGGATTCCAGAGCAGGAGCGGCACGGCCTTGGGGTGATCGGCGGCGACCTTGGGCAGGGTGACACGGACGCGGCCGGCCAGATGATTGAGTGTCCGAAACGCGGCCTCGCGCGCGGCGTGGCGCACGCCGCCGATCTCGTCGCCTTGCTCATCGAAGGCGCGTTCGATACTCGAGCCCGGCAGAATGTCGTGGAAGGAATTGAACAGCACCGATTCCCAGGCGCCGGTGAGATCCATGGCGGGGGCGAGGCCGGCGTGTGTCAGCAGGGTGGTGGTGCGCTCGGTCCGCAGCAGTTCGTGCTCGGCGCGCCGGTAGGCGTGCTTGAAGCGGGCGACGGCGGCGTAGCAGCCGCGCATGCAGAAGTTCAGCTCGCCGCGGATTTCCTGCAGTCGCGGCGCGCCGGGGGCGGCGAGTTCGCGCCGGAGGGCGGCGAAGAAGGAGTGCAGGCCGGCGAAACGCACCTCGAATTGCGGGTGGGCTTTTGCCCAGGCGCGGATGTCGTCAATGAGACGTTGGCTGGGCCCGCCGCCGTGGTTGCCGAGGCCGATAAACATCGCGATGTTGCGCAGCGGGGATTTCTTCACCCACGGCACGAGCTGGTCGAAACGGCGCGGGATCTCGTCGCGCTCGCAGCCATACCAGCCGAAGGGCGGACGGTAGGAGAGGATGCGCGCGCCGCCGCGGCCGCGCCACCAGAAGGCCGGATGCCGCAGGGACAGGACTTCCTCGGGCGGACGGGTGAAGGCAAAATTTTCCACGCCGCCGGCGGCAAGCACCTCGGGCAGGCCGGCGGTGTGACCGAAGGAATCCGCCTGCCAGGCGCACTTCACCTTCACATCGAGTTTTTCCCGGAAATAGCGCAGGCCAACGTCGTAGTGCCGGCAGAGCGTTTCGCTCTCCAGCAGGTTGGTGTCGGGCTGGATCCAGGTGCCGCCGACGGCATCCCAGCGACCGGTGCGGATTTTTTCCAGAATGCGGGCGAAGGTCGCGGGATCGGTGCGACGGATGTGCTCGTAGATGGCGGCCTCGCCGCGAATGAAGGTGAGGTCGGGATTCGCCTCCATGAGGTCGAGGATGGTGCGGCAGGTGCCGACACTCTCGTTAAGGCCCTCGCGATAATCCCAGAGCCAGACGGGATCGAGGTGAGCGTTGGGGATGACGTGAACGACGAATTTTTGCATGGGGCGAGAGTGGGTGTTTCAGACTTTTCCGCAGATTTTGCGGGTGAATGCGGATAAACTGACAGGCCGGTTGAATCCGCGCTTATCAATTTAATCGGCGGAGCGGATGGGCCATCACTGCGGCGCGGCGACGAGGCGCTCGGCGTTTTGCCAGTAGATTTTTTCTACGACTGCGGCGCTGAGCGGCAGGGTTTGGAGAAATTCGTGCAGCTCGGTGCCGTAGTAATCGCGGCCGAAAAGCAGTCGATCAGCGTAACGCGTGATGAACTGCGTGGCGTGCGCCGGGTCGCGCGAGAGCGCCTGGCGACCGGAACCGGCGGACATATCCGCGTAAAGATTGGGGTAGCGGTCAAACAATGGCTGCAGCCGTCCGCCGGGCGTGACCTGGCCGGTGGGGTAGGGATCAGGATGGGCGTCGGCATCGCCGCTGATTTCGCGCCAGAAGCCGGGCGCATGGCCGATGAAGGTCGTCTCCGGGCAGGCTTGCAGGGCGCGTTCCAGCGCGGCGACGGTGCCGCCATACCAGAGTGGTTGGAAGACCGGCACCCCGGTTTTCGCATCGGGCAGCCATGGCACGTCGAGATGAAGGACGACGGGTAGCTTCAACTGCCCCGCCTTGTGAAAAATGGCGAGGCAGCGGGGATCGTCGAAGGGCACGCGGAACTTCCATTCACCGCACACCCGTATGCCGTGCATGTGATACGCGGCTTCGAGAATGCCGGGGGCGTTGGCCCAGAGTGGATGCGGACAAAAACCGACGATGAAGCGCGAGGGATATTGCTTTTTCGTGTCGAGCAGATCGGAGAGCGGAATGCCGGGATGCGAGCCGTCGGGCGCGAAGTGAGCCGGGTTGTAAACGTGATTGTATTCCGGCGCCTGCTCGTCGCGACTGAGCTGCCACGACAGCAGCCACGCGTAGGCGATGCCGTGCGCATCCATGTCGGCGATGAGGCCGTGCTCGTCGCGCTGGTGCCAGCGGACGTGTTGGTGGGAATCAACGAAGCGCGTGGGGGAGGGCATCGGGGGCGAGCCTGCCCGCCACCGGGCCGGGCGCAAAACGAAAAGCAGCGGTCAGTTTTCCAGTGCCTGATAGGTCAACACTTTGAAGCGCTTGAGCGTGGTCTGCGTTTGGGGGAAGCGGGCGGCAAACCAGAGGCCGGCCAGATTGTTTTGGCGGTCGATCCAGTAGTGGGTGCCATCTACGCCGGCCCCATTGAACTCGCCCCGCACACTCAGGTCGCCATAGGCGGCTGGGTCGATCAGTACATAACCACCCAGTCCCATGCCGAATCCTCTGCGGCCATTGGGGCCGTTGGGTCCCATCACGTCTGCTGGCACCTGGTTCTGAAACATGTAATCGACGGTTGCCGGGCTGAGCAGCCGCACGGCTCCGAGCTTGCCGCCGTTTAACAGCATTTGTGCGAAGCGCTGAAAGTCGCCAATTGTGGAGAAAAGCCCACCGCCTCCGCTCAGATAAACCGGGGTTTTATCGGGCACGCTTTTCCGCTCCAATGGCGCGACGGTGCCCTGTTCGTTGAGCCGGTAGCTCCTGGCCAGCCGCGGTGTCTTGTCCGGGGCGACATGGAAAGCGGTGTCATGCATGGCGAGTGGCTGGAAGATGCGCTCTTGCAGGAAGACGTCGAAAGATTGGCCTGACCAGACTTCCACCAATCGCGCCAGCACTTCATACGAAAGGCCGTAGCGCCAGGCTTCGCCGGGTTGATGGGAAAGCGGAGTCGCCGCGATTTGGTTTACCCAGCTTTCGAGCGTGAGTTCCGCATGCATGTTTGCGGGCGGGTAACTCTTGAAGTTAAACAGCCCCGAGGTGTGCGTGAGTAATTGCTGGATGGTGATGGGGCGGGTGGCCGCCACCGTCGGCCCGGCGGGCTCATCCTCATGGACGAGCACTTGGTTGTTGGCGAAGGCGGGCAGGTATTTGGCCACCGGTTCCTCCAGCAAAAACCGGCCTTCCTCATAGAGGATCATCACCGCAACGGCGGTCACAGGCTTGGTCATGGAGGCAATCCAGAAAAGGGTGTCCGGGCTCATGGGCCGGCGGGCTTCCAAATCCTGATAACCAAATGAAGTCGTGAGGGCGGTATCATCGGCTCGGGTGATGGCGATGTTGACGCCGGCATATTCTTGGCGGTCGACCGCGGACTGGATCACCTGCTGCAGCCGTTCGAGTCGCGCCGGAGAGAACTGTGGCTGGGCGGGGGCGGATGAAAAGACGCCCGCCGCAATGATCAGGATCAGAGGTCGCAACATGGGTAACACGGTGGAGCATCGTTTCGATGAAGACTGGGGCAAAGACAACTCCGATCCTTGTCGAGGATCGTATCCTGACGGGCAATTTGCGAGGTGAGCTGTGCGCTCCGCGCGCGGCGTTTGCGTAGGTAAACGGTACCACTGTCGTGCACGGAGCACGGTCGCCTGCCCGCCTGTTTCAAGCGCCTCAATCGGTCAGCCGGACGCTTTTCCATTGTCACGCCCGGGCTTTGTCCGATGGATGGAGCCTCGTCATGAGTTCCTCTTCCGTGAGATCCTTTCAAGTCGAGCAGTTGCCGGTGCGGGCCCATGCCACGCTGGCCGGGATGGCGGAGGCGGCGGCCGATGATGCGGCCGCGGTGTTGCGCGAGGCCATTGCCCGGAGCGGTCGCGCCCGGGCCATCATCGCCACCGGGAATTCGCAGGATCTTTTTCTCGAAAATCTGACCCGTCGTCCCGGCATTGACTGGGCCAAGGTCACGCTCTTCCACATGGACGAGTATCTCGGCATGCCGATGACGCATCCCGCCTCATTCCGGAAATATCTCAAGGAGCGCTTATTTGACCGCGTGAATCCAGGGGAGGCGCAATACCTTGAGGGTGACGCCTTGGAGCCGCTGAAGGCCATCCGGGCCTACGCCGCCGCACTGGCCGCCGCACCGGTGGATCTTTGCTGTCTCGGTATCGGCGAGAATGGCCATCTTGCTTTCAATGATCCCCCGGTGGCGGATTTTGCCGATCCGGAGCCGATCAAGCTCGTGAAGCTCGACGAGAAATGCCGGTTGCAGCAGGTGGGCGAGGGGCATTTCCCGAACTTCGATGCCGTGCCGGCCTACGCCATCACTCTCACGATCCCGACGCTTTGCCGGGTGGGTCGCATGATCGCGGTCGTGCCGGAGAAGCGGAAGGCGCAGGCGGTGAAGGATGCCTTGGAAGGCCCGATTGCGACGGCCTGCCCCGGCAGTTTCCTGCGCCGGCAGCCGCACGCGGTGCTCTATCTTGACGGCGACTCGTCCTCCTTGCTGACGGTCTGACGTCGCCCCGGCATCGTCATGAGCTTCATTGTGCGCGATGTCGTTGATCCCCGCACCGGACGTGCTGTCCGGCTGACGGTGGGTGAGGAAAAAATCCGGGCACTGGAACCTCTGTCGGGCATGGCGCCTGCCGGTCTGCCGCGGTTGCTGCCGCCGTTGGTGGATATTCAGGTAAACGGCTACGCCGGCGTGGATTTTCAGCGCGACGATTGCACGCTGGCGGAATTGGAGCGCGCCGCGACCGGATTGGTCGAGGCGGCCTGCGGCCGGTTTTTCCTCACCCTGATCACCACTCGTTGGGAGCGGATGCTGGCCAGGGTGCGGCATTATCAGGCGCTGCGGGCGTCATCGCCGCGGCTGCGCCGCCGCATTGCCGGCTGGCATTTGGAAGGTCCGTTCATGAGTCCCAAGCCGGGGTTTCATGGCGCGCATCCGCCCGACTGCATGGAGCCGCCTTCGGCGGAGAAGTTACACGCGCTGAAGGCGCTGGTCGGGGCCGACCCGGTGCTGCTCACGATGGCTCCGGAATGGCCGGAAGCGCCGGCGGCGATCCGTGTGGCGCGTGAACTGGGTTTCCGGGTCTGGCTGGGACACACCGATGCGACCGCGGAGCAGATTGCGGCGGCAGTCGAAGCCGGTGCGGAAGGATTCACGCACCTCGGCAACGGCTGCCCCGGGGAGCTGCATCGTCACGACAACATCATTTTCCGCGTGCTGGACGAACCGCGGTTGCGCGCGAGCCTCATCCCGGATCGCATCCATGTGTCGCCAGTCTTGTTTCGACTGATGCATCAAGTGTTGGGGCCATCGCGGATTTGCTATACCACCGACGCCATGTCTGCGGCCGGTGCGGGTCCCGGCAGCTATGCGCTGGCGGGCCTTCAGGTGGAGGTGGGGGCCGACGGCGTGGTGCGCCAGCCGGGCAAGTCAAACTACGCGGGTTCGAGTCTCGCGCCGTTGGAAGGCGTGCGGCGCGCCGCCGCGATGCTGCGTGAGCGGCCGGAACGTGTGTGGGATTATTTTTCAGCGGCGCCGGCCGACTTCATGGGCCTGCCTCCGGCGCTGACGGCGGGTGCCCCGGCGGACTACTGCCTGCTGCACGAGGCGGCCGCGGGCACGCGGATCGAGATTCACTTCGCGGGCGAACCGGTGCGCGAAGTCGTGTGGAGCTAACTTTAGCCACAGATTGCCACAGATGAACTTTCCCCATCCGTGCGCATCTGTGCAATCAGCGGTCAGTTCCGTTTGGATTGTGGGGAGCGTTCACCCCATCACCCTATGAAAACCATGCTCGGCCACTATGGCTCCTGGGCGGCGTCGCTGCTTCCGGAGCGGCCCGGTCCGCTTTCGTTGCAACAGTGTCCCTCGGGGGAGTTTGAGGCCCGCCGCGCCGCGGCGAAGGCGCGCGTGCTGGAGTGCATGGCCCCGCCGCCGGTGGCCACGCCTCCGCTGCCGGAGGTGCAATGGCGCCGCGAGCATGACGGACTCATCATCGAGGCGGTGACCTGGCGGCTGCCTTATGGCGAGCCGGTGGAGGCCTGGGTGCTGAAGCCTGCGGGCGCGACCGGCCGGTTGCCGGGTATCGTGGCGCTGCACGACCACGGCGGATTCAAATATTTCGGCAAGGAGAAGATCGCGCAGGCCGGTCCCGAGGTGCCGCCATTGGTGCAGTCGCACCGCGCCGACGCCTATTCCGGACTGGCGTGGGCCAACGAGCTCGCCCGTCGCGGCTATGTCGTGCAGGTGCACGATGCCTACGCCTTCGGCAGCCGGAGAGTCCATCCGGCGGACGTGCCGCCGGTGCTGGCGAGCCCTGTGCAAAACGACGCCGACACCACCAAGGACGGTATGAATGCCTATAACGACTGGGCGGTGCAGCACGAGCACCTCATGGCCAAATCGCTCCTCAGCGCGGGTACGACCTGGCCGGGAGTTTTCTGGTCGGAGGACCGGGTGGCGCTGGACCTGCTCTGTGCCCGGCCCGATGTGGACCCGGAGCGCATCGGTGTGGGCGGGCTTTCCTGTGGCGGGCTGCGCACCGTGTTTCTTTCCGGACTCGATCCGCGCGTTAAATGCGCCGTGTGTGCGGGTATGATGACGACGTGGCGCGATTATCTGCTCCACCGAAGCTTCATCCATTCCTGGATGTGCTACGTGCCGTTGCTGCCGCGCGACCTCGATTATCCCGAGATTCTCGGCCTGCGCGCGCCGCTGCCCGCGCTGGTGCAGAACACGCGGGATGATCCGCTGTTCACCGTCCCGGAGATGGAGCGGGCCATAACCCAGCTTGAAGCCGTCTATGGTGCGAGCGGCGCGCCCGATCATTTTCGGGCCTCGTGGTATGACGGCCACCACCAGTTCAGCCGCCCGATGCAGGCCGAGGCGTTTGACTGGTTTGACCGCTGGCTGCGCTGACGGCGGAGTGGTGACGGATGACAGCGTTTGCGTGCTGATTGGCTTGTGGTGGGTGAGGGGAACCGCCTGAACTTCCCGGTTGCGCAAAACACCACCATGCTGACGCGTCATTCCGCCAATCCGATTCTGAGCCATACCGATTGTCCCTTCCCGGCAACCACGGTTTTCAACGCGGGTGTGGCCCGTTATGCGGGGCGCTATGTGATGCTCTTCCGTAACGATTACGGGCGCTGGGGGGACGCGAAGTTCGATGGCACCAACCTGGGTCTCGCCACCAGCCCTGATGGAATCAAATGGACGGTGCATCCCCGCCCGGTGCTGGATGAGGAGCGTGCCCGGGCCGGATTGAGTCATTTGTATCCCGGGCATTTTGGTCCAGAGTTCATCCGCCGGATCTACGATCCGCGCATCTCCATTGTGGACGGTCGTGCGCTGCTCTGTTTCGCCGCCGACACCGCCCACGGCATCAGCGGGGTGATTGCGGAGACGGATGATTTTGAGAGTTACCGTTTTCTCAGCATGTCGGCGCCCGACAATCGCAACATGGTGCTCTTTCCGGAGCGGATCGGAGGCGAGTTCGTGCGATTGGAGCGTCCCTTCCCCGTTTATATGCGGGAGGACCCGGAGGCTTTTCCCATCTGGGTCAGTCATTCGCCGGACTTGCACTACTGGGGCCGGCATCAGCCGGTGCTGGGCGTGGATGATGTGCCCTATGCCAACAGCAAGATCGGCCCGGCGGCGCCGCCGGTGCGCACGCATGCCGGCTGGCTGACGCCGATCCATGCGGTACGCAAGGATGAGTCCCGCCGCCTGCATGGCTGGGAAGCCCGCGGCTGGTTCAAGACCTACTATGCCGGACTGGCGTTGCTGGATCTTGAGAATCCCGCGCGGGTCATCGGCCTGATGCGGACTCCGTTGCTCGCGCCCGAGGCGGATTACGAACACGAGGGGTTCCGGGGGAGCGTGATTTTTCCCTGCGGAATGATCCATGATGAATCATCCGGCGAAGTACGACTTTACTACGGCGCGGCGGATACGGCCATCGCGCTGGCCAGCGGCCACGTGGATGATCTCATTGCGGCCTGCGCACCGTTGTGAAATCGGGCCCGCTGATTTTAGCGGGCCGGCCAACGAGTGGGCGGTGCGAGTTGTGTGGCCCTCTTCTATTGAGCAACAGTAGCCGGAGGCCGATAGGAGTCATTTTTCGAGCGGCACGACCATAGGCGGACCCTACCGCGCATTCACTTCTTTAGGTAAACCTCAATAGTTAGCTTCCCCAGTTGAGTTGCGGCCTGAGCGTGGGAGCGCTCGCTTCGCCTGAAGCCGGCGGGCGCTCGGCGCATCGGCTCTCGGTACGGGATGTTGCTGGAATTCACGCGCGAATGTTGCGCCGTGGAGTCAAAGGTGGATTGCGTGCAATCCGCCGGATGGGTCGGGATTATTCGGCGAGATGAGGCCGGCGGAATTTTTATGATGCAAGGGGTTGCCATGAGCTGTCATGTCCTCCCATATAAAAATCCTTACCCCACGGTCGTGACCCCACATGGCGGTGTTTTCCTGATTGCTGCATGTTGTCCCGCGTTCTTGCCCTTATTCCTTGGCTGGCGATTGCCCTTTTCGCTGGTCTTGGTTTTTGGTGGGCGGGACACCAGCGCCACCCGCCAATTGAAGACGGTCGCACGGAGATCACCTGGTTTGTGCTGATCTCGCCACTGCGCGATCTCTATGAGGCCGATGTTGCCGAGTTTGAGCGGCTGCACCCACACCTCAGGGTGCGTGTCATCTGGGTGCCGGCCACCGAATACAATGCCAAGATCAAGACCCTGGCGGCAGCCGGACTCCTGCCGGACCTGTTCTTCACCGGCGATGTGTGGCTGAAATACCTGCTCCCCTTCAAGCGAGACATCACCGATTTTGTTCTGCGCGATGCGGACGAGATCGGAATCGATGATTACTTTCCCGAGATTCGTGCGGCGATGCAGCTCGATGGTCGCTACTATATCCTCACCGAATCGATGAACCTCTCGCTGCTCTACTACAACCGCCGGCTCTTTGCGGAGGCGGGGGTGCCCGAGCCGGAGGAGTGGTGGACGTGGGATGACTACATGAGTGCCGGGCAGGCGCTCACACAGCCCGGCTCTCCGGGGCGTCCTGGCGTGTGGGGCTCCTCGCGGGTCGAAAGCTGGTGGGGTGAGTGGATTGTCTATGTCCGGCAATCGGGCGGGAAGGTGTTCAGCGAGGATGGCCGGCGTTGTCTGCTCGATTCTCCCGAGGCGATCCGCGGGCTGCAGTTTTACCTGGATAAATCCGAGCGGTATGGGATCAGCGCGCCCGCGGGGTTTGAGCCGATCAACGGCTTCGTCAATGAGCGCGTGGCGATGATCGTGGGTGGTCACGTCAATTACTGGCTTAACTATAACCAGATGGCGGGACTCGATTGGGATGTGCAGGTTTTGCCGCGGGGCCCCGTGACGCGCAAGGGCGGCGAACTGGCGATGGCCGGTTACAGTGTGAGCGCCACTTCGCAACACCCCGAAGAAGCCTGGGCGCTGGTGAAATTCCTCACGCGCCCGGAGGCTATTGCCCGGATCGTGGAGCGCGGCAGTCTCTCGGTGCGTCGCTCGGTGGCGGAGGCGCAAATGCGCGAGGCCGGCCCCGGCAGCCGTCCGCGCAACCTTGCTGCCGCCTACCGGCAGTTCCAATACGGCGAGCACATCCCGCGGCATGCCCATTACATCGAGATCATGCTGCAGATCGTGCAGCCGGAGGTAGACCGGATGCTGCTCGGCGAATTTGGCCCCGAGGAGGCGGGCCGGCGCGCGGCCGCGGCGGTCAACGCCTTCCTCGCCACCTTCGATCCCAACGCGCCATGAAATCTCCGGCCACCTTGGTCCGTGTGGGCAGGAGCCTGCTCGCAGGCGATATGGCGTTAAAACATGCCATCCGCTGCGTGGTGCGACCGGGGACGGGCACGGGCCGTAAAAACCATCGCCTGCAAGCAGGCTCCTACGTGCTTGATCCATCACTGCAGGAGTCCGCGCAGGAAAGTCCCCTCGTTCACGCTCGTAGCCACCAATCCGCCCCGTGAACACCCGCCGCGCCGACGTCCTCTGCTTCTGGCTCTTCGCCGGCCCCGCGCTGGCGGGCTTCGTGATCTTCAGCCTTTGGCCGATGCTGTATTCGCTGTGGCTGAGCTTCTGCCAATACGAGGTCATCGCGCCGCCGCGGTTCATCGGGCTGCAGAACTACGTCTATCTGTTCCTGCACGACCCGTCGTTCTGGGCCTCGGTCAAGGTCACGCTGGTCTTCACCGTCGTGCAGGTGCCGCTCTCGCTCCTCGCGGCGCTCGCGTTTGCGCTGCTGCTGCACCAGCCGGTGCGGGCGCGGG
Organism: uncultured Opitutaceae bacterium; assembly: GCA_964429385.1. Taxonomy (GTDB): domain Bacteria; phylum Verrucomicrobiota; class Verrucomicrobiia; order Opitutales; family Opitutaceae; genus UBA2377. Next base: position 36,815 of record CAYSBR010000019.1, read on the forward strand.
GCTTCTGGCGCGCGTTGTATTTTCTGCCGGCGATCCTGCCCCAGGCGGCCTACGCGGTCATCTTCGGCTATATCTTCCAGGGCGACGGCGGGCTGCTCAACCAACTGCTGGCGCTCGGCGGGATCGAGGGCAAGGCGTGGACGATGTCGGCCGACTGGGCCCTGCCGGTGTTGATCATGATGAGCCTGTGGGCCTTCGGTTACCCGATGGTGATTTTCCTGGCCGGGCTGCAGGCCGTGCCGCGCGAACTCCACGAGGCGGCGCACATCGACGGCGCGGGTGCCTGGTCGCAGTTCCGGCACATCACGCTGCCGCTCATCTCGCCCGTGATCCTTTTCAACCTCGTCATGGGTCTGATCGCCGCGCTCAAGGTCTTCGACCTCGCCTACGCGTTCAGCATCACGCAGAACATGCCGCCCGGCGGGCCGGCGCGCGCCACGCTCTTCTATGGGCTGAACCTCTACCAGCAGGCCTTTGGCTTTTTCCACATGGGGCTCGCGAGCGCAATGGCGTGGCTGCTTTTCATTTTCATCATGGTTGTCACCGCGATCAACTTCCGGGTCAGCCGCCGGTGGGTCCACTACGAGAACTGACATGCCACGCCGCCCTGCCGTCACCTTCTGCCTCTACGCCCTGCTGTCCGCCGGTGCGCTGGTGATGGTCCTGCCGCTCGGCTGGATGGTGCTGACGAGCCTGAAGACTTACCCCGAGATACTGCGCCATCCGCCGGCGTGGCTGCCGGCCGATCCGCAGTGGGAGAATTACCGGACGGTCTGGGACGGCTTTGCCTATTACCGCTTCTTCCTGAACTCGTGCTTTGTTTCCGCGATGGTGATCGCCGGCACGCTGCTCACGTGCTGCCCGGCGGCCTACGCCTTCGCCTACTGCGAGGTGCGGCACAAGGAGCTGTGGTTCGCCTTGCTGCTCAGCACGCTCATGCTGCCGGCGCAGGTGACCGTGATCCCGCTCTTCCAGGGCTTCGCGGCGCTGGGTTGGGTGGACACCTACCTGCCGTTGATCGTGCCCGCCTGGCTCGGCGGCAATGTGTTCGGCATCTTCCTGCTGCGACAGTTTTTCCGCACCATCCCGAAGAGCTTCATCGAGGCGGCGCGGATGGACGGCGCTTCGGAGTGGACGATCCTCTGGCGGCTGATCGTGCCGATGAGTCTGCCGGCGGTGCTGACCGTCGTGGTGTTCACCTTCCTCTGGAGCTGGAACGACCTCTTCAACCCGCTCATCTACCTGCAGAGTGAGGAACTCGTCACGCTGCCGGTGGGGCTGCTCTACTTCATCGCGCGGGCCGAGCAACTGACCGGCGGCAGCATCGGACAACAGCCGTGGCACCTCGTGATGACGCTGGCGACCGTGATGGTGCTGCCCGTCATCGCTGTGTTCGTGTTCGTGCAACGCCGCTTTATAGAAGGTGTGGCCGCGGGTGGGGTGAAGGGTTAGGGAAGCTTACTCCGGCGGCAGTTCGCGGCCGAAGAGCGTTTCCCACATAAGGTCGTAGAGCTGGGTATTGTCGAGGTTCACGCGCAGGCGCTCCGCGTTGAGACCTGCGGCGCGGGCGACCACGCCGCCGAGGACATCGTCGGGCGCGCCCCAGCTCACGCCGAACCAGCTGCGGTTGCCATGGGCATTGGGGGCGGAGAGGAAGGCGGCGGTGCCGGTGCCGGCCACGCCGTCGAGCGGCGTGCCGATTTTGGTGACAGGCGGGAGCACCGGCGCGGCTTCGTCGGGGCTCGTTTGCCGACCGAAGTCCACGATCTGCAGGCTGCCGGCGTCGCTGTCCGCGGCGGTGAGGATCAACGTGTCCGGATGGCGGGAGAGAAATTCACGGGCGACGCCGATGGCGGCGTCGGCGCGGCGCAGTGCCTCGAAGGTGCCGGTGGCGTTGTAGCGGTTGGCGAAGTTGTCGGTGCCCTCCTCCTCGACGACGAGGATGAAGCGCCGACCGAGACGCTCAAAGACCTGCAGGGCGGCGCGGGTCATGTCGGCGACGTCGGGCGTGCCTTCATTATAGAGCGGCAGGCCGGCGGCGGCGAGGGCCTCCTCGGTGTCGTAGTTGTAGGTGTCGATGGCACCGAAGACGCCGAGAAGTTTGGTGGTATTGGGCTCTGCTGCTGCGGCGAGGAGTTCCGCGCGGTCATACACCACCGTGTAGCCGGCGGCACGGGCGGCGGCGATCAGATCGCGTCCGTCGGTGCGCACGCCGGGTTGTCCGTGCCGGCCGGTTGCACCTTCCGGCAATAGATAAATTTCACCGCCGGCGAGGATGACGTCGGCGCCGCTTTCGAGAATGGTTTTGGCGATACCGGGGTAGTCGGAGCGTTGGCGGCTGCTGGCGAGAAAGACACCCGAGCCGGGTTCGCCGATGTGGCCGGAATTGATGATGCCGCCGGCAAGACCGCTGGCCAGCGCCTCGCGCATGATGGAAACCTCGGCGCCGGAGCGGGCGCGGATCGGTGTCTGCCCGTCCATGCCGTAGGAATTGCGCACAACCTTGACACCCCATGCGTGAACCGTGCCGCCGCCGTGTGAAGTGGGGGCGAGGCGGTCTTTGAAATGACTGCGGTAGAGCCCGACGTGCGGCAGGTGGTCCCACTCCAGCATGTCATCGGGCCCGACATGGAGGACGCGCGCGGCATGCCAGGTGTTGAGTGCGGTCCCATCCGGATGGATGAAGATGACATTCCCGGGCTTGGGCCCGGCGGTGAGCTGGCCGGCAAAGGTGAACAGGAGGAGGCAGGCAAGCAACGGGCGCATGCCGTGAGCGTGCTGCCGAAATACCCCGGGGCAAACCCAGACGACCGGGTCACGTGATTGTGACGTGGGGGAGGGAGGGACTGGTGAATTGCAAAAGTTTGTGGCGCACCGACACCCGCGCGCAGACATGCAAAAGCCCCGCACAGTGAAGATCACCGCACGGGGCTTTTGTAGCAAAGAATGGAGGTGGCGGGAGTTGAACCCGCGTGTCCCTGACCTTCACACACCACATCTACCGTTATAGCGTGAGATTAATCTCGCCGGGGTTACGCGTTCACGCGCGCTTAAGCCCCGGCCAACTCCCGGATGAAGATACGATGGAAAGACCGCGAGTCGCTCAGTCCACTATGCCTGCTGTCGACGTCGGAACCGGCTAGCAGGTGTCGCCGGACCAACGAGGCCGCACTTAGGCGGCCAGGGGCATTTCTTCGTAGTTGCCTATTATTGTTTTGAAGGGGGATTAACGAGAGACCTGTCACTCTCGAACGGCAGCGGTGCACTCCAACCAGGGATCGAATCCGGAACACCCCCATAAAGTGGGAAGCAGTCGGATGATTGGATGCAGCCAATCAAAGAACAGATCGGGCACTGTGCGGGGTCCGGCTGATTGTGCAACTCCCGTTTCCTAGTGCCCGGCAGGCCTCATGCTGGTCGAAAGCAGGGCGCGTGAACCACGAATGGACACGAAGAGACACGAATGATCGGGAAGGTCCTGGATGGGCGCCGGTCTTGTCGAACGCGGAAGTCAGCCGCGCAGGCGGCCGGTGGAATCGCCGGCGCGCGGGCTTACGGTGAGCGTGGCTTTGATTGCAGGGGGGGACTTCGCGCTCCAACTCCTGGCCATCGGCCGCAAGGCTCAGGGATGCCGAGCGGGGCGATTCATGCGCTCTGGTTGCCCAGCCGTTCCAGGAATTCGTCGAGCCAGACGCGTTCACCCATGTGCGCGGCGAAATGCGCTTCCTTGGAGTAGCCCCAGGCGGCGGGTGGTGTCGCAATCTGGTCCGGCCGGTGACAATCGGAGCCGGCGGTGGAGAGCAGTCGGTGCTCCCGGCAATAGGCGCGGCAAAACGCGGAGAGCTCCGGATTGACGAGGGGGTGGGCGCACTCGATGCCGTCCAAGTCGCATTCCTCGCGCAGAGCATCGAGTCGCGAACGGTCGCAACCCTGCAGGTAAAGGCCGGGGTGAGCGAGGACGACGAGCGCGCCCGCCTGCTTGACGGCGGATACCACCCGGGCCACGGCCGGGTAGGGCGGAAAATCAAGATGGGCCGGCAGCCGGCCTTGCAGAGCCTGCCGCTCCGCCGGTGTTTTGATGTAACCGTGCTCCAGGAGAAAGACCTGCTCCATGGGGCCGCCGACCGGCGTCAGGCCCTGCTTGGCCCGCACCCGGGCGGGCCGGTAGTCTTGCAGCAGACGCTGGTGCCGCCCGACATCGTAGTCGAAGCCGAGAAACTGGAGGGCTTCGATGCGAACGGCACCGGCGGTGTTTTGCCATTGATGGTATTCCGCCAGTACTGTCTTTAACGGTTCCTCAGGTTGGCCGGGCAGACCGTAGCAGAGCAAATCCACGGAGCCGAACGATGTGTGCACGCTCAGCTCCGCCGCGCGAATCCACCGGATGCCGGGATAACGTGTGGCGATGTCGGCCACCTCACAGGCCGAGTCCATGTTGTGGTGCTCGGTGATGGCTAGGCACCGCACGCCCAATTCCTTGGCCCGACGAAAATAATCCTCGGGTTCCGCCAGAGCGTCGTAACTCCAGCAGGTGTGCAGGTGCAGGTCGTAGCTGGCGGGAGAGGGATCCATATTGGGTTGTGCGGCCGCTGAGGGCGATCAGGCCGGTTGCACGGCCGCAGGCAGCTGCAGGGGTTTGAAGTGCCACGCGGACACGTGGGTGAAAGCGGGAGCGTCAGAGAGATCGGCGAAGTTTTTTTGGCCGAGAACCTGACCCGGGCTCACGACGGGCCAGTCGCCGTTGTAATAATGGTGCGGACCGAAATGATTGTAGGTGCTCGGCACGAGTTTCACGCGCAGATGATGGGTGCCGGCGGTTAGTGGCGTGGGCAGTTTCAAGCTCCAATCTGGAGCCCAGAGCCATTCCGGGGCGCGGTCGTCTATTTGGATTTCCAATGCGTCGCCGATTGTGTCGGGGAACGCGAGTGTGTCCGTGGCAGAGGCGAGGGTGAAGTCGGCTTCGGCGGCAATCGGGGTGTGCGCAAAGGGCAGGCCGGCGGCGATGAGTTCGCCGGCAGGGTTTACGGGCGCGAGGCTGGCGGTGAAGGGGCCGTCGGTGCGCAGCGTGCGGTTGGGGCCGGGGGTGAACGGGGTGCGGCTGGTGAGCGTGAATGCGCCTTTCAACCAGACAAAGGGTTTGCCGGGCACTTCACGCGCGGTGCGGAAGCGCAGGGTGTGTTCGCCCGCGGCGAGCGCGGGCAGGGTGGTGAGGGGGCCTTCCTCGCCGGGGGTAAGAGGGAGGGGCCAATCTCCGAGCGGCCCCTCTTCGTTGTGTTGGCTCGGCCCGCCCGGAGGTCGGGCCCTGCCTTTGATAAGCGTGGCCTCCATGAGGTCGTCGGCAAAGTGCAGGACGAGTCCGGCTGGCAGGGCGGCGGTGACAAAGGTGACGGTGAACTCGCCGGGCGCGTTGCGCTCCGGTTCGAGCAGCCAGGCGTTGGTGGGGAGCGCGGGAATGCTCCAGCTGAGGGGGATGGTGAGGTAGGGCGCGTTATCCTTAACGCGCCGGGGTTGTTCGGCGGATGTGGCGGATGACGGCGGGTTAGGGATAACCCGCCCTACCTTTGGCCAGTGTCCGCGGAGGATCGCGCCGGGATCGATGACGAGATGCGGATAGGTGGCCTGGCCGAGACGCACGCGTCCGTCGGGCAGGAGTTCGCCATCGGTTTCCAACGTGCGTTCGTCGGTGATATCGTAGGCGATGCCGGCGGCCTTGAGTTTTTCCAGCTCGGCGAGGAAGGCGGTGTTAATCCGGCTCGCGGGTGTGTCGGGGAAGGTCGTGGCATTGTGCTGATTGGTCTGCGTCAACTCCCACGGTTCATACTCGGCCATGAGTCCGCGGTAGGGGGCGACGACGAGGGTGTCGGCTACGACCGGCGGTCGCGCGGCCAGTTCGCGGGAGACGCGGGCGAGCACGGCGGGGAACGCATCTTTCCAGCTCAGGTGCAGCGGTTCGGAGGGTGGCCAGTCGGTGATGGCCGCGGTATCGAGCCGGTATTGGCTGAGGTGAAAGACAAAATCGGTGATGCCGTTGCGGCCGAGCCAGAGCAGGTAGCGCTCCAGATCCTCGGGCGCGGCGCCCCAGCCGGCGCCGCCGAAGCACTCGACCATTGCCCGCCCGGCGCCGAATTGCCGCGCGAATGAGCCGGCCTGCCGCGGAAAGAAATCGAGCGACGGATAACGCTCCAGCGCATCGATGCCCGGCATCGACAAGTGACGGAAGACTTGGTGGCAGGAGCCGACCATCGGCAGTTGGAAGAGCGGATGCTCCTCGCCCTTCACGTGGCCGATGAACTGTTTGCCGTGGCGGGTGCACCACGTCTGATAGGGGGCGAAGAAACCGGCAATGAGTGTGTCGGTGACCAGTTCCCAGAATTTCACGCGCACTTCCTGATAGCCTTCCCCGCGGGCAAAGAGTAGCGGGAGCTTTTCAAGATAATGGTTGCCGAAGGTGGCGCGGAGTTTGTCCGGCATGATGCGCGACCACGGGACGCCGGCGGTCTCGGGAAACGGATCCTTGATCATGCCGGACTCGGGTTCGTCGAAGAAGATCGCCTCGATATAATCGAAAGCATCCTGCGGCAGGCCCGTGCGGTAGCGCTCGTGGATGAGCTCGAGAAAGTGATCGAGCACCGCGGGGTTGAGCGAGTCCACGTAGTTGAGCGGGCGCGGCGTGAGCCACCAAGTCTGTGCGCCGGGCGTGCCGGCGGGGATGAGGCGGTTGGCGGCGTCGGTGGTGAACGAACCGAGCGAGGCGGGCGTCGGTTCGCGGCTGAGGTCGAGACGCACGGCGCCGCTGTCCGGATACTTGGCCAAAACCTTGCCGTCGCCAGTGCCGCTGGGCCAGCCGTTCTCATCGTAGAGCCAGAAGCGCAGACCGAGTTCGCGCGCGTGCCGGATCGTATCGGTGATATGGTCGAGATACTCGTCGCTCAGGTAGGGCGGGAGGCCGGGATAAAAGCGCGGATGAAAGACCACGCCATGCAGACCGGCGGCCTTAAAGGCGGCGAGCTGACGGCGGAGGCGGGTGCGCTCCAGCGGGCCGTTGATGGACCAGAACGTGTAGTAACGCGGGGCAGGGGTGGTGGCGTGCAAGCAGGGGCAGAATGCTTAGCGGTTGCCCGGAGGGAAGCCCATCTTGCGGACGTGAGCCGGTCCCTGTGCCGCTGATCGGGCTGGTTCAATTCTTCAGTAGCTCCGGCACAAACTCCGCGAGGCCGTTGGGTGGAGTGGGCGGCGGATCTTCGGTGTGGTGCGCCCGGTCGTCGTGGAAGCCGGCGTTCGCCATCAGGGAGGCGATGGCTTCCCGCAGGCGGTCAGGATGCAGAGCGGGTTGGGCGGAGCGGGTGATCAGTTTGGGGCGGATGCGTGGGTCATTCCACCTCGACCTCGATCCCGCCAATCCACCTGGCGCCGACATTGTAGAGCAATGCGCCGAGCACACCGGTAATGAAACCCATGCCGGCGTAAAAAATGGGCATGGCGAAGGCTAGCCCCACTCCCATCACCATCATGCCGGCGCGCTGGCCGGGAGGCAGTGCGGGAGAGAGCAGGCTCATGAGCAGGAAGATGGGCATGACAATCAGGCCCATGGCGCCGTAGAGGAGGGCGAGGATTTTGCCCAGTTGCAGCGGACCGAAGCGCTTGATCCTGTATTTCGTGACGAGGGGAGGCGGGGTGTTCATGAGGGCAGGGTGAAAGCGATGGTGTCAGGCCGTGGCCATCAGGTGGCGGTAGGCGAGGAAATCGGTGTGGAGGCGGTGGAAGACTTTGTATTTGGCGGCGTGGTAGCGAGTGACTGCGCCCTTCGCGGGAGTGACGACCTGATCGGTGGCGTTCATTGCGGACATGGCGGCGAGGACGGTGGGGTGATGTTGTGATGCCACGGCGCCGAGCACGGCGGAGCCGAGGAGGACGGCCTCGGGTTCTTTGGGCAGCACGATGCGGCAACCGGTGATGTCGGCATGTTCGCGAAGGAAGACAGGGTTTTTCGTGCCCCCGCCGCAGGCCAGGAGCGTATCAATGCGGTAACCCTTTTTGTTCATCTCCTCCAGGATGTGGCGGGTGCCGTGAGCGACGGCCTGGATGGCGGCGAGATACTGGAGCGCGAGGTCGTCGGCCGTGGCGGAGAGTGTGAGTCCGCTGATCGCGCCCTTGAGGGTGGGGTTGGCGCGGGGGGAACGGTTGCCATGGAAATCGGGCTGGAGGTGCAGATCGCGCGTGAGTTCACCGGGGAAGCGGACGCCGCGGCTTTGCGCGAGCGCGTCGAGCCGCGCATTGAGCAGTTCGTAGATGGTGCGGCCGGTTTTCTTCGCCTCGGCCTGCAGTGGCGCGGCGGCGGCGTGCGAAAAGATGACGTGATCGATCAACGCGCCCGTGGCAGACTGGCCGCCCTCGGTGAGCCAGAGTCCGGGAATCATCGCGGAATAATAGGGGCCCCAGATGCCGCCGATGAAGCGCGGTTTCGCCGACACGGCCATGTGGCAGGACGAGGTGCCGCCGATGAGCGCGAGGCGCTGTTCCAGCGAAGCGGGGGTGGCTTTTTTTCCGCCGACTGTCGCGCCGAGCAGGCCGAGGCCGCCGGCGTGCGCATCAATGATGGAGACGCCCACGGGCATGCCGGGCCGCAGGCCGAGTTCGCGTGCGGCCTTGGCGGTGAGGCCGCTGCCGATGGACTCTCCCATGGGGCGGATTTTTTGGCCGATGCGGGCGAATTTTTCCGTCGCAAGGTCGCCGAGTCCGATTTTGCGGAAGTAGCTCTCATCCCAACCTTCGCCGGCGAGCCCTTTATGGCCGAGGTAAGTCCACTTGCAGACCGTCGTGCAAAGCGAGCGTGTGTCGTCGCCGGTGGCGCGGTAGGTGAGGAAGTCGGGCAGGTCGAGGAAACGCGCGGTGCGTTTCCAAGTCGCGGGCAGGTTTTTCTTCAGCCAAAGCAGCTTGGGCGTCTGCATCTCGGGCGAGATGATACCGCCGACGTAGCGCAGGACGGGATGTTTCGTGCGATTGATCCGCTCGGCCTGCGGGATGGCGCGGTGATCCATCCACACGATGATGTTCTGGGCGTCGCTGCCGGTGGGCGAGACAGTGACGGGGTGGTCGTCCGCATCGAGGCAGACGAGCGAGCAGGTGGCATCGAAGCCGAGGCCCGCGACCTGCATGGGCGAGGCCTTGGCGCGTTTCAACGCTTCGCGCACGGCGCGCCCGCAGGCCGCCCAGATGTCATCGGAGGACTGCTCGACGAAGTCGGGCTGCGGCCTCCACATCCGGATCGGGTGGCTGGCGCTGCCGACCATCCGGCCGGTGGCGGTGAAAAGCCCGGCGCGCGCGCTGCCGGTGCCGACGTCAATACCGAGAAAAAAAGTGGGAGTGGGCATGGGAAATGCGTTAGGGTGGGGACCATTGGTGAGGGTTGGCCCGGTTGGTGCAACCTTGGGTATGGCGGATTGGGCGATGGACAAATGCCGGCGGGTCGCTTGCCTGCAAGGCACATGATCCTCGAAGCTGCCATGCTGGATGTGAAACCGGGACAGGAAGCAGCCTTTGAAAGCGATTTTGCCAAGGCATCAGTCTATATCGGCAGCATTAAGGGCTATAGCTCGCATGAGCTGCAACGGTGCGTTGAAAGGCCGAAGCGCTACCTGCTGCTGGTGCGCTGGCGGACGCTCGAAGCGCACACCGAGGGTTTCAGGAAATCACCGCAATATCAGGAGTGGAAGAAACTGCTGCACCACTACTACGACCCGTTTCCGACGGTGGAGCATTTTGAGAAAGTCCATGAAGGCGGGAAATGATGTGCCGTAACAGGATCTGATATGAGCGATTTAACTTTGATGCCGGATTTGAAAGCGGTGATCTTTGATTTTGACGGCACGATCATCGACACCGAATCGACTGCCTTTCACGCCTGGCAAACTATTTATCGGGAGCACGGGCAGGAACTGAGAATTGAAGACTATGCGAAGTGCATCGGCACGAATCATGATGTTTTTAATCCTCAAACCGCCTTGGATTCATTGGTCGCTTACGAGATCGATTGGAGCGAGACCACCCCGCGACGTCGGATGTTGGAGCAGGAGTTTTTAAGCCGGCAAAAAATCGCCCCGGGAGTGGGCGGGCTGGTGGAGGCCGCGCGGGGCCAAGGACTCCGGCTTGCGATAGGTTCGAGCTCCCCGCGTGAGTGGATTGACCGGATCATGCCATTGCCGGATGCTGATCGGGTCTTTGATACAATCGTCACTTCCGATGACGCCCCGCCGAAGCCGCTTCCGGATATTTTCCTCATCGCCTTGGACCGGCTTGGGGTTGGTGCCGACGAGACCGTGGTGATTGAGGATTCGCCCAACGGTGCGCTCGCGGCGCACCGCGCCGGCATTTTTTGCATTACGGTGCCCAACGTCGTTACACGCTTGCTTAGGTTTGAATATGGCGATCTCAGAGTGGAATCGCTTGCAGAGGTTACCCTTGCCCAGATTGGCGATGCTCATCGCCGCCATCAGCTTGAACGGGGCACTGGCGTTGCTTGACAGCAGAGACCCAGGGTAACATGTTACCGAGATGGCACCCAAGGCAAAGAAGATGCAGGCTTATCGTGAGCGTCTGCGTGCCCAAGGTCTGAAGCCCGTGCAGATCTGGGTGCCGGATGTCGATGCGCCGGGATTCAGGCAGGAATTACGCCGGCAAGTGGCGGCTTTGAACAAGGCGGATGAAACCGAAGCGATGGCCTTTATCGAGGCGGTGATGGATGATCCGGCAAATGATCTGTCGCGGTGACTTGGTCACGGTCGCGGCCCCGGGGGATTTTGGGAAACCGCGCCCGGCGGTTGTCATCCAGTCTGATGTCCTGACCGAGGCGGAGGTGCAGACCGTCTTGGTCTGCTTGATCAGCAGTCACTTGATGGACAAAGCGAGATTTCGTATCACGCTTGAGCCGAGTGCAGACAATGGCTTGCGCCGGACTTCACAAATCATGGCGGACAAAATCATAGGCATGCCCCGTGTCCGAATAGGGCAGATCATTGGCCGGTTGGACGATGAGGCGATGCGGCAACTCAACCGTGCGCTGGCTTTTGTGATCGGATTGGGACAATAACCCATGCTCGCCCGGCTCGATCACATTCAACTTGCGATGCCACCCGGCGGGGAGGAGCAGGCGCGGGCGTTTTGGGTCGGGTTGCTGGGCATGCCGGAGGAAGTGAAACCCGAGCCGCTGGCCAGTCGTGGCGGGTGCTGGTTCAAGTTGGGCGACGTCATTGTTCACCTCGGTGTGGAAAAGGACTTCGCCCCGCAGAAGAAGGCGCATCCGGCGTTTTGCGTGCGCGATCTCGACGGATTGGTACAAAGGCTGGCTGCGGCGGGATATTCCGTGACCCCGGATGATGCGCTGCCGGAGCGGCGGCGTTTCTACACGGCGGATCCGTTTGGTAACCGGATTGAGTTCATCGCGGACGGTGATGGGTTTGGGAAAAAAATGAACCGAGCCGTTTTAACCACAGATGCACACAAATGAACACGGATGAGAAGTCTCTGAAACTGAAGGTCGGTGCCTTTATCGTGCGGGACAATGGTCTGCGGCCCCAAGAGTTGTTGCTCTTTACTCATCCTGATTGTCCGGAGGCGCCGATACAGATTCCCGGTGGATCGGTCGAAGCGGGAGAGGCAATCGAGGCGGCTTTGTGGCGTGAGATTCGCGAGGAAACCGGTCTGGTTGATCTGAAGCTAGTGAGGAAGATTGGCGTCTCGAAATTTCCGTCGATGTTTAACATTGGGGAGGTGCTGGAACGACACTGCTTTTTGCTGTCTGTGCCTGCCCAGACGCCAGACCGCTGGATTCATTGCGTCGAAGGCGGTGGAGTGGACGGCGGCATGCGCTTCGCCTATGAGTGGCGGCAGATTGATGCGGATTTTAGACTCAGCGGAGATCTCGGACTGCTGCTTGAGCCACGGAGCTTGCCGGAATTGTATCGTGGGCTGAACGAGGATGGCAAAAGCAAGCCGTGAGCTGACATGATAGCCGCCGGCATCGATCACGTCATTTTCGATTGGGGTGATACGATCATGAGGGATGACCCTTCGCGAATCGACGCGATGTATCTGTGGCCCAAGGTGGAATTGGTCGAAGGGGTGGCGGCGTGCTTGGCCAAACTGGGTGAGTCACACAAACTGCTGATAGCCACGAGTGCGGCGGCCTCGGATGAGGTGATGGTGCGAAAGGCCTTGGCGCGCGTGGAAGTGGATCGCTATTTTTCGGCAGTATTCACCTCAAGGATAACCGGAGTCCCCAAAACGGACGCTCGTTTCTGGCAATATCTCATGCGTGCACTGGATGTGAGACCAGAACGCCTGATGATGGTGGGCGATGGGTTCGAGGGCGATGTGCTGGCTCCGTCCCGGCTGGGTATTCGGGCGGTGTGGTTCAACTGGCGTAGCCCGGAAAATCGCGAGGGAGAGAATTATCGCACGATTCACCGACTTTGCGAACTTACAGGGTAATGGTATTACAGAATAGAGAAACACTATGAGCAGTCTGCCCACAGAATGGCGTCCATTGCCGGTGGATGATTTGAAGGCCGAGCTGGCCGGGTTTAATGATTGGGTGTTGTGCGGCGGCTACTCGGTGGCAAGGCTTACGGGCCGGGACGAGCGGCCGCATGGCGATGTGGATATCGGGGTGTTCCGTTCGCAGTTGACCGCTTGCCTGTGCGCGCTGGGTCGGGAGCGGGTCTGGCTGTGCCGCAATCACACGCATCATGCATGGGATGGCGGCGAGGTGTCGTTGGACGTGCGCGACATCTGGGTCACGGATCGGGAGGGCCGCTATTGGGTTTTGCAGGTCATGGTGTTCGACGATGAAGGCGACCGCGTGATCTACCGCCGCGACCGGCGCATCAGCTGGTCCAAGCAGTGTCACTCACTGGAGATCAGCGGCATCAGAGTGCTCAATCCGTTCGTCACGTTTCTGTTCAAGGCCAACAAGCCCACTTTGGAAAACAAGGAAGCGCACGACTTAGTCCAGTTGATCGAGCATGCTGCTTCCCTACAAAAGGCTCCCGCTCATGGCCAACCTCTCGGTTAACATCAACAAGATCACCCTGCTGCGGAATTCGCGCGGGCGGGATTATCCTGATGTGCGGGCGTTTGCGGCGCGGTGCCTGGAGCTTGGGGCGCATGGCATCACGCTGCACCCGCGGCAGGACCAGCGACATGCGCGTTACCGTGATGTCGAGGTGTTGCAGCAGCTATGTGTGGAGCATGGAGCCGAGCTTAACGTCGAGGGCTATCCGTCGGAGGAGTTGCTGGCGGTGGTCATGCGGGTGCGGCCCGCGCAATGCACGCTCGTGCCGGATGCGCCGGGACAACTGACTTCCGATCATGGTTGGGATTTCGCCAAGGAGGCCGGATTTCTGCGGGAGGTAGTGCGCCGGTTGAAGGATGGCGGCATTCGGGTGAGCCTGTTTGCCGACTACGATTATCCCGGCATTGAACAGGCGCGGGAGATCGGGGCCGACCGGGTGGAACTCTACACCGAGCCGTATGCGACGCATTTCGGCTCTGCCCGAGCGGACGGAATTCTTGAGGGGTTTCTCACCGCGGCCGATCGTGCCCGGCGCGCCGGGCTGGGCGTCAATGCCGGCCACGACCTTAATCTGGATAACTTGGGCCGGTTCCTGACGATTCCCGATATTCTGGAAGTTTCCATCGGACATGCCTTGGTGGTGGAATCCATCGAGATGGGTTTGGAGGCGGTGATTGCGCGTTATCTCAGTCTGGTTGAACCCCAATGCAGGCACGGCTACCGGGCTTGATGTGGCTGAATTGCCTAACATGGTTTTAGATATGAAAAGTGTCAGTATCCGCACCATGCAGCACCAACTCGCCGCAGTGATCGCCGAGGTGGAGAAAGGCGGGGAAATCGTCATCACCCGGCGCAACCAACCGGTCGCCCGGCTGATGCCGGTGAGCGGTGCGCCGGTGAAGGAGTGCGGGAGTCCCGCCACCGTGCCCGCCTATTGGCGGAACCGCCGCCTGCCGCCGTCCGTCAACTCCAAGGTCTCCCATGCCGACTTGATTGCTGACGGGCGTGGTGAGGTATGAGCGCCACGGTTTATGCCGATCCCAGTCTGCTGGCGTCGCTTTATCTCGCGGATGCCAATACCTCACAGGCGCTGACGGTGGTGGCTGATCTCGGTGAGCTTTAAAGGAATCGCTCGAATATGAGGCATGGCGAATTTCCGCGCTGACGCATACGGGGCTTGTCGCGTGGCGGCAAAGTTTCACGATGCGCGGTGTGCCCCGGGTTGCCCCACCCATTTTGGTTTTGCTTTGCATGGTCGGCTTTGTCGGCGGAGCGCGCGCGTCCGGGCTGGGGGAGGTCTGGGAATCTCTGGCGCGCAGCCAGAGCACCGAGGCGCAGGCGGCGTTGCGTGCGGCTGATCGGGCGGATGCGCGGGAGCGGAGGCTGGCCGAGGTGGTGATCGTTCTTTCCCGGCCGCCTGTGGCTGAGGGGAAATTGGTTGAGTTGCAGGGGGCGTTGGCAGTGTTGGCGCAGGGTGATGATGAAATCGCGGCGCTCGCGTTATACCTGCAGGCCCGTGTGCAACAGGTGCATTTGCTGCGTCCGGATTACGGGCGGGCGGCGGAGTATTATCGCGAGCTGGCGCGGCGGCACTCGGCGAGTCATTGGGCGCAGTTGGGATTGGTGAAACTGGGGCTGCTGACGTTGCATGCGCTGCCCGAGCCGGGGGAGCCTGAGACGCGGCTGGCGGCGGCGACGGCGTTGCTGGAGGGGATCCGCAATCCGGCATTGCGGCGTGATCTGCAGTTGCAGATCGGGCAGGCGGCATTGGATTTTGGCCGGCCGGAGGCAGAGGCGTTGCCGTACTTGATTGCGGCGGAAGCGACAGGCGGGTTGTTGGGCATCGTCGCGGAGGATTTGCTGATCCAGATCGGTGAGTTGTCGCTGCGCACCGGGCGGATCGCGCAAGGGCGGGCGTATCTGGAAAAATTTCTGCGCGAGTTTCCCGTCAGCTCGCGCTGCTTTACCGTGGAGCGGAGGCTGGCCGAGGTGGCGGGAGTGGCGGAAGGCGAGGCGTCACCATGAAGCGCTGGCGGGTGCGGGTGGCGTTGTTGCTCCTGGCGGTTGGCTACGCGGGGGCGATTTATTGGGTCTTTACGCGTTCGACGCCTTTGGTGGAGGAGCGGCCGGTTACGATCCGCATCGCGCATTGGCAGATCGAACTCGGGCCGCCCGACGGGCTGGAGGCGGTGATCGCGCGTTATGAGGAGCTCAATCCGCGGGTGCGGGTGAAGCAGGTGTTGATCCCGAGCTCGGTTTACCGGCAATGGCTGCGGGCGAATTTCGCCGGCGACACGGCGCCGGACATCGTGGAATACGGGGCCTGGCTCGATGGGCTGTCGGATTTTCCGGCGCGCTATTTCGAGCCGCTGACGGCGGAGCTGATGGAGCCCAATCTGCACAATGCGGGCACGCCGCTGGAGGGCCGGCCATGGCTGGGGACTTTTGTGGACGAGTTGCAGGAGCAGCGGCTGAATTCGCCGGAGCCGGGCCAGTATTACGCGGTTACGCTGACGCGGGGCTCGATCCGTTTTTTCTGCAACCGCGAGCTGTTGCGCGAGGTGACGGGGAGCGAGGAGCCGCCGCGCACGCTTGAGGATATGCGCCGGTTGTTTGCACAGGTGGAGGCGCATGCGGCGCATACGGGCCGGTTGCTGCATACGTTTGCCGGGAGTCGGGACAACACGATGTGGCTGATGGAGTATTACATGGGCGGGCTGACCAACCGGCTGGGGCGCGAGCTGGACCGGAATGGCACTTACACGGTCTATCCGCGCCGGTTGCAGCGGGCCTACCTGAACGGGGAGTGGAACATGGCGCGGCCCGAGCTGCACGCGGCCTTGCGGGTGCTGCAGGAGTTCTCCCGCCAGATGCGGCCGGGCTTCATGCAGCTGGGGCGCGACGAGGCGGTGCGCGAGTTTCTTGGAGGAGAGGCGCTGATGATTTTTGCCGGCACTTGGGATGCGACGACGTTGCGGCGTTCGGCTTCGTTTCCGGTGGAGGTGCTGCGGCTGCCGCAGGCCACGCCTGATGATCCGGTCGTGGGGCGGCACATCCTCGGTCCGTTTTCCGATGGAGACAATACGACGGGCTTTGGCTTCTATCTCAACCGGGCTTCCCCGCACCGGGAGGAAGCGGTGGATTTCCTGCGCTTTCTGACGAGTTATCACAGCAGTCGGCTGTTCATGGAAAAAAGCGGCTGGGTGTCGGGCATTGCGGAGGTGCCGGTGCCTGATGATCTGGCGCCTTACCTCTCGCCGGGAGATGGCTACGCCTACGGGACCAACATCCTGACGATGGGGGCGCATCTGAAGATGGCGTTTGAGCGGAACATTCACCTGCTCTCCGGTCCGCAGGGATCGGTGGAGCGCATTGCCGCATTGATGGAGACGGAAGCGCCGAAGGCCGTCCGGGCCGATGTGCGAATGGAGCAGCGTGCGGCCAATCTGGTGGTGCTGCCGCAGGATGCCCGCATCGCGGCGCTGGGCATGCTGGTGGAGGAGGAAGAGGAGGCGTCGGCCCACCAACTCCGGCGCCAAAGGTTGGAGGCGGCACAGACCCAGAGTGAAGCGCGTGCGCTCATGATGAGCCGCTGGTTGCGTGAAGCCGACGGGCAATCGCCGCGTGCTCGTCCGGACTCGGGCCGTTGAGCCACCGCCGGAATGGAGTTCGCTCAAACTGCCGCGCGCGGAGCGCACGGCCCACCTGGGGAACGCGGTTCAGTGGGCGATGTGCGGGGGAGGCCGGAACAGCGTATCAAGCGCTTGCGCTCAATAGTGAATTGAACCGCGAGGTCTTCGCGATTTTCAGTTCACTTTGATCCGTGGCCCTCTGTGCGGATCTGCGGCTTTCTGCTGAAAGCGGCTCGGTATCAGCAGATGCGTCCGCGCTTGCCGGCTTTGCCGTGAGCGGAGGGGTTGGCGCCGATCCAGCGTTCGTCAATCGGCTCGTTGGCCGGTTGGTAGCGTGTGTCGGTGGAGAGGCGCACCCGGTCGGTGGCGTTGTCGAGCGAGGCATGCACCATGTGCATGGGGAAAGTGAGGAAGTCGCCGGGCTGGAAATGCGCGGTGAGCCAGCGGCTGCCGTATTTCTCCCGGAGCGAGACGGAGTTGGTCGAGAGCACGCCGGGGTGACTCCAGCCGCCTTCCTCGGCGACTTTCTTCGCCTGCTCGGGCTTGTTTTCGCAATAGGAGTCCACGTCCACCTCAAGGTAGCTCTTGATGCGCTCCGACTGTCGGTGCGAACCCTCCAGGAGCATGAGCGGGCTTTGGTCGAGCGGCACTTCGCCGTAGGGGATCCAGCAGGTGAGCAGCCGGTGGGTGCCGCGGCCCATGTAAACGAGATCGCAATGCGGCGCGGTCCCCGTACCGCGGCTGAGTGAGCGGACCCAGATGTAATCGAAATGGCGGATGGGGCCGTTAAAGAACTTCTCGTAGAAGCCGACGAGCTCGGGACCGAAGACCACGCGCTGCACGTCGGGATTGTCGCGGGCCAGTTCGGGGGAGAAGGGGACGTTGGTGTCCTTGGCGGCGATCCCGGCTTCCAAGGGCTGGTCGCGGTCGAGATGCCCGGACTTGTCGAGGATCCGCAACATGGAGAGGCGCGCGGCGCGAACGATCTCGGCGGGGAAGAAATTGCGGATGTAGAGATAACCGTCCTCCTCCATGCGTGTGCGCAGGGCGGCGGGATTATCGAGGAGATCCTCCGAGGAGCGGAGCAGGCCGAAGGCGGCTTCACTCGTATCGACAGGTACGTTGAGGGCGGTGAGGGAGGGGATCGTGAGCGTGCTCATGGGGAGTTGAACCAGAGAGGGGATCAGAATACCTGTCGCGCCGTGGTGCGGGCGAAGAATCCGGTGCATCGAGAGTGAGGAGGCATGGGCCGGATTTTCACTTCGTTCAGGGTGACAAGTCAGTGGGGGAGCTGAACCGTAGCTGGAAATGGCCATAAAAGGAATGGTTGTTCTGGCTGTCATCATGTGTAATTTGGTCGGTATATGAGTGGCTTGAATGTATTGCCGGCCAGTCGGGTAATCCCCACGGCGGGGGTGGCGTCTCCCATGGGGGGAATCACCTTGGCCGGCCAGTTGCAGGCCAGTGGTGGGATTGGGCATGCGGGCATGCGTATCTTGGGCAGTTATGCGGTGGTGTATCTGCTGGGAGGGGGAGGGGAGTTTGGTGATGGTTACGGGCTGCGGCGTGAGGTGGGCGCGGGGGATATGCTGCTTTTGTTTCCCGATGTGCCGCACTTTTACGGCCCGCGGGAGGGCGCGCGGTGGGATGAAATCTATTTTGTGTTTCAGGGGCCGGTCTTCGATCAATGGCGGCAGGCGGGAATGCTGAATCCGCGGGAGCCGGTCTGGCATGCCGAGCCGGTGGGAGCCTGGCACCGACGCTTGGCGGCGGTGTGTGACGGGCAGGGCGCGGGCCTGGCGGAGAGTCTGCTGGAGCTGGCCCGTTTGCAGGCGGCACTGGCGGACTTATGGCGGGCGCAACGTCCCGGTCATGAGCGGGAGGCGGAGGCGCCTGCCTGGTTGCAGGAAATCTGCCGTGAATTGGAAGCTCCGGGGTTGCCCCCGGACTGGGCGGCATTGGCGGCGCGTTCCGGCCTGTCCTACGAACGCTTCCGCAAGAAGTTCACCGCGCTCAAGGGCGTGCCGCCGGCGCGCTACCGGCAGCAGCGGTTGATGGACCGTGCCTGTGTGCTGCTGGCGGAGGATGGGCGGCCGTTAAAGGACATCGCTGCGGAGCTGGGGCTGTGCGATGAGTTTCATTTCTCAAAGCTTTTCAAGCAGCGGACGGGGCTCGCGCCCTCGGCCTATCGGCAGCAGATGCGGCGGCAGGGGTGAGCGGAGGGTTTTTACAGAAGAACGCAAAGGGCGAGCCCTCGTTGGTTCCTGAAAAATCTCAGCCGTAGAGCAGTTGGCGGACGAGCGCGATGTGGGCTTCGTCGTCCACGTTGTGCCGGGCGCCGGGTGTGTCCGCGGGCTGGCGGGCGCCATCGAGCGGATTAAGCCAATGCACGGGACAGGCGGCGGCGCGGGCGAGCTCAGGCAGATCGTAGTGTTGCAGCACGCCGGGGAGGATGAGGTCGTGGGGCCAGGCGAATTGATCGGTGGCGAGCACAGAGGTGTAACTGGCCGGAGAGTCGCGCAGGACGACGGCGGCAAATTTCCCCG
This sequence comes from uncultured Opitutaceae bacterium, assembly GCA_964429385.1. Classification (GTDB taxonomy): domain Bacteria; phylum Verrucomicrobiota; class Verrucomicrobiia; order Opitutales; family Opitutaceae; genus UBA2377. Next base: position 56,062 of record CAYSBR010000019.1, read on the forward strand.
GCAGCAAGGCGGCGAGATGCAAAGCGATGGGGCCGGCGGCACCGCAGGCGCTGAGCACGGTGTGGCGGCGAGGCGGAAACGTCCGGGCCAGCATCCAGGCATCGCGGATGCGCGCCGCGGCGGGGGCATCGCCCAGGGCGGTGCCGACGTAGGCGGCGAAACGATCGGCCCCTCCCCAGGAGACGGACTCGTAGGGATGCGGTGCCATGGCCGTCTCGCCCCAGCCGCGGAGGTCGGCGGTGAGCAGGGCTGCCTTGGGGCCATGGCGATCGAGGTGCCCGATCATGGTTGTGAGCGGGCCGCCGCTGCGCACGAGGCGCAGCCGGCCGGCCTCATCGAAGTGCCAGAGTGCCGGTTTATCCGCGGCGATATCGGCCAGTGAGAGCGGCACGGTGATGCCGGATTCGGTTTCCAGCAGACATTCCTGCCAGTCATGAAACCAAGTGCGCAGCGGAGCCGTACGCGGTGCGGGGACGGCAGGCCGGGTGGCCTCATCCAGACCGATAAGCGTACGAAGGGAGGCCGGCGTGGGGATTTGGAAGGAAGCGGCGAAAGTCCGGGCGCGTGCCCGGGTGAGGGTGAGCATGTTGGCCTCCGGCCGGGGGTGACAGGCGAGGGCCGAGGGCGCCAGCAACGGAAAGTCTGTGTCGTCCGTATCGGGCAGCGGGCGCGTATCGGCGAGCTGCCAGTGTTGGCGGATGAACTCTACCAGTTGGCGGGCCTGGCGGAGCGAATAGGCATGCCCGCCGGTGTCGGCGAAGAATTCAAAATGGTTTGCGATGCCCGTCGCCGCATAGTGAGCAGCGGTCTCCCGGGCGATCGCCGCGGTGTCGGCGAGCCGGAAGACCTCGTCTTCCTCACCGGCCATGAGCAGGACCGGCCGGGGCGCGAGGGCCCGCAGCAGGTCGCCGTCGTCGAGCCCGTCGCGCAGGCGTCCGGGCATGAGGGTTTCGGGGCAACTGCTGTAACAGAGGTCGAGCACGAGCCGGCCTTGCAGGGTGAGACAGCACGACGGGGCGATGATCGTGGCGCGGTCGTCGAGCAGGGAGGCGAAGACGGAGGTGTTGCCACCGCCAGACACGCCGGTGAGCGCAAAGCCGTGGCGGGCGTTGATGTCATGACGGGCGCCGAGGAAGTCCATGGCCCGCAGCGCGTCGCCCACAAAATAGCGGCTGGAGGTGTCACCGGTGAGGTGGCAGCGCACGCCGTCGCAGAAGTGGTCGTTCCCGGGCTGCTTTTCGCCGGATACGCCGGGTGGATCGAAGACGAGCGCGGCGAACCCGGCCCGGGCGAAATACTGGCAGGGGCGCTGGTAGGACTCGAACTGTTTGCCGGAGTGGCCGACGGAAACGACGATGGGCAGGTAGGGCGGCGGCAGATCGGCGGGCAGATACAGCGTGGCGTTCACTTCCCAGCCGGGGTGTGACTCGAAGAGCCAGTTTTCGTAGCGGAAACCGCGGCCGGCGCCCGCGCCGACCTGCCGGGCCTGAAGTGGATGGGCGGCGAGAACGGCGGGCAGGTCGCCGTAATAGCCGGCGAAGGTCTTGCGCACCTGCGTGCAGGTGGGAGGGTTGCGGCGGCCTTGGGCCAAACTCTCGTGGCCGCGCGCGATGAGGTGGCGGCGGAGCATCTGGGCGGGGTCGGCGAAAACGGGGTTCATGGCTGGGAAGCGTTGAGGATTGCGACCACCGGCAGGTCGGCGGGCGCGAGGTCGAGGGTAGGGAGATCGGCGGGAGAGACCCATTGGAGCGCGACGTGCTCGAGCGCACGGGGCTCTGGGCTGCCGGGGGCGAGCTGCCCGACAAAGGGAATCATCTCGATGGTTACGGCGTAGGCGTGGGTGAAGCGGGGCAGGGCTTGGGTGATGACGAATTCGCAGCCGAGTTCTTCGCGCAGCTCGCGAACGATGGCGGCCTCGGCGGTCTCGCCGGGCTCGACTTTGCCGCCGGGGAATTCCCATTTGAGGCCGAGGTGCTTGTGCGCGGACCGCCGGGCGACGAGCACGAGACCGCCCCGTTCAATGACAGCGCAGACAACGGGGATGGGAGGGGCGGCGGGACTCATGACGGTTTTTGTAAAACGGCCAACTCTGCGCTGGCGCCAGACTGCGGGGCAACTACACATTGGCGGCATGTCCGCCCCCGAACCGGTGATCGAGCTCACCCCCAAGAACCCATTCTCGTGGAAAATCGTGGCGCTTTTCGTGGTCGCCTGGGTGGTGGTATTCGCCCTCGTTTACCAGCTGAAGAGCGGGATGATCCGGCTGCTCCTGCCGGTGATCGCTCTCGTCTTCCTCATCTACCTTGTCGTCTGCACCCTCTATCTCATCAAGAACCGCAAGTAACTCCACTTCATGAAACAGATCATCACCCTCGTGCTCGCCGGCATCATTGTGCTGGCCCTGCTTGTCGCCAGCGTTGTCATCGTGGATATCACCACCATCGAGGGTAACCAGCTCGGTGTGAAGGAAACCTGGGAAGGCGGTGTCGAGCCCGATGCCCTCCAGCCCAAGACCTACATCCTCTTTCCCGGCTTCACCCAGAAGATCTTCAAATATGACATGTCCTCGCAGGTCTTCGTCATGAACGACGCCGGCATGTCCACCTACGGCGAAGGCCGCGGGCGCGACAGCTACCTCGTGCAGTCGTCCGAAGGCCAGGACATGCGCATCTCCCTCAACGTCCGCTGGCGCCGCGATCCGGCCTTTGTGGTCGAGCAGCACAAGACCGTCCGCGACAACGTCGAGGAGAAGATCCTGCGCCCCGAAATCATGCGCATCGTCAAGGATCGCGCCACCACCCGGACGGCCCTTGACGCCTACTCCGGCGAAGGCCTGGTGAAACTTCAGAGCGATATCTCCACCGCGCTCATGTCTGCCGATGCCGATCTCCGCAAACGTGGTGTGATTGTGGAAAACTTCGTCATCGAGCACATCGGGCTCGATCCCGCCTACGTCGAGCAGATCAAGGCGCGTCAGGTGGCGGTGCAGGAGCGTCTCCGCGCCATTGAGGAAACCCGCGCCGCCGAGGCCCGCGCTGATCGCGCCAAGGCCGAGGCGCAAGCCGCCTACGAAAAGGCTCTCGTGGATGCCAAGCGGGACAAGGAAGTCGGCGTGCTTGAAGCCGAGAAGCGGGCCGAGCAGCAGGTGCTCTCCGCCACCGCCGCCGCCAAGCAGGTCGAGCTGGCCGCCGAGGCCGATAAGAACCGCAACGTGCTGGCGGCAACCGGCGAACAGGAAGCCGCGCTGCTGCGCGCGCAGGCCATCGAGGCGCTCGGCAAGGCCGAGGCCGAGGCGACCCGGCTCCGGTTGAGCGCGTATTCCGCCGAGGGCTCGGAGGCCTTCGTCCGCATCGAAGTCGCCAAGTCCATGAGCGAAGCCTTCAAGAACATTGATGGCTACCTGCCGCAGGACATGACGGTGAACCTGCTCAGCGACTCCTTCCTCCGTGCGGTCGAGGCCGTGGTCGGCGGCAAGGCCGCCCCGGCGGCGAATCGCTGAAACTTTTGCGCGCCGACCGGGTTCTTGAGGCATGACAACATTCCTCAAGATTCTCGGCCTGGTGCTGCTGACGGCGTTTATCCTCAAGTTTGCGCCCATTCTCATGTTCCCCGTGGCGCTGCTGCTGGTGGGAGTGGGCGCGGCGTGGCTCGTGTTCTCCGTGATTGTGGTGCTGTTGCTGACGGTGGTCTTTGCCCTCCTCGCCGGACTGAGCCCGATCTGGCTGCCGATCCTCGCCCTCATCGGCTTGATCGCGCTGATCCGCAGCGGCTCGCGCCAGCCGGCTTGAGGCGGCCTTGACGCTTTCGTGGGATTGCGAAACGCGGTGGCGGGTGCAGGATGATGGGCATGCATGAAGAACGTGACCATCGCCCGGTGCGGATTGCATTGGTCCGCGTGTATGAGGCCGCGGCGGCGAAGGAAGTGGGGCCGCGTTTTTTGGTGGAGCGGTTGTGGCCGCGCGGGGTGAAGAAAGACGCGCTGAAGATGGAGGCTTGGACGCGTGAGGCGGCGCCAAGCACGGCGCTGCGCCAGTGGTTCGGTCATGAACCCGCCCGGTGGGCGGAGTTTCAGCGACGGTATTGGGCGGAGTTGGATGCGAACCCGGAGGGATGGCGGCAGTTGCGGGACGCGGTGCGGGCGGGGCCGGTCGTGTTTCTGTTCAGCTCGCGGAATACGGAGCACAACAATGCGGTCGCCCTGCGCTCCTATCTTTTGGCGCACCTGAAGAAATAGCGGAAACCGTTGCCGGGTGACCGACAATAGGACTGGCGGCGCGGCGGCCGGCCGTTTTGCTCACGGTATGACGGGCCCGATTCCATCCGCCATCATCGCCGGCATCAGTTTCACCGGCCGCACCGGCGGCGTGGTGAAGCTGCTCGCGGGCTTCCGGAAGGGGCATCACACCGTGCCCGATGCGGCCAATGCCACGACGCAGGCGTTCCTCGGCAAACTCTGCGCAAGCGAACTGGGCGGGCACGCGGAGGAATTATTCCAGCGGACCCGCACAGGGCTGGGCTACAAGCGGCGCGATCTTGCGGTGACGCTGACGCCGCCACTCGCCGTGCTCACGGCGAAGGACTTCACGCTGGAAATCGCCTATGCGCTCGAACCGGAGAACCCCGCGCATTATACGGTCACACATGTTTTGCAGGAGGTGAGCGGAGGGGAGATTGTCCAAACGGACGCCTTTGCCACGCTCTTTGCCGGGATGTTCACCGAGATCGGTTTCGTCCTGAAGAAAGGCGTGCGGGTGGAGGCGGTGATTGATGCGATCGAGGCCCTCGATGAGGCCGAGGGACTGCGGGTGGATTATCCGGCGGACTGTCACGAGTGCGTGATCCAGGTGCCGGGAGTCGGCGCTCAGGTGCGCTGCACGGGGGCTTCGCTGGACATGGTTTTTCCGACCGCGGGTTCGCCACGCGAGCTGCTGGCGGAATTCGAGGCCGTGCGCAGCGCCTTCGCCATCAGCCCCGTGCTGGCCGGCGTGATCGGGTGAGGAGGTCTGTTCTGAGAACGAGTCGTTCATGCGGTGAGAACCACGAATGAACATGAAGGGACACGAATAAGAAGCCGGCCTGTGCAGACGAAAAAACTGTTGATGAAAAGGCGCGCTTTAATGACGGGGCCTTGGATGACCTGTGGCGGGTTCCAATGCGTGCACATGCGTGTCCCTTCGTGATTCAACTGAATTTCTCCGACTTCAAAGCGGCTTGGTGAGGAAGATGGCTTCGCCGGCCTCCGGTTGGAGCGCGTAGCGTTTGAAGCCGGCGGCCAGGTAGGTGTGCAAGGCCCGGTGATTCCGGTCCAGCACTTCCAGGGTGAGCTTGCAGCAGCCGAGTTCGCGGGCCTTGGCCTCGACGGCCGCGAGCAGTCCGCGTCCGACGCCGCGTCCGCGGTGGGCCGGGAGGATCGCCACGTCGTGCAGATTCAAGAGCGGCCGCGCGGCGAAGGTGGAAAAGCCAAGGAAGCACACCGCGATACCCGCGGGTTCCGTGCCGATATAAGCGAGGATCACCACGGTCGTGGGGTGGGCGCGTAGTCCCGGGATCAGCCGTTCGCGCACTTCGGCGGCGAGCGGCGCTCCATCGCCCATCGGATCCTGTGCGTAGGCGTCAACCAGTGCCAGCACCGCGGCTTGATGTTCCGGTTGATCGAGGTTGGCTTGGATGAAAGAGGGGGTGGGTTGCATCACAGGAGCAGAAACGGATGACCGGCCCGGGCGCACGCCGATTCCAAGGAAAGACGTCCGTGGGTTGTCAGGGTTTCGTGTATCCGGGCGATCGTGCGAAATCACTCGCCCGCCGCAGCGCCGCGACTAGATGCGAGAGATGCTTTTTGCCCCTTTTGCCGGAGAGGATGTCTGCCGTCGTGTGCCCGCTCCTGCCGCCCTCAAGGGCACGCCCAAGATGGAGCCGTTGCATGCGCTGGATGGCGCGGCGTGGGTATGGCATCCGGAGATGGGCGAACGTGAACCGGGGTTTGTGCTTTTCCGACTCAACCTGAAGTCGGCGCGCGCGGAGACGGTGCGGCTGCAGGTGAGCGCGGATCTTTGCTACGCGCTGGCGCTGGATGGCGCGTTGATCGGGCGCGGGCCGGACAGCGGGGATGTGTCGCACTGGTCGTTCACGACATATGAGGTCAGGCTCAAGGCCGGGGCGCACCGGCTTGAGGCGCTGGTCTGGTGGGCGGCTTTGCCGCAGGCGCCGGCCGGGCGCATGACGTGGCGCGGTGGTTTTGCCTGCGCGGGACTGGATGGGGCTGCGGATCGTTTCACTACCGGGATGGCGGCGTGGCGCGTGGCCCGGCTGGAGGGCATGACCTGGGGAACGGCGCTCAAGCGCTCGTATCATGCCATCGGCAGCGCAGCGGAGGTGGATCTGGCGAAGTTTGATATTCGCCGCGCCAAGTGGGTGAAACCCGCGGTGGTGCGCGGGCCGGTGACATTCAATGCCTGCGGCGTGCTGGCCGGCGGCTGGCAGCTGCATCCCGCGGCGTTGCCCGAGCAACGGCATGATTTGTGGCGGGGTGGCCGGGTGCGGGCGTGGTTGCCACGCTGGGTTAAAGCGCCGGAGGTGCGGTTTGACGCGGAGGTGGAGGCGGGCGAAGCGGAGGATTGGGCTCGGTTGTTGCAGGGCAGAGGACCGCTGAAGCTGCCGGCGCACCGCGCAGTGACGGTGCTGATTGATACGGATGATTACCTGTGCGGTTTTCCGCTGCTGGAGTTTTCCGACGGGGCGGGGACCCGCGTGCGGGTGGAGTGGGCGGAATCGCTTTTCGACCGGGAGGACAAGACCCAGGGCAACACCTATGGACCGAAGGGCGATCGCTCGGCGGTGGCGGGAAAAACCTTCTTCGGCTTTGGCGATACCTGGACTCTGGGCGGGCAAGGCCGGCGGTGGGCGGGTTCGCCGTGGTGGCGCTCTGGTCGCTACCTGCGGGTCAGCGTGAAGACCGGAGCACGCGCGGTGGTGCTGCACACGCTGGCGGTGGAGCGCACGGGGTTTCCGCTGCGGTCCACCGCCAAGTTCGTGGCGAACGATGATTCGCTTGCGCCGATCATCGAGCTGAGCGAGCGCGGGTTGCGGTCGTGCATGCACGATATCTTCGTGGATTGTCCGTATTACGAGCAGATGATGTATGTGGCGGATACGCGCATCCAGATGTTGCTGGCGTATGTGTTTGCCGGGGACGACCGGCTGGCCCGGCGGGGGATGGAGTTGTTTGATCTTTCCCGGGGGCGGAGCGGTTATCCGACGATGCGTCACCCCTCGGTGTTGCGACAGGAGAGCACGACCTTTGCGCTGATCTGGCCGTGGATGTTGCATGACTATGCCTTATGGCGCGACGACTTGCCCTGGTTGCGCGCGCGTCTGCCGGGTCTGCGGGCGCTGCTGGAGGCGTTGCGGACCGAGGAGGATGAAGCGGGACTTTTGGTGAAACCACCGGGCTGGCTGTTTGCCGACTGGGTGCCGGGCTGGGATGCGGGTTGGGCTCCGGGCCAGCTGGAAGGTCGGCGTTCGACGATCGTGAACCTGCAATATCTGATCACATTGCAACGCGCGGCGGATTTGGAAGGGTGGATCGGGGACCCGTTGCGGGCGCAGCAACTGGCAACGCGGGCCAAAAAGCTGGCGGTTGCGCTCGGCAAACTCTGCTGGAGCCGGGAGCGCGGTCTGTGGGCGGATGATGATGCGCACACAACTTTCAGCCAGCATGCGCAGGCGTTGGCGGTGATCGGCGGGCTGCGCGTGCCTGCGGTGGCGCGATGGGCGGATGCGGAGGCCAACGGGCTTTTTGCGACGACGATCTATTTTCAACATTACCTGTTCGAAGCGCTCGGCCGGGCCGGCCGGGCGGACCTCGTGCTGGCGCGGCTGGAGGCCTGGCGCGAATTGGTGAAGCAGGGCTTCAAGACGCCGGTGGAAAGTCCCGAGCCGGCGCGCTCGGACTGCCATGCGTGGGGCGCTCATCCGGTGTTTCATCTGCATGCGACCATCGCCGGGGTGCGTCCGACCGCTCCCGGCTTTCGGCAGGTGCGCATCGCGCCGCAACCGGGTGAGCTCACCCGGATCGAGACGGAGTTGCCTCATCCGCGGGGGATTATTCGCCTGCGGGCGGAATTTTCCGGCCAACGGGTGCGGGCGGAGGTCGAGTTGCCACCGGCGACGAGCGGCGTGTTTGCATGGCGCGGAAAAGAGGTGGCGTTGCGCAGCGGGCGGCAGGACGTGCGCTTGTAAGGCGGCTTCTTCAAAGTCCGGCTGGGGCGGTGGTCTTTGGCAGCGATGCTGCCTTGCAAAATAAAACGGCGGCCCGGGTCGGGCCGCCGTGGCGGGAAGGCGGATATTGCGCGATCGCGATTACTTGATCATCTCCGCCACGAAGGACCGCTCTTCAACGAGCTCCTTGTTGGTGGCGGCGATCTTTTGCTGGGAGAAGGCGTCGCTGAGATCGTAACCGGTGATGACTTCGTAACTGCCGGGAGTTGTGGTGCGGACGGGGACACCGGCCCAGACTTCGGGATCGAAACCATAGACGCCGTTGCTCTTGACTGCGATGGAGTGGATGGCCCCGGGCGTGACGAGCGAGCGAACATGGTCCACGAGCGCGTTGGCCGCGGAGGCGGCGGAGGACGCGCCGCGGGCGGCGATGATGGCGGCGCCGCGTTTACCGACGGTCTCGCAGAAGGGGCCCTGGAGCCAGGCGTCGTCGTTGATGACCTGGGCGGCGGGCTGGCCATTGATGGTCGCATGGGCGAAGGCCGGGAACATGGTCGGGCTGTGGTTGCCGTAGATGAAGATGTCCTTCACGGCGGTGAGATCCACGCCGGCCTTTTTCGCGAGCTGGGTCTGGGCGCGGTTCTGGTCGAGGCGGACCATGGCGGTGAAGCGAT
>CAYSBR010000020.1:0-64824 GCA_964429385.1 uncultured Opitutaceae bacterium
CCAAAACCGTCGGTTGGGGGTTCGAGTCCCTCCGCGCCTGCCAAATCCAGTTTTCATGAAAAATCCCTTTCGCACCACCCGCATCTTCTTCGGGGAGATGATCGGCGAGCTGCAAAAAGCCAGCTGGCCCACCAAGACTGAATTGCGCGATTCTACCATCGTCGTGCTGGTGGCGGCGGCGATCATGGGGTTGTTCACCAGTATCAGCGATTTCTCGCTTTACCAATTTGTGGACCTGTTCACACGACTTGTCAGCTAAGTGCCATGACGACTCAAACGACCGTTCCCTCCAGCGCCCAATGGTTTGCGCTGCATACGCTCTCCGGCCAGGAGAACAAGGTGAAGGCCTATATCCAGAAGTTCAAAAAGGTCGAGGAACTGGATGACCACGTCTTTGAAGTGCTGCTGCCGACGGAGGTTGTTTCTGAAGTCAAGAACGGCAAAAAGACCACAAAGGTTCGCAAACTTTACCCGGGCTACGTTTTCATCCAGATGCGTCTCTATGACGATGATCGGAAGGTGATCAATAAGCCTTGGTATTTCGTAAAGGAAGTGGCCGGCGTGATCGGCTTTGTGGGCGGCGATCATCCTGCAGCGCTCAAACAGGCCGACGTTGATGAGATTTTTGCCCGTATTGAGGCGGCTAACGGCAAGGAAGTCCCCAAGGTGCAGTATGCGGTGGGTGAAGAAGTCAAAATCACCGACGGTGCCTTCACCAACCTTACTGGTCGGATCGACGAGATTGATCCTGACCGGGGTAAGCTCAAAATTTCTGTCTCCATTTTCGGCCGGTTTACGCCGGTCGAGCTCGAATACTGGCAGGTGCAACGCATCACCGAGTGACGCGCCGCCCTCTTTGCTACTGCCGGCATTCGCCCAACCGTTAATTAAACACACCGTCACTCCGCCTTTCCCATGGCCAAGAAGATACAAGGATACATTCGCCTTCAATTGCCCGCCGGCGCCGCTAATCCCGCGCCCCCGGTCGGTCCCGCCCTCGGCGCGCAAGGCGTCAACATCATGGCGTTCTGTAAGGAGTTCAACGCCAAGACCAAGGACCAGAACGGCATGATCCTGCCTGTGGTCATCACGGTCTATTCCGATAAGAGCTTCACCTTCATCCTCAAGTCGCCCCCGGCGTCAGTGCTGTTGAAGAAGGCCGTGAATATCGCCTCTGGATCAGCCAAGCCCAATCAGGACAAAGTGGGCAAGGTGACGACCAAGCAGTTGGCCGAGATCTGGAAGATCAAGAAAGCCGATATGAACGCAAAGGACGAAGCTGCTGGCATCAAGATCATCGCCGGTACGGCCCGCAACATGGGCATCGAAGTCGTCGACTAAATTTCATCCAAACCCAAACAGCTCAACGCGGGAGTCTTCGGACGATTGCACCGCAAGGAGTCATTGATGCCCAAAAAGCAAAGTAAACGCTACACCAGCGCCCTCAAGGTCGCTGATCTCAATCAGGACTACCCACTGGCGGAAGCCGTGGAGGTTCTCGCCAAGTTCCCGAAGGCAAAGTTCGATGAAACGATCGAGCTTTCGTTCCGGTTGGGGGTTGACGGTACTTCCGGGGATCAGAATGTCCGCGGAACCACGCCGCTGCCGAATGGCTCGGGTAAAAAGGTCCGCGTCATTGTCTTCACGGATAACCCCCAGGCTGCTCTTGATGCCGGCGCCGATCATGCGGGCCTGCAGGAGCTCATGACCAAGATCACCGAAGGCTGGCTCGATTTTGATGTCGCGATCGCGACCACCGAGGCGATGAAGCAGGTCCGCACACTGGCCCGTGTGCTCGGTCCCAAGGGGCTGATGCCGAATCCGAAGAGTGGCACCGTGACTGACGACATCGTCAACGGGATCAAGGCCGTCAAGGCCGGGCGCGTGGAATTCAAGATGGACAAGACCGCCAACCTCGGCGTCGGCGTGGGCAAGCGTTCCTTTGCCAACGCTCAGATTCTTGAGAATGTCCAGGCGGTCCTTGAGGCCGTCGGCAAGGCACGCCCTGCAAGCTTCAAGGGTGGCCAGTACATCAAGGGCCTCTCCCTCTCTTCGAGCATGAGTCCCGCCGTGCGCATCGCCGCGGCCGAGTTCACCAAATACTGAGGAGCACGACCATGAGAGCCGAAAAACAATACCTGATTTCCGAAGTCGAGACGCACCTCAAAAAGTCCGACTACGTCATTCTTGCCAATTTCAGCAAGGTCACCGTTTCCGAGGTGGCTGAGCTGCGCAAGAACCTCGATGCCGAGAAGGCCGAGTTTCACGTGGTGAAGAACAGTTCGCTGCGCGTTGCGGCCAAGGCCCTTGGCCTGCCCGAGTTTGACGAGGCTTTGAACGGGCCCACCGCCATTGTTGTTGGTGGTGAGAACTCCGCGGGCGTTGCGAAAATCCTCAAAAAATTCTTCGAGGATAAGCAAAAGCTCGAGATCAAGGTCGGCGTGATGGAGCAGAAGCTCATCTCCGCCGCCGAACTCGCACGAATTGCGGATCTGCCGCCGTTCGATACCCTGCGCGCGCAGTTCCTCAGCCTGCTCACCAGCAACGCTGCGGCCTTTGTTCGTGTACTTGATGCCAAAGTCAAAAAGGAGCAGCCAGCTGCTCCCGCCGCCTGAGTCGTCACACCCAACCCACTACCAGAATTTCCGGTGCAAACCGGGGAAAATAAAATCCAATAAGCCGGCTAGGGGATACGTCTCTTAAACGCGTTTCATCTCCCGGAACCGCTAGCCTGTCCAAGGAAAGTCAACATGAGCAACATCACCAAAGACCAAGTTATCGAGTGGCTCTCCAGCCAGTCGGTCATCGACCTCGCCGATCTCGTCAAGGATCTCGAAGGCAAGTGGGGCGTTTCCGCCGCCGCTGCCGTTGCCGCGGCTCCCGCCGCTGGCGTCGCTGCCGCTGCGGTCGAGGAAAAGACCGAATTTGACGTCGTCCTCCTCGATGCTGGCGCGAACAAAATCGGCGTCATCAAGGAAGTGCGCGCCATCACCGGTCTCGGCCTCAAGGAGGCCAAGGACCTTGTGGAAGGCGCGCCCAAGACCGTCAAGGAGGCCGCAGCCAAGGCAGACGCCGAAGAGATCAAGAAGAAGCTCGAGGCCGCTGGCGCCAAGATCGAACTCAAATAAGCGATTGGCGATTCATCTCGCACATCTTCCGAAAACTTCAGGACAGGCCGTGGTCATTCGCGGCCTGTCCTTTGCCTTTTCTTTTTCCGTTCATTTTTCCGTTTCTCGCCCCGCTCTTTGAGCGGCGCGCCTTCGTTCATTTTTGCATTCAAAACCGGGAACACCCATGGCCGACCGCACACAATCCGAACGCATCAACTTCGGCAGGCTTCGTGAAGTCATCCAGCCGCCCAACCTGATCGAAATCCAGATCACCTCGTATCTGGACTTCCTGCAGAAGGGCGTGCCGGACAAGCAACGCAAGCCTCAGGGCCTCGAGGCGGTGTTCCGCGAGGTGTTCCCCATCGAATCCTATGATGGCCGCCTGACGCTCGAATACGTTTCCTACACTCTTGGCGAGCCCAAGAATGCCGAGATCGAGTGCCTGCGTGATGGCATCACGTATTCCGTGCCGCTCTATGTGAAGCTCCGTCTCCGCGAAGAGGACTTCATTAAGGACGAGGAGATCTATATGGGGGAAATCCCCATGGTGACCGAGCGTGGCTCATTCATCATCAACGGCGCCGAGCGCGTCGTGGTCTCTCAGTTGCACCGTTCCCCTGGCATCGCCTTCGAGGTGGCGCCGCATCCGAACGGCAAGCTGCTCCACTCCTTCCGCATCATCCCTGATCGGGGGACTTGGCTTGAAGTGCAGTTCGACAACAACGACCTGCTCTACGTTTATCTCGACCGCCGCCGTCGGCGCCGCAAGTTCCTTATCACCACTCTGCTGCGTGCCATTGGCTATTCCAGCGACATCGACATCCTGAATCTTTTCTACGAGATCAAGGATCTCAAGGTGACAAAGGCGTTGGACTTGGAGAATGTCTCCACGCTCGTCCTTGTTGAAGATGCCATTGACGCCCAGAAAGGCGTTGTGCTGGCCCGCGCGTTCGAGCCACTCACAAAACAGATCGTTCGCACTTTCGAAAAGCACGATATCATTACGATTCGCGTCATTGATACGGCGGTGGATGAAGGCGCGATTATTCGTGCGCTGAAAAAAGATCCGACCCGCAACGAGGAAGAGGCGCTCAAGGAGATTTACAAGCGTCTCCGTCCCGGCGAACCGCCGACCACGGCCAATGCCAAGGCCCTTCTGAAGCGGCTCTTCTTCGACCCGAAGCGCTATGACCTCGGTCGTGTCGGCCGTTACAAGATCAATCAAAAGCTTGGGCTTAAGGCTGAAATTGAGCAGCGCATCATCGAGAGTGCTGATGTCGTCGCCGCCACCAAGTATCTCGTCCGCCTCAAGAAGGGGGAGGGGGTGGTTGATGATATCGATCACCTCGGCTCCCGCCGTGTGCGCACCGTGGGCGAATTGCTTGCGAACCAGTGCCGCGTGGGTCTGAGCCGCACCGAGCGGCTCGTGCGTGAGCGCATGACGATGTACGATCAAAGCGTCGATTCGATCACGCCGCAAAAGCTGATCAATCCGAAGGCCCTGACCACGGTCATCCGCGACTTTTTCGCGCGCAGTCAGCTCTCGCAGTTCATGGACCAGATCAATCCACTCGCCGAGGTTACGCACAAGCGCCGCCTCTCCGCGCTGGGGCCTGGTGGCCTCAATCGTGAGCGTGCAGGCTTCGAAGTCCGCGACGTCCATCCTTCCCATTACGGAAGAATCTGCCCGATTGAGACTCCGGAAGGCCCGAACATCGGCTTGATCAACTCGCTTTCGACCTATGCCCGGGTCAATGAATTCGGCTTTATCGAAACACCTTACCGCTTGGCAAAGGAAGGCCGGGTCACCGACAAGATCGAATACCTCACTGCCGATCAGGAAGAGGGGAAGATCATTGCGCAGGCCAATGCTGAAATTGATGCGAAGGGTCACTTTGTCGGCAAGGTGACCGTCCGTCAGGATGGTAACTTTCTCGAAGTATCCGCAAGCGAAGTGGACCTCATGGACGTTTCGCCCAAGCAGGTGATTTCCATTGCCGCCGGGATGATTCCCTTCCTTGAGCATGACGACGCCAACCGCGCGTTGATGGGGGCGAACATGCAGCGCCAAGGTGTGCCCCTGCTCCAGACCGAGGCCCCGTTCGTGGGGACTGGTATTGAGGAACGCGTCGCCCGTGACTCCAAGATCGTAGTGGTCGCCGATGAGGCGGGCATTGTCGCCTCCGTGGATGCCAAGCGCATCGTCATCACGAAGGATGGAGAACTGCCGCGCAACCTTAAGAACGACCCGAAAAACGGCGTTCATGTCTATGAGCTGCGCAAGTTCATGCGCTCCAATGCCGGTACGAACTTCAACCAGAAGCCGATCGTGCGGCAAGGGCAGAAGATCAAGGCCGGTCAGATCATCGCCGACGGTCCTTCAACGGATCATGGCGAAATGGCGCTCGGCCGCAATGTGCTCGTGGCGTTCATGCCTTGGAATGGCTACAACTTCGAGGACGCGATCCTGATCTCGGAAAAAGTCCTCCGTGAGGACATCTTCACCTCAATTCATATTCAAGAATTCGAGGTCACGGCCCGTGACACAAAGCTCGGACCGGAAGAGATTACCCGGGATATCCCGAATGTGGGCGAGGATGCGCTGAAGAACCTCGATCACAACGGTGTCATCCGGATCGGTGCGGAAGTGAAGCCGGGCGACATTCTCGTCGGCAAGATCACGCCGAAGTCCGAGACGGAGCTCGCGCCCGAAGAGAAGTTGTTGCGCGCCATCTTCGGTGAGAAGGCTGCCGACGTGAAGGATACCTCCTTGGTTGTTCCTTCCGGCGCCGCCGGCATCATCATGGATGTCAAGGTCTCATCGCGCATCGACAACCAGGTGGAGAAGCTCTCTCCGTCGGACCGCCGCCGCCAGATCAAGCAGATCCAGGAGGAGTACAAGACGCAGATGGACAAGCTGCGTGAAGGTCTCACCGAGGCTCTTTCCAACATCCTCTTGGGCGAAAAAATCCCACTTGATGTCATCAACGGCGAATCCGGTGAAATCATCATACCGGCCAACCGCAAGATCACCAAGACGCTCCTGCGCAAGCTCGCTGCGGTTTCCAAACACGTCCAGATCGATCCATCTCCGGTTCGCATCAAGATCATGGAGATCATCGGCAGCTACCAGACCAAGTTCGACGAGCTGGAAAGTGATCGCGAACGCAAGGTCAACGCGGTGGAAGCGGGCGAGGGTGACGGCACCGGCGCCATCAAGCAGGTCAAAGTTTACATCGCCACCAAGCAGAAGCTCGAGGTTGGTGATAAGATGGCCGGTCGTCACGGCAACAGGGGTGTGGTCGCCAAGATCGTGCCTGAGTAAGACATGCCTGTCCTCCCCGATGGCACCCCGGTAGAGATCTGTCTCAATCCGCTCGGCGTGCCCTCGCGCATGAACGTCGGTCAGGTGCTTGAAACCCACCTCGGCTGGGCCTGTAAAAAGCTTGGTATCAAGGTTGCTACCCCGGTCTTCGATGGAATTCCTGAGAAGAAGGTGCGTGAGTACCTCAAGGATGCGAAGCTGCCCTCCTCGGGTAAGAGTCCGCTCTTTGACGGACGGACGGGTGAAAAGATCGATCAAGAGGTTGTGGTCGGCTACATCTACATGATGAAGCTGAACCACCTCGTGTCGCATAAGATCCATGCCCGTGCGGTCGGTCCCTATTCGCTGGTCACCCAGCAGCCGCTGGGCGGCAAAGCCCAGTACGGCGGCCAGCGTTTCGGCGAAATGGAAGTCTGGGCGCTCGAAGCCTACGGCGCTTCCCACACATTGCAGGAACTCCTTACCGTCAAGTCCGACGATGTGCAGGGCCGCACGAAGATCTACGAATCGCTCGTCAAGGGCGACAACACACTGCAGGCCGGCACCCCCGAGTCCTTCAATGTGTTGATCAAGGAAATCCAGTCCCTCGGATTGGATATCAAGCTCAACAAACGCGACGCCTTGGGCTTTGGCTCTTAAACGCCGCTCCGCATTCTTTAACAATTATCAGGGAAAGCACCTATGAGCATTCAACCCTCTGAAACCGCCGGTTCCACTGCGCGCGATGAAGCGCGCAACGCCATTGGCGACGTTGAAAATGTCTTCGACTGCGTCTCCATCACCGTCGCTTCGCCTGAGACCATCCGCAAGTGGTCCAAAGGTGAGGTGAAGAACCCCGAGACGATCAACTATCGCACCTTCAAGCCCGAGCCGGGTGGTCTTTTCTGTCAGAAAATCTTCGGTCCGGTACGCGACTACGAATGCGCCTGCGGCAAATACAAGCGCATCAAATACAAGGATGTCATTTGTGATCGTTGCGGTGTGGAAGTTACGATCGCCCGCGTCCGCCGTGAGCGCATGGGGCACATCGAGCTTGCCGTGCCCGTTTCGCACATCTGGTTCCTGAAGAGCATGCCGAGCCGTCTTGGCCTCCTGCTTGATATGACGGCGCGCTCCCTTGAGCGTGTCATCTACTATGAGAACTACATGGTCATCGATCCGGGCAAGACCCCGCTCGAGCCTCACCAGCTGCTGACCGACACGGAGTATCGTCAGGCCCTTGATGAGTATGGCGACGATTCCTTTGTTGCCAAGATGGGCGCTGAAGCCGTGCGCGACGCGCTCGCTCGCACCGACTTGGATGCCACCGTCGGTGAACTGCAGGAGCAGATGCGCGCGACGAAGTCGAAGCAGATTAAGAAGAAGCTCTCGAAGCGCCTCAAGGTCATCCAAGGTTTCATTCATTCCAAGAGCCGGCCCGAATGGATGGTGCTCGAAGTGCTGCCCGTTATTCCGCCGGATCTCCGTCCGCTTGTTCCTCTCGAGGGGGGCCGCTTTGCGACCTCCGACCTCAACGATCTTTATCGTCGCGTCATCAACCGCAACAACCGTCTGCGGAACCTGATGCAGCTGAAGACGCCCGACGTCATCATCCATAATGAAAAGCGCATGCTCCAGGAAGCGGTGGATGCGCTCTTCGATAACGGCCGTCACGGTCGCCCTGTCACTGGGGCCGGCAACCGCCCGCTGAAGTCCCTTTCCGATATGCTCAAGGGCAAGCAGGGGCGCTTCCGCCAAAACCTCCTCGGCAAGCGCGTCGACTACTCTGGTCGTTCCGTCATCGTCATCGGTCCCGAGCTCAAGCTCAACCAATGCGGTCTGCCGAAGAAGATGGCGCTTGTTCTCTTCGAGCCGTTCATCATCCGTCGCCTCAAGGAACTCGGTTTCGTGCACACCGTCCGTGGTGCGCGCAAGATGATCGAAAAGAAGTCACCGGAAGTCTGGGATATCCTTGAGGAAGTCACCAAGGGGCATCCGGTGCTGCTCAACCGCGCGCCGACGCTGCACCGTCTGTCAATTCAGGCTTTTGAACCCGTCCTCATCGAAGGTGAGGCCATCCGCATCCATCCGCTCGTCTGCACCGCTTACAACGCGGACTTCGACGGCGACCAGATGGCCGTGCACGTGCCGCTCTCGCTTGAGGCGATCATGGAGTGCAAACTCCTCATGATGGCGACGAATAACATTTTCTCGCCTTCTTCCGGCAAGCCGATCCTCACGCCTTCCCAGGACATCGTGCTGGGCGCCTACTACCTCACGATTGAACCGCGCATCAAGCCTGCCAAGGGCCAGCGGGTGCCGCTTGTAGCCGGCCTGCAGGAGGTACTCTACGCCAAAGCCGATGGTGCTCTCAAGGTTCACGACTGGGTTGACATTCCCAATCCGGACCTTGGCCGTGATACGATATTCGGCAACAAGGAGCGCCGCGTGCTGCGGACAACTGTCGGGCGCGTGATTTTCAATCAGATCTGGCCCGACGCCCTCGGGTTTGTGAATTTCCCTGTGCCGAAGGGCAAGCTGGGCGACCTCATTCTCAACACCTACAAGGCTGCGGATGAAGCCGTCACCGTCGAGACTCTCGATAAGTTGAAGGAGCTCGGTTTCCAGACCGCGTTTCAGGCAGGTATCTCGATCGGTATCGATGACATGATCATCCCCGAGACCAAAAAGGACATTGTCGCGGAGACTCGCAAAAAAATCACCGAGGTCGAGGGCCAGTTCAACAAAGGTATCATCACCGAAGGTGAACGTAAAAATAAGATCATCGATCTTTGGACCGGCACGACTGACAAAATTGCCAAGGAGGTTTTCGCAAAGCTCGAAAGCAATGACGGTCGCAGCGAAGTGAATCCTGTCTATATCATGATGGATTCTGGCGCCCGTGGTAACAAGCAGCAGGTTCGCCAGCTGTGCGGTACCCGCGGCCTTATGGCCAAGCCTTCAGGCGAGATCATTGAGCGTCCCATTCTTTCCTCCTTCCGCGAAGGACTGACGGTGCTTGAATACTTCATCTCCACTCACGGTGCCCGCAAGGGCCTGGCTGATACCGCACTCAAGACTGCGGACGCCGGCTACCTCACGCGCAAACTGTGCGATGTCGCGATGGATGTCACCATTGCCGAAGATGATTGTGGCTCGCGCGACGGTGTTTGGAAGAAGGCTATCTTTGAGGGCGATGATGAAATTGTCGGTCTGCGCGAGCGGATCATCGGCCGTTTCTCCAGCGATGATGTGCCGAACCCGATCAATCCTTCCGAAATCATTGTCGGCTCCGGTGAGCTCATCACGGAGGAGCTTGCGGCCAAAATTGAGGATGTGGGCATCGAACGCGTGAAGGTCATGTCACCGCTGACCTCGGTCAGCGCCACTGGCATCGATGCCAAGAGTTACGGCATCAATCCGGCTACAAACAAGGTGGCCAAGTCCGGTGATTCGGTGGGCATCATTGCCGCGCAGTCTATCGGTGAACCTGGCACGCAGCTGACGATGCGCACCTTCCACATCGGCGGTGTTGCCTCCGGCGGCTTCAAGACCCCTGAAATTCGGGTACGGGCAAGTGGTACGGTCAAGTACCGCGGGCTGCGTTTGGTCGAAACGGCTGAAGGCGCTGCGATTGTGCTGAACAAAACCGGCACGATCCAGATTCTCGACGCCGAAGACAAGGAGCTCGAATCCTACAATATCGTGGTCGGCTCATTCCTTCATGTGGGCGATGGCGCCCAGATTGAAAAAGGAGCGGTGCTTGCACAGTGGGATCCCTACAACGTCCCCGTGCTCTCCGAGAAGGGCGGCACCCTTGTCTTCAAGGACATGATTCCTGGTGTCACGGTGAAGCGTGAGCTCGACGAATCCTCTGGCCGTATCGCCACCGTCGTCATTGAGCACAAGGAGGACTTGAATCCGCAGATTGAAGTGCGCGATGCCAAGAACAAGCCCCTGGCTGCGTACGCCATTCCTGTTGGCGCGCAAATCGCCGTCAACGAGGGTGACATCATCCAGCCTGGTGCCCTGCTGGCCAAGACTCCGCGGCAGGCTTCCAAGACCAAAGATATCACCGGTGGTTTGCCGCGTGTGGCCGAGCTTTTCGAGGCCCGCCGTCCAAAGGATGCCGCCGAAATGTCCCGCATCGACGGTGTGGTTTCCTTCGAAGGCACGGTTCGCGGCAAGCGCAAGCTGGTCGTGAAGAACGAGGAGACCTCGCAGGAAGAGGAGCACCTCATCCCGACCGGCAAGCACATCATTGTGCAGCCCGGGGACGTGGTTCATAAGGGCCAACACCTGACTGAAGGCGCCGCTGATCCGCATGAAATCCTCGAAATTCTCGGTCCGTCTGCCCTCTATGATTTCCTGATCTCCCAAGTGCAGGAAGTCTATCGCCTGCAAGGTGTGACCATCAACGACAAGCACATTGAAATCATCATCCGACAGATGCTCCGCAAGGTTCGTATCACCGATCCGGGTGACAGCGAATTCTTCTGGGGCGAGCAAGTGGATCGTTCGTCGTTCTTGGTCGAGAATCGGCGTCTTGAGGAAGCGGGTGGCAAGCCTGCAGAAGCGGAGCCTATCCTCTTGGGCATCACCAAAGCTTCACTTGAGACCGAGAGCTTCATCTCCGCGGCCTCCTTCCAGGAGACCACGCGTGTCCTTACCGATGCCTCAACTTTGGGCAAGGTGGACTACCTGAAGGGCTTCAAGGAAAACGTGATCATGGGTCATTTGATTCCTGCGGGCACGGGCCTGCCGAAATACAAGCAGCTCAAAGTCACACTTCCGTTTGGAGCGGATCTTCCGCTGGAAGAGACGGCCGTCTCGACCGAGGCGAGCTGACCAAAATTGTTTTCAAGCGAAAGAGCCGCAGAGTTTTCTCTGCGGCTCTTTTTTTGTCTAAAATCTGCTTGTCAATAAAAGCGTTCTACGCACAACTCTAGTCCCTCCCGCCAAAAACTGCATGTTTGAGCCTAGCTCCATGTGGTTTTAACGCCCGGCTTCACCGCCGGGCGTTTTTTTTGGAAAAATCGAGATCGACGAGTGTTTCACGCTTGAAATCTACAGTCGTTACGCGACTTTCGCGGGCTCTCAATTTCAAGCGCGCGTCTTCACTCCCAGTTGAAGGCGTGATCTTCATTCGCAAGCCGGGGCTAAATCCTGAGTTTTGCGGCGTGTGATACTTTTCGCCAAAAAGTTCTTGCCCAACATTTGGCAAAAGGTAGCTTTTTCCTCTTTTCTCCAATTTTCACTTCTTAAATCACTCGTATGCCGACCATCAACCAACTCGTACGCAAAGGGCGCCGCAAGGTGACCGCCAAGTCGAAATCCCCGGCTTTGGCTGGTAACCCGTTCCGCCGTGGCGTGTGCGTGCAGGTCATGACCCGCACGCCCAAGAAGCCGAACTCTGCTATCCGCAAAGTTGCGAAGGTCCGGCTCACGAATGGCAGTGAGGTGATTTCGTATATTCCCGATGAAGGCCACAATCTCCAGGAGCATTCCATTGTGCTCGTGCGTGGTGGTCGCGTGAAGGATCTTCCTGGTGTCCGCTACCACATCGTCCGCGGCACGTTGGATGCCACCGGTGTGGAAAAGCGTCGTCGCAGCCGTTCGAAATACGGTGTCAAGCGTCCGAAGGCTGCCAAGTAACTTCTTTATCTATAAAATTTCCAAGCCATGTCACGCCGTCACAGAGCCACCAAGCGCCGCATCGAGCCGGATGTTCGCTATAACAGTCCCCTCGTCGCCCATCTGGTCAATGTCATCATGAAGAGTGGCAAGAAGAACCTTGCCCAGCGCATCGTGTATGGCGCCTTTGAAAAGGTGTCCGAGAAATTGGACAAGGGTAACCCGGTGGACCTGCTGCTTGGTGCGCTCGAGAATGCCCGCCCCCGTCTTGAGGTGAAGAGCCGCCGTGTGGGTGGTGCGACTTACCAGGTTCCGGTTGAAATCTCTTTTGAACGTCAGGAGTCCCTTGCTTTGCGCTGGATCGTGGATGCGGCCGGTGGCCGTAAAGGCTTGCCGATGAAAGAGGCTCTCGCCTCTGAAATCATTGATGCCTACAATAACACGGGGTCTGTCGTTAAAAAGAAGGAAGACACCCACAAGATGGCGCAAGCTAACCGCGCCTTCGCTCATCTCCGCTGGTAAGTAAGGCCCTCCATGTCTGCTGCTCCTCAGATTTCCATCGTCACCGACAAGGCTAAGATCTCGCCGGTCAATGCCAAGGATCGTCCATTCCCTCTGGAGTGGACCCGCAACATCGGCATCGCCGCGCATATTGATGCGGGTAAGACCACTACTTCAGAGCGAATTCTCTTCTATTCGGGTGCCGTGCACAAGATGGGCGAAGTGCATGAAGGGACCGCTGTGACGGATTGGATGGAGCAGGAGCGCGAACGTGGTATCACGATCACCGCTGCGGCCATTTCCTGTGCGTGGAACGCTTCGTGCGGTCCATGGAAAGGGATTCGGCAACGTATTAACGTGATTGATACGCCAGGACACGTTGACTTTACGGCTGAGGTCGAGCGCTCCATGCGTGTGCTGGACGGTGCCATTGCTGTGTTCTGCGCGGTTGCCGGTGTGCAGCCCCAGTCCGAAACGGTCTGGCGCCAGGCCAACAAATATGGTGTTCCTCGCGTTGCCTTCATCAATAAGATGGACCGCACCGGCGCCAATTTCTTCCGTGCCATTGATGAAATGCGGCAGAAGCTCAAGGCCAATGCTCACGCGCTTTTCCTGCCTATTGGCAGTGAGGATAATTTCAATGGGGTCGTGGACCTCGTCCAGGAAGTAGCCTATTATTTTGAAGATCCGCAGGATCTTGATCTGGAACCCAAGCTTCACCCTATCCCTGCTGAAATGGCTGGGGCTGCGAAGGACTTTCGCGAAAAGCTCATTGAGGCCGTTTCTGATTTTGACGACGCCTTGGCGGAAAAATACCTCAATGGCGAAAGCATCAGTGCGGCGGAGTTGATGGTTGCGGTGCGCAAAGCGACCGTATCCATGAAATTTACTGGGGTCATACCTGGATCGGCCTTTAAGAAAAAGGGTGTTCAGCGTCTGCTTGACTGCGTGGTGAATTATCTTCCCAGCCCGCTCGATCTGCCTCCGATGGAAGGACAGGACAGTGATGGGGGCAAAGTGGGCGTAATCCCGGATGACAATGCCAATCTCGCTGGTCTGGCCTTCAAGCTCTGGACCGATCCCTTTGTTGGCAAACTGGTGTTCTATCGGGTCTATACGGGCAAGCTCACCAAGGGCATGTCCCTTTACAATCCGCGCACCCGCCGGTCCGAGCGTTGCTCCCGTCTTGTGCTCATGCGCGCAATGGATCGTGAAGAGATTGATGCCGCCTATTCCGGAGATATTTGTGCTTTGGTCGGCGTCAAAGATGTCATCACCGGTGATACGCTCAGCCACGAGGACGCGGACATTCGTCTTGAGCCTCCGTCCTTCCCTGAGCCCGTCATTGCGATGTCCATCGAGCCTAATTCGAAGGCAGACCAAGAGAAAATGGGCACGGCCTTGCAACGTTTGGTCGCTGAAGATCCAACGCTTCGGGTTCAGACGGATCCTGATACCGGTCAGACCATTTTGGCGGGCATGGGCGAATTGCATCTTGATATCATTCGCGATCGCATGAAGCGGGAATTCAAGGTGGAGGCTACCTCGGGTAAGCCTCAGATCGCCTACCGGGAAACTGTGCTCAAGCCCGCTGATGGTGAAGGCAAATTCATCCGTCAGTCAGGCGGCAAAGGCCAATATGGCCATGTCATCGTCAAGCTGGAGCCGAACGAAAAGGGTAAGGGCGTCGAGGTTCTTAATGAAATTGTTGGTGGGGTGATCCCGAAGGAATTCATCAAGCCCGCGACCGACGGCATCCTTGAAGGAACCAATAACGGTGTTGTTGCCGGCTATCCGGTGGTTGATGTCAAAATCCGCATTGTTGACGGTTCCTTCCACGATGTGGATTCCTCGGAACTCGCATTCAAGATGGCCGGTATCTTTGCCTTCAAGGAGGCGATGAAGCAGGCCAACCCAATCCTCCTTGAGCCGATCATGGGCGTTGAGGTGACGACGCCTGATGAATATGCCGGTGATTTGATGGGCGACGTCAACCGTCGTCGCGGTGCCATTCAAGGGATGGAAAACAAGACTGGTGCGACAATTATCACGGCGCACGTTCCTCTTGAAAGCCTCTTTGGTTATGTCACCGATATTCGCTCCCTTTCCAAGGGACGCGCCAGTGCCTCGATCACGCCGTCGCACTTTGAACAAGTTCCCAACTCGCTTCTGACCAAGATTGTCGAGGCATCGTCCAAGGCTCCCGCCCGCACTTAATCCTTCGTTTTTTTTTAGCCATGAAAGGCCAACGCATTCGTATCAAACTCCAGGGCTTCGACTATCGTGTCATCGATCAGTCGGCTTCGGAGATCGTCGAGACCGCCAAACGCTCTGGTGCCCGGGTTTCCGGCCCCATTCCTTTGCCGACTCGCATCGAGAAATTGACCGTCAACCGCTCGCCGCACGTGGACAAAAAATCCATGGAGCAGTTTGAGTCGCGCACACATAAGCGCCTCATTGATATTATCGAGCCAACAGCCCAGACCGTGGATGAGCTCAAAAAGCTCAACCTGCCGTCCGGCGTGGACATCACCATCAACGTATAAATTTCCAACCACACAGAAAACTCCTCAGTAGTGCTGCCCATGTGCGTTCGCGCACCGCTGGGTTTCCTAATGTAGGTCGTTAAACGGAAACACTCCACCTACCGCTTAGCATATGATCTCATCGCTTTTAGGTAAAAAGATTGGTATGACGCAGGTCTACGATGCACAAAACGTGCTCGTGCCCGTCACCGTGGTCGAGGCTGGCCCTTGCACTGTTGTGCAGGTGAAGACCTCCGCAACCGATGGCTATAACGCCGTCCAAATCGGCTTCGCCAGCAAGAAGCCCAAGAACACCAGCAAGGCTGAATTGGTTCATGCCAAAAAGGGTGGGCTTGAGACGGCTCCGCGAGTCTTGAGCGAAGTTCGCCTCGCAGAGGCTCCTGCTCTTAAAGTGGGTGATGTGGTCACCGTGACCTCTTTCACTGAGGAGCAACTTGTAGATGTCATCGGCATCAGCAAGGGCAAGGGCTTTCAAGGCGTGGTGCGCCGCTTTGGCGCCGCTGGTGGTCCCGCCACACACGGCTCAATGTTTCATCGCCGCATCGGCTCCATCGGTATGCGCCAGACGCCTGGCCGCACATGGAAGAATCAGGCCATGCCCGGCCATATGGGAAGTGAGCGCCGCACCGTGCAAAATCTCCGCGTGGTCAAGATTATCGCCGACAAGAATTTGATTCTTTTGAAAGGCGCCATTCCCGGTGCCAACGGCGACGACGTCATCGTGCGCAGTGCCATCAAAGGCCAGCCCAGGAAAGCCTGAACCCCGGAGGAAACCCAGACATGAAACTCACAGTTTTTAGTTCCGACGGAAAAAGCAGCAGCGAAAAGGATTTCGCCGGCCTGCCCGCATTCGAAGGCGACAAAGGCCTTCAAGCAGTCAAGGAGGTGATCGTTGCCATCAACGCCAATAACCGGCAGGGCACGCACTCCACCAAGACCCGCGGTGAAGTCAAAGGCAGCAATAAGAAGCCCTGGCGCCAAAAGGGCACCGGTCGCGCCCGTGCGGGTTCCACGCGTTCCCCTCTTTGGGTGGGCGGCGGCGTTGTTTTCGGCCCCAAGCCGCGCGACTATTCCAAGAAGATCAACAGCAAGGTGAAGGCCTTGGCCTTCAGCCGTGCGCTCTTTGATCGTGCGAGCGCGGGCGAACTTGCCGTCATCGAGCAGTTTGCCCTTACCCAACCCAAGACCAAGGAGGTCAACCAGGTGGTGGGGCGCATCGCTCCGAAAGGCCGCGTTCTTCTTGTGGATGCCCCGTTCAGTATCGAGACCGCCCGCGCGGCTCGCAACATTGAGCGCGTCACTTTGCAGGAGGCGACCAAGCTCAACACCTTGGATCTCGCTCAATATAGCAAAATTATCGTCAGCACCAAGGCGCTCGAGGCCATTATCGCCCGCGTCAATGGAGGTAAGAACTAATGAATGCCGACAAAGTTCTCAGGCACGCCCGCCTCACTGAAAAGGCGAGCAAACAATCGGCCGATCTCGGCCAGTACACTTTTGAAGTTTATTCCGACGCCACCAAGTACACTGTGGCGGCGGCGGTCGAGCAGACCTTCAAGGTCACCGTCCGTCGTGTGAATATCCAAAACTACCGGGGCAAGAACAAGCGTTCGCGCACGGGCCGCCCTTCTGTGGGTTCCGATTACAAAAAGGCGATCGTGACCTTGAAAGCCGGTGACAAAATCGAGCTCGTCTGAGCCCAGCAAGCCGATCCAACGGAGACAACTACATGGCTATCAAACCTTCCCGCCCTTATACGCCTTCGACCCGCTTTACGTCGCTCAATCGGGTGACGGTTTCGAAAAAGCGCCCGGAACGCAACCTGACCGAGCCCAAGCCCAAGAGCGGCGGGCGCAATGTCTATGGCCGCATTACCACGCGTCATCGTGGTGGTGGTCACAAACAGCTCTACCGCATTATCGATTTCAAGCGCGACATTCTCGATATTCCCGCCCGCGTGCAGGCGATCGAGTATGATCCCAACCGTACTGCCCATATCGCCTTGGTGGCGTATGAAAACGGTGTGAAGCGTTATATCATCGCTCCGGAAGGCCTCAAGGTGGGGGACAAGATCATTGCCTCAACCAAGGCAACCACCAACGATTTTAAGGTCGGCAATAGCTTTCCCCTGGAAATCATTCCTCCTTCGACGCGTCTGCATTGCGTGGAGCTGTTGCCGGGCCGCGGGGCCCAGTTGGCCCGCTCCGCCGGCGCCGGTCTTGAGCTTGTGGCGGTTGAAAATGGGTTTGCCCAGCTGAAGATGCCTTCCGGCGAGCTTCGTCTTGTGAATCCCAAGTGCCGCGCCACCATCGGTGAAGTCGGCAACAGTGAGCACAGCAAGCAGTCGCTGGGCAAAGCTGGTCGCAGCCGTTGGCTGGGTATCCGCCCGACGGTGCGCGGTATGGTGATGAACCCGGTTGACCACCCCAACGGTGGTGGTCAGGGCAAGTCCAAGGGTGGTGGCGGTCGCCAGCACTTGGTATCGCCTTGGGGTCAGGTTGCGAAGGGATATGTCACCCGTCGCCGTTCCAAGCCCTCGAACAGCCTCATTCTCGTTCACCACAATGGCCGCAAGCCGCGTGGTAAAAAGTAATTTCAACGACTTCGCACCATGGCACGCTCCATCAAAAAAGGTTTCTTTGTCGATTACCACCTGCTCGAGAAGATCGAGAAGGCTGAGAAAGCTGGCAACAAGAAGCCCATCCAAACCTGGTCCCGGCGCTCGACCATCACGCCCGACTTCATTGGGCACACCTTCAATGTGCACAACGGCAAGGCCTTCGTCGCCGTTTATGTCACCGAGAACATGGTCGGCCACAAGCTGGGTGAATTTGCGCCCACCCGTACCTTCAAATCCCACGGCTCGCACACCGCCAAAGCCGGTTAAACTTTAATCACGTAAACCTCAAAAGGGCAGGGGACCTTTCCGGTTCTGCTGTCGCCTCCTCAGGAATCATATCAAATGGAAGTCCAAGCTCTCACCCGCTATGCGCGTATGTCCCCTAAAAAGGTCCGCGAAGTAGCCCGTACCATCCAAGGCCGCAAGGCTGCGGAAGCAGTTGATTATCTCACGCTCGTCCCGCGCAAGTCCGCACGGTTGATCGTGAAGACGCTTAAAAGCGCGATCGCCAATGCTGAGAACAATCAGAATCTCTCGGCGGATACCCTCACCGTGAAAAGCGCGATCGTGGAAAACGGCCCCGTGCTCAAGCGCTTCAAAGCCGGTGCGCGCGGCACCGCGATGCCCCGCCGCAAGAAGATGTCCCATATCCGGATCGTCCTGTCCGACGGCAACTCCAACTAATTATTTCCCATGGGCCAAAAGACCAATCCGATCGGCTTCCGCCTCGCTGTCCACCGCAACTGGCAGTCCCGCTGGTATGCCAACAAGCGGGATTTTTCCAAGCTCCTCATCGAGGACCAGGTGATCCGGCAAAAACTCATGGAGAAGCTGAAGCAGGCCTCCGTGCCGCGCATCTTCATTGAACGCGCCTCGAACCGTGTGCGCGTGAAGATCTACACCGCCCGCCCCGGTATCGTCATCGGCCGCAAGGGGCAGGAGATCGAGAAAATCAAGGACGACCTCGCCAAGCTCACCGGGAAGGAAATCCTGCTCGACATCCAGGAAGTGAAAAAGCCGGAGATCGAGGCCGCGCTCGTGGCAGAGAACGTAGCTCTTCAGCTTGAGCGCCGTATTGCGTTTCGACGCGCCATGAAAAAGGCCGTTGAGATTGCGATGGCCTTGGGGGCCGAGGGTATCCGTATCCAGTGCTCCGGCCGCTTGGGCGGTTCCGATATCGCCCGCCGCGAGTGGCAGCGCAAGGGCCGTGTGCCGCTGCACACGCTTCGCGAAAACATCGATTATGGATTCGCCGAGGCGCAGACCGTTTACGGCAAGATCGGCATCAAGTGCTGGATCTGCAAAAAGGAGTCCGACAACAACTGATCCTCCGTCTAATAGGAGAATACTCCCATGGCTTTAGCTCCCTCCCGCACCAAATATCGCAAATCCCAGAAGGGCTCCCGCGCCGGCAATGCCAAGCGTGGCAACACGCTCGCTTTCGGCGAATACGGCCTGCAGTCTCTCACGCGCGGTCCCATGACCGGCCAGCAGATAGAGGCGGCCCGTGTCACGATCTCCCGCCACTTGAAACGCAAGGGCAAGCTCTGGATCCGCGTTTTCCCGCACAAGTCCATCACCGAGAAGCCTGCCGAAACCCGCATGGGACAGGGCAAGGGCAATGTCGAATACTATGTCGCCGTGATCAAGCCCGGCGCCGTGCTGTTCGAACTCTCCGGTGTTCCCGTCACCATTGCCAAAGAGGCCTTCCGCCTCGCTGATGCCAAGCTGCCGTTCCACTGCCGCTTCATTATCCGCGAAGGATCCCAAGCCTGAGCCGTCAAACCGTTCCAGTCATGACTTCGAAAGAAATCCGCGAACTCTCTCCCGCCGAAATCGGCACCAAGCTCCGTGAAATCCGTGAGCAGCTCACCCAGTTGCGTCTGCGCCGTCACACCGGGCAGGTGGAGAAAACGCACGAACTGCGCGCGCTCCGGAAGGATATTGCGCGCCTCGAGACCATCCTTGTTCAAAAGAAAAGCCAAGCCGCCTGAGGCGCTCTAAGCCATGTCACACCACGTCCGCCACAACCGCCGCAAGACCCTCATCGGCTTTGTCACCAGCCGTTCCGGCGACAAATCGATCAAGGTCACGATTCCCTACAAGACGCCTCACCCGCTCTACCACAAGATCGTCAACCGCCAGACCGTCGTGCATGTACACGACGAAAAGAATGAGGCCAATGTCGGCGACAAGGTTGAAATCATGGAAACACGGCCACTCAGTCGTCTGAAGCGCTGGCGGATCCTCTCCGTCATCGAGCGGGCTGCCGGTTCCACCAACGATGCCATCACGGAAAAAGACGTGGCGGCGACGGTCCCCACCAAGAGCACCAAGGCCTGATTGGCCGGTCCTCAGCACTTTAAAAACCAACTTACAGGAGGTCAGTCATGATTCAATTGCGCTCCATTCTCGAGGTCGCCGACAATACTGGTGCCCGCCGTGCCGCCATGATCCGACGGAAAGGTCAGAACACCAATACCGCAGGCATTGGCGATGTTGTTACCGTCCATATCAAGGACAGTTCCACCGATGCCTCGGTGAAAAAAGGTGAAGTGGTCAAGGCCGTCGTGGTCCGCACCAAGACGCCCGTGCGCCGGGCTGATGGCAGCTATCTTCGCTTCGACAGCAATGCCGTCGTTATCATTGATGCGACGAACAACCCGAAGGGGACCCGTATCTTTGGCCCCGTGGCCCGTGAACTGCGTGCCAAGAACTTCATGAAGATCATCTCGCTTGCTCCGGAGGTTCTCTAAAAATGGCTACGAAATCTCACATCAAACGCGGCGATCAGGTTGTCGTCATCTCAGGTTCGCAGAAGGGCAAATCTGGCAAGGTCCTTGAGATCATCGCCAAAACCCAGCGTGCTCGTGTCGAGGGCGTGGCGATGATCAAGCGCCACCTCAAAAAGTCCCAGGAGCATCCGCAGGGAACCATCGCCGAGCGCGAGGGTTCCGTGCATGTTTCCAACCTCATGCTTCAGTCGGTCTTTGACGCAAGTAAGCGCAAGAAGGCGCCGGTTTCCGCCTAAAGTTCGCTTGCCTTCCCTCCGGCTAATCTGCGTTGATTGGCCCCTTTTCCATTTAATTCCCACCATTCATGCCGCCGGGTCGGTAATCCGGTGGCTCCTTCCATGAGCTACATTCCCACACTCAAGAAAATTTACAACGAGCAGGTCACGACCGAGCTCGTGAAGAACCGCGGCTATAAAAATAAGCACGAAGTGCCGAAGATCACCAAGATCGTGCTCAACACAGGCATTGATGCTGACGCGGACAAAAACCAGATTTCCGACATCCAGCGCGACTTGGGTCTGATCGCCGGCCAAAAGCCCGTTCTCACGAAGTCCAAGAAGGCCATTTCCAATTTCAAGCTCCGTAAGGGGCAGGTCGTGGGGAGTTGTGTGACCCTCCGCGGCGCCAATATGTGGGACTTCCTTTATCGCCTCATCGCTGTGGCGCTGCCCTCCATCCGCGACTTTCGTGGCATCCCGCCCAAGCTCGATGGCCAGGGTAACTACAACCTCGGTATCACGGACTTTTCGATTTTCCCTGAGATCACGCTCGAAAACATCAAGAAGACGATGGGGCTGGATATCACAATTGTAACGACCGCCCAGTCCGACGAGGAAGGGCGGGAGCTGCTCAAGCTTCTGGGGATGCCCTTCCGTCGTCCCGAAGGTACCGCCGCCAAGACCAACGCCGCCTGATTCAGCCACTTCAGCCATGCCGAAAACATCTGCCATTGAACGCAATAAGAAGCGCGAGAATCTTGTGGAGAAACACAAGGCCAAGCGCGCTGAATTGAAAGCCATTCTGGCCAATCCCGAGACTGCTGATGCCGAGTTTTTTGCGGCGCAGAAGAAACTGGCCAAACTGCCACGTGATTCCTCCTACGTGCGTGTAAAGAACCGTTGCGCCTTAAGCGGACGTCCGCGCGCCTATATCCGCAAATACGGTGTTTCCCGTATTCAGTTCCGCGAACTGGCGTTGGCGGGCAAGATCCCCGGCGTCACGAAGTCCTCTTGGTAATTCCTTTATGGCGGGAGTCGGATATGACCCGCCGCAATTTCAAAAACATCCACCATGACCGATCCTATCAGTGATTTTCTGACCCGCCTCCGCAATGCGTCGAAGGCGCGTCTCGCCGAATGCGTTGCCCCGCATTCCAAACTCAAGGAGTCCATTGCCTCCATCCTCAAGGCCGAGGGCTACGTCAGCGACTACGCCTCCGGTGCGGATGCAGCCGGCCACAAGACGATTGTCGTCAAGATGAAGTATGTTGACGGCGCGCCGGCCATCACGGGCATTGAGCGCACCTCGACACCTGGCCGCCGTCTTTATTGCGGTTATTCCGAAATCCCGCGCGTGCTCAACGGTCTCGGCATCGCCATTCTCTCCACTTCCCAGGGTCTTCTGAAGGACCAAGACTGCCGCCGCAACAAGGCGGGTGGGGAGCTTATCTGCAACGTCTGGTAAGGAGACCTCACACCATGAGTCGTATCGGTAAACAACCCATTTCCATCCCTGCTAAGGTGAAGGTCGAAATCAAGGGGCACACTGTCAATGTTGAGGGCCCCAAGGGAAAGATCTCCCGCAGCTTCGCGCCTGTCGTCAACATCAGCGCGGACGAAAAGCAGGTCAAAGTTTCGCCTTCCTCTGATGGCAGCCGCTTTGCCAAGGCCATGTATGGCACTGTCCGCTCGGTGATCGCCGGCATGGTCAAGGGCGTCAATGAGGGCTATGCCAAGGAACTCGAGATTCAAGGCGTCGGCTTCAAGGCCAACCTCAAGGGCGCCCAGCTCGATCTCGCCTTGGGCTATTCCCATCCCGTTATGGTCGAGGTTCCTCCGGGCATCAAGATCACCGTCACAGACCAGACCAAGCTCAAGGTCGAAGGCGCGGATAAACAGCTCGTGGGAGCTGTCACCGCTGAAATCCGTAGCTACTACCCGCAGGAGCCCTACAAGGGCAAGGGTGTCCGCATCGTCGGTGACCGTGTCCGCCGCAAGGAAGGCAAGACCGTCGCCTAACGCCAACGCTAATCCAAATTCGCAGGGGTCACCCCATGAATACCATTCACAAAGCCAATCTTCTTCAGAAGCGCCGCTGGCGCATCCGCAAAAAAGTCACCGGCACGGCCGCCCGCCCGCGCCTGTGTGTTCACTTCTCGGCCAAGCATATCTATGCACAGGCTGTGAACGACGAAGCCGGCACCACGCTGGTCTTCGTGTCCAGCATGACGGCCGATGCCCGCGCCAAGAAGCTCGCCGCCAACATCGCCGGGGCCAAGGAACTCGGTTCCGTCCTGGCGGCCAAGGCCAAGGAGGCCGGCATCACCACGGTTGTCTTCGATCGCAGCGGCGCCCGCTACCACGGCAAAGTCAAACAGTTTGCAGACGCGGCCCGTGAAGGTGGCCTCGTATTCTAATACTACCGCCATGAGCACTGATACCACTCCGTCCACTTCCGCTCCCGTTTCCGCGACTGCAGCTCCGGCGATCGAACGCGCCCCGCGCGGCCCTCGCCGTGATTCGCACCGCGGCCCCCGTCGTGATGACCGCAATCGCGACGCATCCCAGGCCGATGGCCCGACGATGTTTGAGAAGGTGGTCTTCATCAACCGTTGCGCCAAGGTGGTCAAGGGTGGCCGCCGTTTCAGCTTCGCCGCGCTTGCCGTTGTGGGCGATGGCAAGGGCCGGGTTGGCATCGGTTATGGCCGCGCCAATGAGGTTCCCGATGCGATCAAGAAGGGGACGGCCAATGCGCACAAGCAGCTCGTGAGCGTGAAGCTCAAAGGTGACACCATTCCTCATGAGGTTTATGGTGAATACGATGGCGGCCGGGTTTTGCTCCGTCCCGCCACCACCGGCACCGGCTTGATCGCCGGCGGTGCGGTTCGCGCTGTGCTTGAAGCTGCAGGTGTGAAAAACGTGCTGACCAAGTCCCTGGGCTCCAGCAATCACATTGCCGTGGTTCATGCCACCTTGGCCGGTCTCCAAAAACTCCGCCTTGCGGAAGATTTTGCCGGCGCCCGCAAGGCGAGCTGATTCTTTAAATAACATCAATCCGAGTCCCGGTCCGCCGAATGCGGGGTGGGGCGACCAATCAGAGGAAATATCAATGAAACTTCACGAACTTAAGAATGTTGCCGGTGCGGTGCACCGTAAGAAGCGCGTCGGCATTGGCCGAGGCAGTGGCCATGGCAAGACCTCTGGCCGTGGTGGCAAGGGGCAGACGGCCCGTTCCGGCGGTAGCATCCGCCCCGGTTTCGAGGGTGGCCAGATGCCCCTCTACCGTAAGCTGCCGCATCGTGGTTTTAACAATTACGAATTCCGCACTGAAATTGCCGTCGTCAATGTCGGCGATTTGGCGGCTCTGGATGTCGGTATCACTGAGATCGACGCCGGCGTGCTCGTTGCGCATGGCTTGCTCCGCAAAGGTGAAAAGCTGGTCAAGATCCTGGGTGGTGGTGAGATCAATCGCCCTCTCAAGGTGACCGCGGCCAAATTCACTAATTCTGCCAAGACCAAGATCGAGCAGGCTGGCGGCCAGGCTGTCGTCGCCTAACCGTCCCTCCCATACCAGTGTTTTCCGCCTTTACCAATTCCTTGAAGATCCCGGAGCTGCGCTCCCGGATCTTCTACACGCTCGCGCTGCTCTTTGTCGCACGTGTGGCTGCGCATATTCCGCTGCCCGGCATTGATCCGGCTCCGTTGCAAAACTTCTTTGCGGACCAGACCGCCGCCGGCGGTGGCGCACTCGTCGGGCTCTATAATATGTTCACCGGAGGCGCCCTGCTCAAGGGGGCAATCGCCGCGCTGGGCATCATGCCTTACATCAGTGCGTCCATCATTTTTCAGTTGATGGCCGCAGTGGTTCCCGCGCTCAGCCGTTTGCAACAGGAAGGGGATGTCGGTCGGCAGAAGATCACCCAATACACGCGTTATGCGACGGTGATTATCTGTATCATTCAAGGTGCGCTCTTGATTCTGGCGCTGGAGAACCCCGGGCGGCTCTTCCCTGGCTACGATGTCACGCAGTACGGTGATATTGTCATAGCAGGCAAGATGACCTTTCTCATTACTTCGGTCATCTTCATGACTGCCGGGACCATCCTCTTGATGTGGCTGGGCGAACAGATCACCCAGCGCGGCATCGGCAACGGGGTATCCCTGCTCATCACCGTTGGTATTTTGGCCGACTTGCCGGGTGCGGTGATGGCGACCTACCAGATGTTTTTTGCGCCCGTTGGCGTGGCCAAGCTGGGGTTGCCTCAGGGCATTATCATGGGGCTGTTGTTCGTGTTGGTGACCATGGGCATCATCATGGTTGTCCAAGGCCAGCGAAAAATCCCCGTCCAATACGCCAAACGTGTTGTGGGTAACAAGGTCATGGGTGGCCAGAGCTCCTTTCTCCCGCTCAAGGTCAATTACTCCGGCGTGATGCCGGTGATCTTTGCGAGCGCGATTTTGCTCTTCCCCCAGCAGATCTTCTCCCAAGTCGGGGCCGCCTTTAATATTAAGTTTCTCGTTGAATTCTCCGAGAGTCTGTTGCGCGGCCACTGGGCCTACTATGCCATCATGGCCGGCCTGATTCTGTTCTTCAGCTATTTTTGGGTCTCCGTGATGTTCAAGCCCATCCAGATTGCCGATGATCTGAAGAAATATGGCGGGTATATCCCGGGCGTCCGCCCGGGCGAGCCCACCGCCCAGTTCTTGGATTTCATCATGACCCGCCTCACGCTGGCCGGTGCGATCTTCCTGACGATCATCGCGGTCATGCCGGATTTTCTGCTGTTCGAACTCAATGTTCCCCAGCGTATCGCGATCTTCTTTGGCGGCACCGGCATGCTCATTACGGTGGGTGTTGTGCTCGATACAATGAAGCAGATCGAGACCTTCCTGCTCCAGCGCCACTATGACGGCTTCCTGAAAAAGGGCCGCATCCGGGCGCGCAGCGCCAATCCCCAGACCATGACCGGTGAGGCCCTCAGTTCCGAGGCGGTTATGAAGATCGCCATCCCCATGCTGGCCATCTTCCTCGTTGGGCTGGTGGCTTGGGCTATTCGTTCCTTTGCACTTTAGTGCTTTACTCTGGTCGTGATGGCTGACATCTCCGACCCCTTCGCTGATTGTGGCCCTAAAGCCAGAATCAAGGTTCTTTGCCTCGGTTCACCTGATTTCGATCTGTTGGACCGCGCGCGTTCTTTGAATATTGAGCACGTCTCTCCCGCCAATTTGATGCGGTCGGAGATTTCGCGCAATCGCAGCCCTCTGGCTGCGGATGACGCCACCCTCGCCAATCTGCGGCGGTGGTTTTTTGCGCGCAAACCTGATGCGGGTTTCGTCCTTACGGACTTCCCGGCTACGATGCTCCAAGCCCAAGTGTTCGATGAATGGTTGGAAGCCCGGAATGAGAGCCTCAATGGCGTCCTCATCGGGAATAATCCTTCTATCCCTGTCATCGGCCACTACAGGATGCACGGTCTCCTCTGCGGGGCCGTCGCCTTCGCCGCCTGAGATATATGTCAATCAAGACTCCAGCAGACATTATCCGCATGCGCGAAGCCTGTGCCATTGCCGCCACGGTATTGGCCAAGCTCAAGGAACACGTTGCCCCCGGCATTACGACCTACGATCTCGATCAAATCGCGAAAAACCTCATTGCCGCCCACGGCGCCCGCAGTGCGGATTACGGTTATCAGATCGGCTCCCGCCGCTTCCCTGCCTATATTTGCGTTTCGGTCAATGAGGAGATCGTTCACGGTATCGGCTCGCTGAAGCGTATCCTTCGGGATGGGGATATCGTATCGTTGGATGTCACCGTCGAGTATGGCGGTTGCATCGGCGATAACGCCCTCACCATGCCAGTCGGTCAGATCGCGCCGCAGTTGCAAAAGCTTCTGCATGTGACCGAAGAGGCCCTTCACCTCGGCATCGCCCAGGCGAAAGTGGATAACCGTATTGGCGATATCTCCTTTGCCATCCAGCGCTACGTCGAGTCCAACGGCTTCAGTGTGGTGCGTGATCTGGTCGGGCATGGGGTTGGTTTTGCCATGCACGAGCCGCCGGAGATTCCGAATTTCGGTCGCAAAGGGACCGGCCCGCGAATTCGCCCCGGCATGACGTTGGCCATTGAGCCCATGGTCAACCTCGGCGGCTACCGGACAAAGACGCTGTCCGACGGTTGGACGGTCGTCACGGCTGATGGCTCACATTCCGCTCACTTCGAGCACACGGTGCTCACCACGGAGCAGGGGGCCGAAATTCTCACTGTTCCTCGTTCCTCCTGATTTTTCCTCTTTCAACTTAACTCTCAACCCAATCCAAAATGCCACGTCTCCTCGGTGTAGAAATTCCCGCGAAAAAGAAAGTCGCGTACTCCCTCCGTTACATCAACGGAATCGGGCCCACGCGCGCTGATTTCCTGGTCAAGGAAATCGGTCTTGATCCTGACATGCGCGCTTCGGAACTCACCGAAGAGCAGCTCAACAAGATCCTGCAGATCATCACTGATCAAAAGTGGGTTCTGGAGGGTGACCTGCGCCGCACCATCACCGCCAACCTGAAACGCCTTCAGGCCATCAATTGCTATCGTGGCATCCGCCACCGCCGCAGCCTGCCCGTCCGCGGTCAGCGCACCAGCACCAACGCCCGTACCCGCAAAGGCCCCCGCAAGACCGTGGGCGTTGCCAAGAAAGCCGAATAATCCCTCCCGTCATGGCTGAAGAAAAGTCCACTCCCAAGAAAGAAAAGGCCCCCAAGGCCGCTGCTGCCGGTGCCGAAGGCGCCGCGCCCAAACCCACCGCGCCCGCCGCTGCTGAGAAGCCGGTCGAATTGATCGGTGGCGTGGCCAAGCAGCCCACCGCCGAAGATCTCCTCAAAGAGGAACTCGGCACAATCAAGATCCGCAAGGCGAAGGGCTCCAAGAACGTCAGCTCTGGTATCGCCAACGTTCTGGCTTCCTTCAATAACACCATTGTTTCGATCACCGATCAGAAGGGGCAGGTCATTGCATGGTCCAGTGCCGGCAAGTGCAACTTCCGTGGCTCCCGCAAGTCCACCGCCTATGCCGCGCAGGTTGTGGCCCAGGATGCGGCCCGCAATGCCATGGCTCACGGCCTCAAGGATGTCATCATCCGCGTTTCCGGTCCCGGCCTCGGCCGCGACAGCGCCATCCGCGCCTTTCAAGCCATCGGCCTTGAGATCACCTCAATCGTCGATGTCACC
Organism: uncultured Opitutaceae bacterium; assembly: GCA_964429385.1. GTDB lineage: Bacteria > Verrucomicrobiota > Verrucomicrobiia > Opitutales > Opitutaceae > UBA2377. The sequence goes on from CAYSBR010000020.1 coordinate 27,947, forward strand.
CCCGTCCCGCACAACGGCTGCCGCCCGCGCAAGCGCCGCCGCGTCTGAGTGCCGTCTCCAACCTTTAATAAATCACTCAAATGGCTCGCTACACAGGTCCCACCACCCGCATCAGCCGTCGCTTCGGTCAGTATCTGCTCGGCTCGGGCAAGGCGTTTGAACGCCGCAGCTACCCTTCCGGTCAGCATGGTCCCAAACTCCGCCGCAAACTCTCCGAGTATGCCGTCGGGCTTAATGAAAAGCAAAAACTCCGCATGGTCTATGGCCTGCTGGAGCGCCAGTTCCGTCGCACTTTCGAAATCGCGAAAAACGAGCGCGGTGTCACCGGCGAACGCTTCCTCCAACTGCTGGAAACCCGCCTCGACAGCACCGTTTACCTTCTGGGCTTGGCGAAGTCCCGTGCGGCTGCCCGCCAGTTCGTCAATCACGGCCATATCCGTGTCAACGGCCACAAGGTCGATATCGCCAGTTATACTGTGCTGGCCGGCGACGAGATCGAGGTGAAGAACTCTCCGGCTTCCCGGCAGATGGCCACCCGCAATCTCGAAGAGAACCGGATTCGCAATGTTCCGGGCTGGCTCAGCCTCAATGCTGAGTCGTTCAAGGCCACGGTCAACCGTCTGCCCAACCGGGATGAGATGGACCAGGGCATCAACGAGCAGCTCATCGTTGAATTCTACTCCCGCTTCTAAACCGCTTCCAACCCGCAACGCTCACCGCAGAGTTCATCACCATGCCCAAACGTCTCGGAAAGTTCGAACTCCCCAACAAGCTCACCAAGGTCGAGGAGGGTTCCACACCTACCTACGCCAAGTTCATCGCCGAGCCCTTCGAAGCCGGCTACGGCCACACGATCGGCAACTCCTTCCGGCGTGTGCTGCTCAGCTCCATCGAAGGCGCGGCCATCTCCTCAATCAAGATCGATGGCGTCAGTCACGAATTCCAGAGCATTGATGGCGTGGTTGAGGATGTCACCGACATCGTGCTTAATCTGAAGAAGGTGCTGATCATCTCGCACAAGCGGGAACCCATCACGCTTCAGATCAAGGTCACCAAGTCCGGTGCCGTCACCGCGGCCGATATCCAGGCCGATGCCAACATCACGATCGTCAACCCGGAGCAGGTCATCTGCACGCTTGACGCAAAGAAAACCTTTGAGGCCGAGATCGAGATCAAAACCGGCCGCGGCTACTATCCTGGAGATCTGAACAAGAAGGAGGAGCAGTCCATCGGCGTGGTGCCGATTGATTCCCTCTTCTCTCCCGTGAAGCTCGTGAAGTATGCGGTCGAGGCCACGCGTGTCGGGCAGATCACCGACTACGACAAGCTCATCCTTGAGATCTGGACGGACGGGCGTATCACGCCCGACGATGCCCTCAAGCAGGCGGCCTCCATCCTCAAGCATCATCTCGATGTCTTTGACCGCGTTAGCGAGGAGCAATACGAGTTCGAAAACCAGCAGTCTGAGGTCAGCGAGGAGCAGAACAAGCTCCGCAAGCTTCTCAACATGTCGGTCAACGAGATCGAGCTTTCCGTCCGCGCGGCGAACTGCCTCAACAACGCCAACATCACCACGGTGGGCGAGCTTGCCATGAAGTCGGAGCAGGAAATGCTCAAGTATCGTAACTTCGGCAAGAAGTCGCTCAATGAAATCAAGGACAAGCTCGAGGCACTCGGTCTTTCCTTGGGCATGAAGTTTGACGAGCGCCTGCTCGACAACAAGAAGGACGCCTGAGGCGTTTCCGACTAGGCTTGGCAGCATGCATGCGCCAAGCCTAGCCGGACCTCTTTCCTCGCCAGAATCTTTCAACCATAACCCGGCTCTTGCGCCGTCCGCTGCCGCCCAACGCTGCGACCGGATCGCCGATCGGGAGCCGAAACAAAAATAAACCACAATGCGTCACCAAAAACATCGTTCCTCCCTTGGCGTCACGCGCGAACATCGCGCCGCCATGCTTTCCAACATGGGCGCTTCGCTCATCCGCCACGGCCGGATCAAGACCACCTTGGTCAAGGCTCGTGCGCTGCGTCCCTTCATCGAGAAGGTGATTACCAAGGCCAAGCAGGCCGCAGCCAAGCAGGATCCGAAGGATGCCATTCATCTGCGCCGCCTCGCGTTGTCCTCCATTCGCGACGAGGATGCCATCACCCTGCTGTTCAACGAGACCTGCAAGGAATTCGCGAATCGCAACGGCGGCTACACGCGCATTTACAAGCTGGGTCAGCGCCGCATCGGTGATGCCGCGGAAATGGCCCTCATCGAGTTCGTGAAGGCTGACGATGCCGGCTACAAGAAGTCACGCGGCAAAAAGTCCGTGAAAGCCAAGAAGGCGCCCAAGGCCGAGGCGCCCGCGGAGCCGGTTGTTGAAACCCCGGCTGAGCCCGAGACCAAGGCCTGATTCAGGTCACTGGGACTCTTTGCAACGCGTCGAAGTTGATTAACTTCGGCGCGTTTTTGTTTATATTTCCGGCCATGTTTGATTTTCCTGCTGCCGCCATTTTCTACTGCATCGCGGTCGGCTTGGCCTTTTTGGGGCTCTGGCTCTACTACGACCGCCGTGATCACCGGCGTTTCGAGCTTGAGCGCCGGAGAGTCAGTTTCCACTGCATCCGCTGCGACCGGCTCTACACGGCACGGTCGGGAGAGGAGACGCAGCATTGCCCGCGTTGCGGACACGAGAATTCGCGGCTCAGATACTGACATCTGGTTCAAGGGTACATGGCAATGCATGGTTCGAGATCGCGATCTTCCCTTTGGCTGCTGGCTGGTTTGTTATGCTGCGTAATAGCGGCCAAGTTGCTGTTGATTTCAGTTTATGGCACCGACCAACCGTATTTGGATCAGTGGGCAGGGGAAGGCTTGCATCCACTCTATCAGGTGAGGCATGGCCATGTGCCGTGGGATCATTTTTTTTCTCCACATAGTGAGCATCGTCCGGCCCTGATGCGGTATGCTTCTTATGCCTGCTATGTGATGAATGGATTCCAGTGGGATCCCTATGTCGAACTGGTCTTCAATTTGATCATATATGCGGCGACAGTGGTAATTGTGTGGTGCGTTATCACAGTGGTGATCACGGATGAGTGTGTGCGTGCCGCGATGGCGTTACTGACTGCACTCCTTTTCTCGCTCCCCTCCAATTTTGAGAATACACTTTGGGGATTTCAGTCCCAGTTTATGTTTTTGCCGCTCTGTGGCTTTTTGCACCTATGGGGTACGCTTCGCAACGAGACCTTGAACTGGCGCTGGGGTGTGGCGCAACTGGCAGGGGTAGCAGGCATTTTTTCCATCGCGGCCGGATTCATGTCGGCGGTCGCATTGTTTCTCATAATGGTGATATTTTTGTGGCAGCACCCCCGTTCGTCATGGGCATGGGCTACTTTGGGGGTGAACCTTGCCATAATCGGTTTGGCCCTTGGTCTCATGCCCGAGGTGCCGCGGGTGGAGAACATGCCCTACAATTCGCAGCGATTGGCTTCGGTGGGAGTGATGCTATCTTGGCCGTATGCCAGTTATTGGATGTGGCTGATTCTGTGTTTGCCGGCTGTGATTGTCGGGTGGCAGGGATGGTGGCGTACGTCCGCGAAAATGGCCGCCGTCCGGTATTTACTACCGGCAATGGGACTTTGGGTGTTACTGATGATCTTGGTCTTGGCCTATGGCCGGGCTCCTGTGCCCGGAGGCATTGCTGTGAGGTATTTTGATGTGCTGGTGTTTGCATTGCTGACCAATGGGCTGTGCTGCGGTTTGATATGGTGCCGTTGCCGGTCACTGGCACGTGTGCTGGTTGGCTGCTGGTTGCTCGTAGTGTTGATTGGCCTGATGCAAGCGAACAGCCCGGCAGATATGCTCAAAACTCTGCGTGGGCAGCGTAGTTTAGCGTGGCGCGAAGCAGAAGCGGTGCGTGAGTTTCTACAAACGGATGACCCTTTGGTTTTGGAGCAGGATCCCGCAATTAGGGGCAGGTTTCCGCATTGGGATCTCACGCTGATGATTCTGAGGGATCCGGGCATGCGCGAGGTATTGCCACCTGGATTGCAGATTGATGGAAGACGCGGACCGCTTTCACGCATTGTTCCGGTCATTACCAGTGGGTGGTGGCTCTTGCTTGGGATGAGCTTTGCAAGCTTTGGTGCGGGCATCAGCCGCGCATGGGCGAATCGCTCTTGCTCTGGCTGGCAGGTTTGACTTTAGCTCGACCTTTCCAGACCAGCCATGCCTCAGACCATCGCCGTCCTCGACTTCGGTTCCCAATACACCCAGGTGATCGCCCGCCGGATCCGGGAGTGCCAGGTTTACTCGAAAATCTACCATCACAGCGTTTCCGCCGAAACATTGCGGGCTGACGGGGTGGTTGGGGTCATCCTTTCGGGCGGGCCGAGTTCGGTCTTTGCCAAGCGGGCGCCGATGCCGGACAGCGAAGTGTTTGAGCTTGGTGTGCCGGTGCTGGGGATCTGTTACGGACTTCAGCTGATGGGAACCCTGCTGGGCGGCCAGGTCGCACGCAGTGACCACCGCGAATATGGCCACGGCACGCTCACCATCCGCAAGCCAGGCCGTCTCTTTGCCAAGCTTCCGAAAAAGCTCCGGGTCTGGAACTCGCATGGGGACCGTCTGATCAAGCTACCGCCCGGCTTCACCGCCATCGGCACGACCGATAATTCCGAGTTCGCGGTCATCGAGGACCGTAAGCGTAATTTCTATGGCATCCAGTTTCATCCCGAGGTGTTTCACACCGAGAAGGGCACGGATGTCGTGCGCAATTTCCTGGTTGGAGTCTGCGGTGCGGCGCAGGACTGGACGACGAAGGATTACATTCGCAACACCGTGGCCGGCATCCGTGAAACCGTGGGTAAATCCCGCGTGCTCCTCGGTCTTTCCGGCGGGGTGGATTCCTCCGTGGCAGCGGCACTGATCCACAAGGCGATAGGCAAGCAGCTCACCTGTGTTTTTGTGGACAACGGTTTGCTGCGTGCGAACGAGCGCGAGCAGGTCGAGTCGCTCTATGCGCGGAATTTCAAGATCGATGTCCGTGTGGTGGATGCATCGTCGCTTTTTCTGCGACGGCTCAAGGGCGTCACAGACCCCGAGCAAAAGCGCAAGATCATCGGCCGGACCTTCGTGGAGGTTTTCGAGAAATCGCTCAAGTCCATCGGCGGAGCCAGTTATCTCGCGCAAGGGACGCTCTATCCCGATGTCATCGAAAGCGTGGCCATCGGCAACAATCCTGCGGCGCTGATCAAGTCCCATCACAATGTTGGCGGCTTGCCCGAGCGGATGAAGCTCAAGCTGCTTGAGCCGCTGCGTGAGTTGTTCAAAGACGAGGTGCGGGCGGTGGGCACGGCCCTCGGCCTGCCTCGTGAAGTGGTCTGGCGCCAGCCGTTCCCCGGTCCGGGGCTGGGGGTGCGGGTGGTGGGTGAGATCACCCGGCCGCGACTGGATATCCTGCGCCAGGCCGATGCGATCCTTCAGGAGGAGATGATGGAGAGCGAATGGTATTGGAAGGTGTGGCAATCCTTCGCGGTCTTCCTGCCAGTCAAATCCGTCGGAGTGGTGGGGGATGAGCGCAACTATTCCTATGTCATCGGTCTGCGCATTGTTGAGAGCATTGATGCGATGACGGCGGACTGGACCCGGCTTCCCTATGATCTTCTGCAGCGCATCTCGTCACGCATCACCAACGAGGTTCGCGATGTCTCCCGGGTGGTGCTGGATGTGAGTTCGAAGCCGCCGGCCACCATCGAGTGGGAATAAGCGGCTCCGGGTTGCACCTCTCTTCTCCTGCGCCTAACCGTTTCCCATGCCGTCCCTCATCCTGCGCCGCTGTCTTGCTGCTCTCGCGATCAGCCTGCTGATCATGCCTGCGTTGTTCGCCGTGGAACCTGCGGCGGTCGTGGCCAAGGCCCGGGCTTATCTCGGCTCCGAGGCGGCCCTTAACGGGGTGACCTCCCTGCGTTACGTCGGCAAGCTCACCGTGGAGGAGGATCCGGCAAATCCCGATCAGGTGATGCCGGTGCACATGACCGTAGAGATCATCTTCCAGAAGCCCGCGCGCCAGCGCAGTGTGCTGACATCCGAGAACCGCATCGAGACGACGGTGCTGGATGATTACGATGGCTGGCAGAAAGTGCAGGATCCCAAGGAGGCCTCCCGTTGGACGCTTTCCTTGCTGCGCTCCGAACAGATCAAAAACCTCCGTGCCAATGTGGCGGAAAATCTCTCCTTCTTTCACGGTGGTTCCGGGAGCCGCGTGACGGTGGAAGATATGGGAACCGTGAATGTTGATGGGGTGGAATGCCGCAAGCTCGCCTTTATCCATGCGCCCGAGATCGCCTTCCACCGGTATTTCGACCCGGTCACCGGCCGGCTGGTGCTGACCGAGACGCGCCAGGGCGAAAGCATCCGGGAGGAAGGGGAAATCCGTGCGGGAGGGATTCGTTTTCCCAAGCGACTCCGGACCACCTTCCAAAGCGCGGGTGGGGCCGTGGGCAGAATGACGATCGAGTTCGATGCCGTGCAGGTGAACGAGACGTTTGATAACAGCCTCTTTGCCATCCCTTCCTTGGGCCGGCAGTAATCCCGGGTTCCTTATTTTTCCGACTGCTGTGCGCACGCTCAGTTATACATCCCGTAATTTTGCCACGAAGCTGGCCGATTTTTGTCGAGGAGCTGAAACGCCACCCGAGGTGGTCGCGTCTGTGGCGGCAATCTTGAAGGACATTCGGGCCCAGGGTGATGTGGCCGTGGCCCGCTATGCGGCCAAGTTTGACGGCGCAAAACTTCGCCCGCGCGATTTTCGCATCCCCGTGGGGGCGCTGGCGACGGCGGCCAGGCGGTTGCCGGCCGTAGAACGCCGGGCCATCCGCGAAGCGCACGCGGGAATCGTCTCCTTCAATCGCCGCGGCTTGCCGCGGGGGTGGAGCGGTCGCAATCCGCAGGGCGCGCAGGTGGGGGAGAAGTATGATCCCATTCGGCGGGTCGGCCTCTATGTGCCCGGCGGGCAGGTGCCACTGGTCTCCACCGTGCTGATGACGGCGGCATTGGCGAAGATCGCAGGTTGCCCCGAGATTGTCGTGTGCACGCCTTCCGATTCGCAGGGGCGGGTGGCTGACGGTTTGCTTGCAGCCCTGCATCACGTCGGCGTCACGGAGGTGTATCGGATTGGCGGAGTGCAGGCGATTGCGGCGATGGCGTATGGGACAAAGGTCATCCCGGCGGTGGACAAGATTTTCGGCCCGGGCAATGCCTACGTCTGCGAGGCCAAGCGGCAGGTCTTCGGCGCGGTCGGCGTGGATTCCCTGCCGGGTCCCAGCGAGGTTATGATCATTGCCGATGAGTCCGCCCGGCCCGATTATGCGGCGGCGGATTTGCTGGCTCAGGCTGAGCATGGTTCCGGTCGGGAGAAGATCTATCTGGTGGCAACCTCTCCCGCAGTGGTGGCGGCCATCACGGCGGAAGTGACGGCGCAGCTCGGTTTGATCAGCCGGGCGGAAAAGAGCCGTCGTGTGCTTGATGAGGGCTTCCTGGTCGTGCAGGTGGCGGATCTCGACCAAGCTGCGGCGGTGGCCAACTACGTCGCCCCCGAGCACCTTGAGCTCCTCGTGAAAGCTCCGGCGGTGAAGACGCTCACCCGGGCCATCACCACTGCGGGCGCCATCATGATCGGCAACCACACCCCGACGGCGTTGGGCGATTTCACGGCCGGGCCGAGCCATGTGCTCCCGACCGGCCGCACGGGACGTTTTTTCAGCGGGCTGCGGGTGGCCGATTTTCTCCGCCGTACCAGCCTTGTGCGCTACGATCGCACGAGTGTGCGGAGCGGCAACCGTGTCGTCGCCGCTTTTGCGGCGATGGAGCAACTTGATGCCCACGGCCGTTCGGTGGCGGTGCGCGTAGAAACGCCGTGAGCCAGACTGCCGCTCAATCGCTGGCGTTGCCGCATGTTGGGCGGCTTCACGCCTATACGCCCGGGTTGCAGCCGTCGGAGCCGGGCTGGACCAAGCTCAACACCAACGAGTGTCCCTATCCGCCCAGCCCGCGCGTGGCCGAGGCGATCCGGCGTGAGTTGGGGGAGGATGGAAGCAGCCTTCGGTTGTATCCAAACCCCAAGAGCGCGCCTTTGCGGGCGGCCATCGCCACCTGGCATGGCGTGCGGGAGGAAAATGTCTGTGTGGGCAACGGTTCGGACGATATTCTCAACCTGCTGGTACGGGCCTTCTGCGCCCAGTCGGCTCCAGCGGGCTACACATTGCCCAGTTATTCGCTGTATCCGGTGCTGGTGGGAATTCAGGACGGGGGCAGCACTGTCATTGAGTTTGACCAGGCCATGCGCTTGCCGGTGGAACGGATCGCGGCCTCCGGCGCGCGCCTGTTTTTCCTCACCTCACCGAATGCGCCAACCGGCGTGGCCTTCCGCAATGCCGAGATCGAGCGGGTGCTGGCGGCCTACGATGGGTTGCTGGTCGTGGATGAGGCATATGCGCCGTTCGCGGATGAAAACGCCATCCCCTTGCTTGCGCGCCATCCCCGGTTGGTGGTGGTGCGCACTCTCTCAAAATCCCATGCGCTGGCGGGCATCCGCGTGGGCTATGCTTTGGCTGACGCCACAGTGATTGATCTGCTCGACCGGGTGCGCGACAGTTACAATGTCAACCGCCTCTCCCAGGCTGCCGCGCTGGCCGCGGTCACTGATCCGGCGTATTATGATGGTGTGGTCTCCCAGGTTCGGGCCACCCGCGACCGGGTTGTGGCGGGGTGGGCGGCGCAGGGCTGGTTCACCTATCCCTCGCAGGCCAATTTCATCTTTACCGAGCCGCGAAATGCTCGCGGAGAGAGCGGACCGGCTGTGGCGGCCTCGGCCTATGAATTCTTGCGCGCGCACAAGGTTCTTGTCCGCTACTTCCCCAGCCATGCCTTGACCGCTTCCTTCCTGCGTATCAGCGTGGGCACGGATGACGAAATGCTCGTCCTTCAGAACACCCTCGAAGCATGGCAAAAGCACGCGTAGCAACCATCCGCCGGAAAACGGCGGAGACGGATATCGTCCTCAAACTGGAGATTGATGGCGCCGGCAAGTCGAAGATCGACACCGGCGTGCCGTTCTTCGACCACATGCTCACGCTTTTTGCCAAGCACGGCCTTTTCAATTTGGAGGTGAAGGCGAAGGGCGACAACGACGTGGACTATCACCACACGGTTGAGGATGTCGGCCTCGTGCTCGGCGAGGCGTTCAAGCAGGCCCTCGGCGACAAGCTGGGCATCACGCGCTACGGTTTTTTTCTGCTGCCGATGGATGAGTCGCTGGCCCGCGTGGTCGTGGACCTGAGCGGCCGCGCTTGTCTCGTTTACGATGCGGTGGCCCCGACGATGTTCATCCGTGATTTCAATCTCATCCTGGTGAAGGAATTTTGCCGCGCATTCAGCAACGCCGTCGGCTGCAACCTGCATGTGAAGCTCGAATACGGTGAGGAGCCCCATCACGTGGCCGAGGCCATCTTCAAGGGGCTCGCGCGCGCCATGGATGCGGCGACCCGGATTGATCCTCGCGCGGCCGGTGCGCTGCCGAGCACCAAGGGGCTGCTCTGATCCCGATGAGTGCGGCTCCGGTGATTGCCGTGATTGATTACGGCATGGGCAACCTGCGCAGCGTCGCCAAGGCCGTCGAGACGGCGGGCGGTGCGGTCAGAATCGTATCCCGCCCCGAGGAAATCGGGGCGGCGGCCGGCTTGGTGCTGCCAGGGGTGGGGGCGCTCGCGGATTGCGTCGAGGCGCTCAAGACCGCCGGGCTGGATGCGGCTGTGCGGACCTGGATCGCCGCCGACAAACCTTTTCTCGGTGTCTGTCTGGGCATGCAGGCGCTGTTCGAATTCTCGGAGGAAGCGGATACGCCGGGATTGGGGATTTTTCCCGGCCGGGTGATGCGCTTCCGGTTACCCGCCGGCCTGAAGGTTCCGCATATGGGCTGGAATACCGTGCGCTTCACCCAGACGGCCTGTCCGCTGGCCGCGGGACTGGCGGCGGAGGGCGAGTCGTTCTATTTTGTGCACAGCTACCATTGTGTGCCGGCGGACCCCGCGCTTGTGCTGGCGGAGTGTGATTACGGGGTTCGCTTCACCGCGGCGATTGCCCGCGGGCGCTGTTTTGCCACCCAGTTTCATCCGGAGAAAAGTCAGGGAAAAGGGATCAATCTCTACCGAAACTTCGTGGCGGTGGCGACCGGGTGACGGCTGCGCAAAAAATTGCCGGCCTGCGGTATCTTTGCTTTGCAAGCGCGGGGGAATGAGTTTGGTTGTGCGCCTTATGGCCAAAACCGCATCACTCAATCTCGACGGTAAGGACTATGCGCTGCCTGTGATGGTCGGCACCGAGGGGGAAAAGGCCATTGATACGCGCCGCCTGCGGGCCGAGTCCGGCTACATCTGCTTCGATCAGGGTTATGGCAACACCGGGTCCTGCGAGAGCACGGTCACCTACCTTGATGGCGACAACGGCGTGCTCCGCCACCGCGGCTATCCCATCGAGCAACTGGCGGCGCACAGCGATTTTGTCGAAACGGCGTATCTGATCATTTACGGCGAGCTGCCGAATACGAAGCAGCGCAGCGCGTTTGGACAGCTCCTGCGCAAGAACGCGGCCATTGAAACCCAGATGCAGCGCATCTTCGAAGGGTATCCGGACGACGCCCCGCCGATGGCCATGCTTTCCTCCATCGTGGCCTCGCTGGCCGCGCATTATCCGGAGCTGGCGGCCAATAACTTCGAGAAGGACCTGCAGAATTTCGATCTCGCGGCGGCGATGGCCATTTCGAAAATTCGCACCATCGGGGCGATGATCTACCGCTACCAGCACGGGCTGCCCTACGTCCACCCCAAGGACATTCCGTTCTGCGATAACTTCCTGCACATGATGTTCTCGGAGCCCTACCAGGATTATGTCGCCGTGCCCGAGGTGGCGCGCGCCCTGAACCTGCTCCTCCTCCTGCACGCCGATCATGAGCAGAATTGCAGCACGTCCACCGTGCGCATGGTCGGTTCCAGCGCCGCCAACCTGTTCACCTCGCTTTCGGCTGGTATCTCCGCCCTGTCCGGTCCGCTGCACGGTGGCGCCAACACCGCGGTCATGCAGATGTTGCAGGCCATCCACGACGAGGGCGACGACGGCACCCGCTTCATCGAGGCGGCGAAGTCGGGCAACAAGAACAACCGCCTCATGGGCTTCGGGCACGCGGTCTATCGCAACTTTGATCCCCGAGCGAAGATCATTGGTGACGCCTGCGAGAAGGTCCTCGCCAAGCTTGGCATTGACGACCCGCTGCTGGCCATCGCGCGCAACCTTGAGCAGGCCGCGCTGAAGGACGACTATTTCCTCTCGCGCAAGCTCTACCCCAACGTGGATTTCTACTCCGGCATCATCATGCGCGCGCTCGGTATCCCGGTGAACATGTTCACGGTGATCTTCGCCATCGGCCGCACTCCCGGCTGGATCGCCAACTGGCGCGAAGTCGCCTCGCAGCCCAAGGGCCGCATCTACCGCCCCCGCCAGATCTACACCGGCCCGGTCCAGCGCGACTACGTGCCGATCGGGCAGCGCTGATCGGTTGGTGCCGCCGCCGTCAGGATTTTTCCTTGGGCGGCGGGCTGTGGAAGATTTCCTCCAGTTTGAGGCCGGTCAGGCGGGTGATGCCGCTCAGGAGCCGCCAGAGGGCGAACATCATGATGGCGGTGCTCGGCAGGGCGATCACCGGCCAGCTGAGCAGGTTCATCTTGGCGAGCTCGGCGTTGAACTCCGGCGTGCCGGTCGGGCTTTGCAAGAGCCAGCGTGCGAGCAGAAAATTCAGGACGGCGCTGAACATGAAGGAGACCACCAGCCAGCAGCTGGCGGTTTGCAGCAGCCGGTCGAAAGCGGGGCGCGCGGATTTTTCGGCCAGGGCCGCATCCACCTTGGGAATATCGATGACCTGATCGTTATACACGAACTGGCGGACCAACGGACGTTTGGAATATTGCGAAACCCACACCGCCAGGCCGATGACGAGCGGTACCGAGGCCTCCTTGACGGCAAACCAGATGCCTTCGACCTTCATCAGTCCCAGCCCGCCGGTCAGCAGCACACTGGTGAAGCCGATGATGGAGATGAAATTCGCGGTGCGCCGCTTCCAGAAATCCCACAGGCCGTAGCTGACCGGGAAGGCGAGGGCGACGATGAGCCCGACGGCGGGGCCGAGGCGCTCGGGCGTGCTGAGCTTCGCGAGGATCAACGCGGGCACGAGGATGTTGCAGGCCAGATTGAGGAGCAGGTTTTCCCGTTTCGCGGGCGGGCGGGAGGCGGCGGGTGCGGTCATTTCGTTTTTGCGTTGGAGCATCGTGGGGGGCTTACTCAGGTCAAACCTCCGTCCGTATGATTCTTCTCGGCGTCAACATCGACCATTCTGCCACTCTCAGACAGGCGCGCTATCGCTCGGCCGCGGCCACGACCGGCGGTCCGGTGGAGCCGGATCCCGTGCAACTGGCGTTGGTGGCGGAGCAAGCCGGAGCCGATGGGATCACCGTCCATCTGCGGGAGGATCGCCGTCATATCCAGGAGCGCGATGTCTGGCGGTTGCGCGAGAGCATCGCCACGCGGCTGAATCTTGAGATGGCCTGCACCCCGGTGATGACGGAGTTCGCCCTCCGGCTGAAGCCGGACTTCGTGTGTCTCGTGCCTGAGAGCCGCGAGGAGGTCACCACCGAAGGCGGGCTTGATGTCGCCGGAGGCAAAGCCCGGGTGGCGGAATGCACCGCCGCGCTGACCGCCGCCGGGATCAAGGTGAGTCTTTTCATTGATCCCGATGATGCGCAGATCGAGGCGTCCGCCGGGCTGGGCGCACCCTTGGTCGAGTTGCACACGGGGGCTTATGCCAATGCCTGGCACGGGTCTGCCCGCGCGTCGGAGTTCCAGCGCCTGCGACTGGGCGCGGTGCGCGCGCATGAACTGGGCCTCACGGTCAACGCAGGCCATGGCATCAATTATGTGAACATCGCCGAGGTGCGTACCCTGCCGCATCTGCACGAGCTCAATATCGGGCACAGCATCATCAGCCGGGCGCTGTTTGGCGGGATCGGCGAGGCGGTGCGCGAAATGAAGGCGCGGATGAATTCATGAGCGGCAATTTCAATCTCATGCTGCCGGCTGGCGGCGTCCTGCTGGGCATCGGTTGCGACCTCATCGAGGTCGAGCGCATCCAGGGTGTGCTTGAGCGTCATGGCGACCGGTTTCTCCACCGGGTGTTCACCGAGGAGGAGCGGGCCTACTGTGCGACGCTCAAGCATCCGCATAAGCACTACGCCGCGCGCTGGGCGGCCAAGGAGGCGGTTTCCAAGACCTTCACGACCGGCATCGGCTCGCACCTCGACTGGACGTCCATTTCGATCTATCATGGCGCGCGCAGCGAACCGCTGGTGCGGCTTGATGAGAAAGCCCGGGCGTTGCTGACCCAGGTCGGCGCCACCAATGTGCTGGTCTCACTTTCGCATACCGAAACGCATGCGATGGCCGTGGCCGCGCTGGTCCGGGGGTGAGCCCGATGGAAGAGCCGGAGCCGAGACCCCCTGCGCTACGGAAGCTGTCCAAGACCCCTTCGTGGGTCCTGCTCGGCTTCGCGGCCGGCGTGCTTTTCATGTGGCTGCTGCCCGTGCGGGAGGCCCCCTCCGCGGAGAGCGCACCGCAGCCACCGGTTCAGCCTCCGGTGAAGATTGAGCCACCGCCGGTGCGTTCCATGGATGAAATCGAGGCGGTGTTCGCCATGTGGGGCACACATGCGGTTTGGGCGCACGAACTCACGGAGGTCTCGTTGTGGGACGCAGCCACCGGCGATTTTTCACGCCATTACGAGGTGCTGCGCAATGGCGACGAACTGTATTTCCGGAGCATCACCGGGCTCACGCGTCCGCTTCTGACTTATGGGGTGCCGGATGACGCTCCGTTGCGTTTCACTGAGCCCGAATCCCGGCGGGATGAATGGCTGCGTGCCCGCCGGCAGGAAATCCTGCGGGCGATCACGGACTCCATTCCGAAAGCGGACAGGCGCTGACCATGATATTGCCGGCGACCCATCCCATCCTGTCCTGTGCCGCGGCGCATGCCTGGGAGCGGCGGGTGTTTGCCGGCGATGAAACGGCGGAGTGGGGCGCCATGCAACGGGCGGGGTGGGCCGTGGGGCAGGCGGTGTTGCGGGATTTTGAGGAAATCGGAGGCTTTCCCTCATCGGGCCGGGTGCTGGTGGTACTGGGCAAGGGCCACAATGGCGGGGATGCCTTGATCGCGGCGGCGGATATTCTGAGATGCCGGGCGGATGCGGTGGCCGAGGTGTTGCCGGCATATGGGACGGGAAGCCTTCGCCCGCTGGCGTTGCGTGCCTGGCAGGATTTGCAGCAGGCCTATCCGCATCGGGTGCGGCCGGTCGCATTGCGTGCGCTCGCGGCAAGTTACGCTGTGGCGCTGGACGGGGTGTTTGGCTACCGTTATCGCCCGCCGTTGGACGAGCGGGCCCGGGCCGTGTTGCGCCGGGTGAATGCCTTGCCGGTATCCCTGCGGGCCGCAGTGGACCTGCCGAGTGGGTGGGATGACCAAGATGCCTTTCGGGCTGATTTCACTTACGCCACGGGCATCGTGAAAGCGCCGTTGCTCGATCTGCCTCAGGCTGGTCGGCGGCGCTACTTGGATCTCGGGTTTTTCACTGGAAGTGAATCGGCGGGGGAGCGCGTCCTCACGGCGCAGATCCTCGCGCCGCTGCGGCGCTGGCGTGATCCGCAAGCGGACAAGCGCCGGCTTGGGCATGTATTCATTCTGGGCGGTTCGCGGGACTATCCCGGGGCGGTCCTGATGACGGTGCTGGCGGCGCTGAAGAGTGGCGCAGGGCTGGTGACCGCGTTTGTGCCGGAGTCATTGGTCCCGGCTTTTGCGGCCCGTGTGCCCGAGGCAATTTGGGTGGGGTGGCCGGAGACCCCCGCGGGGGGACTGGCCCTTGAGGGGCAACATTTGCTGGTGGCACGCTGGGATCGGGCCACGGCGCTGGTGCTGGGGCCGGGACTCGGACGCGAAAGGGAAACACTCGCTCTGGCCCGCGAAGTGGTGGGTGCGGCAAGTGTGCCGGTCCTCCTCGATGCGGATGCGTTGCAGCCGGAGATCGTGGGGGCGGCCCGTGCTCCACTGGTTTTGACGCCGCATGCCGGCGAGTTTGCACGGATCGCGGGCAAGGCGGATTTGCGGACGTTTGCCCGGAAAACCAAGGCGGTCGTAGTGCTGAAGGGCCCGGTGACCCGCGTCGCGTGCGATGGGATGGTCTTTCACAGTTTCTTTGGTGGTCCCGTGCTGGCGCGAGGCGGGAGTGGCGACCTGCTGGCGGGGATCATCGGCAGCCAGCTCGCGCTGACGCCGGAGGATGTCGGGGCGGCCGCCTGCCGCGGCGTCGTCTGGCATGGTCGGGCGGCGGATGCACTGGCCAGGGCTGGCGGGGCCGTGGCGGTGCGTACGACTCAGGTGCTCGACTTTCTCGGCCAAGCCATGGATGATTGAACGCCATGAGCGGCGACATGACCGAGCAGCAGGCTTTTCTGGTGCTGAATGCGTTGCCGAACATCGGCCCGATCACGCTCAACCGTCTGCTTGATGCCTTGGACGGCGATCCCCGGGCGGTGCTCACGGCTGGGGCCCGTCAGTTGGAGGCCGTGCCGGGCGTGGGCCCGGTCATCCGTGCGACTCTCGCGAACTGGCGCGATCATTTCGATCTGGCCCGGGAGGAGGAGCGCATGGCCAAGGCGGCCACAACCTTCATCACGACGCGTGACCCCGGGTATCCGCCGCTGCTGAAGGAAATTCACGATCCTCCCATCGGGCTCTACCGCAAGGGCGGCTATCACTTTGCCGAGCCGTGCATCGCGATCGTGGGCAGCCGCCGCACCACACTCTACGGCCAGGGGGTGGCGAAAAAACTGGGCGCCGAACTGGCCCGGCTGGGGTTCTGCGTGGTCAGCGGGTTGGCGCGCGGCATTGATACGGCGGCGCACGAGGGGGCGCTCTCGGTGGGCGGTCGCACCGCGGCGGTGCTGGGGTGCGGCATTGATATCGTTTATCCGCCGGAGAATCTCGGGCTTTATCGGCAGATCGAACAGGCGGGGGCGATTCTTTCGGAATTTCCCTTTGGCCGTCGGGCCGACCGCCAGAGTTTTCCGATGCGGAATCGTGTGGTGGCCGGCATGTGCGAAGCCGTGGTGGTGGTGGAGACCGATGTGAGCGGTGGCTCCATGATCACCGCCCGTTTTGCCGGTGAACAAGGGCGGCTGATCTTTGCCGTACCCGGCCGCATTGACCAAAACACCAGTGCGGGGTGCCATCAACTCATCCGCGATGGGGCCACCCTGCTCACGAGTGTGGACGACATTCTCAATGAGCTGAATTACCTGGGTGGCCTGCGCCCTCAACCGATCCCGCAAAAGCCGGGTGCGGAGACGGAGGCGGCCACGGTGGACGGACTCTCCGCCGCGGAAGCGGCGATACTGGCCTGTTTTGCCGGCGGCGCAATGGTATCGCCCGATCGCGTGGCTTTGCAGACCGGTTTGCCGATGCCGGAAGTATCGGCGACCCTGATGATGCTCGAACTTAAGCGCCGCGTGGTGAAAAAGGCCGACGGCAGCTTTGAGGCGAGAACCTGATGCGCGGAGCCTGGGTTCAGTGGCCGCCGCGCATCCGCTCGATTTCCGCCTGGGCGGCGGCTTCGCGGGCCCGGTAATCGTCCAGTTCCTTGGCCCGGCGGATGGCTTCGGCCTCTTCTTTGCGCAGGCGGATGAGTTCCGCTTCCGCCGCCTCGGCGCGTTGGCGGGCGGCGAGCAATTCGGGATCTTCGACGGCCCGGCCCTGGTTGATCATGCGTTGGCGGCGGGCCTCTTCCTCCGCGCGGGCGCGGGCGGCCTGCTCCTCGGCAATCTGTCGCTGACTGCGAGTTTCCTGTACCCGCCGGTCCTCGGCGGAGCCGGAAATGCCGCCGATGATGGCGCCGGCCGCCGCGCCGGCGGCGATACCTTTGTCGCGTTCGCCGGATTGATGTCCGATGATGCCACCCAGCACGGCGCCGGCGAGGGCGCCACCGGCCGCGCGGCGCTCACCATGGCTTTCACAGCCGGCCAGAAACAGGGCTGCGCCCAACAACCAGAAGGCGGGGCGGCGAACCAAGACGGAGAGAGTGGAACGGGAGTTCATGATGGACGGTATGCGTTGAGGGATGACGCTTCCGCATAACGGAGGGTGCGGGAGCGTCGGTTTAGACACCGCAATCCCTCAAAGTATTCACCGAATCACGCTTTTTTTGCGTGGGTCCGGCGGTTCGCGTCACCCCCGGTTAACTCTGGCTGGCCTGCGCCACCTCGGTTTCCCACGTGCCGGCGATCACGGCGCCATACTCTTCCCGTCCTCCGGTGGCCTTGGGGCCGGTGAGACGGGGGCGGGGATTGCCGATGCGACCGGTGGTGTAAAACGCTTCGTCGGTCTGGTCCTCGCACAGAAAGTGATAAGCCAGCCCGGCGCGTTCGGTGCCGGTCGTGTTGTCGCCGGTGGCGTGGGGCGTGCCGTAACAGAAGAAAATCACACTGCCGGCCTTCAGTTCGATCACCTCGGCCTTGGTTTCATCGGGAAAGCAGCGGATGTGATGGTCGCTGTTGCCATCGCGCTCGTGGGGGAGCGCCTGTTCCCACGCGTCGGGAACCACGCGCAGGGTGCCGTTGGCGATGGTTGCATCGTGGATGGCGATCCACATGGCGGTGCCGCGCAGCGGCTGCGGGATGCGGAAGTAGGCGTTGTCCTGATGCCAGGCCGTGCCCATGCCGGTCTGGCCGGGCTTGAGGAAAATCTGATCGAGGTGCAGCGTGACCTCGGGCCCGAGGAGATCCGTGACCGCTTCGATCACCTTCGGGGCGAAGGGCAAGGCGCGGATGAGCGTGGAATAAAAATTGGCCGGGCAGAGCTGGAGATTCTGCCTGGCGGTGGCGGGAGTTTTACCATCCCCGGCGGTGGCGACATTGCGCAGGAAGCCGTTGCGCTTGAGCCGGGCGATGTCGGCCTGCAGGGCGGCGGTCTCGGCGGCGTTGAAGAACCCGGGTGCCGCAACATAGCCGCGGCGCCGGAAATGGGCGATCTGGATGGGGGTGAGTTTCATAAGGGGAGGCCCGCACCCTAGCAGATCCTTGCGGAGCTTGCGTCCAACCTTGGGCAGTGGCAGATCGTGCACATCAATGGATTTTGAAAAATACCGTTTGCAGGAGGTAACGAAGAAAACAGGGCCGCGTGAGCCAGCGGCTGGACAGAATCGAGCCTGCGCGATAGCCTTCATTTCAGAGATGAGGGACCTGCGTTGGCGGCAATCGTAACAGACCTCTCGTGCCCGGTTAACTCGGTTTAATTCTCCCGCTGATTCAGGATGAAGAGCATTCCACGCCACGGCCGGGGCAGTGCCCGGACTTTACCGACCCATCG
The DNA here is from genome assembly GCA_964429385.1 of uncultured Opitutaceae bacterium. Taxonomy (GTDB): domain Bacteria; phylum Verrucomicrobiota; class Verrucomicrobiia; order Opitutales; family Opitutaceae; genus UBA2377. Next base: position 46,449 of record CAYSBR010000020.1, read on the forward strand.
CGATCAGGGGCTGGAGATCATCTTCCTGGAAAAGGGCGCGCTCAACTGGCACGTCGAAGGCCGGGTGGAGCGGGTGACGGCGGACTCGGTGTATTTCTCCCTGCCCTGGCAGGAGCATGGCAGTGCGGATGAGTTTGAGCCGGGGCACTACTGGCATTGGGTGCAACTCGGATTGGCGGGGCGGATCGACCGCCCGAGGACCCGCTTTGGTTTTCATGCTGATTTTGGTCTGACTAACCGCGAGTCGGCGGAGATCAGCGCACTTCTCACCAGTCAAGGCCGCCATTGTTACCGGGCCACTGCGCGCATGGCGTGGCTGGTGCCTACGCTCGTCGAAGAGTTGAGCCAGCCGGGTGGTGGCGGCTCCGCCTATCTGGCCGCGCTGGCGCGGCTGGCGATCCTGGAACTTGTGCGCTGCATCCAGGCGAGCGACCGGTCCGATCACACGGATGCGGCCTCGATGCGCCGGGTGGAGACGTTCATTGCCGGTCTGCGCGCGCGGTGTGATGAGGAATGGACGCTGGAGCAGATGGCCGCCGCCTGCGATCTGGGGCGGTCGCGTTTCGCGGCCTTATGTCGCCAGTCCGCCGGCGACAGCCCGCTCACGCTTGTCAATCGCCTGCGGGTGGATCGCGCGAAGACCCTGTTGAAGACCACGGAAACCTCAGTCACCGCCATCGCCCACGCCTGCGGTTTCAGCAGCAGCCAGTATTTCGCCCGGGTCTTCCACCGCTTCACCGGCATGGAAGCGCGCGCCTACCGGTTGAAGCACATGCAACAGTGTCCGCTCTGATGAAAAATCCGCAATCGCTCGTATCTTAACGCCGGACTTGGAATTGGTGGTAGCCGATTCCTCTCAGCCCGGGGGCCAGGCGAGCTGTCGGCCGCCGAGGAGGTGGACGTGGAGGTGGGGGACGGATTCGCCGCCGTGCGGGCCGTTGTTGATCACGATGCGGAAGCCGGCGGTGAGGTTGAGCTGCCGGGCGAGGGCTTGGGCGGTGAGAAGCAGATGGCCGAGGAGCGCCTGATCTGCGGCGACGGCCTCGTTGATCCGGGCGATGGGCCGCTTGGGGATGATGAGGAGATGCACGGGGGCCTGCGGCTGGATGTCGTGGATGGCGATGCACAGGTCATCCTCGTGCGCGATCTTGGCGGGAATTTCGCGGGCGATGATGCGTTGGAAGAGGGTTTGGGTCATGTTTTTACAGAGGGAACGGGGATTTTTATTGGTTGGCGCCTGGCCGCATGAGGCGATGGATGCCATCGGTGAGTTTGGGTTCGTTGAAGTTGATGCGCCGACCGAGGGGAATATTGAGGAGTTTCATGCAGCTGCGGAGTTGGCTTTGTGAACGGGAAGAATGCGTTCTGCGGATGAGGGGGCCGGTCAAGCCATCGGCTTTGGCGAACAGGGGGTGCATGGTGTCTCTCTGTTACCTCCTGTAAAAACAAAACCCGGCTACAAGAACAGCAGTTGGAGGCTGGTGGTGGGGGCGGTGCGGGCGGCGGCGAGTTCGCGGATGAACGTGAGGGCGTCGTCGTATTCCCGCACCCGGCGGGCGGTGGCGCGTTTCTCAGGAGGAATGAGCGCGGGACGGAGGTTGGTCACAAGTAGGGTGGCTTCGCGGTAAGGGGCGAGGTGTTTGAGGCCGGTCATGATTTCCTCGCGGGCAAAGAGCGGGGTGGCCGCGGTGAGCGTGCGCGCGGCGTTCCAGTGATAGAAGCCGTGGGCGGGGAGGTGGGCGAACGCGCGGGTCAGCAGATCGGCCGCGGCGGCATTGAAGGCGGCGTCAAAACGCGCCGCGCAGTCGGGCTGCGCCGTCATTTGCGCCTCGAGTTCGGAGAGGCTGAAGGCGATGGCGGACTTGATCTGCTCCGCGAGGTAAAGGTCGTGGCCGGTGACGTGCGCGAAGAGGGCGTTGATGAAATGCAGCCGGCGCAGGTCGTCGCGGTCGGGCCTCATTGCTTCGGCTTGGGCAGGTTGCTGATCTCCTGCATGAACTCGGCCACGTCGCGAAATTCCTTATACACGCTGGCGAAGCGCACGTAGGCGACCTGATCAATGATCCGCAGGCGCTGCATGACGGCTTCGCCGATGGCGCTGGAAGGGATGTCGCCTTCGAACTGAGCTTCGAGCGCGTCGATGACGTCGTCCACGAGCATGGTGATTTGCTCGACGTCGATGGGGCGCTTGTGCGAGGCGGCGCGGACGGCGCTGACGAGCTTGGCCCGGTCGAAATCCTCGCGACGACCGTCGCGTTTGACGATGATCATGTCGTCGCGCTGGAGCGATTCGAGCGTGCTGTAGCGGTGGCCGCATTCCAGGCACTCGCGGCGACGGCGGATGGTGTTGCCTTCGCGGGAAATGCGGGAGTCAACGACCTTGTCTTCGATGGAGGTGCACTTGGGGCAACGCATGGGCGGGGATCAATCGTGGGGACGGGCGTCTCGGTGAGTTCCGCGGGTCCTTAGTTCAGTTCCAAAAAGTTTTTCAGGAGGTCCATGCCGTGTTCCGTGGCGATGGATTCAGGATGAAATTGCACGCCCCAGACGGGCAGGGTCTTGTGCCGGAGGCCCATGATTTCACCTTCGGCGGTCTCGGCGGTGATTTCGAGGCAGTCGGGGAGGGTGGCGCGCTCGACGAGCAGGGAGTGGTAGCGGGTGGCGGCGAAGCCCTGAGGCAGGCCGCGGAAGACGTCGGTGTTCCGGTGCTGGATGGGCGAGGTCTTGCCGTGCATGAGGCGGTCGGCCCGCACGACGCGTCCGCCGAAATAGTGGCCGATGGACTGATGGCCGAGACAGACGCCGAGAAGGGGTTTTTTGCCGGCGAAGGCGCCGATGATGTCGAGGGAGACACCGGCCTCGGCGGGTGAGCAGGGGCCGGGGGAGATGAGCACGCGGTCGGGATTGAGCGCGAGCGCCTCGGCGGGGGTGATCTCGTTATTGCGAAAAACGCGCTGCGCCACGCCCAACTGGCCGAAGTATTGGACGAGGTTGAAGGTGAACGAGTCGAAGTTGTCTAGGACAAGAAGCACGTGATTAAGGGGTGATTAGCTCGCAAAGAGCGGTGGCGGTCAAGTGCGGGCGCAATTTCGGGATTGGATGTCGGCGGATCCTTGGTGGATGTTTCCCGCATGTCCTTCCAATTGCTCAAGACCGATACCGCCACCGGTGCGCGCCGCGGGCGGCTGCAGACCCGGCACGGGGTGGTGGAAACGCCCATCTTTATGCCGGTGGGCACGCAGGGCACGGTGAAGGCGCTCACGCCGGCGCAGCTGCGCGAGATCGGCGCCCAGATCATCCTCGGCAACACCTACCATCTCAACCTGCGCCCGACGTCGGAATTGGTCCGCGATCTGGGCGGGTTGCACCGGTTCATGGGCTGGGATGGGCCGATCCTGACCGACAGTGGCGGGTTTCAGGTCTTCTCGCTGGCGAAGCTGCGCAAGCTGAAGGAGGACGGCATCGAGTTTCAGTCGCACCTCGACGGGGCGAAACTTTTTCTCGGCCCGAAGGAAGTCATGGGCATCCAGCGGAATCTGGGCAGCGACATCGCGATGGTGATTGATGAGTGCCCGCCCTGGCCCTGCGAACGCGATGCCTGCGCCGCGGCGGTCGCACGGAGCTACCGGTGGGCGCAACAGTGCCGGCAGATCGCGGCGGACAGCGGTTTCCTGACGGCGGGCCATCATGTGTTCGCGATCGTGCAGGGCTCGACCTTCGACGATCTGCGGCGCGAGGCGGCGGAGTCGCTGGCGGCGCTGGATTTTCCCGGCTATGCCGTTGGCGGGGTGAGCGTGGGCGAACCGGAGCCGGAGATGCTGAAGCAGGTGGGGGCGAGCACCCCGTTCATGCCGGCGCACAAACCGCGTTACACGATGGGGCTCGGCACACCGCCGCAGCTGCTCAAGATGATCGCGCTGGGCGTGGACATGTTCGACTGCGTGCTGCCTTCGCGCGTGGCGCGCAACGGACTCGTCTTTACGCCCGATGGGCCGATCAACCTGCGGAATGAGAAATTCCGCGCCGACCCGCGACCGATCAGCGACGAGGTGCAAAACTACACGACCGGTTTTTCCCGCGCCTATCTGCGACACCTGACCGTGGCGGGTGAGATCCTGAGTTGCACGCTGCTCACGCTGCACAATCTGCATTTCTACCTCGATCTGATGGCGCAGGCGCGGGCGCACATCGAGGCGGGCGACTACGGGACGTGGCACCGCGCGTGGGTCGAGCGCTACGAGGCCGGTGCGGCGGCGCGGCTGGCGTGAACCGGAGTCAGGCGAAGAGAAAGCCACCGATCACCCGGATGGGCGCCCCTCATTCGATGAGAGGCGCGATTGCCGGACCGTGCTGTGAGCTATCACGTCTTCCTGTTGGCAAATCTCCCGTTCATCGCCGATTTGTTTTTTCGGCCGAGCGCCCGGATCAGTCAGGGCCGGACGGGTTCGCGCCACACCGGCAGCGGGCGTCCCTCTTCGATCCAAGAATCGAGAAAGCCCCAGTTGACCAAGCCATCATCGGCGGTCGGCTCCAAAAGCAGGACTGCGAGGCGGGCGAGCGGCTGGCGCAGGGAAACCCGGAACCCGCCGGCGGGGGCGGTGGTTTCCTGCGGGGGCTCCCAGTTGCCGGAGAGGCTGCGTTCGTAGCGACCTTGGAACAGGCGCTCGGCCTTGTGGGTTGCAGTCACTTGAAATGATTGTGCCGGCCCGTGCCAGTCGGCGGGCAGGGTCTCCACCTGGAGGCCGTGGCGTTGCAGTTGGGTCACCAGTGCGCTGGCATCGGCGGTGAGGAGATAGGCTTCGGGCACCTCCACCCAGTCGGTCCCCTCAAATCCGGTGGCGGCCGGCATGACCTCGGGGCGCACTTCATCGCGCCGGAGGTAGAGGGGTTCACCGGTCTGAGGATGAGTGCTCTGGGTGACCGCGCCCATCAGGATCTCGTGCGGCGGCGGATTGGTCGGGAGGGTGCCGCGCAAGGGGATTTTCGCGCCCGGCAGCTGCGCGCGGTCGTGAGCGGATTGGGTTTCGACGAGGTGTTTCACCTCGTCGGCGGAATCCGTCAGATAGTCGAGGATCGCCACGAGGAAGCGCTTGGAGGCCTGGGTGCGCGCTTCGAAGGTGAGGTAGCTGTAGGATTCGCTCAGGATGGCCAGGCGTCCGCGAACCGCGGTGTAGTTGGTGACGAAGCGCGGGCGGGCGTCGAACGTCCACCAGCCGCGCAGGCCATGGCGTTCCATCACGTTGCCGTAATGCCAGAAATGCCAGCCCCAACGCCGGACCACGTCGTCGGTCACGGTCGGCAGCAAGTTTTCGCGGAGAAAACGGTCGAGCGGGGCCGGCGTGGCCGGGTGCAGCCCCGGGGCGTAGGTGAGGTGGTAGGCGTGGTGGGTGCCATTGGTGGTGTGCAGATCCACGACCACGTGCGGATCCCATTCGTCGAGCAGGCGGGCGAAGGCCCGGGACTCGGGCGCATCGAGCTTCATCATGTCGCGGTTGAGATCGAGCTTCTGGGCATTCTCGCGCGTGCCCATGCCCGCGAGCGGGCCGTGCTGGCCGATGCGGTTGCGCGGGTCGAGGGAGTCGTTGCCGTCCGGATTGTAGTTGGGGCCGATCAACAGCACGAGGTCGCGGGTCCACGCGGCGTGGCCGCCCCGGGCCAGTGTGCGCACGAGCTGCAGCAACGCTTCTTTGCCGTCGGACTCGCCCGCGTGGATGTTGCCCTTGAGATAGACGCGCAGTTTGCCGGAGGCGCGCACGGCGGCCGGCGTGGCGGCGGCAGCGGAGTCCGGCCCCACGATGAGGAGGGGCAGGGGGCGGCCTTGGTTGGATTCGCCGAAGCGGGTCAGGTGCATCCGCGGGTTCAGCGCGGCGGCCTGCTCCAAATGCGCAATGACTTCGGCGCTCGTGGAGGTCTCCTGCCAGTCGGTGCGTTCCGGCCGCAGGGTCAACCCGGCGGCAGAGGCGGTGCCGCTCAGGACGACGAGGGCGAGGAGCTGGAGCAATCCGGGAAAGCGAGACAGGCGGCGTGGTCGGGACGGCATCATCGGGCGCACCTTGGCACCGGCGGAGGCTGACTGGCAATCGGAAGCGATGGATAAAGCGGATGGCCGTGTTCACCGCATGAAGGCCAGGGATTTGCTGGCTTGAGTGCGGGGAAATCTTCCGCATGACATGCAGCCATGCGCATTCTCGTCACCGGTGGCGCCGGATTCCTGGGCTCCCATCTTTGCGACCGGCTGCTGGCCGGCGGCCATGAGGTCATCTGCCTCGACAATCTGTTCACGGGGCGGAAAACCAATATCGCCCACTTGCTGGGCCATGCCGGTTTCGAGTTTGTGCGGCACGATGTGACCGATCCTTTCAAGTATGAGGTGGATCAGATCTATAACCTGGCCTGTCCCGCCTCGCCGCCGCACTACCAATACAATCCGATCAAAACCACCAAGACCTCGGTGATGGGAGCGATCAACTGCCTCGGGCTGGCCAAGCGCGTGAAGGCGCGGGTCTTCCAGGCCAGTACTTCAGAGGTGTATGGCGATCCCGAGGTGCATCCGCAGCCGGAGAGCTACTGGGGGCATGTGAATCCCATCGGCCGCCGCTCCTGTTATGATGAGGGCAAGCGTGTCGCGGAGACGCTCTTCTTTGACTACCACCGGGAGAACAAGGTCGATATCCGCATCGTCCGCATCTTCAACACCTATGGCCCGCGCATGCATCCCAACGACGGGCGGGTTGTTTCCAATTTCATTGTGCAGGCGCTCCGGGGCGAGGATCTCACGGTCTATGGTGACGGCACGCAGACGCGCTCGTTCTGCTACGTGGATGATCTCATCGAGGGCTTCGTGCGGTTGATGAACCAGACGGCGACGGTCGGCCCGATCAATATCGGCAACCCCGGTGAATTTACCATGCTCGAACTCGCGGAGCAGGTGCTGAAGCTCGTCGGGGGCCAGTCGAAGATCGTCCATAAACCCCTGCCGGCGGACGACCCGAAGCAACGCCGGCCCGATATTACGCTGGCGAAGAAGCACCTCGACTGGGCTCCGACCGTGCCGCTGGAGGAAGGCCTCAAGCGGACGATCGCGTATTTCAGGACGCAGGTGTGAGCCGGATTCCCCGCCGCGCCTTTGCCGCCCGCTTGTAACGTATTGCGTTACAAGCCGGGTGGGGCGGTCACGGTGGCGTCGGCGTCGAGGAGGGTGACGCGTACGTCCACCTGCAGCACGCGGTCCTGGGTGCCGCGGTAGGTGCCCTTGAGCGGCGGCACATCCGAGTAGTCGCGCCCGGCGCCGATGCGCACGTAGTGATTGTTGACCTGCTGGTTGTTGGTCGGGTCGAGCCCGCACCAGCCATGGCCGGGCAGCCAGATCTCGACCCAGGCATGGCTGGCCTGCGCGCCTTTGAGCTGCTCGGCGGGACCGTTGTAAAGATAGCCGCTGACATAGCGCGCGGGGATCTTGATGGCCCGGCAGAGGCCGAGCATGACGTGGGCGAAGTCCTGGCAGACGCCTTTGCGCAGATCGAGCGACTCCTTCATCGTGGTGTGCACGTGGGTGGAGGCCGGTTCGTAGCGAAACTCGCGGTGGATCCAGCGCATGAATTTCAACGCGGCCTGCCAGGCGTCGGTTTCCCCGGCGGCGATGTCGAGCGCGAGCTTCCAGACTTCGATGTCGCTGTTCACGAAGGTGCTGGGCTGGAGAAAATCATAGCAGCGGTCGAATTCGCTGCTGGTCGCGAGTTTTTCGAGGGGGATGAGGGCGGCGTCTTCGGGCAGGCCGGGAGCGTTGCGGGTGGTGACGACGGAAGTGGCCTCGACGGTGAGTTCACCGTGGGGCCGCGACAGTTCGAATATATGCACGCAGTTGAGATAGAAATCGTGGTAGTGCGTGAGCCGGGTGGCGGGCAGCACCTTGAGCAGGAAGCTGAGCCGCTGCTGGGTGGGCGTGTCGCCGGGTTGCAGGCGCGCTTCATTGAAGCTGTCCTGCACCGGCACGGCATACTGGTAATGCGTGCGGTGAAAAACCGAGAGTTTCATCGGCCGACGGGAGCGGAGGGAGGCCGGGCGGCCTGTTGCTGCTGTTCTTCCTGCTGGCGCCATTCGTTTTCGGTGCCGGTCTGGAAGGGCTGGAAGATGTAGGTTTGAAAGAGCGCTTCGCCGATGGCGTTGAGCTTGGCCTGGAGCTGGTCGATGTAGGCGTGCAGATCGGGGCGAAAGATGTCGGCGGCGGCGCTGAACTGGAGCTCGGCGAGAAGCCGGCCGGCGTGCTTTTCGGCGTCGTTGCTGAAGCGGCCCTCGGCGACTCCGGAAATGCGGCGCAACGCCTGGTTCACCTGGTGTACACAGAAGCGCACGGAGCGCGGGAAGTCCTCGGAGAGGAGCAGGAATTCCGCGACTTCCATGGGCTGGACTTCAGAGCCGTGGAGGGACTTGTAGGCATCCCAGGCGCTGCAGGAGCGCAGCATGGCGGACCAGCCCAGCACATCGGCCTGGCGGTCGGCGACCGGGCCGCCCTGGTCGGAAATCGAGGCGTGGCGCACATCGAGCATGCGCGAGGTCTTGTCGGCGCGTTCGAGGTGCCGGCCGGCCTGCATGAAGAGCCAGCCTTCGTTGCGGACGATGGTGGCATCGGCCATGCCCTGCAGGAGGAGGGAGCCGTTGCGCACATCGTTGAAAAACTCAGAGGGGTTGTCTTCCCACTGATGCCGGGCCTGCGCGCTGCGGAGAAAGAGATAGAGGCGGTTGAGCGCCTCCCAGAATTCGACGGTGACCTGATCGCGGACGGTGCGGGCGTTTTCGCGGGCCTGGCTGATCGAGGAGAGGATCGAGTTGGGGTTGGCGTCCTGGAAGATGAAGAACTCGGTGACGTTCTGCCCGCTGGCGCGGGGGTAGAGCTGGAAGAAGAGTTCCTCGTCCCCGGTGGTCTGCACAATGGGCATCCAGTGGCCGATGAGCGCGGCATCGTCGAGATTGCGCAGGTTGAGGAGGAGCTGGAGGTTCACGTCCACGAGGCGCGCCGTGTTTTCGGCGCGCTCGACGTAGCGGCTCATCCAGTAAAGACCGTTGGCAACGCGGCTGAGCATGGTGGTGGAGAAATTCCGAAGGTCAGACATCCAAACGCCAAAGTTGGCGGGCGCGGCGCGGATGGCTGGGTTTGCTTGATCAGGTTTGGACTTGGGCGGTTGAGGTGGGTGGCTTGGCGCCGCGATGGGCGGTCATTCGTCGCCGTAGAGGACCCAGGTGTCCTTGCTGCCGCCGCCCTGCGAGGAGTTGACGATCAGCGACCCGGGGCGGAGGGCCACGCGGGTGAGTCCGCCGGGGATGATGACGGGTTTCTCGCCGTAAAGGATGAAGGGGCGGAGGTCGATGTGGCGGCCGGCGAACTCACTGTCGCACCAGGTGGGATGGCGGGAGAGGCTGATGACGGGCTGGGCAATGTAATTGCGCGGCTCGGCGGCGACCCGGCGGCGGAATTCGTCGCACTCGGCCTTGGTGGCCTGCGGACCGATGAGCATGCCGTAGCCGCCGGCTTCGTTGGCGGCTTTCACCACGAGCTGCTCGATATTGTCGAGGATGTAGCGCCGGTCTCCCTCCTCGTTGGCGAGGTAGGTGTCCACGTTCGGGAGGATGGGCTCCTGGTCGAGGTAGTATTTGATCATGCGCGGCACGAAGCGGTAGATGACCTTGTCGTCGGCCACGCCGGTGCCGATGGAGTTGGCAAGCGAGACATGGCCGGCGCGGCAGGCCTGCACAAGGCCGGGCACGCCGAGCACGGAGTCGCGCCGGAAGACGGTGGGATCGAGGAAGTCATCATCAATGCGCCGGTAGATGACGTGGACGGGCTGAAGGCCCTTGGTCGTGCGCATGAAGACCCGCTGGTCGCGCACAAAGAGATCCCGCCCCTCCACAATCTCGATCCCCATCTGCCGGGCGAGGTAGGTGTGCTCGAAGTAGGCCGAATTGTGGGCGCCGGGGGTGAGCAGGACGATGGTGGGATCGCTGACCCCGGGCGGGGCGATATGCTGGAGCATGGCGACGAGTTCCGCCGGATACTGTTCAACGGGCCGCACGCCGATGGCCTCAAAACTGCGGGGGAAGGTGCGTTTGAGCGCGCGGCGGTTTTCGAGCACGTAGCTCACGCCCGAAGGACAGCGGGCGTTGTCCTCCAGCACGAGATAACGCCCGTCCCGGTCGCGGATGATGTCGGTGCCGCAGATGTGGATGTAGGTGTCGCGGGGCACCTGGAAGTTCACGAACTCGCGCCGGAAATGCCGGGCGGAGAGCACATACTGGGCGGGGATGGTGCCGTCGTTGAGGATGTGCTGGTCGTGGTAGATGTCGTGGAGAAAGAGGTTGAGGGCGGTGATGCGCTGGATGAGGCCGTTCTCGAGGTGCTCCCATTCCCGGGCGGGGATGATGCGCGGCACGAGATCGAAGGGGAAAATGCGCTCGCTGCCCTTGGCGTCGCCATAGACGTTGAACGTGATGCCCTGGCGGAGGAAGGCGAGGTCCACGGCTTCCTGCCGGGCCTTGAACTCGGCGGGCGTGAGACTGTCCAGCCGCTGGAGAAACCGGGCATAGTGCGGCCTGATCTTCCCGTCCCCCAGCAGCATTTCGTCGAAATGCCCGGTTGTGTCATAGGGGGTGAAGAAACCGGAGGATGCGGGGAAAGGATCGGGTGAGGACATGGCTGAACGGCTGCCAAGCAGGTCGCGTGCAAGTTTGGCAAAACTTGTGCGAAACTTTGCAGGAAAGCCCGGCGAGGGGGCCAAGATGATCGGTATTTGTCATTTGCCAAGCCCCCATGGCGGGCTATGGTCCGGACCCTTCATGTTTTCCTTTCTGTTCAAACGTTTCGCCGGCCGGCACAACAAGAAGTTCCTGGAGAAATGCCGTCCCATCGTCGCGCGCATCAACGAGCTCGAGCAATCCTACCAGGCCTTGTCCGATGAGCAGCTGCGCGCCAAGACCGATGAGTTCCGCGCCCGCCTGAAGAATGGCGAGACCCTCGACCAGATCCTCCCTGAGGCCTTTGCCACGGTGAAGAACGCCGCCCGCCGGCTGCGGGGCTCCAAGGTCAATGTCTGCGACCACGAGCTCACCTGGGACATGGTGCACTTCGACGTCCAGCTCATCGGCGGCATCGCCCTGCATGAGGGCCGGATCTCGGAAATGGCCACCGGCGAAGGCAAGACCCTCGTGGGCACGCTGCCGCTCTATCTCAACGCGCTCACCGGCCGCAACGCCCAGCTCGTCACCGTCAATGATTACCTCGCCCGCCGCGACTCCGAGTGGATGGGTTATCTCTATAACTTCCTCGGCGTCTCCGTCGGCTGCATCCAGCAGCAGATGCCGTCGGCCCTGCGCCGCGAGATGTATGGCCGGGACATCACCTACGGCACGGCCTCGGAGTTCGGTTTCGACTACCTGCGCGACAACGGCATGGCCACGCGCAAGGAGGACCAGGTGCAGCGCGACCACTGGTATTGCATCGTGGACGAGATCGACTCGATCCTCGTGGACGAAGCCCGGACGCCCCTCATCATTTCCGGCCCCGCGCCGATTGAGCGTGAGCAGCCCTTCACCGTGCTGCGCCCCTCGGTGGAGCACCTGGTCAGCGACCAGATCCGCCTGTGCAACAAGCTCATCGCCGAGGCCAAGGCCCTGCTCGACAAGCCCGATCTTTCGGCGGACGACCGGTTGCTGGCCGCGCGCAAGCTGCTGCAGGTCAAACTCGGCAACCCGAAGAACAAGCTGCTCCTGCGCGTGCTGGAGACGCCCGAGTGGCGCAAGCTCCTCGATCGCACCGAGACGGAGATGAACTCCGACTTCCAGAAGGTGGAGCTCTTCCGCCTGAAGGAGGATCTCTACTACGTGATCGACGAGCGCCAGCATCAGGCCGACCTCACTGAGATCGGACGCCGCAAGCTCCGCCCCGACAATCCCGACGCCTTCGTCCTGCCCGACCTGGCGACGGAGTTCAGCGAGCTGGAGAAGGACACTTCTTTCACCCCCGAGCAGCGCGAGGAAAAGAAACTCGCCTCCCAGAACAGCTACGCCGAGGTCTCCGAGGGCATCCACGCCATCTCGCAGCTCCTGCGGGCCTACTCGCTCTATGAGCGCGACGTCGAATACGTCGTGCAGGAGGGCAAGGTGATGATCGTGGACGAGAACACCGGTCGCGTCATGCCGGGCCGCCGCTGGTCCGACGGCCTCCACCAGGCCATCGAGGCGAAGGAAGGCGTGGCCATCGAGCGCGAGACCCGCACCTATGCGACGGTCACGATCCAGAACTACTTCCGCATGTATGAAAAGCTGGCGGGCATGACCGGCACGGCCGAGACCGAGGCGGCCGAGTTTCATGACATCTACCGGCTGTCGGTGCAGATCATCCCGACGAACAAGCCCTGCATCCGCATCGACAAGAACGACTCCATCTTCAAGACGCGCCGCGACAAATACAACGCGGTGGTGAAGGAGATCGAGGAAGCCAACAAGCGCGGCCAGCCCGTGCTGGTCGGCACTGTGTCCGTCGAGTCTTCCGAGGTGCTCTCCCGCATGCTCAAGCGCGCCGGTGTCATCCACACCGTGCTCAATGCCAAGTTTCACCAGCAGGAGGCCGAGATCGTGGCCCGCGCCGGCCTGCGTGGCGCCGTCACCATCGCCACCAACATCGCGGGCCGCGGCACCGACATCAAGCTGGGTGAGGGCGTCCGCGATCTGGGCGGCCTCTATGTGATCGGCACCGAGCGCCACGAATCGCGGCGCGTTGACCGTCAGCTGCGCGGCCGTTGTTCCCGCCAGGGCGACCCGGGCATGACCAAGTTCTTCCTCTCGCTGGAGGACAACCTCATGCGCCTCTTCCTCCAGGGCAACCTGGCTTCCCGCCTCATGGAAGGCTCCATGAAGGAGGGCGAGGAGCTTGAGCATCCCTGGCTCAACCGCTCCATCGAGAGCGCGCAGAAAAAGGTCGAGCAGCAGAATTTCTCCCAGCGCAAACGCCTGCTCCAGTATGACGACGTGCTCAACCAGCAGCGCGAGGTTGTCTATGGGATCCGCAACGGCGCGATCCATGCCGACCGGCCGAAGGGGATCATCTTCGAGCAGATCGAAGAGGAAGTGCTCAACCGTCTCGAGGTTGCCGGCTTCGAGGGCAAGACCGTGCCGACATCGTCCGATGTCGATACGCTCGTCGGCTGGGTTAATACCCATTTCCCCATCGGGCTTAAGTCCGAGGAGCTGAAGGGGGAGAAGATCGAGCCCTTGGCGGAACAAATCATCGACCGCATCAAGCAGGCCTACGCCGTGAAGGAGTCGGTCGAGGTGCCCGAGTCGCTTGGCGCGCTTGAACGCTATGTGATCATCAACGCCATTGATCACCACTGGCAGGAGCATCTCACCGAGATGGAAGAGCTCAAGAAGGGTATCTTCCTGCGCAGCTACGGGCAGAAGGATCCCCTCGTCGAATACAAGGGCGAGGCCTTCAAGTATTTTGAGGAGCTGATGAACAACGTCCGGCTGCAGATCTGCACCGGGCTTTTCCGCAGCGCTTCGAATATCCAGGCCTTTGAGAACATGCTCGCGCTCCTCAGCCGCAATGCCAAGGCGGTCGGCCCGGCCGATGCGCCCGCCGCCGCGCCGCGCGCGGTGCAGGGGCCCGCCGGTGAGGCCGCGCCGGCCGGGGAAGGGGAAGTGCAGCTGCCCAAGGTGACCATCCGCCGGGATGCGCCGAAGGTCGGCCGCAACGATCTCTGCCCCTGTGGCAGCGGCAAGAAGTTCAAGCACTGCCACGGCGCCTGAGCGCCTTTCCCTGCGTGGCCGCCTCCGTCTTGCCCGCTGACGATCCCTACGCCGAGCGGCCGGGTTTCTGGCAGCGGCATGCCGGGCGGGTCTGGGCGGGCATCGTCTTTTTCGTCACGGTGGCCGGCATGGTGATGGCCTTCCCGCCGTTCCGGGCGGCGGAGTTCGCCTATGCGGCGCTCGCCCCGGCCATCTTCTGGGCCTACCTGCGCCCGGGCTGGCGGCTTTACCTCGGCACGATGCTGGCGGCGCAGACCGTCATCTGGTTTTCACTGCTGTTCTGGCTCCACCATGTGACGTGGGGCGGGCTGGCGTTGATCGCGCTGTTTCTCGGCGGGCTGACCGGTGCGTGGTTTGTCGCCGTGCGCTGGCTGATGCCGCAGTTGCCGGGCCGGCCGGCCCCGGTGCGCATGGCCGGCGTGCTCGCGCTGGCGGCGCTCTGGGTGGTTTTGGAATGGGTGCGTGGCTGGATCTTCAGCGGCTTTCCCTGGCTGCCGCTCGCGGCCAGCCAGTGGCAGCGTTCCACGATCCTGCAGATTGCGGCGTTCACGGGTGCCGGGGGGATTTCCTTCGTGCTCGTGATGCTCAACCTCGGCATGGCGGCGTTTGCCCACCGGCTTTCCCGCGAGACGCACACCGGCCTGGGCCGGCGCAGCCAGGAGTTCATGCTCGCGCTGTTTCTGCTCATCGTCTGCATGAGCATTCACTTGCAGGAGACCTTCAACCGGGGGCGTTTCAACCAGGAGTTCGCCCGGCTGGCGCTGGTGCAGCCTTACGTTCCCCAGCAGGTGAAATGGAATCCCGCCGATGGGCCGGCGATCCTGCGGACGCTGGAGGAGCTGACGCTGGAGGCGGCCCGCACCCGTCCCGATCTCATCCTCTGGCCGGAGGCGGTCACCCCTTGGGCGGTGCGGGGCGATGAAGGCGCGCGACGTTTTGTCGAGTCGCTCGCGGCCCGCTCGGGCGTGCCCCTGCTGCTCGGCTCCATTGCGATCGAAGGGGAGGGGGCGGAGGAACGCTGGTTCAACGGGGTCATGCTGGTCACCCCGGATTCCGGCCTGCAGCCGACCTACTATACGAAGCGCCGGCTGGTGCCCTTCGGCGAGTTTGTGCCCTTCCGTTCCGTCCTGGGCTGGATCAGCAAATTCGTGGAAGTGGGCGATGATTTCACCCCGGGCGAAGCTCCCCGGCCGCTGGTGGCCGGGCTGCGCCATGACACGCTCGTGATCGGACCGCTCCTTTGCTACGAGGACATCTTTTCCGGACTTGCGGTGGACAGCACGCAGCATGGTGCGGAGGTGCTGGCCGTGTTCACCAACAACGGCTGGTTCGGCGAAGGCGGGGCGGCCTACCAGCATGCGGCGCATTCGGTGCTGCGCGCCGTCGAGACCCGCCGGCCGGTCATCCGGGTGGGCAACGGCGGCTGGAGCGGCTGGATCGACGAGTTCGGCCTTGTGCGCAAGGTCCTCACCAACGACGAGGGCAGCGTGTATTTCCGCGGCACGCAGACTTTCACCGCCGCGCGCGATGTGCGCTGGATCGGCCGCAACTCATTCTACGTCGAACACGGCAACTGGTTTGTGGTCCTGTGCTTCGTCTTGCTGGCCGTGGGTTACGGCGCGTTGAAATTCGATCCCATCGCCCTGCAGCCCCGCCGACCCGAGGGGGCCGCGGAAGATCCGCCGGCGGCTGGCTGAGCGTCGGCGGTGGCCGGTCTTTCAGCTGCGTTTGGGTCGCCGCGCCGGGCGGTTTGAACGGAGGGGCTTCACCTTGTGCCGGGCCAGGGGCAGGGCCTTGGCCCGCGGCCGGGGCCGCGGCTGGTCGCCATGCAGGGCGGGCAGCCATGGAGAGCCGAGTTGCAGGCAGGCATCGCACATGGGACGAGATTCGCCGGCGGCGATGAAGGGGGCAAGTCCGCAGCGGCTTGACGCTATGTTTTGGGCTGACTTTCGCGGGGCCGCGTCGCAATAAAACGGACGATGACACCCAAAAACCTCCGCCGCGCCGTCGAGGCGCTCGACTCCTTTGAAGTGGAAACGCCCAGCTGGGGCTTCGCCGACACGGGCACGCGCTTCGGGAAATTTTTCCAGGATGCCGCGGCCATCGACACGAACGACAAGCTGGCGGACGCCGGCCAGGTCCACGCCCTCACCGGCTGCTGCCCGACGGTGGCGATGCACGTGCTGTGGGACTTTGCGGCGGGCGAGGATCCGGCGAAGGTCGGCCGGCAGGCGCGCAAGCACGGCGTCAAGATCGGTGCCATCAACCCCAATCTTTTTCAGGATCAGCAATACAAGTGGGGCTCCTTCGGCCACAACGACCCCAAGGTCCGCCAGCAGGCGCTCCAGCATTGCTACGACTCCGTCGCCATCATGAAGGCGACCGGCAGCGAATACCTTTCCCTCTGGTTTGCCGACGGCACCAACTACCCGGGGCAGGGCAGCATCCGCGAGCGCAAGGGCTACTTCGAGGACAGCCTCAAGGCTCTGCACAAGCAGATCGGCCCGAAGCAGACGATGCTCGTCGAATACAAGCCCTTCGAGCCGGCGTTCTACGCGACGGACATCGCCGACTGGGGCATGGCCTATCTCTACGCCAAGAAAGCCGGTCCGCGCGCCAAGGTGCTCGTGGACACCGGCCACCACTACAACGCGACCAACATCGAGCAGATCGTCGCGTGGCTCCTCGACGAGGACATGCTCGGCGGCTTCCACTTCAACGACCGCAAGTATGCCGACGACGACCTCACGCTCGGCTCGATCGACCCCTATCAGGTTTTCCGCATCTTCCATGAGATCCACTCCTTCGCCGCGGACCGGGGCAAGATGCCGAAGATCGCCTACATGGTGGACCAGAGCCACAACGAGAAACCGAAGATCGAGGCGATGATCCAGACCGTCGTCATGGCGCAGGAACTCTACGCCAAGGCCGCCATCGTGGATCACGACGCCCTGCGCCGTGCGCAGGCGAAGAACAATGTCGTCGATGCCGAACTGCTCCTGAAGCAGGCTTTCTTCACCGATGTTTCGCCGGCACTCGCGAAGTGGCGCAAGGCGCGGAAGCTTCCGGCCGACCCGATCGCCGAGCACCGCCGGCAGGGCTACGAGAAAAATGCGGCCGCCGACCGCAACCGTCGCCGCAAGGAACTGGGCATCGTGCGGGGTGGCGGCTACGCGTGAAGCAGGCCAATCTGGTTTCTTAAAAAAGAGGGGGGCGATATTCTCGTCACCCCTTTTTTACGGGCAGGTGCTGGTGTTTATTTACCATCGATGGTGACAGAGGGCCATTGCGGAAATCGGGGGAAAATGAGAAAGTGGCCTGACCATGAAATCCCCCGCGCCGCTCACCCCGCAGCAGATCAGTTTTTTTCACGAGGAGGGCTACCTCATCGTGCCGGATGTCTTCGACCCCGCCGACCTTGAGCCGCTCCGGCAGGAGCTGCACAAGGAGATCGGACGCAAGGCCGGCCAGTTGCAGGCCGAGGGGAAATTAACCCACTTGCACGAGGGGCTCGACTTTGACCGCCGGCTTGCGGCGATCCACCGCGACTCCAAGGAAAACGGCGAGGCGATCATGCGTCATCTGGAAGGCCTGCGCGGCGGTGGCTTCCATGCGCCGGAGATGTTCAATGTCATCGCCAGTCCGAAGCTGCTGGCCAAGGTTAGTGCGTTGCTCGGTTCCGAGGAGATCGTCTCTTCCTCGGTCTATCGTATCCGGCCAAAGCTGCCGAACATCGGGCGCGGCGTGGTGCCGTGGCACCAGGACAGCGGTTACTTTGCGACCCATTGCGACAAATCCCTCATCATCACCTGCTGGGTGCCGCTGGTGGATGCCACGGTGGAGAACGGCTGCATGCAGATTCTTCCGCGCACGCACCTCGGCGAGGTGGCGATGCACCACACGGGCGGCAACGCCGGGTTCCTCGTGATCAAGGACGAGAATCTGCCGGATGATCCGCGCAAGTCCGTGACGGCGGCCTGCCCGCGCGGCGGCGTGGTGTTCATGACCAACCGCACCCCGCACTGCTCGACACCCAATTATTCCGACCATATCCGCTGGAGCATGGATCTGCGCTACCAGTCGGCCGAGGCGCCCAACAACGTCGGCCTCTGGCCCGAGTCCATTGATGCCGAAGGGGTGGCCAATCCCGAATTTTACGAGAAGGGCAATGTTGCCTGCTACCCGCCCGAGGCGGATTTTCTGGTGCACAGCCGCCAGCATCCCGAGCAGGTCACCGACTACGCTGAATACGTGAAACGTCGCGAGACCTACGACCGCACCCAGTCCCGTTTCTCCGCCTTCCGCCGCTGGCCGGCGATGGAAACCGCCGGCCGCTAGCCGTGAACGGGGTCGGCCGTAAATTGTAAATTAAGGAGTGGATTTTAGGAATAAAACCCGCGATCAGCCGATCACGGCTTCAATTCTAATTCATTCGAAACAAGGTCTTTCGATTGAGACCGACCTGATCTGCCACTTGCGATGAGCGCTGGGTAGTCTCGACCGCTCTAATTTACAATTTACGGCCTGACCCGAATGGCACTAAGTTAGGCACGTTCATTTGAGCGCTCTCGAGGCCGAG
>CAYSBR010000021.1:0-64504 GCA_964429385.1 uncultured Opitutaceae bacterium
ACAAGAAGGGCCACGTCGGCGTCGTCTCGCGCTCCGGCACCCTCACCTACGAGGCGGTTTTCCAGATCACCTCCAAGGGCCTCGGCCAGTCCACCTCCGTCGGCATCGGCGGGGATCCGGTCAACGGCACCAGCCACCTCGACGTCATCAAACTCTTCAACGAAGACCCCGACACCAAGGGCATCATCCTCATCGGCGAGATCGGCGGCAGCGCCGAGGTCGAGGCCGCGCGCTGGATCAAGGATAACTGCAAGAAGCCCGTCGCCGGCTTCATCGCCGGGGCCACCGCGCCCGCCGGCCGCCGCATGGGCCACGCCGGCGCCATCGTCGGCGGCGCCGAGGACACCGCCGCCGCCAAGATCGCCGTCTTCCAGGAATGCGGCATCGAAGTCGCCGCCACCCCCACCGACATGGCCGACGCCCTCCTCCGCGCCGCCAAAGCCAAGGGTGTAAAGCTGGAGTGAGCTATCTCAATTGCAGAACCGACTGTGCTTCGAATCCGACAAGATGTTCCTCATGCGCAGAAAAGCCGCAGTCGCATTGCTCGCCGTCTTGTTCGCTTGCACTAGCGCAGGCTATATCCCTCCCCCACCCCTCAAGCCCAAAACAGCCGACCTTCAATGGTTTTATGAAGCCCTGAAAGGTTCTGATCAATTGGAGATTCTTGAGGGTTTGCCTCATCACTTCTGGGAATCGACAGAGCGTGATATTGAGCTCTCCAAACATACGACAGTAACCATCGCAAAGCAGGCCTTCTACACACAACGACTGTCAGTTGATAACCAAGTCAGAGCCAAGCTCACCTCCGCATTCCTGAATCAAAACCTATTTATAGCACATAAACCCGATGACTTGGCTTCATTCAAACAGTGTGGTGGATTTCATGCTGACTACGGACTCCAGTGGTTAAAGGAGAACAAACCGGTCGCTGCAGCTCTGGTCTGTTTCGGGTGCGGAGAAATCCTAATCGTCAACGACAAGATGGATTTTCTTGCAGATATGACTGAAGATGGCGGCCCCTTTTTAGCTCGCATATTAAAGCCTCTCCGTGGGTTGCGGCCGCCTTTCCAGCATCAGCAGCGATTAAATGAAATCAAAGCACAGCTCCCTCAGCCCATAAAAATCGAAAAGATCGAAATCCAACCTTAGTGAAGGCAGCCAAAGCAGCTCAGGCTGAGGTTGTAATCCGGAAAAGCTGATCGGATTCCAATTCGGTTAAGTTAATCTCACCAATATTTTAGCTAACCAACCGGCCGAACCATGGCCGGTTTTTTATTTTTCTGCCAAAAAAGTGCTGGACAGCGCGGCGTGGTAATCCACGTTCGCCACCGCATCAGGAACGAGCCGGTCCTCAAAAGCCGGTTCCGCCAACCGGGCCGGGAGCGGCCACGGTGGATCGGGGGAAACCCCGGATGTGCGTCACCCGCAAGGGGGGCGAACCAAGAACGCTCCCGAAGACGAGACCGACCTGATGCCCAGGTCGGTTTTTTGTTTTCATCCCTGCTGCGCGATCACTCCCACCAAGAAAATCACGCATCATGTCCGCCATCACCAAACTCCCCGGCATCCGCGTCCGCGCGGAAAACCTCAACCATCACCTGTGGAACAACCACGGCACCTGGTTTCTGCACTACACGGTCCACCCCACGCCGTTCACCAAGGAGCGCATCCGCCGCTCCCTCGGCACCAAGGACGTGCAGGTGGCCCGCGAGCGGCGTGACACTTTCTTCGCCCAGCTGGCCAGCGAGGCCGTGAAGGCCGCCGTCCGCAAGGACGCCGCTGCATGAGCGCACCCCGTTGCGTGTTGCGTTTCCGCTCCGCCGGAGACGCCGCGCCCGCCGGGGCGCGGGCCATTGTGGAGCTTTTCGTCAACGACGCCCCCGCTCCCGCCGGTCGCATCCTCTGGCTCGACCCCGAGCCGGGCATCCCCGGCCGCTGGGTCTATGTCCTGGCCGACGGCTGCCCCACCGGACTGCAAAGCGTGCTCTCCCGCCAGGATCTCGAAGGCCTGGTCACCGACCACTATGTGCAGGAGCTGACCGGCGACCGCCAACGCAGCGCCTGACATCAGGCTGGGAACGCTTTTCCACGCCCAACACTCGGGATTCCGATTTTTCATCGAACCCGAGCGGCGGAATTTTGTCCGCGGATCGCACAGATCACACGGATTAGAAATCACCCTGTCTGTGCCTGCCAGCCATAGCGCCGGGTCTGCCCGTGCCATCAGCGGTTAAAAATCGGGCAATTCAGTATTTACACGCAGGCCATGAAGATCGCCGGCCTCTCCTTTGCGTCCTTCGTGAAAAATTCAAACGTCCGGTTGATCGCAGTTCAAATTCACGGCTCGGCCTGCTCGTAGCAACGGACGGCAAAAAGCGCGGCGGGGATCGCTGGAGACGACGGCGTGAGCTCGATCCGCAGCGAAGAGGTTTTCACCGGTTCCGGCCATACCATCACGGCCCGCGATTGATGCTGCTCGCGGCAGTCAGCCAGCACGCGGCCGGCCTCGTCCAATACGCGGTAGCCTTGGACACAAAAGGGCATGCGACGCTCCGGATGTCCGAGCAAAACGCTCTCCATCGCATGGTCGTAGTCGGTGTCGAACATCAGCTCCACGCGCGCGATTGTCCGCTGCTCCGGCCAGCGCAGGGTCAGCGTCGGCCGGGGATCGTCAAACGCCGCCACCCACGCATTCGGCTGACTCGTCGGGCGGGCGATGCCGCTGATCGTGTTTTGCGGCCCAAAAACCCCCAGCGGTTGCGCCAACGTGAACGCGAGGTTCCGACCACCGGGGCGGCGCGGCGGCAACCAAAGTTCAAAGCCCTCCACCCCGATATCGGGCGGCGGTGACTGGACCGCATACTCGGCGCCGGGCGAAACCAGCGCATGCCGAAGCGCCAGGACACCGGTGATCCGCCGCGCACTCGTGCGCAGCCGGATACCGGCGCCGCCAAAGAAACACACGAAGGCATAACGCGCGTCGTCAAACCGATGATGGAACGCCACCCGCACCGTCTGGTTCTTCCCCGACTCCAGCATCAGGGTCTGCGTCTCCAATACGACATCAGGCGTATGGTTGTCCGCCCGACTGCTCTGGCGCAGCGCCACCCGCAATTCCGTCCGAGCCGTCACGTCCGCGAGGACCGTGAGGTCGAGCTGTGTGCCCGCCGTCACCGGCAGCAGCATCGCCCACGCGTCGTCCAGAGACACCCCCTCATCCGCATCGGCCGGCAGCTCCGCGAGCCGCAATTCGCTCGAAGCGGTGAGCACGGCAGCCGGCGCGAGATCCGCCGCATCGCGCAATGGCACCCCGGGGATGTGCTGGCCGGCGCGCTGCAGCCGGCACTGCAACTCCGCCATGCGCGCCGGTTCGTTCAATGCCCGCGGCGGCAGAGTGTCGCGCAGACACAGCGCCGCCGCAACGCCGACCGCCTGACCGCCGTGCGCGCAGGTGGCCATGACCCGGCTCGAACCGAAGGCGACATGCGAGGCGCTGATGATGCGACCAGCCAGAAAGAGATTGGTGAGGTTGCGACTGTAGAGGCAACGATAGGGAATCGGATAAACCCCTTTCGGATGCCACTGGTTGCAGCCAGGCCGTTCACTGAAGATGCCATCCGACGGATGCAGATCAATGGACCAGCCGCCGAAAGCGACCGCGTCGGGGTGCCTGCGTTGCTCCACGATGTCCTGCTGGCGCAGCATGTAGTCCCCCTCGAAGCGGCGGCTCTCGCGCTTGCCGGGAATCGTGCCCACCCACTCCAGCGTGAGGTTGGCCGCCTCGGGAAAGAGGCCCGAGTTCTTGATGTGGTGCCAGACGCCATAGACCACGCGCCACAACTCCCATTTGATCTCCTCCGTCGCGTGAACGGTATCGAGCCGGCCGCCGTATTCGATCCACCAGAGCCGGCAGCCGTGGTCGCGCGCGTTGAATGCCCGCCAGCGCGGGATCTTCGTGATATCCGTCAACGCGAAGGCCGGCGGTGTGAAAGACACGGGGCGCCCGGTGTCCTTCGTGTAGAAATAAAGCGAATGCCCGAGCAGCTCGCCGTATTCCCGCGATGGCGCGAACTGCTCACCGAATTCTTCGCGCGATTCCGCGCCCATCCGGAACGCCGCCCCCGCCATGAAGCCGAGAATACCATCGCCCGACGCGTCGCAGAACAGCGGCGCGGACAATTCATAGAGCGTGGAGTTCTGGGAGCAGAAGGCGCGCACACCGCTGATCGTGTCCGCATCGCGCTTCGTCACCTCAAAGACCGCGGTGTTGAGCAGAAGGGTGAGGTTCGGCTCGGCGGCGACCTTCTCCAGCAGCAGCGCATCCACCAGCAGCGGGTTGCCCTCGGGATTGCGAAAGGTGTTTTCGACGAGAATCTCGTCAATCACCCCGCCCTCGCGCGCCCAGCGGTTGTTGTTCGCCATGTGCGCGGTCGCACCGAGAATCCAAAGGCGCACCTCGCTGGAGGCATTGCCGCCGAGCACCGGCCGATCCTGCACGAGGATCACCCGCACCCCGGCGCGGGCCGCCGTGATCGCGCAGCAGACTCCGCCCAGGCCGCCTCCCACAACGATGAGGCCGGCCGACAGTGACCGGGTGTTGAGAGCGCGGTGATCCGAAGGAGGGGCGATGATCATGGGGTCCGGTCAGCGTGAGAAACCAAAGGGGAAATGTCCACCCGCGCGCGCCAGTCGTATCAAGTCAGGCGACCACGCGGGCGGGCAGCAGCGCGGCGTCCTGCATGCCATGGATGATCTTCTTGTCGGGCGGACAAAAGGTTGCCAGCGCACCGGAAAAGCGGACTTGGCCCGCCACGACGAAATAATACGGGCAGAGCCGCAGTCGGCCCGCCTTCGCCACGGCATCAACCTGCGCCACGCCTTCAGCGGACGGGCCGGCCGGCGCTTCGTAAACCGGGTGATGCACCCGCTGCGGTTTCTTGTATTCCTGCAAGAGGTGCGGGTTCGTGTCCGCCAGCTTCAGCGCCTGCGCAATTCCCTCCTGCCATTCTTCCCGCGAACAATCGCTCCCCAGCACGACACTGCGCGCGCCCCAGGCGGTTTCATGAAATCCGGAGATCTTGATGATGAGGTCCCGCTCCTTCTGGGAGGCCGCGGCCAGCTCGCGCCAGTCGCTCAGCATCCGCCCGCCCACGCGGGGTCCCGCCAGCACCGCCCCCGGTGGCAAGGGCGCGGGATCCATGATCCACGACGGTGGGATCAGCCGCTTCAGCAGTTCATGGCTGCGACGTGTCAGGTGCTCCGTCCAGAAATCCTGCAGCAGGTGATGGTGAAACAGCGCCAGGCCGAGTTTCTCCTCCTGAAAAGGCCGCAACGGAGGCGCGATCGCCACTTCCCCCTGCGCCCACGCCTCCAGCATGTAATCGGTCACCGGCAGGTTCGGCAGATCGAACAACTCGAAAAACCGGTAGATGATGTCGATCCTCTCCGGGTTGCCGTCATGGTCGAGAAACAGGGCGTTCTCCAGCGGAAACACCTCCTCGGGCCGGATGCAAAAGACCCGCTTGCCGCGCAATTGCAGCTGCTGCGCGAGCCATTGCATCTCGGGCCGGTAGGTCGCCGCCTCCTCGCTGACCACCAGCGCGATGAGGGGATTCCGTTCCGCCGGTCGCAATGCCGCCAGCGCGGCATGAAAGTTGACAATCATCTCATCCGCCGCGCCCACGACTCCACCCTGGGCCGCATACAACCGGTTGAGAAATGCCGTGAGCCCGATCCCGCCGGGCACGGAGTCCATCTCCGTGAGCACAAAACCCTCTTCCGTAAGGAGCAGGTCCGGCCGCAGCACCAGCGGAAAGGCGCCGCGATTGCGCGCGTCCCGCGCATGGGCGACCAAGGCCGCGGGTTTGCCGCGGTCGAGATAGCCGGCCACCCAGGGCGCCTGCAAAGGACGGTTGCGCAGGAGATTCTTCCCCGCCACCGACCGCAGATAAAGGGTCTCCAGCGCCTGATGGAATTCGAGGCACGCGGCCCCGATCGCCTCCAGCTCATTCATCTGTGCGGCGGTCAAAGGCCAGGCCGCCGGTGACAGACGCCAAGTTTTATCCTCAAACAAAGGCTGGGCGGCGAGCGCGGATCGGATGGAGTCGTAGGCGAGTTCGGACATGCGCGGAAGCGGAACTCAAAATCGGAAAGCCGGAAATGGCGAGCGGGAGTTCGCCGATGACACGCGCCCCGTCCAGCGCCGACCCTATCGCCAGCGAAATACGCTCAGGATGCTGGAGTAATCATCCGTCCAGACGCGTTGACCGGCATCGCTGCGCGGCCGCTGCCAACGGGGGTCTTCCGTCAGCGGGCGCAGATCTTCCGGCCGGCGGGCCATCACCAGCCAGACTGAAGGCGACTTGCCCTCCGCCGCCAGCGCGTCCGGCACCATGGTGTCGTCGCGCACCAGGCTGACCAGTCCCGCATCCGCCGCGAGATTGGCAAAGACCGGCTCAAGATCGAGGTGCAGGTTGGAGATATGAAACGCCAGCAGCCCATCCGGCGCCAAGACGCGCAGATAAAGTGCCAGCGCTTCACGCGTGACCAGATGCACAGGAATCGCATCCGAGCTGTAGGCATCCAGCACCACGAGATCGAATTCCCCGTCCAGCTCCTCCGCCAGCGACCGCCGCGCATCGCCCAGCACCACCTTCACCAGACCCTGCGAGTCCTCCAGAAAAGTGAAATAGCGCGGATCCGCGGCAAACCCCTGCACCACCGGATCGATCTCGTAGAAAGTCCATTCCTGCCCCGGTTGCGCATAAGCCGCCATTGAGCCCGCGCCCAGGCCCACCGCGGCGATTTTCTGCCGCGGGTCGGCGGCGCGTTGCGCCATCACCTGCCCGATCGGGCCCGACCGGTGATAGTAGGTCAACGGCTCCCGGCGCATCGCCGAATCCCGGTTCTGCCGCCCATGCAAAGTCCGCCCATGCAGCAGATCATGAAAACGGCCGGACTCATCCACGGTGACCCGGTGGACCCCAAAAAAACTGCGCTCGATTTCCAGCAGCTGCCCCGGCTGATGCCGCAACCCTCCGCCCGCCAGCAGGAGCACCGCCACGCCCAAGGCCAGGCGAAGTCTCCGCCGCGACATGATGTAACAACCGAGAGCCAGCACGCCAAACACCACCCCGGCCGTGGCCGGATACGTCTCCAGACCGGCCCACCGGATACCCGGCAACAGCACCGCGGCCAACACCGCCAGACCCGCCGGCCAGATCCAGTCCCCCCACCGCGCCCGCCGGGAACGATCCGCCGCCGCCGGCAACGCCGCCACACAGGCAATGACCAGCATCAGCGGATACTCCAGGATCGAGTTGAAGAGCAGCGGCGCCACCAGGGCGTTGAATACCCCGCCCAGCACCCCGCCCACCGCAAGCCACAGGTAGAATTCCGTCAGACGCGATGCAGCGGGCCGGGCTTCGGCCAGCCGCAGGTGGCACAGCAGCGTCGCCACAAAAAACGCCGCGAGATGAAAGCCGGCCAGCAGGCCGGCCGGTTGCGCGGCCTGCACCGCCAGCAACATCGCCACCGGCACCAGCAGCATGGGCAGTGCGCGGGCCAGGCCGGATTGCGGCAACCAGGCGCGCCGGGCAAACGCCAGCACGAAGGTCAGCAGGTAAAGCGCCAGCGGCACCACCCAAAGCAACGGCACCACCGCAATGTCACTGCACAGGTAGGTGGTGACCCCGAGCAGCAGGCTGGAGGGCACAAAAGAAAGCGCCACCCAGCGCAGCCGGGTTCCACCAGTCGGACCCGGCGCCGAGTCCGCCGGCCCGCTCATGGCAACGGCCGCCGGACGTTGCCGCCACAACAGGAGC
This sequence comes from uncultured Opitutaceae bacterium, assembly GCA_964429385.1. Taxonomy (GTDB): domain Bacteria; phylum Verrucomicrobiota; class Verrucomicrobiia; order Opitutales; family Opitutaceae; genus UBA2377. The sequence goes on from CAYSBR010000021.1 coordinate 7,824, forward strand.
ACAACCAGCCCCAGCAGTCCGGCCAACCCCAGATAGCCCGCGCTCCACCAGCGGCTCTGCTGGGAAAGCGACAGCCCGGGCTCCACCCATAATGGATAGCCCAGCAACGCCAGCAGGCTGCCGCCATTGCTCGCGGCATAGAGAAAATACGGATCCGCAGCCCGCGGGTGATTCGTCCCCGCAAACCATTTCTGAATCAGGGGCGCGGTGGCCGAGAGGACGAAAAACGGCAGGCCGATGGCCACGGTCATAAGCGCGAGCAGCCAGGGTCCGGGATGCCCGTCCACCGGGGGATGCCAGCCGGCCGGCACCGCCAGCGGCAACACCGCCAGCGGCAGGAGCACCACCAGCAGATGCCAGCGGGCCTGCCGTCGCGCCCCCAGCCATGCCGTACTGGCGTGGGCGTAAGCATAACCGGCCAGCAGCATCGCCTGGAAGAACACCATCGCCGTGTTCCAGACCGCCGGCGAGCCGCCCAGCAGAGGCAGCACCATGCGGGCGAACATCGGCTGCACGATGAACAGCAGCGCCGCGCTGACAAAGATCGTCGCCGTGCAGAGCCAGGCAAAAAAGATCAAGGGCGTTGGGCGGGATGAAACGGACATGCGGGACAAGGGACGCGACTTCGCCCGGAACAGGAACGCAGGCGCCAGATCCAGCCGCCCGCCCCGGTCCGGGCGCTCACTTACTCATCATCCATCTGGATGTCCTTGTTGCGATGACGCGGGCAGCCCGCGCGCAACCAGGCGTTGATGAAATGATCAATATCCCCGTCGAGCACGCCCTGGGTATCGCTGGTCGAGACTCCCGTGCGCAGATCCTTCACCATCTGGTAAGGCTGCAGCACATAGCTGCGAATCTGGCTGCCCCAGCCGATCTCACCCTTCTCCCCGTAGAACTTCTCCATCTCGCTGCGCTGCTCGTCGAGGCGTTTCTCGTAGAGGCGCGCCTTGAGCACGTTCATCGCGCTGGCCCGGTTCTTGATCTGCGAACGCTCGTTCTGGCAGACCACGACCATGCCGGTGGGAATGTGGGTGAGGCGCACGGCGGAGTCGGTCGTGTTCACCCCCTGGCCGCCCTTGCCGGAGGAACGATACACATCCACGCGGATATCGCTGTCCGGGATCTGCATGTCGATATCCTCGTTGATCTCGGCAATGACATCCACCGCGCAAAACGAAGTGTGCCGGCGCTTGTTGGCATCGAAAGGACTGATGCGCACGAGGCGATGCACCCCGCGCTCGGCCTTCACGTAGCCATAGGCATTCTCGCCCTTGATCAGGAGCGTGGCCTTGCTGATGCCCGCCTGGTCGCCGTCCTGGACATCCTGCAGCTCGACGGTGAAACCCCGGCGCTCCGCCCAGCGGTTATACATGCGGAAAAGAATGTCGGCCCAGTCGTTCGACTCGGTGCCGCCGGCGCCGGCCTGGATGGAAAGGATGGCGTTGTTGCGGTCGAACTGCCCGGTGAGGAAGGAGGAAATCTCCAGCTCATCCAGCTCCGCGACCATCGCATCCACGGTGGTGGTCAGCTCGGCGGCATAGGTCTCCTGCTCGGCCCCGGAGGCGGCCTCGACCAACTCCGTCATGACGGCGACATCCTCCAGCTTCTTGTGGAAATCCACCACCGGCAGGACGGCGCGCTTCAAGCCGTTCAGCTTGCTGATGTGCTTCTGCGCCCGGTCGTTGCTGTCCCAGAAATCGGGCGCGCCCATCCGGGCCTCCATCGCCTCGATTTCACGCTGCTTTTGTTCGCAGTTAAAGAAACCTCCACAGGTGGCCGGCGCGCTTCTTGATGTTCTCGATATGGTCGAAAGTCTCGGGTGCGATCATGTGACGTTCCACCCTTGGCAGCGCCCCCCGCGCCGCAAGCGGAAAGTCTGCCGGCCCCGGGCACGAAAAAGGCCGCCGGTTGGGGCGGCGGCCTTTGCACAGGCGAAAATCAACCGGGGCTCAGACAAACGCGCCGGCAAACCACTTCTGATAGTGTTCGCCCACGACCGGCATGGGCTTCTGCTGGCCGTTGACCGCCGCGATCAGGCCCATGATCCACAGGATGAACAGCCCGATACCGATCACCGGCCAGAGGAGGATCATGAGCAGGTTGATCACCGGGATGAAGGAAAGGATAAACCCTCCCACCCAAAGGACCAGACCGGTGACCACCAGCCCGAGCCCCTGGCGCAGGTGATAGGCCCCGATGGCGGTCTTCTTGCTGCTGTGAAGAACGATCGCGATGATGAAACCGATGATCGTGATGTAGGTGAGAATGGCGACGGTGCGATCCTCGGCTACGGGAGGAGGTGTATCTGTGGACATAAGACGGTGGGTTGAGGATGAATTGCGTGGAGGGTTTATGAGCCGGCGACTGCAACTTGGAGAAGCCAAAGAGTTGCGTCAACGCCCGCGCTCAGGCCGCGATTGAAATCCCCGCCCGGCAGTGAGACTCAGGCGCCCAGCCGGATTGTCATTTCCACCAGCTGCCGCGCCAGGGCGCGGACGGATTTGAGCGCGCGCGGGTCCTTGAGACCACCGGCATCATCAAAGGCTTCATGGGCCTTGGGCAGCTGACATTGCGCCGGCGTCACGTGACAGCCCAGCTGCAACAACAACTGCCGCGCCTGCAGTTGGGAGCGGACGCCACCCAACGCTCCCGGCGAGGCGGAAACCACCGCCGCCACTTTGCCCGGAAAGGGGTCGTCATCGACCCGGCTGAGCCAGTCGAGCGTGTTCTTGAGCAGGGGCGTGAGGCTCGCGTTATATTCCGGCGAAGCAATGAGCAGGCCGTGATGGGTGGCCGCCAGCCCGGCCAGCCTGGTGACACCTGGCGGCAGGCCTTCGGCCTCTTCCAAATCGCCGTGATACAACGGCAGCGTCAGCTCGTTCAGATCAACCACGGTCACCTCGGCACCCGCGGCCCGGGTCTCCGCCACCGCGACGGCGAGGAGCTGCCGGTTCAGGGACGCGCGCCGGGCGCTGCCGGCAAAGGCGAGGATGCGGGGAAGGATGGCCATGCCCAAAGGGAAGGCGGTTTCCCGCCGGCTGCAAGCCGCCCGCTCAGCCGAGCGCCTGCAGCAGACGCTCCACCTCCGCATGTTTCGCCTTGAGCTCGGCCAGCTGCTTCCGCGCGCCCTCGATCACGGCCGGCGGCGCCTTTCCGACAAACGCCTCGTTGCCCAGCCGCGCTTCGGTGCCGGCGATGTGCTTGGCCAAGGCCTCGCGTTCCTTTGTCAGGCGCGCTTTCTCGGCCACCACATCACCCGCATTGAGCTGACGGATGAGATTCCAGGTGCCGAGAGCGGTAACGCTGGCGGGCGCGGTGGGGGTCAGCGCGCCGCGCGTGATCTCGGTCGCGCCGATCATGCGCTTGAGCTTGGCCAGGTTGGTCTCGATCGCCGCCCATTGACGGTCGGCCGCCTCGACGACAAACACCGAATCCTTCTTCGCGGCTTCGGCATTATCCGCCTTCAACGCACGGAGAAGCGAAACCGTCTGCTTGATGCGCTCCACCTCGTCGGCGGCATCGGCGTTGAGCACCAGCCCGTGCAGCGCCGCGGTGCTGGCCACGCTGGAGGCATCGTCGTGCAGGGTGTCCTCGATAAACCGGCCTTCGACGCTGTAGCCAAGCAGCTGCCAGAGTTCCTCCGTGATGAACGGGATGAAGGGATGCAGCATCAGCAGGGTCTGCCGCAGCACCAGATCCTGGATTGCGAGGCAGTTGTCCTTCAGCTCCGGCGCCTGCAGCTTGGCCTTGGAGACCTCGACATACCAGTCGCAGAAATCATTCCAGAAAAAGCCATACAGGGACTGCACCGCGGCGCTGAACTCGAACTGCGCGAAGCAGCGGTCCACCTCGCGCGTGACCGTGAGCATGCGGGCCAGGATCGCGTGGTCGTCCGCGTCGAACTGCGCGGGCACAAGCCGGGCGATGATCTGCTGCAGCGAGGAATTGTCGGCCATCGCTCCGCTCATCTGCCGGAAGCGGCAGGCGTTCCAGAGCTTGTTGCAGAAGTTTTTGCCGCTCTCGATGCGATCCTCCTGAAAGCGGATGTCCTGCCCCTGCGGCGCGATGGAGATGATGCCGAAGCGCAGGCCGTCCGCCCCGTATTTGGCAATGAGGTCGAGCGGATCGGGCGAGTTGCCGAGCGACTTGGACATCTTGCGGCCCTGGGCATCGCGGATGATGCCGGTGAAATACACATCGCGGAACGGCAGGCGTCGCTCGATCGGCTGGCCCGGGTTCGCATACTCCAGCCCCGCCATGATCATGCGCGCCACCCAGAAGAAGATGATGTCGGGGCCGGTCACCAGCGTCGTGGTCGGGTAGAAGTAATCATAGCCGGCCTTCGCCATCGCGGCCTGGTCGGGCCAGCCGAGCGTGGCAAAGGGCCAGAGCCAGGACGACGCCCAGGTGTCGAGCACGTCCTCTTCCTGCACCCAGTCGCTTTGATCCGCCGGACCTTCCAGAGACACGTGAACTTTTTCCGGATCCGCCAGATCGGCCTCGGTAAGCGCCTCTTTGTCGAGACCCTTGCGATACCAGACAGGGATGCGATGGCCCCACCAGAGCTGGCGGCTGATGCACCAATCCTGGATGTTTTCCAGCCAGTGCAGGTAAACCTTGGACCAGCGCTCGGGGTGGAAACGGATGTGCCCATCGCGCACCACCGCCTTGGCCTCCTCGACCCGCGGATATTTGAGCCACCATTGCCAGGTCAGCCGCGGCTCGATCGGCACATCGGCGCGCTCGGAGTAGCCGACATTGTTCTCGTAAGGCTCCTCCTTCACGAGGGCGCCGCACTCCTTGAGGAGCTCGGCCGCCTTCTTGCGTCCGGCAAAGCGGTCCAGCCCGGCCAGCTCCGGCCCGGCGAGGGCGTTGAGCGTGCCGTCGGCGTTGAGCACGTCCACCGGCGGCAGCTGGTGCCGCTGGCCGATCTCAAAGTCCACCTTGTCGTGCGCCGGCGTGATCTTGAGCGCGCCCGAGCCGAACTCCTTGTCCACCGCGCTGTCGGCGATGATCGGAATCTCCGCCTGAGCCCCGAGCGGGCGACGGACCGTTTTGCCAATCCAGCCGGCATAGCGCGGGTCATCGGGATGCACGGCGATGGCCACGTCGCCGGCGATGGTTTCGGGCCGGGTCGTCTTGACGGTGATGAACTGGCCGGGCGCGTCGGTGCGTTCATAGCGCACTTCGTAGAGGAAGCCCTTGGCCGGCTTCATGATTACTTCTTCATCCGACAGGGCGGTGAGGGAAACCGGGCACCAGTTCACCATACGCTTGCCACGGTAGATGTGCCCCTTGCGGTAAAGATCCACAAACACGCCCAGCACGGCCTGCGAGTAGGCGGGATCCATCGTGAACTGGGTGCGATCCCAGTCGCAGGACGCGCCGAGAGCCTGCAACTGCTTCAGGATGATGCCGCCCTTCTCCTCCCGCCATTGCCAGACCTTCTCCAGGAATTTCTCCCGCCCGAGATCGCGGCGGTGGAGCTTCTGCTTGCGCAGCTCGCGCTCGACCACGGTCTGGGTGGCGATGCCGGCGTGATCCGTGCCGGGCAGCCACATCGCGGCCCGGCCCTCAAGCCGGGCGCGGCGGATGAGGATGTCCTGAATCGTGTTGTTGAGCACATGCCCCATCGTGAGCACCCCGGTGACGTTGGGCGGCGGGATGGCAATGCTGTAAGGCTTCTTCGCCGGATCGACCCGGCCGGCAAACGCCCCGGCTTCCCGCCAGGCGGCATACCATTTTTTCTCAACGTCGTGCGATTCGTAACTCTTGGTGATCTCAGCCATGGGCGGTGCGTCGGATTGAATCGGGGAGAAAACCCCGCGGGCCGACCTGACGCAAGTGGTTAAATCCCCTCGCGCCGCGACCCGTTTTTGCCCTCACTGAGCGCTTTCATGCCCACGCCTCCCCCCGCCTCCGCCCAAGACAAGCTGGCCCTCCCGGCCGGGGTGACCGCCGCCGAGCGGCTGGCCAGGTGCAAGGCATTCCTCGGCGAAGCCACCGCCCGATTGCGCGCCGCCCACGAGGCCGGGGCCGCCGGCTTGGAAGTGGCCCGGGCCCGCTCCGCCGCCGTGGATGAGCTGCTGCGGGCGTTGTTCAGCCACGCGCTGGCCTCCTTCCAGCAGCAACATGGTCCCGCCCCCGCCGCCGTGACTCTCGTCGCCCTCGGCGGCTACGGCCGCGGTGAGCTGAGCCCCCACAGTGACATTGATGTGATGTTCCTCTTCCCCGCCAAGACCAAGGCCGCGGCGGTCAAGCCCCTGCAGGAACATCTCTCCAACGAGATCCTCTACCCCCTCTGGGACTGCGACCTCAAGGTCGGCCACTCGACCCGTAATGTGGACGAGGTTTTCATCGAGGCCCGCAAGGACATCCAGACCAAGACCGCACTCCTCGAATCCCGCCTCATCGCCGGCGCCGCCGCGCTCTACGAGACCTTCGCCACCGCCTACCGCGGCTATTTCACCACCGAGAAGCCCAAAGACTACATCGCCTCCCGCCTCCAGGATCAGGCCCAGCGGCGGGCCAAGTATGGCGACACCGTCTTCATGCAGGAGCCCGACATCAAGAACGGCGTCGGCGGCCTGCGGGATTACCAGAACACCCGTTGGATGGCCATGGTGAAGCTGGGCATCTCCTCCATCAACGAACTCTCCGAAGAGAGCTACCTGACGGCGGACGACGTCGCCGGGTTCAACCACGCCTACGATTTCCTCCTGCGCACGCGCAATGCCCTGCACTTCCTCGTCCGGCACCCGACGGACCTGCTCGATCTCGAAAGCCAGACCCGGCTGACCGAGGGTCTCGGCTATCGCAAAGGCAGTGAACTGGAGCGCGTCGAGCGCTTCATGCAGGACTACTACCGGGCCGCCCAGACCATCTACCGCATCTCCCGCCTCGTGGAAAACCGGCTCGCCCTGTCGCTGGAATACGACGAATCGGGCAAGATCTCCTTCCGCGAAGCACTGCGGGCGCAACGCTACCAGCGCACCAAGAGGATTGATGGCTTCGTCCTGCGGGGCCGCGAACTCGCCGCGGAGACCCCGCGCGTCTTCACCGACAACCCCACCCGGCTCATCCGGGTCTTCCGGCACTGCCAGCAACTCGACTGCGCGCCCGACTTCCACCTCGCCAGCCTGATCCGGGCCAGCCTGCCGCTCATCACCGCCGAGGTCATCGCCTCGCCCGACGCCAACACCAGCTTCCGCGCCATCCTCTCCCAACCCGGCGCCGTCTTCCCCACCCTCAGCCTGATGCACGAACTCGGTGTGCTCGGCCGCTTCATTCCCGAATTCGACCGGCTCACCTGCCTCGTGCAGCACGAGTATTACCACCGCTACACGGCGGATGTGCATGTGCTCAACACCATCCGCGAACTCGACCGCGTGTTCACGCAGACGGACCCCATCACGCTGAAATACCGGCAGGCCCTGCACGAAACCACCGATCCCGACCTCCTTTATCTCATCCTCCTGCTGCACGACATCGGCAAGGCCGAGGGCATCAAAGGCCACGCCGAGAGCGGCGTCCGCATCGCCGGCCCCATCATGGACCGGCAGGCCATCCCCCCCCGGATGCGCCAGGTGGTGTCCTTCGTCATAAAAAATCATCTCATCATGGCACGATTCTGGCAGAAGCGTGACGTTGATGATCCCCAGACCGCCGCCGCCTTTGCCGAAGCCGTTGAAGACGCCGAACAACTGCATTATCTCTACGTGCATACCTTCTGCGATGCGCGCGGCACCGCCGCCGGCCTCTGGAATAGCTACAAGGACACCCTCCACACCACCCTCTACCGCACCACGCTGGAACGATTGAATCTTGGCGAAGCCGTCCACGCCAATTATCAGGAGAGAAAGCTCATGACCCAACAGGAACTCATTGCCCGGAACATCCCCGGCATCAGCAGCGATGAAATCGTCGCCCACTTCGGTCTGCTGCCCGAGCGCTATTTCGTTTACGCCGACAGCGACGAGATCGCCCTGCACATCTCGATGATCAACCGGCTGCTCAAGTCCATCTCCAGCGCCGAGTCCGTTGGCTCCCTCCGCCCGGTGATCGACTGGCAGGACGACATCAACCGCTCCCTCACCGTCGTCGATGTCGTCACCTGGGACCGCGCCGGCCTTTTCTACAAGCTCGCCGGCGCCTTCAACGTCGCCGGCCTCTCCATCCTCAGCGCCAAGGTCATTTCCCGCGCCGATCACATCGCCATCGACACCTTCCATGTCGTCGAGCCCGGCCGCGGCATCGTGCAGAGCGTCAGCGCCCAGGAAACCTTTGCCCGCACCGTCGAGGCCGCCCTCGTGGGCAACAAAGACCTTTACCCGGAAATCCTCGCGCAGGCCCGGAAGAACACCAGCCGCTTCTCCGCCAGCAGCAACGAAGGCCCGCACACCTCCATCCCCACCACGGTCGAGGTGTATCACGAACTCTCGATGGAACGCACCATCGTGGAAATCCAGGCCCGCGACCAGATCGGCCTGCTCTACCGCATCGCCAAGACCATTTCCGACCAGGGCTTCGACATCACCTTCGCCCGCATCGGCACCGAGCGCGGCATCGCCATTGACACCTTCTACATCGAAAGCGCGGACCCCGCCCGCCCCGCCGACAACGCCCGGCTCCACGCCCTGCGCGACACCCTCACCGAAGTCATCAAGCCCGAGGAAATCCCCGCAACGGCGTGAGCACCCGGTGCGGCGGCCACGGCTCAAGTTAATCCTTCCTCGTGGCCAACCATTCCGCCCAGTCCGCCCCCTCTCCGACATCAGCCTCGGATCTCTACACCATCGCGGCCCTCGCCAGCCGGGCGGCCGATGCGGATGAAGCCGCCCGGACCGCGTTTGCCCTCATCCGCCGCTCGCTGGATGCCGTCAGCGGCGGCCTGTTTCTCCTGAATCCCGACACCGGCCGGCTCGAACCCGAAGTTCAGCACGCCCTGCCCGACGAAGGCGACCTCGCGTTTGACCTCGGTCAGGGACTCCCCGGCTGGGTCGCCTTGCACGGCCAGCCCCTGCTCGCGAAGGATGTGAGCGCCGATGCCCGTTACCGAGCCGTGAGGACCGACGTCCGCAGCCAGATGGCGGCCCCTCTGCTCGCCGATGACCAGGTGCTCGGGGTGATTGCGCTCGATCGCACGGCGGATCCGGCCTTCACACCCGACGATCTCGCCCACTTCACCGCCCTGGCCGATGAGACCGCGCGCACACTCCGCCGCCTCTGGCACATGGAGCAACTGCAGGGCAAGGCCCGCCAGCTCGAGACCCTCATCACCACCGGCCAGTCGCTCGTCACCAAGCTGGAGCTCCACGAACTCTTCGAGGCGCTCACCCGCGACACCCGGCAGATGTTCGACAGTCAGGCCGCGGCGCTCTCCCTTCACGATCCGGCCCGGCAGACCGTGCGCTGCGTTGCACTCGCCGCCGAAAAAAATATCCCCCTGCCCCCGGGCGACCTGCCGGTCCGCACCTGTCTCGCGGCCACCGCCATCAACACCCGGCGCCAGACCGAATTCGCCAACGTGCAGTCGCCCGAGTTCATCGGCCTCGCCGATCTGCCCGAAGATCCCGAACTTCGCTCCGTCCTCATTACCCCGCTTATCTACGAGCAGGAAGTGCTCGGCACACTCGCCGTCTTCAGCCACCGCGTGCGGCGCTTCGATAACGACGCCAAGCGCCTCTGTGCCGGCCTCGCCAGCCTTGGCGCCGTCGCCCTGCAAAACGCCCGCCTCTACGCCCGCGTTTTCCAAAGCGAGGAAACCCTGCGCAAGAACGAGCAGCTCACCACCCTCGGCCTGCTCGCCGCCGAGATCGCGCACGAGATCCGCAATCCCCTCACCGTCCTCAAACTCCTGCACGGCGGCCTCGGCCTCGATTTCCCGCCCGGCGATCCCCGGCGCACCGACATGCGCGTCATCAGCGAGAAGCTCGACCAGCTCGAAGCCATCGTCACCCGCGTCCTCCAGTTTGGCAAAACCACCGGCAGCCTCCACTCGCGCTGGGCGCTGGCCGACATCATCAACGACACCCGCGTCCTCCTCCGCCTCAAGCTGGCCCAGGCCAAGGTGTCCCTGCACTTCGAATCCCCGCCCCGCCCGCTGATGGTCGAGGTGCACAAGGGACAAATTCAACAGGTGCTGCTCAACCTGATCCTCAATTCCATGCAGGCCATGCCCGACGGCGGCCGCATCCGCCTCCGGCTCGATGTTGCAGGCCACCACGCCGTCCTCGACCTCACCGACACCGGCACCGGCATCCCCGAACCCCTGCGCGACCGTATCTTCGATTCCTTTCTCTCCGGCCGGGAAGACGGCACCGGCCTCGGCCTCGCCATCGCCAAACGTGTCATGCTCAGCCACCACGGTGATATCACCCTCCGCGCCACCGGCCCGACCGGCACCACCCTCCGCCTCACCCTGCCCCTGGCCAGGTAGAAAAAGCGCACCGGCCTCGCCTTTTACCGCCACCCCGTCTTGCCGTCCGCGGCCCCAGGCGCTCTGGTCTTCCCTTTCCTCATGTCCCCGCCCGCCGATCCCCGTTCCGCCCGCCTTGCGCGGCAAAAACGCACGCTGCACATCGCCTGCGCCGTCCTCATCCTCGGGGCCATCCTGCTCCTCACTCTGCCCGGCCCGATCCCCCTGCCCTTGCGCCTTATCCTCGCCGCCTTCGACCTTGTCGCCGCCGCCACCCTCTGGCTCGTCAGCCGTCAAAAATTCTCCGGCAAATAGAAACTCACCCGGCTTCCATCCTTCGCCACACCCATGACCACCGCCACCCACCCCGACACCGCCGCACTTGGCAATTGGATCCGCTCCTGGGTTCAGCCCAACGGAGCCATTCACGGCTTCCATAATCACCCCGTCTGGGGCGCCAACCCCTACCGCTGGCAGGACATGACCGCCGGGCACACGACCTGGGCGTCGCCTTTTCTCGCCGGCCTCGCCGAGGCGATCCGGCAGAAACCCGATCCGCGCGCCAAAGCCCTGCTCGAGCAACTCGTCGAGTTCCAGAGCACGAGCCTCGCGCCTGACGGACAATACCGGCACATCGGCTTCAACGCCGGCGAAATCTGCCAAAAAGGACTCATTCACAACGCCGTGCCCAATCTCTCGCTCGGCCTCACCGCCCTGCATGCGAAGGACTGGCTGCCGACGCGGCTGCTCGACCAGATTCGCGCGGCCATCCTGACCAACCTGAACAAAGGCTGCCTGCCCTACGGCACCGGTGGCCGGCCCGACAAAACCGCCGTCGCCAACCAGGACTACGCCCGCATCTGGGGTAAGCTGCTTTTCATGCAGGCCTTCGAGGACCGCACCTGGTATGATTCCACGCGCGAAGACATCGAATACCTCATCAAGCACTTCCACCTTTCCGGCATGCCCGATGACGATAGCGCCGGCACCCTGCGCATCCTCGGCATCAAGGACATCCTCGAGCCCTCCGAGTATTACGGCCTCATGATCTGCCCGCTGCTCCTCGCCGCGGAAATCTACGGCGAGAAACGCTACCTCGATGAAGCCGGCAAACTCTGCCGCCACGTCGCGCGTTCGCACTGGGTGGACACGCGCGGCCTTACACGCTGCCACCGCACCTGGTTTTACCACGCCGGCCAATGGCACCTCAACAAGGGCCCCATGCTCATCGGCGGCATGGGCGACTCGCTCGAAGGCATCCAGCGCTACATCAACCTCCGGCCCGACGCGGAACTCGCGGCCTTCCTCGACGCCACCGACCGCACCTATGCCGGCTACCAGCATCCGCGCGGCTTTTTCGTTTCCGGCACCGGCTGGGACAGTGAATGCGACATCGCACCCAGCACCGGCTGGCAAAGCCATGACTTCCGGCACCTCGTGCACCGCCACGGCGTGAACGACTCCTTCTGGGACGATTTCTTCAAACCCGATGACCGCGTCGCCGTGCTGCTCGGCGAACAGTGTATTTGGATGGAGCAAGGCGCCCGCTGGGCCATCGGCGACTACCTCTGGCAAGGCGTCTTCAACCTCGTCGGCCGCAAGGACCGCGTGGCCTTCGGCCCCAACCTGCCCGACTGGGTCGAGGGTGGCTGGCACGCGCCCAAGGATTATCCGATTCCCGACCGCCCCGTTTTTCTCAAGGCCGACGACTACATCAAACTCTGGACCGGCGACTGGGATAAAATCGCCCTGCACACAATCGCCCGCACCCCGCTGATCATCGAGCCCGCGATGTCCACCACCATCAGCCCGCCGTAGTCCGCATCAGCTCAACCGACCGCAGTTTCCCCGCAGCTCGACCTCAGCGGAGCCACAGTCGCAGCTCATTTGAGCAGAGGTGCCGGCATGCCTTTTACTTCAGTCAGCTTTCTCTGCATTGAGTCTGCCCAAGGTGTACCTGTACTTCGACGCTCCGTCTCGCCCGCCTTACCCGGCCCGATCCCCTCGCCCTTCCGCCTCATCACCGCCGCCACCCTCTGGCTCGTCGGCCGCCAACACTTCAGCCGCCGCTCCTGGCCCTCACCGTCCGGTTTGTAACATAATACATTACAAACCGTCGGATAGAGGGCTTTAACCTGGGTCTTCCCTATCAGCCGGCGCCCACGTCAATTGTGGCCACGTGGCCACAATTGGAAAACACTCGATAAAGCGCACGCAGCGATGGAGCACGCTGCTGTCGATATCGAAGTCGCTGGCCAGTCGGGGGATGAGATTGGCCCCGTGATCGGCCCGTTCCTTATGCATCACCAGATGCTCGCGGATCAGTCGCCCCGTTTCGTGGTAGGTAAGCACCTTGGCGAGCGCGGCCGCCCGCTGCCCCTTGATGATCACATCCTCCACAGCGCGCCGCAGCGCAGCGTAGGTCCGGGGCACGACAAGGGCATGGGATTGGGCCACAGGAAGGTCGGGTTGCCCACAGACGACGCCCCACCCCGCGCTTGTCGAAGCCGGAAAAGCCTTCGGATCCATGGTGTCGGGCCTACCCAACACCTAACGACCCTAACCCGTCTGACTCAGCTTCGACGATGGATTCGTTGAGGCTCATTGTAGCTGGCAGCACGGATTTGTGCCCATTTGCTGCCAAGGCAAAGAGTGGAACCTCTGTGGTTCTGTGGTGCACCTTCTTTACTTACTTATTTTAAATTGGTTAGCTACTTTTCCCCTTTCGATACTTAACTGACGACGATGGAGAATAGAACCAAGAGTTCGATTCCCCATTGACGGGAGCGCAAATCTACGCCCCTTAAACCTCAGCAAATTTAAAGGTTCCACCCCGGTAACAAGAACCCAATGGGTTCTCTCGAAAGAGTAGCCGGGGTGGTCGCTTTTCCGGGCATGACGCATCAGTAGTAGTGCGTCGTGCCGCTGCGGAAAATATCGAACTCCGAAGTCACTGCCGGCTGGATATGCACGTAGGACCGCGCGTCGCCGGCGTTCCATTTGCGGTAGATCGCCCAGGTGCAGTAGTCGGCGATTTGCAGGTCGAGATTGGACTTGGAGCCGTGATGCAGGAGGCGGTAACGCGCCGTAGATGGCAGCAACGCGGCCAGCGTTGTCTTGATCGCTTTCTCGATGGTGGTCCGTTTTTTCTGGATAGGGATGCTGTCCGTGAAGACCAGGACTTCCTTGAATTGCCCGAGGTCGTGCTGGCTCAGGATATACTTGAGAAGGTAGCCCAGCATCCGGGCATAAAACTTCTCTTCGATTTGTAGTGCCGGGGCAGTCTTTCGTTTCTCCACGACGAGCGAGTCGATGCGCACCCCAGCCAGATTTCGCCGGATAACCTCGAACACCCGGTTGCGCACAGGCTGGGCGTTTTCCGAAGCGTGAAAATATTCCAACTCCGTGCCCAACTCGGCCAGATCGTATTTCAGCTCGGTCAATTCTTTGTAGGCGTGAAACGGGCGCTCTTTCGTGACAGCACCGAGCAAAAAGAAACGCGTGCCCGTCGGCGAAAAGTCGAGGTTTCCGGCTTCATCGAGGAAGATGTAGAGGAAGCGCTCGGCCATAATTCCAGAATCACTCTATTTTGAACTTAACAGCCACAGCCGGAAGCCGGCGAGGAGGGCTTCGGTGTCTTCAGAGCTGAGGCGCCAGATGGTGGCTTGCTTCATAGTTCCGTTAGCTTCGGCTTGTTCAAAGAGTGGTGCGCAGGTGCGATGGAAGGCATCGAGAATCTTTGGCTTGACGGGGCGGGCCATAGTGCGGGGCGGTGATGCAGGAATATCCACTCAATTTTTGGCACGGGAAAAACTTACGAACCCGACCCCCGGCCGGTGGTGGTGCCTGAGGAGTTCGCCCATGAGAGAGCCCGTTTGCCAAAGGTGGAGCGAGCCGAAAAGCGCGCTCCCCTGCCCGGCCGCCCGAATTTTCCGCGGCGACCGGCGCTTGCCGAATCAATCCGCCCGCAGCGCGTTGAGCTTCAGGTCCACCATCAGATCGGCGGCGATCTTCTCCAGATCCGCGCGCACGGCACCGAGGCTGGCGGCGGAGGGAGCCGACACGCGGACGGTTGCCTGAAAGAGGGTGCCGCCGCCCATCGGGGCGCTGATGCGCTCGGAGCGGAGATCCTCGACGTTGACGGCATGCGCCGCGAGCACGGCGGTGACCGCGCGCAAAATCCCGGGACGATCCTGGCCCACGATTTCCAAGGTCGCCGCGGCGCCGGCCTGGCTCAGCAGTTCGCCGCTCTCCGTATGCACGAGGGTGCGCAACCCTTCCTCCTGCAAAGCCTGCAGCGCCTGCACCAGCCGCTCGGCCTGCTCCGCCGCCACCTCGACCCGCAGGATACCGGCAAACTGGCCGCCCAAGTGACACATGCGGCTCTCCAGCCAGTTGCCGCCATGCCCGGCCACCGTCGCCGCCACCCGCTGCACCAGCCCGGGACGGTCCGCCCCGATGATCGTCATGACAAGATTCGTAAGCATGACCCCGAACCTAGCCCGACGACGTGCCCCGGCAATGCCAACCTTCACCGAATCCGCTTCGCAACCATGCCAAGCGTCCGCCTCCACCCCGCGCCGGTCTCTTCCAGCCAAAACCCACGTATCACCCCAAAGGCCCACGGATAAACACGCACAACCTTACGACCAGCCTATCGCCCAACAACCTGCCAACTTCTCCGAGGTGGGCCGTGCGCTCCGCGCGCGGCGGTTTGAAAGGAAAACCTGCATCACCCAGAGGGAAACCTGCATCCCGGCCGCGCGCGGAGCGTACGGCTCACCCTTCAGCCAGCTGCTCGGGATTCCATGACCAGCTTCTACGCCACGGCAGGAGCGATCCAGACCATCCTCGTCCATCCGCGCGATCCGCGGAAACCCCTCTGCCCAATCGAAAATCCCCCCATCAAAAATCGAAAACTCCCTCACTCCTCCAGCTCCACATTCCAGTAGGCGAGATCGAGGAAGTCTTTCCACATCTCGCGGTGCTGGTTGCCGAGCACGAGGGAGATGACCGGGCGCCACTTCGGCCGCACGGGTTTGCAGATGAGCCGCATGCCCGCCGCATGCGGCAGCCGGTTGGCCTTGCGCGAATTGCACTTGATGCAGGAGCACACGATATTCTCCCACGTGGTCTTGCCGCCCGCATCGCGCGGGATGACGTGGTCGAGGTTGAGCTGCTCGCGCGGGAAAACCCGCGCGCAATACTGGCAGGTGTTCTTGTCCCGCTCGAAGACGTTGTTGCGCGTCAGCTTCAGCTCCTTGCACGGCAGCTTGTCGAAAAACGTCAGCAG
Organism: uncultured Opitutaceae bacterium; assembly: GCA_964429385.1. GTDB lineage: Bacteria > Verrucomicrobiota > Verrucomicrobiia > Opitutales > Opitutaceae > UBA2377. The sequence continues at coordinate 23,537 of CAYSBR010000021.1, forward strand.
AATCACGCGCGGCAGCCGCAGCGTGCGCGTCGGCGTGCGCACCGCCTCGCGCTCAGTCAGCGGCGGATTGCTCACCGAAAAATCCATCCAGTCGAGCATCGAGAAGGTGCGAAAATCGTCCTCATCGTTGTAAACGACCTGGGCATGGCCGCAGGCCAGCAACCCGAAGGCGCGCCGTGCGCCGATGATGTTTACCGCCTGCCACAGGCGATTCAAAACCAGCACCGGTTGGTCGAGAGCCCTCTCCATACGGGGCCATGGCAATAATCGTCCCGCCGCCAGCGTGTCAAGAACCGGGGCGTGACGATCCGATGACACCCGCCGCCATCCGGCGCTCCCATCAGCCACGGATCAACACCGATGGCACGGATGCAGGACGTATTTTATCCGCGCCCTGCCAGCCCCAGCCGGCAAGGCGACGGTGGTTCCGCTGTGTTATCCGCGGCTGCTGTCCTTCTCCATCTCATCCGCCAGCGCCGGGGCCAGCGCCACTCCCTTGAGCTTGATGCCGGCGAGCTTCGCGACGATCTGCGCGGCGTGCTCCGCCTTCACATCCACGAGCAGGTGCCGCTGGTGGAGGTCAATCGCGCCGACCACGCTGGCGGGCAGGCGCGTGACGCCCGCGATCTTGCCGACAACATCGGCCGGCGTGACGAGCTGCTTGCGCCCCACGTTGAGGAAAACCACCGCCATGCCCGTCTCCTGGCCCGTGCGCCCCGGGCGCTCATATTTGGCCTTCTTGGCCGGCCGCGCCGGTGCTTCGCCTGGGCCTTCGCTGGAAGGCGCCCAGGCCGGCGGCGGTTGCACAGTGGCCTTGGGGGCCGCCGGGGTCGCGGGCGCAGCGGCCGTGTTGCCCTGCAACAGATGAATCAGCGCCGAGCAGATGTCCGTGCTCGCATAGCCCTGGTCGAGCAGGCGGTCGATCATCCGGTCATGCGGCTTGAACTGGCGCGCATCAAGCGTGGTGCGGATTTTCTCGAAGAAGACATTCGTGCGCGCCTCCTCGACTTCGTCGAGAGACGGCAGGGTGCCGCGCTTCACGTTGAGCTTCGCCCAGCGCACCATGCTCTGCAGCTTGTAGAGCTCCTGCCCCGAGACGAAGGTGAAGGCGCGGCCCGACTTGCCCGCGCGGCCGGTGCGACCGATGCGGTGCGTGTAGTCCTCCGCGTCGTTCGGCAGGTCGTAGTTGAACACCACCTCCAGGTCGTCCACGTCGAGTCCGCGGGCCGCGACATCGGTCGCGATCAGAAACTCAAAACCCCGCCGGCGGAATTTCTCCATCACCCGGTTGCGCTGCGCCTGCGAGATGTCGCCGTGCAGCCGGTCGGTGAGGTAGCCGCGGGCGTGCAGGTGCTCGTCGAGTTCATCCACCATGACCTTGGTGCTGCAGAAAACGATGCCGTAGCGAAAATCATGCAGGTCGATCAGGCGGGTGAGCGCCTCGATCTTCGAGCGCCGGTTCACCTCGAAGTAAACCTGCTCCACCTGCGGCGCATTCTTCGCCACCGACTCGATCCGGATCCAGGCCGGCTCCTGCGAATACCGGTTGATCAGGTCCTGGATCGCCCGCGGAATCGTGGCCGAGAAAAACAGCAGCTGCCGGGTCGCGGGCACCGCCTTCAGGATGTGCTCGATGTCCTCGCGGAAACCCATGTCGAGCATGCGATCCGTCTCGTCGAGCACGACCAGCTTCAGCTTGTCCAGCTTCAGCGTGCCCCGCTCCATGTGGTCCATCACGCGGCCCGGCGTGCCGATGACCACCTGCGCGCCGGCGGCGAGCGCGCGGAACTGCCGGTCGTAGCTCTGTCCGCCATAGATCGGCACGCCCATGACGCCTTTCTTGAAGAAGGCGATCCGCCCCGTCTCCTCCGCGACCTGCACCGCCAGCTCGCGCGTCGGGCACAGGATCAGCACCTGCACGGCGCGCACCTTCGGGTCCACCGCCTCGATGGCGGGGATGGCAAAGGCCACGGTCTTGCCCGAACCGGTCGAAGACTGGCCGACCACGTCGTGCCCCTGCATAATGGTGGGGATGACCGCCGTCTGGATCGGCGAGGCCTCTTCAAAGCCCATCTTGGCCACCGCTTTGAGGATGTCATCCGAGAGGCCGAGTTCGTTGAAAGGGCGTTTTTCCATGCCGCAGCATCTACCGGGACCGTGCAAAAAGGAGAGACAATTCGCCGGCGGATGTTTGTCTTCCGGCCTGCCTGCCATGATTCCGCTTTCTACCCCGGTGCCCCTTGGACTGCGCCACGAACCCTTCTTCGACGACTATCTGCTGGAGAAACACTCCGGCATCACCTGGGAACTCGCCGATCCCGTCCCGCTCGGAACCGGGCTGATATTCGACCAGCCGTGGGAAGGCCCCTACTGCGGCTACCTCACCCTGCTCCGCGACGGCAACCGCCACCTGCTTTATTATCGCGGCCGGGGCGACGAGCCCAATACCGAGACCACCTGCCTGGCGGAAAGCGGCGACGGTCTGCACTGGCAGCGCCCCGCGCTCGGCCGGCACACTTTCCGCGGGAGCCGTGACAACAACATCCTTTTCGCCGGCGACTCCGAGCTTTGCCACAACTTCACGCCTTTTCTCGACACCAACCCCGCCGCCGACCCGGCCGTCCGCTTCAAGGGCGTCGCCGGGGAAAAGCAGGGCCTGCGCGCCTACGGTTCGCCCGACGGCCTCCGCTGGCATCGCCTGCAGGAGGAGCCGGTTTTCACCCAAGGTATCTTTGATTCCCAAAATGTCCCGTTCTGGTCGGTGGCCGAGGGATGCTACGTGTTGTATTTCCGCGTCTGGACCGGCGAAGGCTACAACGGCGTGCGAACGATCGCCCGCACCACCTCGCCGGATTTCATCCACTGGACGCCACCCGAACGCATGGGCTTCAGCACAGCGACCGAGGAACACCTCTACACCAACGCCACCCAGCCCTACCCGCCCGCGCCTCATCTCTCCATCGCCCTCGCCTCGCGTTTCATCCCCGGCCGGCAATGGATGAGCCATGAGGACGCCGCCGCCCGCGGCGTCCTCGACGGCCGCGAAGCCGATGTGTCCGACCTCGTCTTCATGACCACGCGCGGCGGCAACCGCTATCAGCGCACCTTTCCCCAGGCTTTCATCCGCCCGGGCACCGATCCCGCCGATTGGGTCGGACGCAGCAACATGGCCGTGCTGGGCCTGCTCGAACTGCCCGGTGACCGCATCGGCTTCTACCGCCAGCGGGGCTATGCCACGGGACGCAATCGCATCGAACTGCACACCGTGCGCACGGATGGCTTCGCCCGCCTCCGGGCCGGCGCGCAGCCCGGCAAGATTGTCACGCGGCCTTTCATCGCCGGCGGCAGCCGGCTCTGTCTCAACTTCGCCACGAGCGGCGCGGGCTCGGTGCGCGTCGAGGCATTGACCGAAGAAGGAAAACCCCTGCCCGGATTCTCCGGACGCGGCGCCCCGCGACTGTTTGGCGACAGCGTCCATCATCCCGTGCCGTGGGCCAAGGGGCGCGCTTGGTCGCAGCTTGCCGGTCAGGTCGTGCGCCTGCGCTTCACCTTGCAGGAGGCTGATCTTTACGCCTTGCAGCAAACTCACCCCCTATGACTTCCACCCCACTCTCCGACCGCGCCGCCTGGATGTCCGGGCGGTGGGGTCTCATGGTTCACTGGATTCCGCCCGGCCCCGCCCGCGAAAGCGGACCCTACATCGAGGACTTCGACCAGGCGGTCTCCGCCTTCGACGTCGCACGCTTTCTCCAGCAGTTTGCCGACACCGGCGCGGACTGGCTGATCTTCACCATCGGCCAGAACACGGGATTCTACGCCAGCCCCAACGCTGTGCTCGACCGGCTCGCCGGCCCGGGCCACTGCTCGCAGCGCGACCTCGTCTTGGAAATTGCGCAGGGCGTCAACCGGCTCGGCAAGCGCTTCATCCCCTACCTGCCCGCGGAAATCAAGGCACCCACCCAGCTGCACGCCGCCTTCGCCTGGAACCCCGCCGACCAGGCCGAATACGAACGCCGCTACACCGCCTTTATCCGCGAATACTCCCTCCGCCTCGGCCCCCTGCATCACGGCTGGTGGTATGATGGCTGCTACAACTGGAAGGCCTTCCGCCAAGCCATGCGCCACTGGGACTGGTGGTGCGACGCCTCGCGCGCCGGCAACCCCGACGCCGCCCTCGCCTTCAACGACGGCTCCTATTGCTGCGGTCTCGAAAAACCCATCACGCCGCTGCAGGATTATCTCTCCGGCGAGATCTGGCAGTTGCAAGGCCACCGCATCGTCTGCGGCAATCCCGACGAAACGCCCGTCACCTACGTGTTGCCCACCGGCCGCTTTGTCGAGGGCACCCGCTGCCAGTGGCACGGCCTGCTGCCCATTGATTGTCCGTGGGGTTATAGCCATCCCGCCACCGGCCCGATGCCCCCGCCGAAATACGCCGACGCCGATCTCTTCAGCTTCATGCGCCAGTGCCTCGCCGTCGGCGGCGGTGTCACGCTCAACGTCGGCATCTATCAGGAAGGCCATATGCCCGAAGCCACGCTGCAACAGCTCGCCCGGATGCGCCAAAGCCTTCGCCTCTGAAATCAACCCCGGCCTCGCCGAGAGCGAAGAACGGCTTTTCGCAGAAAACCAGTGTCACGCATTGCGTGACACTTTCTTTTCCCGCCGAGTGCGCGAGCGCTGCTTCGAGTCGGGCTCAGGCCCAGTGCTGCGCGATCTTTGCGCGCAGGAAACGGACGCTGGCGGCCAGTTGCTCCATCCCGTCCACGCCATCCTCGATACTGATCCAGTTGTCGAAACCGACCCCGCGCAGCGTGCGAAAAATGGCATCGTAGTCGTTGAGCCCTTTGCCGACCTCACCGTGCGCGAGCCGCTTCGCGTAACCCTGCGCGCCGCCCTCCTCCCGGCGCAGGTCTTCCAAGGTGCCACTGAGCAGGTAACGGTCGCTCGCGTGCATCGTCACCACGCGGTGCTTCACCCGCTCCAGCAGTTCCAGCGGATCATCGCCGGCGAGGAACGCGTTGCTCGGATCGTAGTTCACACCGAAGTGAGGATGGTGCAACCTGCCCACGAGTTCGCAGAACACATCCATCTTCTGCGCGAACTCCGGATACGCCCAGAAGTCGTCCTTGTAATGATTTTCGAGGATGAGGGTGACCCCGCACTTCTCCGCCTCCGGCAGGCAGGCCTCGATGTTCTCCACCACGAGCTTGAGCCCTTCCTCGCGGCTCAGCTCCGGTCGCCGCTGACCGGACAGCACACGGCAATACTTCGCGCCGAGGGTCGCCGCCATGCGGATCCAGTTTTTCTCCTTCTCAATTTCAACCCGGCGCAACTCGGGATCGGGCTGGGAGAAATCCGGCGAACAGCAGAGCATCGGCACCGTCAGCCCTGCACTTTCCACCGTGCGTCGCGCCTCCGGCCAGTGCGATGCGGCCGCCAGTTCGGCGAAACCACTGTAGTATTCCAGCCCGTCCAGTTGTAGCGGCGCGGCGAGTTCCACCCACGCACGAAGCGTCATGGTGCCCTCGCAAAGCGGGCGAATGTAAGCTTTCGGAAAAGCAGCGAGCTTGGGCATGGGGAAATTAAAACGAACCAACCGCAAATGGGTGTGAACTCATACAAACAAACTCCAATCCGGTAAGCCACAGATTGCACAGAGGCACACGGATATTCCTGAGCGCTTCTTATTTGTGGCTAAAAACTTCAGTCGTTCGTTTTGACCGGGTTGCGGCCGTAAACGGAAAACTGTTCCAGCTCCAGCACCGTGCCGGTGATCGGCCCCGATTCGTCGCCGAGCCAGTAAACCGCCGCCGCCGCGATCTCCTCGGGGCGGATAAGACGGCCCGAGGGTGCGTAGAGCGGCGGCACGTGCCGCGCCCAATCCTCCGGCAACCCCTGCGCCACCTGCGCCGCCTGCTCACGCGCAGTCAGCACCCAGCCGACGTTGAAGTGCGTGAAGCGCACGTGATCCGTGCCGTGGGCATTGGCGAGATTGCGCGACAGCGTCTGCAGCGCGCCCTTCGAAATACTATAATCAATGAACGTCGCCTCGCCGCTCAGCGCGTTGATCGAGCCGATGTTGAGCACGCTGCCCCGGTTGGCCTGCAGCTGCGGAAACGCCGCCTGGATCAGAAACAGCGGCGCACGCACATTGATGGCCATCGTGCGCTCGAATTTCTCCGGAGTGATCGTGTGAACCGTCTCGCGTGGCACGATCGCGGCATTGTTCACAAGGCCGGTGATTTTGCCAAAAGCCCTGATCGCCGCGACCACGATGCGACGTGGCGCCGCCGGGTCCACCAGATCGTCGAGGTGCAGCACCGCGGCGTCGCCCAGCCGACGGACCAGCGCCTCCCCGTCCTCACGCTCAAGCCCGTGCACGAGCACCTGCGCCCCTTCGGCGACGCAGCGCTCGGCAATGGCGCCGCCGATTCCGTTGGTGCCGCCCGTGACAATGATGACTTTGTTTTTCAAGCGCATGGCAAAGAAAGCATCCGCACCGAAGCGGACAGCCGCGAGGACAGTCCTATCTGCCCAGGAATTTCAAACAGCCGTGTTTTCATTCGTGTCTGTTCGTGGACAAAAAACTCCGCTCACACGGCCTCCACCTTCACCTCGGTCCTGATCGAGTTGGCGATAAAACACTGCTCATGCGCCCGGTGATGCAGGTCCGCTTCGGCGGCCGCATCCGGCCGTTTTTCTCCCCCATACACGATCACCGGCCGCAGCGTGATGAGGCTCACCCACGGGACGCCGCGCTCGTTTTTTGTCATCACGCCCACGGCCTCATCGCGATAACTCTCCACCTCGTAACCGGCTCGCGCCGCGAGAAACAAAAACGTCAGCATGTGGCAGCTCGCCACCGCCGCCACGAACGCTTCCTCCGGATCAACATGCGCGGGATTCGACCACGGCACCGGCACGACCGAGGGCGCCGGCGAGGCCGGCACAGTCACGCCGCCGTCAAAGCTCCACGTGTGCGCGCGGGAATAGCGGCCCTTCAAAAAATCCGGGCCGCTCCGCTGCCAGGCAATCGTTGCCCTGTGGTTAGACATGATGCTCAGGCGGGTTTCAGCACGGCCTTCACAATTTCGCCGCGGTGCATCCGATCGAAGGCTTCGTGCCAGTCCTCCAGCCCCCAGATGCCGCCAAGGATCGGGCGCACATCAAGCTGCCCGGAAGCCAGCAGCGCCAGCACGCGCTCCCAGACCGGCCAGTTGTGGCTGAAGCTGCCTTGCAGCGTGATGTTCTTCTGCACGAGGGGATCGAGGGAGAAGTTGAGCGGCTGCGGCCCCCAGCCCACCTTGCTGATCCAACCGTTGGGCCGCACCAGTTCGAGCGCGGCCTTCAGGGCCGCCGAAGCGCCGGCCGCATCAATCACGCCCTCGACACCCAGGCCGTCGCGTTCCTTCGCCCAGGCCGTGGCGTCGCCCACGATGATTTCGCAGCCATAGGCCCGCGCTTTTTCGAGCCGCACCTTGTCGCGCTCCAAACCCACCAGCGCCACCTGCGCCCCGGCCAGCCGCGCCATTGCCGCGCACAGGATGCCGATCGGCCCCGGCCCGAGCACGATCACGCGATCGCCGGGCTGGATGCGGGCGTTGTTGATCACGGCATTGTAGGCCACACAGCAGGGCTCGGTCAGCGCGGCGTGCTCCATCGCCAGACCGGCCGGCACCCGATGCAGGCACCGCGCCGGCACGCGCACAAAACGCGTCATCGCCCCATCCACCCCATAACCAAAGCCCTTGCGGGTCGGGTCGAGGTTGTAGAGCCCCGCGCGACTGAGCGGACTGTCGGGATTGATCACCGCGGCAGTCTCGCTGACGACCCGATCACCTTCTTTCCAGTTCATCACCGCGCCGCCGACCGCGGCGATAACCCCGCCGAACTCATGTCCAAGCACGACCGGATAATTCACCGGCCAGCTGTGCGAGCTGGTCCACTGATGCAGATCGCTGCCACAAACCCCGACCGCCTCGACCGCGAGGATGACATCCGCCGGCCCGGGCTCCGGCCGGGCAAATTCGCGCAGCTCAACACTGCCGGGCTCGGGCGCAAAATTAACAACAGCGGGGCTCTTCATGGGGAGGGGTAAGGCAAGTCCGCACAGATTGACGGCAACGGCCATCCCGCGTCAACGATTCCACCGGTCATCCCAGTTGGGGATACCACGCGTTCCCGCCGTTTCCGCTGGCGCTGGCAAACATCGGGCTTACTCGTTCATAGGCCTTCCCGGTCTGTTTTTGTCTCCATGCACATCCTGCTCCTGTTGCTCCGCACCTCCCGCTGGGATGCCCTGGCCGGCATCGCCGCCGGGGCCGTCGCCGGGCTGGCCACGAGCGGATTTGCCTGGACGCTGCAACAGGTGGTGACCTCCGGCGGGCAAAACCTGCCCGTCAATGCGGCGATCTTCGCGGCCTGCTGGCTGGCCTATGGCGCGGGCGCGGTGCTGGCCGACAACCGGCTCACCCGGGTGGCGCAGCGCGCCGTGCGCGAGCTGCGGCTCTCGCTCAGCCGGCGGATTCTGGATACCCCGCTGCCCGTGCTGGAACGCGAACAGCAGCGCATCTTCCCCGTCCTGATCGAGGACATTGCCACGATCTCAAACGCCGCCGCCAATCTCCCCAGCGCCCTTTCCGGCCTCGTCACCGTGCTCGGCTGCATGGGGTTGATGGCGTTCATCTCATGGAAACTCTCGCTGGCCTGCGCCGTGCTCATGATCGTCGCCTTCGCCGGACACCTCATCCCGCTGCGGCGTTTTGAACGCCATCTTGAGCGCTGGCGGACCGACTGGGACGGCATCAGCCGGCTCATTGATGCCATCGTGCGCGGGCACAAGGAACTTCTGATCGACCCCCGCAAGCGCCAGGCTTTTTTCAGCCGCCACCTTGATCCCCTCTGCCGGCGTCAGGAAACCGAACTCACCCGCGCCAGCACCTGGGAAACCCTGCTCAAGCGCTGGGGCGAACTGCTGCTCCTGCTCGGGGTCGGCCTGCTGCTTTTCACCCTGCCGCTGCACGGCTGGGCGACCTACGAGCAATTCGGCCGCTTCCTCTTCGTCTCCCTGTTCATCCTCGCGCCGCTTGCGACCATCGTGGGCTTCGGCGCCCACCTCAGCCGCGTCAAACTCGCCCTCGCCCGCGCCGCCCGGGTCACCACCCTGCTGGACGCCCCCGATACCCCGCTTCAAGCCGATGCGCCGGCGCCCACCGCGCCGGCCGGCACCGATATCCGCCTCGGCCTGCACGCCGCCACCTACCGCCACTCCCGCGACGACGAGGCCCCCTTTGATCTGGGGCCCGTCACCCTCCACTTCGACCGCCCGGAAATCGTTTTCATCTGCGGCGGCAACGGCAGCGGCAAGACCACCCTGCTCAAGCTCCTCTGCGGACTCTATCCGCCCCACGGGGGCGACCTGCTCGCCGGCGGCCGCATCGTGCGGACTCCCGCCGAAATCGCGGCGCACCGCGCCCGCTGCGCCGTCGTGTTCGCCGATTTTTATCTCTTCGACGGACTCCTCGGCTATGAGAATATCCCGCCGGAAAAAGCCGCGGCACTGCTGCGCGAGGTCCGCCTCGACCATCAGGTCGCCCTCGGCAGCGAAGGCGCGTTTTCCTCCACCCGGCTTTCCCAGGGCCAGCGCAAACGCCTCGCGCTCGTCGCCGCCCTTCTGGAGGACAAGCCCATCTATATCTTCGATGAATGGGCCGCGGATCAGGATCCGGAATTCCGCCGGCTTTTTTACGAACACATCCTCCCCGGCCTGCGCGACCGCGGTAAACTCGTGCTGGCGATCAGCCACGACGAGGCCTACTATCCTCTCGCCGACCGCCACCTGCATCTCGTGGACGGCCGGATCATCCGGGACACCCGGCCGGCATCGACCTGACATGAAGCCGCACTTCCTCGCCCTCGTCACCAACAGCAAAAATGAGGCGGCCTACCTGCGGGAGTGGCTCGACTATCATCTGCTCGTGGGCGTCGATCATTTCTTCATCTACGATCAGGATGACACCGCCGTCTCTCGCGCGCTGCTCGCCCCCTACGAACAACGCGGCCTTGTCACCCGCCGGCCCTGGACGCAGTGGGACGGCACCCGTTACGACGGACCGACCCGGTTCTATCAATGCAACAAGAACCATCTCGCCTTCGCGCATTGCGCCGCCACCCACCGGCACGAAGTGCAATGGTTGATGAAGATTGACGTGGACGAGTTTCTTCAGCCGCTGGCCCCCGCCACCAACCTGACCACCTGGCTGCGAACCCTTGATCCCAGGCGCACGAAAGGCGTCCGTCTCCCCCGCATCGACTTTGGCAGCAACGGCCGCCTCACCCCGCCCGGCGGGTCCGTCATCGCCGCTTATACCCGGCGCGAGGCGGCGCCTTCCAACCACAAGGATCTGGCCAACGGGGACTGTCTCAGCACCAACCGCTACTGTTACAGCTCGCATTGGTGGCGCCACCGCCTCGGCTGCCAGCTGCGCTCGCTCGTGACCACCGGCCAGGGCTGGCGGGTCAACCACTATTACACCAAGTCGCGCCAGGAGTTTTTCGCCCGGCAGAACGTCTGCCGCGGCCGCTTCCTGACCGAGGACCGCTGGCGCGAAGTCGAGACCCGCTGCAACGCCGTGGCCGACGAAAGCATGCTCCGCTTCGCCGCGCAATTGCCTCGGCCCTGAACCCGGCGCCACCCGCCGGCGGCATGGCTACGCCGGATTCCGCCAGCGCCAGCAGTGTCCGAACATCGCGAATACCCCGGCCACCAGCCACACGTTGCGCGCCGTCAGCCAGATCCCGGCTGGCACCACCGCCCAGCCCGGGGGCACGCCCGCAATGAAGGCAACGATGACTAGCAACGGCGCCACCCCGTCCGGCCACGGTCGCGGGGTTCCCCCCAGATGCGAAGCGATCGTGCGCCCGGAAAAATCGGCGCCGTGCAGCGCGAACAAAACCGCCAGTTCCCACCAGGCCGCATCGCACCACCAGCCCAGCCCGCAAAACACCGCGCCGGACATCGCAAACAGGATCAGATTGGCCGGCGCGCGACCAATGCGCCGCACACCCCCCGCCAGCGTCCAGCCACCGCCCGCCACACCGAGCGCCATCACCGCCTCGAATCCCGTAATGTCACCGGCCAGCGGCGCATGCCACCACGCCGCCGCCGCCGGGTGGCACCAGCTCGCACAAAACGCGAGCACCAGCAGCATGCCTTCCAGCGGGCCGAGCACACCGAAATACAATTCCTTGCGCTCGCGCTCCTCCACCATGACGGCCGCTCCCGCCAGAGTCACCGACCACAACACCGGCGCGAGCAACGGGGAATCACCGCGGCCCGCGAGCAGAAACATCACCACCACCGCGATCGGCCCGTGAAAGGCATCTGTATAATGGTCCAGGAATTCCCCCAGCGGACTGCTGGTGCCGGTGCGGCGCGCCTGCATGCCGTCGGCATGATCGTAAATCACGTAAGCCGCCATCAGCCCCAGGCACCACGGCGCCAGCGCCACCGGGTCCGCCGCCGTCATCGCCAGTATCAGCATGCCCCACATGCAGGCCGATGATCCCAGGGTCAGCAGATTCGCCGGCACCGCCCGGGGCAGCCACTCCACAAACCATCGCACAACATGGCGGCAGAACGGCCCGACCAGCAGCGACCGATCCACGCAAACGTAGGTGTAGGCCGGAGGCACGGGACGCATGCCCCGCATTGCTAGCGCCGGCAGGCAGCTTGTCGCGAAAAAACCGCCCGGACTCTCAGCGCCTGTCGGCGGGCAGATATTTCTTCCGCCACCAATGCACCGACGCCATCACGGCGCCCAGCACGCCGACGCCCAGCGCGATCATCTTCACCTCGCCCCCGAGAATACCCCGGCCCAGCACCACGCCGCCCACCACCCACGGCAGCGCGACCAGCCACGATACCATCATGTAGAGCCGGAACGGCATCTCCGCCACGGCCAGGATGCAGCTGCCCAGAATCATGGGCGGCCCGGGCGTGAGCCGCACCAACAGCGCCACGCTCAGAGCATTCTCCGGCGTCACTCGCGGCACTGTGTAGCCGCGGTGGCGAATCAGCCGCACTACCAACGGTCGCAGTCCGTAGCGTGCGACCGCGTAGCTCAACGCCAGTTGCACCGCCACCGCAACCAATGCCGCCAGCACCACGCCGGGCAGCGTCAGTTGCGCCGCGAAGAGCTCGCCCGCCGGCACCGTGAACCACGCCAGCGGCGCCGGCAGCACCGCCATCGCCGCGAAATACGCCACCGGTCCCGCCCCGCGTATGCCCGCCAACAGGCGGTCGAGAACCTCCCGGGGCGCGAGATCGCGCAACAGCCACACGATGACCGCCGCCACCGCAACCAGGCTGCCCGCCAGCCACCAGACACGCAACCGGGACCGGCGGGAACAGGCGTAGGCGGGTGGCATGCCGGCACTCTGCGTGTTGCCCCGCGCGCGGCAAGGCGTTCTCGACATCGCCGCGTGAACAAACCGATCATCCACCGCCGTCATGCCCACCACCCGCCCCGACGCCGCTCCGCTTCCCGCCACGATGGATGTCGTTTACACCTGGGTTGACGGCAACTGGCCCGGCTACGCCGACATGATGCAGCGGCACTCGCCCACCAGACTGGAGCTCAATCCCGAGCGCTACCGCGACGCTCATCAGCTCCTGCGCCACAGCCTGCGCTCGCTTGAGCAATTCTGCCCCTGGGTCCGCCAGGTCGTGCTGTTCACCACGCGACCGCAGATTCCCGGGTGGCTGAACCGCGCACACCCACGCCTGCGGATCGTGCACCACGACGAGGTCATGGACCCGGCCATCCTGCCGACTTTCAACTGCAACACGATTGAGAGTCATCTCCATCTCATTCCAAACCTGACCCCGCGTTTTCTCTACCTTAACGACGATTTCCTGTTCGGCGCTCCCACCGGTCTGGAGGATTTCATTGCGGCGGATGGGCGCATCAAGGTCTTCGGCTCGGTCTGCGGAGAATCCCTCCCTTTTCGCATCTTTGACGGCAAACACCGCCTTGTCTCCCTCGGTCTGATCGAGCACGCGCCGATCCTCGTGGATCGCGCTTTGCTCGCCGACGCCATTGCTTCACGTCCCGCCGAGATCGCAGCCACCCGCCAGCGCCGGTTCCGCCACCCCGCGCAGGTGCGCACCGACTTTCTCTATCGCACCCATTTGCTCGCCCGTTGCCGCAACCAAGCCGTGGCCGAGCCCTGCTGGCGGCTCCTCCGCTATCATCGCTTTCACAAGATCCGCAACCGCCCCGCCGCCGAACGCCGCGCCTTCGACCGGCTCCGCCGGCTGCGGCCCAAATTCTATTGTCTCAATGATGACCAGGGCGACCGCACCTCTCCCGAGGTGAATGCCATCGTCCGCGCCTTCCTGCGCGAACTCTATCCCCGGCCTTCATCGTTCGAGCGCCCCGACGCACCCGACCTGTAAAGCGCGACCAGCCGGTCCGCGTTCCGCTCCCAATCATAAGACTCCGCCAACCGCCGGGCATTGGCCGCCAGGCGCGCGTGCCGTTCCGGATCGTTCGTCGTCTTTAGGATCGCCTCCGCCAGCGCCGCCGCCTCGCCCGGAGCAACGAGCGCCCCCGCCTCGCGGCCCTCCATCCATTCCCGGTAACCGCGGATGGCCGAGGCCACGACCGGCACCCCGTGGGCCATCGCCTCCAAGGCCACCAGCCCGAAGCTTTCCCCGCCCAGCGACGGCACCACCGCCACATCGGCCTCGCGATAAGCGGCCGACAGCCCTGCCGCGTCCACTTCGCCCCGCGCCGTGCCCGGTCCGATCGCCACCAGCTCGAAACGACCCGGCGCGTGCGTCGCGAGCCTGGCCAGCGCCGCCCGCAGCACGGCGAAACCCTTGCGCGGTTCGTCGGCGCGACCGACAAACAACACCCGCACCGGACTCCCTGGCGCGCGCGCCGGCCGCACCTCCGCGGCCGAAGGCAACCGCACCCCGTTCGGCACCACCGTAAATTCCGCCGGATGGTAATGCGTGGCAAAATCCCGCGCCGCCGCCGACACCGCCACCCGCCGGTCGAGCCGGGCATTGATCCAGCGGCACCACGGCCACGCCCACAGATAACCGCGGCTGGTCTCCGAATAGGTGTGGAACGTGCCGACCCGGAGCGCCCGCCCCGCATGCAGGAGCGCGCAGGTGTTGAGCGTCGGCAAAAACGGTTCCTGCAGGTGGATCACATCCGGGCGAAATCCGCGGATGAGCCGCTGCATCTCGCGACCGATCCCCAGATCGAGCGTCACCCGGCTGCGCGCCCCGTTGAGCGAGCCCACCCGCACCCGGCCGAGACGGATCACCCGCGGATCATCGGCGCGCAACGGTGCCGACGACGGCCCCACCAGCCGCACATCAAATCCCCGGTCCGTCAGCGTATCGAACAAATCCAGCGCATGGCGGTTCACCCCGCCGGGCACCGCCAGATCATAAGGCGTGGTCAGCAGCACCCGCATCTCAGGAATGCGCCAGCCAGTCCCGCAAACGACGGACCACCTCGGCGGGGGTCGTCTTCGGCCGCGGCAGCGCGGCCGGCACCCCGGCGCGCGTGCGGAAATGCACGAAACGCGGCCCGCCCCTCCCCGGATGCCGCAACACCTCCGCCAGCACCGCCGGATCATCCGTCGAGTGGCTTTCCGCGTAGCCGCACGCACGCGCCACCGCCCCCAGCATCACGCCGCGGCTGACCGTGCGCTGGCCGCCGGTGGACTCGTGCGCCTCATTATCGAGCACCACATGAGTGAGCGTCGCCGGCCCATAAGCCCCCAGCGTCGCGAGATTCCCCAGGCGCATGAGCACCGCCCCATCGCCATCAATCACCGTCACCGGCCGGCCCGGTGCCTGCAAAGCCAGCCCGAGCCCCAGCGCACTGGAGGAGCCCATCCCGCCGACCACGTAGAGATTCCAAGGATCATCCCCCAGCGCATACAGCTCGCGCCCCGTGTAGCCGGTCGTCGCAATCAACACGCCGCGCGGATCCCGTGTGCGCCGGACAACCTCCAGCGCCTCCGTCCGGGCAATGCGTTTGTCGTTCGCCCGCGGAAGCGTCTCCGCAAAAGCCAGCGTCCGTGTTCCCACCGGATCCGTCCGCCCCGTGGCACGCAACGCCTGCGGCGCCACCGCATCCTTCGCCATGACCAGCGCATAGGGCCGGCCCGTCTCATCCATGTGTGCGCAGGCCCGGGCCACGGCCTCCGCCGGAGCCTCTTCCGGAAAACGCGCCCAGGCGATGCCCATCGTGTCGAGCAAGCCGGTCGTGATACGCCCCATCAGCTCATGCTGCGGCTCATCGGCCGGGCCGCCCGGTTCGCCGCGATGCGTCACCACCAGCAGGACCGGCACACGGAACGGATGACAGAGCGAGGTGAGCGCGTTGACCGCGTTGCCCAGGCCGGAGTTTTGAAACATGACCAAGGGCCGCGCGCCGCCGATGAAGGCGCCGGCCGCCATCGCCACCGCATCACCCTCGTTGACCGCGTCGCGAAAGAGAAACCGCCCGTCGTCGATGGCCGCATTGATGAGCGGCTTCAGGTAGGAACAGGGCGTGCCCGTGATGAAACGAAAGCCCCGCGCATGGCAGGCGTCGAGAAAGCGATCCGCGGTGATCATGACCGGAGGTTGCTTGCGTCGGCGAGATCGCAAACCGATTCGATGCTCGTCCAGTCACCGGCAAACAGATGGACCCTGATCCGCTCGCCCGTGGCGGCGAGGTCGGCCAGCAGGTCAATCATCGCCATCCGCGCGAAGTCCGGCCTGCCGCGCAAGGCATCAAGCCGGGCCCGCAGAATCGCCGTGCCGCGCGCGGAACAGTGCAACAGCCCGATCCACTCGGCATCGAACGCGGCGGCATCGGCCGAGTTGGCCGCGCCCGCCAGCAGGTGCTCGCCATCGAGAAACCCGGGCGAGGGCGGCGTGGAGATGCGGATCAGGTCGCGCGGCCGGGCGGGCTCGCCCGGCGGAGCGGCGCGGATACCGCGATCGGCGGCGATGACAAAGTCGGCCGCATCATCGAGCAAAACCTGCAGGATATAGCGCCGGCAAAGGATGTCCCCAAAGGCGATCAGGCACGGCCCGCCCAACGCCTCGCGCGCGCAATCCAGCGAAACCACCTCCCCGGTGGTTTCCCATCGGGGATTCTCGAACCGGCGCAACCCCTCGCGCGAGATCGCTTCGGCGCGATAGCCGGCGACGACGCTCAGGTCGCTCACGTTGAGCGCGGAAAGATTGTCGCACAGCCGGTCGAGCAGCGACTGGCCCGCCACGCGCAAAAGCGTCTTGGGGTTTTCTCTGGTAAGCGGATGCAGCGCGCCGCTGCCCCGCGTCGCCGCCAGGATCACCGCCCCGCGGCGCGGCGCGGCGGCGAGGTAGCGGGCCTCGGCTTCGCGCAACTCGTCATCCCCCTGCAGCCGGAACACCTCGCTGAGCGGAGCAATCTCCTCCTCGACCCCGGTCGTGCTCCGCTCGCGGGCGATGCGCGCGGCCACGCGTTGCATGGCCGGCAGCGCCGCGCGCAGCAGATGATTGGCCCACACCACCGCGGCCACCTGGCGCCGCTCGAAAACCTCCACCGGAGTGGTGTGATACTTGGTCGGAATCAGGATCACGGGGTGCCGGTTCTCCCAGGCATCGAGGAAAGCCAGCACTTCGTCGGGGCGCGACTTGGCGCTGTGCACGATGATCGCATCCGCGCCGGCCTCCCGGTAGGCTTCGGCGCGGCGCAGGGCCTCGGCCAGCCCCCAGCCGGCGATGAGCGCCTCCGTCCGCGCCACGATCACAAAATCGTCATCCCGCAACGCGTCGCGCCCGGCCTTGAGCTTGCCGCAGAACTCGTCCACCGCCGCCAGCGGCTGGGTTTCACCGCGCAGGAAGCTGTTGGTCTTGGGGAACAGCTTGTCCTCGATGCACACCCCCGCGACGCCCCGCGACTCGAGCTTGCGCACAAAACGGCGGAAGTTGTTGAAGTTGCCGTAGCCGGTGTCGCCATCGAGCAGGATGGGGGCGCCCGAGGCGTCGGCCATGAACTCGGCCACCTCCAGCACCTGGGTCCAGCTCGCCTCGTTGTTGTCGCGCACGCCCAGGCTCGCCGAAATGGACAGCCCGCTCGCCCAGAGCGCGGCAAACCCCGCCTCGGCCGCGATCCGCGCCGACAATCCATCGTGCGCCTCCATGATGAAATCCAGCCGCCCGGGTTCGAGCAGCGCGCGCAATCGTGTGGTGGCGGCGGGGAGACAATCAGAGGGCATCGCGGTATTTTTTTACTTCGGCCAGAAAGACATGCAGGTCGGCGGGCGTGAGCGCGCCGATGTTGGCCACACGGAACGTATCGCATCCCGCGAGCTTGCCGGGGTAAAGCGTGATGCCCCGGGCGTAGAGATGATCGTGCAGACCGTCGAAAGTGAACCCCCGCCAGTCCGGCGTCGCAAACGTCGTCAGCAGACCCGAGTGCAGCGCGCGCGGCAGCAACGCGCGGAAGCCCAAAGCCTCCATGCCGGCCAGCATCGTTTCGTAGCAGGCCCGGTAGCGGGCCGCCCGGCCCGGCACCGTTTCCGCCTGCGTCTCACGCAACGCCTCCGCCAGCGCATAGACGACCTGCACCGGCGGCGTGAAAGGAAACTGCCCGGACCCCTGGCTGCGCTCATGCCCATGCAGATCGAGCGCCACACTGCGGGCGACCGAAGCCGCGGCCGCCAGCACATCGCGACGCACGATGACGAAGCTCAGACCGGGCATGCCCTGCAGGCACTTGTTTGCACTGCTCACCCACGCATCCACCGGCAACCGGCCCCACGCCAGATCCAAACCCGCGAAGGACGACATCGCATCCACGATCGAGACCACCCCGCGGCGCCGGCAGACTTCGCCAAACTCCTCCAAGGGATTGAGCAGCCCGGTGGTGGTCTCGTGATGCACCCAGCACGCATGCGTGCACCCGCCGGCTTCCAGCTCGGCGGCAAAGGCGGCGGCATCGGGCCGCCGCAACCAGTCGCAACGCCACACCCGGGCGGAAATTCCCAAAACGCGCGCAATGGCGGCGGCCCGTTCGCCATAGGCGCCATTTTCCACGATCAGAACCCGGCCGCCGGCCGGCACCAGCGAGCCCAGCGCGGCCTCCACCCCCGCCGTGCCGGGACCGCCGACCAGCACCGCCGTGTGCGTGGCCGTCTCGCAGCCGGCCACCGCCAGCAAATCGCGCCTCACCTGCGCCAGCACCCGGCCAAACTCCGCCTCGCGCGGGCAGATGTCGGGCGCCAGCAACGCCCGTTTGACCGCATCGCTCGTGGTGCCGGGCCCGGGATTGAGCAATCGCTTGCGCGGAGGCAGGGCGCCCACCGGCGCGGATTCATCAGCCGCCAGAATTGCCGGCCACACAAGTTCACGCGCGCGGCGCCAATGAGCCGGCGTATCAATCTCGCACCATTGCAGGGCCTCAAGCTTCAGCACATCGATCGCGCGCCCGGCGCAGACCGCGTTGAGCCCGTCTTCATAATGCGCGGCCGGCGGCAGCTGCGCGGCCACCTCCCGCAACGCCCGGACCGTCGGGCGGGACAACCGGGTCAGTCCAACCAGTTCACCGTGGCGCGGCGCGCCCGGCCACGCGCCCTTGGTCAGATGCACGAGCCGGCCGGCTTCGGCATGCACCCACACCTCGTCTTCGCTGCGGGTGAAGCCACTGGCCAGCAAGGTATCCGGCGACGGGGCCGCCAGCAGTTGCGCCAGCGCCTGGCGTTCAAAGATCAGGTCCGACTCCACCACGAGCACATCGTCCTCCACCCCGTTCACGCCCAGAACCAGCGAGGCCAGGCTCCCGGTCGTGGCGTAGGCGGGATTCTCCACCACACGAACCGCCGGAAAATTCTCCGCCAGATAACTCCGGTAGGCCTCGCCTTCCCAGCCCACCACCATGATGAGGGTGTCCACCCCCGCCGCCTGCAGCAGCCGCAGAGAGCGTCCGATGATCGGCCCCGCGCCCACCGCCACCAGTCCCTTGGGGCCGGCCGGGTTTGCCTCACGCAAACGCGACCCCAGTCCCGCCGCCAATATCACCGCCGTCGGCATCATGGTAACAGAAGGTTGCATACAAAGCGGTGGAGAAAGGGGAGCATCGCGGGCGCGGGGCCAATTGGGTTGACTCAATCCACCTTCAAAATGCTCATTCCACCAATGATTTCTCAAGCGCAACTTGCGGAGATTGCCCAAGCTCGCCCCCCCATTTTTCCCCGTATTTTCCCCCTCTCACGCCGGGCCGCCCTGTTCTCCGCCATCGGCGGCCTGATGCTCGCGCTGGCCGCGCCGGCCCGGCCGGAGGCCCCCGCCCTGCCCGCATCCTTCAGTCTGGCCGAAGCGATCACGCTCTCCCTGCGCGACAACCCCGCCCTGCGCGTCAGCGAATCCAGAGTCGAACAGCGTTCCGGCCAGCTCCAGCAGTTCAGCGGCGCCTTCGACTGGAACCTCTTTGCCGAGCTTAACGCCGCGCGCACCCGCAATCCCCAGTTCAGCCCCCCCGCCGCCGCCGCCGTTGATCGCTACAGCGAACTCTCCTACTCCGCCGGCTTCAGCCGCCTCCTGCGCAGTGGCGTCATTTTGCGTCCCAGCGCCACGGTGCGCACCCATGACCAGCATTCCCCTTCGGCCGGCGTCACCGATGGCGGCCTCTCGCATGTGCGTTTCGAAATCCTCGTCCCGCTGTTGCGCGGGCTGGGCCGGGACAGCACCGGCGCCGCCGAAGCCGCGGCGCGCGGCGACGTCAAGGTGGCCGGCCTGCTCTACCGGCACGCCCTCGCCGAACAGACTTTCAACACCGCCGCCAGCTACTGGGCGAGCCGCGCCGCCGAGGATGCCTACGCCGTGCAAAGCGACGTCGAGCGGTCCGCCGCCCGGCTTGTCGAGTCCACCAAGGTCCTCGTGGACAGCCGGATCTTTCCGCCCGCCTATCTCTTGCAGGCCGAAGCCAACCTCCGCGAAAAACGCACCCTGCGCATCAACGCCGAGATCGAGGCCCGCGCCGCGCGCTACGCCTTCGGCCAGGCCCTCGGGCTCCCCCCCGAACAGATCGCGGCCACTCCCGCGCCGCGCGACCCGTTTCCCGCTCTCGCGGATCTCTCCACCTTCGCCGGAGAATCCACGCGCACCCCCCTGATCCGGCGCGCCCTCGCCGCCCGCGCCGATTACCTCGCCTCCCAGGAGAGCCTTGTCCCGCTCAATCTTCTCGCCCGGCAGGCCCAGCTCGACCTCAAGCCCCGGCTCGATCTTGTCATCGGCGCGGGCTACCGCGGACTCAGCCCGGACCACGACGCCATCGCCCCGCTCCGTGAACGCGTGACCGGCGGCAACGGCAGCATCGGCCTCTCGCTCGACTGGCCCGTCAACAACCGCCGCCAGCACGGCCTGCTGCGCGAACGCCGCGCCCTCATCGCCCAGGCCGAGGCCCAGACCTTCCAGCTCTCCCAGATCATCGCCGGCGAAGTGCTCGTCGCGCTTGAGGAAGTCCGCCTCCGCGCCGAAGCCGTGCGCTCCGCGCAGGACACCGCCGACCTCGCCCGCCGCGCCCTCGCCGCCCAATACGAACAGCTCAAGACCGGCGACGGCACCATCCTGGATGTCGTGAACCTGGAGAACATCTCCGCCAACGCCCGCATCCGCTACATCAGCGCCCACGGCGCCTACGCCACCGCGCTCGCGCGCCTGCGCTTCGCCCTCGGCGCCGTTTTCCGGCCCGCCGCCGATGACGAAAGCGCCCTCGCGCTCGACGATTTCACCCAACCGCCGGCCCTCTGACTCTCCCCACCTTCGCTCCATGAAAGCCTTCATCCTCCTCGCCCTCCTTCTCCCGGCCTCCGCGCTGACCGCCGCCGAAACGGTTTCGGCCCTGGGTCGTGTGCTGCCCCGATCCGGCATCGTGGATATCTTCGGCACCCCGGGTGAAACCATTGAGGAGATCCGGGTGGCGGAAGGCGACTGGGTCGAGCCCGGCCAGTCCCTCGCCCGGCTTTCCTCCGCGCAGGCCGCCACCACCCGGCTCCGGCAGGCCGAAGCCGACCTCGCGGCCATCCGCGTGAGCTCCGCCAAAGATGTCGAACTCTCCCGGGCCCGGCAGGCCGCCGCCGCCACCGAAGCCAGATTCGCCCAGGGCCGCTACGAACGCATCGCCGCCGCCAAGAACAGCGAGTTCATCTCTCCCGACCAGATCGAGGATCGCACGCTCGGGCAGCAGAATGCCGAGTTGAAACTCGCCCAGGCCGGACAGGACGTGGCGCAGGCCGTGCGCGATGCCGCCAAAGCCGTGCAGACCGCCGAGTCCGAGGTCGCCGCCGCCCGCTCCGCCCTCGCCGCCGCCGGGGTGAGCGCCCCCATCAAGGCCCGGGTTCTCAAAGTCCGCGCCCGCCCCGGCGCCCAGGCCAACGAGCGCACGGAACTCTTCAAGCTCGGCGACACCTCCGGCATGATCGTCGTTGCCGAGATCTACGAGTCCGATGTCCTCAAGGTGAAACCCGGCCAGAAGGCCGTGATCACCTCGCCCGCGCTGCCCGCCCGGATGACCGGCACCGTCACCGCCGTGAGCGGCCTCGTTTTCCGCAACACCCTCGAAAGCATGGACCCCAACGCCACCACGCAGGGCCGCGTCGTCGAGGCCGTCATCCGCATGGATGAAACCACCCCGCTCGACCGCCTCGTGTTTCTGCAGGTGGACGTGACCATCTCACTCTGAGCATTCGTCCGCCGCCGCCCATGCGCACGCCCCTGGCTTGGCTCAACACCATCCAGAACAAGAAGCGCACCGCCGCCGCGGTCGGCGGCATCTGCTTCGCCGTCCTCCTCATCTTCATGCAGGCGGGCTTCCTCGGCGCCGCCCGGCTCAACGCCTCGCTCGCCTACCGCTCGCTCGATTTCGACCTGATGATCGTCTCGCGCGGCTACCTCATGCTCACGCGCAGCGAATCGATTGATGTCTATCGCGTCATCCAGGCGCGCGGCGTGCCCGGCGTGGCGTCGGTCGAAGGCCTGCTGCTCGAAGGCGGCACCTGGAAAAACCCGCTCACCAACGCCTCGGAAAGCTGTTTCATCTTCGGCCTGCGGCCGGGCGGACACTATTTCACCAACCCCGCGACGAACGAAGCGGGCGCGCGCCTGCAGGAGCGCCAGACCCTCCTCGCCGACCGCCTGGCCCGCTCCGGCTACGGCCCGTGGCACCTCGGCGGCCCCGCCTTGGTCAACCGCCAGGAACTCACCATCCGCGGCGACTACGCCCTCGGCATGGGCCTGCTCGCCGACGGCAGCGCGATGGTCAGCCACGACACCTTTCTCCGCCTCTTCGGCCTGCCCGCGCTCGACCGTTATCAGTTCGGCCTCGTCCGCGTCTTCCCGGGCGCCGATCCGGAGACCGTCGCCGAGGCCCTGCGCGCCGCGCTGCCCCGCGATGTGCTCGTGATCAGCAAGGCCGGCCTGATCGACCGTGAGGAAAACTATTTCGTCAACGTGAAGCCCGTGGGCGTCATGTTCCAGGTCGGCATGCTCGTGGCCTTCATCGTGGGCGCGGTCATCCTTTACCAGATCCTCGCCACCGAGATCGCCAACCGCCTGCGCGAATTCGCCACCCTCAAAGCCCTCGGCTACACCGAACGCTCCCTCTATCTCGTCGGCATCCGCCAGGGCCTGATCTTTTCGCTGCTGGGCTACTTCCCCGCCCTCGGGTTGTCCTTCGGCCTCTACCGGCTGCTGCGCACCCTCTCCTCGTTCCCCGTCCACATGGACTGGTCGCGGGCGCTCTTTGTTTTCGGCCTCACCCTCGGCATGTGCGCCCTCGCGGCGGTCTTCGCCCTCGGCAAACTCAAACGGGCTGATCCGGCCGACCTGTTCTGACCGCCATGCGCCTGCTCCGCCCCCTGCCCGTTGCCTGGAACCTGCTGACCGACAAGCCGGCGCGGCTGGCGCTCGCGCTCCTCGCCGTGGCGTTCTCCGTCGTGATCATGTTCATGGAGCTGGGCTTTTTCAACGGCTCCAACGACAGCTCGGCCAACCTCCCGCCCCTCTTCGACTGCGACCTCGTCCTCTCGCACCGGGAAAAAAATCACCTGAAGACCGGCGAAGAGTTTCCTCTCGCCTGGGTCTTCCAGGCGCGCGGCGTCGCCGGCGTGGAAGCCTGCGCGCCCCTCTACAGCGGCGCCGATTACTGGTGGAATCCGCAGGACGGCTCGCGCAACCGCGTCTTCGCGCTCGGCGTGGATCTCGCCGACCCGATGTTCGCCTCCGCGATCATCGCCTCCCGCCGCGCCGCCCTGCAGGAACCGGGCGCCGTTCTCTACGACCGGCTCTCGCGGCGCGAGCTCGGGTCCGTGGATATCGGCACTGTCTCCACCCTCGGCCGCAGCCGCGTCAAAGTCGTCGGCCTTTTTGAACTCGGCTCCAACTTCACCTACGAAGGCCACCTGCTCATGAGCGCCGACACCTTCAAGGCGATGCACGGCCAGTCCCGCGAGATCGTCGATCTGGGGCTCATCCGCGTCGAGCCCGGGGCCGATCTTGAGCAGGTCCGCGAACGGCTCCGCGCCGCCCTCCCGCCGGAGACGCTGCTGCTCACCCCCGCCGAGCTTTACGCCCGGGAAGTCGGCATGACCACGCGCCGCAGCCCCGCCGGCATTGTCTTTGGCATCGGTCTCCTCGTCGGCTTCGCCATCGGCGTCATCGTCTGCCATCAGATCCTGTTCAACGAAGTCAACGACCGGCTCCCCCAATTCGCCACCCTCAAGGCCATGGGCCATTCCCCCCGCTTCATTTCCGGCATCGTCCTGCACGAAGCGCTCCTGCTGGCCGTCGCCGGCTTCATCCCCGGTCTCGTCGCCAGCGCCGGCCTCTACCACCTGATCGAGCACTTCACCCAGATCCGCATGTTCCTCACCCCCGGCCGGATCCTGCTGGTCTTCGCCCTCACCACCGGCATGTGCCTGCTGGCCGGCCGGCTCGCCCTCAAGAAAGTCCACTCCACCGATCCCGCCGATCTCTTCTGACCATGAGCCTCCCCTCCCGCCCGGAAATCGCGATCGAAGTCGCCGGTGTCAGCCACTTCTACGGCAAAGGCGACGCCCGCAAACAGGCCCTTCACGACAACCACCTCACCATCCGCAGTGGCGAGATCGTCATCATGACCGGCCCCTCCGGCTCCGGCAAAACCACCCTGCTCACTCTCATTGGCGCGCTGCGCTCCGTCCACGAGGGCAGCATCAAACTCTGGGACCGGCAACTGGCCGGGCTTTCCGCCGCCCAGCAGGTCAAAGTGCGCCGCGACATCGGCTTCATTTTCCAGGCCCACAATCTCCTCGACGCTCTCAGCGCCCGGCAAAACGTCCGCATGGCCGTCGAGCTCACCGACGCCCCCCGCGCCGACCACGACAAAATCGCGGACGCCATGCTCGCCGAAGTCGGCCTCGCGGAACGCACCGCCTACAAGCCGCGCAACCTGTCCGGTGGCCAGCGCCAGCGCGTCGCCATCGCCCGCGCCCTCGTCAACCAGCCCCGCCTCATCCTCGCCGATGAACCCACCGCCGCCCTCGACAAGGATTCCGGCGCCAACGTCGTCAAACTGCTCCGCCGGCTCGCCGATGAACGCGGCGCAGCCGTCCTGATCGTCACGCACGACAACCGCATCCTCAACGTCGCCGACCGCATCGTGAACATGGTGGACGGCCGCATCGTCTCCGACATCCGCGTGAAGGAGAACATGGTCATCTGCTCCATCCTGAAGAAATGCCCCCTCTTCAAGGAACTCAGTCCCTCCGATCTCACCGACATCGCGCAGAAGATGCGCGAGGAACGCTTCGGCCCCGATGCGGACATCATCCGGCAGGGCGACCTCGGCGACCGGTTCTACGTCCTCGCCGAAGGTGAAGCGCAGATCTTCATTGATTCCGCGACCGGCACCCGCGGGGTCGGCCGCATCGCGACCGGCGGCTTCTTCGGCGAAGTCGCCCTCCTCAAGGACCAGCCCCGCAACGCCACCGTACGCACCACCACACCCGTCGTCACCTACTCCCTTTCCAAGGCCGACTTCCTCGCCGCGGTGCAGGCCCACAAGTCCTTCGAAGATCAGATGAACAGCGTTCTTTTCAGCCGCGGTTAACCATCCTTCCGGACAGGGATCGGTCGGCCTCGTGGCCGGGGTTCGCGCGCGCAGGTCACCCACCAGGCCGGCACCGCCAGCAGCATCCCGGCCAGCCCGTCCACGATATAGTGATGGTTCAGATACACCGAGGCGAAGGCCACCAGCAGCCAGAACCCCGTCGTCAAAATCCGCAGCGAACGGAAGCGCCAGGCAAACAGCACCGCCAGAAACGTCTGCCCCACATGCAGCGAGGGGATCGCCCCGAACACGTTTGCGTTGCGTCCGTAATAATCGGCAAACCAGCTCACTCCCAGCAGCGCGTCGAACCGGGCCGCTCCCGCCGCCTCCGGCGCCGCGCCCAGCACCGCCGGGCCCAACCCATAACGGTCCACATACCAGGGCGGCGCCGCCGGGTAGAGCATCCAGATCACGTAGGCCGACACATTGAGCCAGAACATCGCCCACATCACCCGCTCCGCTCCCGGGATTTTTTGCCAGAAACGCCACCACGCCGCCGCCATTAGAAAGACCGGCACAAAAGCGAGGTAGGCCGCCCCGCACACCACATCGAGCAGCGCATGCGTGCGCGCCTGCCACCACGCCGCGGGCGTGACGATCCCCTCACCGTCCCGCACCCCGAACCATTGCAACTCCAGCGCATGCGGCTCCGCCACCCGCACCGGCGCCCGCCAGGCCCCGGCCCAGTATTGCTGCGCATCATACACCGCCACCATGAGCAGCAGCGGCAGCAGAAAGGTCCCGGCCGGCCGCAGGCGCGGCCCCGCGTAATACACCCCCAGCGTCGCCAGCGAAATCCAGCCATGGTCGCCGCGCAGGCCACCCAGCCCGGCATGCAATGCGAGAAACCCCGCCGCCAGCGCCAACGGCGCCCAGCGCGCCAACCGGCCCGACCCGCGCCACCAGTCCACCCATGCGCCCGCCTCCTTCATGCCAGCGCCTTCTCGTAAAGGCGCAGCGTCTGCACGCGTTTTCCGCCCAGCCGGTCGATCAGCGCAATCGTGTCGCGGTTGTCTTCCAGTATCCACGAGAACTCCAGCGTGTCGTAGGCCTCCTGGTTCAGGATCTCGTGGTAGCGGCGGATGAACAACGCGGGAATCCCCAGCGCCTGCGCGTTTTTCCTCAGCCCGATGAGGAAGAGCCGGACGCCTTTCACCTTGCGGCGACCGCGCAGCAGCCGCCACCAGCCCAGCGGCAGCAGGCGGCCGTTGATCCGCTTGATGATCTCGTTCATGTCCGGGATCGTCACGGCCATGCCCAGCGTCTCCCCGTCGCGCTCGGCAAACAGGATGAGCCGGGGGTCGATGAACGGCCGGTATTGCTCCGCGTATTTGAGAAACTCGTCCTCCGAAATCGGCTGCGCGCCCCAGTTGTCCCGCCAGGCCTCCGCAAAGATCCCGGCCATCAGGCGCGCCTCCGCCCGCAAGTCCGATGAGTTCAGCTCGCGAATCCGCACCCCGCGCGACAAACGCGCCGCCACCGCGGCGATCTTCTTGAAATGCGGATCGTTCCACTGCGACCGGGCCAGACGATAGACCAACAGATCCTTCGCCTTCACATAACCCGCCCGCTCCAGCAGCGGACGGTAATAAGGCGGCGTATAGGCCATCCCGGACATCGGCGCATGCTCGAAGCCATCGAGCAAAACCCCCGCTTCATCCTGGATGCTGAAATTGGCCGGACCGCGCGCCACCTTGAGCCCGCGGCTCCGCAGCCAGTCCTCCGCCGTCCGCAGCAGCGCCTGCGCCGTCGCCGGATCATCCTCACACTCGAAAAAACCAAAGAACCCCGCGCCGTCCGAATGCGCGGCGAGATGCCGGCGGTTGTGCAGCGCGGCAATGCGGCCGACCGCCTCGGGGCCGCGCCACGCGAGGAAAAACTCGCCCTCCGAGTGTTTGAAAAAATCCCCTTTGCGCGGGTCAATCTGCCGACGCACATCATACAACAACGGCGGCACCCACGCCGGGTTTGCGCCCAGGAAGCGCCAGGGCAGCCGCAGGAAAACCTCGCGCTCGCGCCGCCCTCCCACCGGCCGGATCACCAGGGGGTCGCTCATGCGGAAACCTTCAGCCCGCGGCCCAGCAGCCCCGCCGCCAGGTCGAGTTGCGCCTCCGTGTGATCCGCCGTGATGAAGAACCGCAGCCGCGCGCGCCCCTCCTCCACCGCGGGATGAAACACCGGCTGCACGTTGATGCCTCCGGCGCCGAGCTCCTGCGCCAGCCGCAACGCCCGGTCCGACGCGCCCGTGAGACACGGCACCACGGCCGAGGCTTCACTCGCGCCGATGTCCACGCCCTGACTCCGGCAGGCCGCCCGGAAATAATCCGCCCGCGCCCGCAAGCGTCCGACCGGAGCGGGATCGGCCCGCAGCAGTCGCAACGCTTCCAGCGCCGCCGCCGCATTCGCCGGCGAAAGCCCCACACTGTAAACAAACCCCGGCAGCGTGAACTTCAGATAATCAATCAACGCCGCGTCGCCCGCCACATAGCCGCCGCAGCTTGCCAGCGTCTTGGACAGCGTGCCCATCCACAGGTCCACCTCACCGCGCGCCACGCCGAAATGCTCGCCCGCCCCCGCGCCCCGCGCGCCCAGCACGCCGAGCGAGTGCGCCTCGTCCACCAGCAGCAGCGCGTCGTGTTTCCGCTTGAGCGCCACCACCTCCGGCAGGGGCGCCAGATCCCCGTCCATGCTGTAAACCCCCTCGACCGCGATGAGCACCCGCCGCGCTCTGGGCCGCTCGGCCGTCAGCAGGGCATCAAGCGCCGCCAGGTCGTTGTGCGGAAACGCCAGCCGCCGCGCGCCCGACAGCCGCGCGCCCGTCACGATACTGTCGTGCGCCAGCCCGTCGTGCGCCACCAGATCGCCCGGCCCGAGCAGATGCCCGAGCAACGACACATTGATCGAATGTCCGCTCACCGTCGCCAGCGCATCCGCGCAACCCAGAAAATCCGCCAGCTCCCGCTCCAGCGCGGCGTGCAACGGCCGCTCGCCCGAAGCCACCCGGCTCGCCGAGGCCGATGTGCCGTAACGCGCAATCGCCTCCTCGGCGGCGCGGTTCACCCGCGGATGCCCCGCGAAGCCCAGGTAGTTATACGAGGAGAAATTGATGAACTCGCGCCCGCCGATGCGGGTGGTCGCCCCCGCCACCCCCTCATGCACGTTGAAATACGGCATCGCGAAACCCGCCCGCGCCAGCGCCGCCTTGCGGGCCGCCAGTTCCTCCACCTCCGGCAGCGCCTGCCTCCCACCAACACCCCGCACCCGCGCCTCCACTCCGCGCCAATACGCGAGAATCCGCCCGTCCGGCGCACGCAGATCAAAATCCCCGCGAAACCCGTTCGCGCCCTCCTCGCTCAGCACCGCCACACACTCCACCACTCCATCCGCGGGCCACGCCTCCATTTGCTCGAAGTAAGCAAAGGCCGTGGCGACCGCGGTCGTCTGGCGTTTCTCCGCGAGCCAATACAGCGCCAGTTGCAACGCGCCATCGAGCAGTCGCACCGCCTCGCCGCCGCCCGCCAGACGCGCGCGCGCGCCTTGCGCGGAACAAAGCGGGGGCTCAAGCACAGCCTGCAACGCCGGCCCGTGGAACGCCCTTTCCCGGTAAAACACCGCGGGCTCCAGCCGGCCCGGCCGCCCGTCGCTCCACTCCAGCGGCGCCACCGCCTCGCCTCGCGCGGAAACCCGGCCCGTCGCGACTTTGAGGCTCGCTTCGTCGCACAGTGCAAACGCGCCCTCATCGGCTGCCTCCATTCGCAACGCCACAGAATCCCCGCGGATTTCCACCGGAGCCTGCACGCGAAAATCGCGCAGCACCGTCCCCGCCTCCTTCCCCGCCAGCAGGGTTTGCGCCGCAACCAGCATCGCCGCCATCGGCAGCAGGCCCGTTCCACCGGGCCGGTGTTCGTGCAACCAGGGATGCGCTTCCCGTGTGAACACGAAGGATTGCTCCGCCCTCGCCACCACCGGCCCGGCCGACTGCAACCAGGAAACCAGCTCGCCCACGGTCAGAGTCGCCGTGAACAGCGAGCGCGGCGGCGGCGCGGTCTCCAGCCCCTTGCCCAGCACCGTCATGAATTCCATCGTCGTGAGCGAATCAAACCCCAGGTCCGCCACAAAACGCTGTGAGAGCGCGATCTCCTCCGGCCGCCACGCCGTGACCGCGCACACCGCCGCCACCACCCGCGCCTTCAGATTTTCGGCGGTCACGGATTTCTCCTCAGCCGGAGCGGACTCCTCCCGCGCGGATCCTGTCACCCGCGAAAGCTTCGCCTCATCGAGAATCGAAAAACGCCGCAACCCCAGCGGGGAAGGCGGCAACGACACCAGCCGCCCTTCCGCCTTCGCCCCGGGCACCGGAGGCGGGACCGCCTCGCCCCGGGCCACCTGCTCCAGCGCTCCGATCAATTCTTCCAACGTCTCCACGCAAAAGATCGCGCTCGCCACATCTTCCCGCCGCGCCGCCAGCGTGAACGCCACATCCGCCGGATCCGGCAGCGTTTCACGGACGGCCCGCGCCAGCTCGGCGGCATAGGTCGAGAGAAGGTCACGGTTGGGCGCCGCGATCGTCATGCGGTGCCGCGCGCCCGCCCGGCTTGGCCTCCGCGGGGCATTCGCGGGCGCCTGCTCGATGACCACATGCACATTCGTCCCGCCAAAGCCGAATGCGCTCACCCCCGCCCGGCGCGGTTCACCCGCGCGCGACTGCCAGGGCTCCGCCCGGGCCGACACCCGCAGCCAGCCGTGATCACGCGCCAGATCCTCGCGCAACGCCCCGGGCACCGGCTGCGCCGGCACCACGCCCGCCTCCACCGCCTGCACCGCTTTGAGCAGCGAAGCCGCCCCCGCCGAGGAGAGGCCGTGCCCGACGTTGGCCTTGACCGAGGAAATCGGCACCGTCCCCGTCACCCGCCCGGCAAACACCGCGGACAACGCCGCCAGTTCACTGGCATCACCGGCCGGCGTCGCGGTGGCATGCGCTTCCAGCAAACCCACGGTGGCCGGATCACACTCCGCGTCCGCCCAGGCCTGCCGGATGGCTTCCGCCTGACCCGCGGCACTCGGTGTCAACGGCCCCTGGCCGCGACCATCGTTGTTCATCGCGATGCCGCGGATCACCGCGACGATGCGGTCGCCTTCCCGCTGCGCGTCGGCCAGCCGCTTCAGCACGAACAGCCCCGCGCCTTCCCCCAGCACGAATCCGTTGGCCGCCGCCTGAAACGGGGCGCAGAAATCCGTCGGCGACAGCGCGCCGATGCGGCTGAAGCAGACCAGCATCGCCGGATCGAGCAGCACGTAAACCCCGCCCGCCAGCGCCGCGTCCACCGTGCCGGCCCGCAGATGGCAAACCGCCTCGTGCAAGGCGGCCAGCGCGGAGCTGCACGCCGTGTCCACCGTGAAGGCCGGACCGCGGAAATCGAACGCCTGGCTCACGTTGGCCGCGATCATGCTCAACTGCGATCCCGGCATCGAATACGCGCCCATCGGCGGCAGCGCGCCCAGCACCGCCTCCGCCGCTTCCGGCGACAGCGGCGCGGCCGTGCCCAGCCGGCCCGCCAGGATGCCGGGCACGTTGGCCCGCGCCGCGCTCAACAGCCGGTGATCGCCCGAGGACGCGCCCACATAGATGCCCACCCGTCCCCCGGCCAGAATCCTCCGCGCATAGCCCGCGTCCTCCAGCGCCTGCCGTGTCAGCTCAAGCACCAGCCGTTGCTGCGGATCCATCAGCCGCGCCCGCTTCGGCGTCACCCCGAAAAACTCCGGGGCAAACCCCTCGATGTCGTGCAGAAAAGCCGCCTGCTTCGCCGGCGTCCGGTTCGCCTGCCGCGGATTGGGGCTGTGCACCTGCGAGTGATCCCAGCGCGAAAACGGGATCTCCTGCGCCTGCATCGTCGCCGCCGCCACCATGCGCTTGAAATCGACGTGATCGGTCGCGCCGGGAAAACGAGCGCCCACTCCGATTATGGCCACAGCATCGTGCATGGATTCGAACCTTGAGAAGGTTCGGCAAAGCGCGGACGCCGCAAGTGAATTCCCTGTTGCTGGCCTCCGGGTTTTGCTGTGCGGTGCGATTCCGCTAAACAATCGCGACCCGCCCATCATGGAATTGCGCCACCAGCACGTCTTCATCACCGGAGGTTCCAGCGGCATCGGGCTTGCCCTCGCCCTCCAGGCCGGTGCGGCCGGCGCCCGGCTGAGTCTGCTCGGGCGCGATCCCGCCAAACTTGAAACCGCGGCCGCCGCCGTGCGGGCCGCGACGGGCGCCGCCACCGTCGTCACCTGCTCCGCCGATGTGGCGGACGAAGCCGCCGTGCAGGCCGCCCTGCGCCAGGCCGAGACGGTGCACGGCCCGATTGATCTTCTCATCACCTCCGCCGGCGTCGCCCGTCCCGGTTATTTCGAAGAGGTGCCGGTCGCGGTCTTCGAACGGACGATGGCGGTGAACTATTTCGGCACACTCTATGCGCTCAAGGCGGTGATCCCCGGCATGCGCGCGCGCGGCCGCGGCGCCGTCGTGCTCATCTCCTCGGGCGCGGGCCTGGTCGGCCTTTTCGGCTACACCCCCTACTCGCCCAGCAAGTTCGCCCTGCGCGGCCTGGCCGAGGCGCTGCGCGCCGAGCTCAAACCCGCCGGCATCGCCGTGACCATCGTCTATCCGCCCGATACCGACACGCCGCAGCTCACCGAGGAAAATCTCACCAAACCGCCCGAGACCAAGGCGCTGACCGCCGGCGGCGGACTCTGGACCGCGGAGGCGGTCGCCCGCGCCACGCTCACGGCCGTCCGTCGGGGCCGCTTCTCCGTCACCCCCGGTTTTCAGCTCACCACGTTGGCCTGGTTGCACAGCCTGATCGCCCCTGTGCTCCGCTGGAGCTTCGACCGCATCGCCGCCCGCGCCCGCCGTGAGGCCGCCACCGATCCCACGCCATGATCCCCCCTGATGCCCTGGCCGGACTCGCCCTGATCATCGGCACGCTGGGACTGGCGGGCTTCTCCTTCCTCGTCGCCCCAGGCGCCCGCCATGACCGCGTCTCACGGGAAAGCGGCACCATTTTTCTCAGCGAACGCCTCATGCATCTCGGCTATAGCTGGATTGATGCGCTGGCCCGGCGCTGCGCCCGGGCCGGCCTCAGCGCGGACACCGTCTCGTGGCTCTCGCTCGGTTTCGGCCTGGCCGCCGGAGTCGGCGCCGCGTTCGGGTATCCCGGGGCCGCCGCCTGGGCGCTGGCCCTGGGCGGACTCGGCGACGGACTCGACGGCGCCATCGCCCGTCATCACGGCACCGTCTCCCGCCGCGGAGCGGTCCTCGACTCCGCAATCGACCGCTATGTGGAATTTTTCCTGTTCGCCGGACTGCTCTACTTTTTTCGCGCCCAGCCCATGGCCCAGCTCGTCGTCGTCACGGCGCTCTTCGGCGGTTTCATGGTCACTTATTCGACCGCGAAAGCCGAGGCGCTCCAAGTCAGGCCGCCGCGCGGCTGGATGAAACGCGCCGAGCGGCTGGTCTGGCTCGCCGGCGGGTGCGCCGCCGCCGCCGCCGCCGGACTGGCCGGCTTTGCGCCCGCGCCCATTCTGCTCGGGGTCTGCGCGGTGATCGCCGTCTTCGCCCACCTCTCCGCCCTTCTCCGCCTGCGCGCCTTGTGCCGCGCGGTCTGATTCATCCCATGGCCTCCTCTTTTCACTGGGCCGATCTTCGCCGTCAGGGCCGCCTGCTTCTCCGGCATCTCCGGCATGCCGATGCCCTCTGGAGCGAGTCCGGGCGCCGGCGCCGCGAAGAGCGACTCGTGATCCTGTATCGGACGGTGAACACCTGGCTGCGTGAAAGCGGCGTCGATCATTGGCTGTGTTACGGCACCCTGCTCGGCTGGTGGCGCGAGGGCCGCATTCTTGCCCATGATCGCGATGTGGACTTTGCCGCCCCGGTCGCGGCTTACGAAACGCTCAAAGCCGCCGCGCCACGCCTGCCGCACGGATTCACGCTGCACGACACCTCTCACCAACACAACGGCCCGAAGCTCTACCTCAGCCATCGCGGCTGGGAGGCCGATATCTATTTCCTCGCGGAAGAGGCGGGCCGCCTGCACGCGATCCTCAACAGCCCCAACCCCGGCGACACCGCGCCTTTTCCGCGCGACTGGTTTTATCCGGCGCGCACGGTGGATTTCCACGGCGCGCCCACCGCCGTGCCGGCGGAGCCGCAAGCGTATCTCGAACACACCTACGGTTACACCGGACCCGACGCCGAGCTTGACCCCGTCACCCGCTACTACCGGCCGCGCAAGCGCTGAACGGGTCCCGCTAAAAGAGGTCGTGTCGCGGGCGTTCTATGCGCCCTCGCCCTGCTGGATATTTTCATCGCGTAACGCCCGATAAATTTTGCGAGGTGGGCTGCGCGCTCAGGCGGTTCACTCCCCCGCGATAAAGGCGATCGTCCGCGCCCGCGCTTCGTGGTCGGTGTATTGGACGGGCGGCGATTTCATGAAGTAGCTCGAAGGCCCTTCGAGCTGGCCGGCGAGTCCGCGGTCGAGCGCGAGCTTCGCACAGCGCACCGCATCGATCACCACCCCGGCCGAGTTTGGGGAATCCCATACCTCCAGTTTCACCTCACACTTGAGGGGCACATTCCCAAAGGTCGTGCCCTCCATGTAAATGTGGCACCATTTGCGGTCCTCCAGCCACGGCACATGGTCACTCGGGCCCACGTGGACGTTTTCCGCCGGCATCGGTTCCCCCAGCTGGCTCGTAACCGCGTTGGTTTTGGAGATCTTCTTCGAGTCGAGCCGCTCGCGCTCGAGCATGTTGAGAAAATCGGTGTTGCCGCCGAAGTTGAGCTGGTAGGTCTTGTCCAGCCGCACGCCGCGCTCGCGAAACAGGTTCACCAGCGTGCGATGCGTGATGGTCGCGCCCACCTGCGATTTGATGTCGTCACCGATGATCGGCAGGCCGCGGGCCTTGAACTTCGCCTGCCACTCCGGCTGCGACGCGATAAACACCGGGATGCAATTCACGAAACCGCAGCCGGCCGCCAGCGCCTGTTCCGCATACCAGCGGGTCGCCTCCTCCGATCCGACCGGCAGGTAGGACACCACCACATCCGTGCGCGTCGCCTTGAGCACCCCGGCGACGTCCACCGGCGCCGCCGGCGACTCCGTGATCTTCGCGGCCACATATTTGCCCAGCCCGTCCAGGGTCGGCCCGCGTTGCACGGCCACGCCCAAAGGCGGCACCTCGGCAAACCGGATCGTGTTGTTCGGCCCGGCCAGCAACGCGGCGGCCAAATCCCGGCCCACTTTCCCCGCATCAATGTCGAACGCCGCGCTGAACTCCACATCGCCCACATGATAGCCGCCCAGGACGACGTTCATCAGCCCCGGGACGCTTTCACCGGCCGGCGTATTCCGGTAAAAGTGCACCCCCTGCACCAAGGCTGAGGCGCAATTGCCCGCACCGATGATCGCCACGCGGACTTTTCCCCGCGTCTCGGAAAGCCTGTTCTCATCCCGCCGGGCCTGATCAGACGAATTCATGACAAAACGGTATGCGCGCACCCGGCCCGGCCCGACAAGGCCAAAGAAAGTGCAGCGGGCCTCATCCCCCCGGCCTTCACTGGCCGAAGGAAAAACTCATCGAAGGGCTCGTCCCGGGCGGACTGGAATGAAGCGCGATGAGCTGGGTCAGCAGCACGAAGGTGGATTTGGAATCCAGGTCGTTGTCGGCGATGTAAAACCAGGTGTCGCGATAGTGGATGGACACGCTCGCCGCCACCGGGGGCGTGTCGGACGACTGCACGCGGAAAAGTTCGCCCAGCAGATCCTGCCAGTCGAAGGGCCGGCCGTCATGGTGGATGGTCGGACGGATCTTCCCGGCGGCGTAATCGCGGGCCGGCGGCTCCACGCCTTGCGACAGGAGCGTGAGCGCCGCAAGCACCGGACGCGTGGAAAGCGCGATGGTCCGGCGGTCCGGCGCCTCGATGCCGGCCACGATCCGGAAACGGTCGGTCGCAGGGTCGAGCCCCAGCAGTTCCTTGAACCGGAGCGCTTCCGGCCGGTTCCCCGCCCCGCGGGTAAACCGCAATTCAATCTCCCCCGCGCCAGAGGGCCGGAGCAGGTCAATGAACTGGTCCCGTTGCAGGGCGCGCAGCAGGCCCACGGCCTCGCGGAACGCGCGGAACTCCGGCTCGCGCGAAGGCGTGGGCCCGGAAGCCGACGGCGCGTTCTTGAGCCCGTTCATCTCCTGCACGCCCAGCATGAAGACCCGCTCCAGATTCCAGCCCGAGCGCACCACCAGCAGCAGCAGTTCGGGATTCATCGGCGTCATCATCTGGCGAACAAATTTTTCGCCCTCGAGCGGCGTGTAGAAAATCGTGGGCCGCTCATTGATCCCGATCGAAGCCGGGCCGATCCCGAGAGGCCGGCCGATCGCCCGGGCCACGCCGGTCGCCCCGGGCGTAAAGCTGTTTTCCGAAACATTGTAGCCGGTGCTGAGCCCGAAGCTCCGGTTGAAATCATGACTCGCGGCGATGCGCTCGACGCTCGTGAAGAAGAGCGTGTCCCGGTAACGACTGCGGACCAGATTGAGCAGGAGCTCCTGGTCGCTGGTCTGCTGCAGTGCGAGGTTGTAGGCGGGCCGGGTGGATTCGAGCACGGTGGGGCCCCGGTGGGCACACCCGGCGCCCCCAAGAGCGGCCACGAGCATAAGACAGAGGGATAGGCTGGAATATCTCACAAAGCAGAAGCTGGTTGCGCGCATGAGGACCGGAGTCGGAAAAAATCGCCACACCGAATTTTGCAGGACGCGCCGCCGGTCTCGGTATCCCAACGGTGAAGGGCAAACCGAAGGTTGGCCGTTAGGCGTCAGGTTTGGCCTGGTGCAGGTAAACCCTCACCGTGCCCGGCTTGCCCATGGGCAGTTGCTCGGCGATCCAGGCGTAGGGCGCTCCGGCCGCTGTTGCGCCATAATGCCAACGCCTGCTCCTTGTATTGCTCGCTGTAGCTCGCCTTCGTTCGCGCGGGCTTCTGTAGCTGTGTTTTCATGTGGGCTTTCTTGGGTTTTGATCCCCTGCCCACTGTCCGTCAAATCAGGGCAACCCTAACCTGACCCCTTCGGTTCCCTCCGAGTTTGGGTTAACGATCCGCGGTGTCCAACTTTTGGGGTCCACCTCACCTTCCACGTCTATGTCTTGAGGCGAAACTGGCCATCGAGTCACCTCAGCCCAGCCGGAATGCACTGCTTGCCAAGCACGGTGGCGAGGCGCTTTAGACGGCTTGGGGCAGGTAAACGGACATCGACAATCAACGGCCCGACCCCGTTTGCTCGCCCCCAACGGACCGAAGTCTCTCCCAGCGCACCCGTGCCGCGGGCCTGAAGCCGGAATCAGCGCACCTGCAAGGTGTCGCCTTCGAACGTGAGGTTGAGCGATGGCACAACCACGGCCTTGCGGTCGCCTTCCTTTTTCACGCGACCGGCGAGCCACGCGTCATAGCCCGCGGCCTGCGCCGCCCCGAGCACGGCGGCGCTGACGGATGGATCCACGTAGGCGGCGAAACCGACGCCCTGATTGAAGGTCGCATACATCTCGCGCTCCGTGATCGGCCCCGCCTCCTGCAGGAAGCGGAAGAGCGGCAGCGGCGCACGCGGGGTGGTGATTTCGTAAACGAAGGGCTCCTCCAGCCGCATGAGCTTGCGCCAGCCATGGCCGGTCACATGCGCGACGTAGTTGAGCTTGAGCCCGCGCTGCTGACAGGCGGCGACAAACTTCACGTAGATTACCGAGGGCGCGAGCAACGCCTCGCCATAGGTGCGCGGGTCGCCGTGGCCGATGGGCGTCTGGTAGCCTTGCGGGAGTTTTTCGGCGATAAGCCGGCAGAGCGAAAGGCCGTTGGTCTGCACGCCGGAGCTGGCCAGGAAGATAATGTGGTCGCCGTCGCGCACATCACCGGTGATGCGCCGCGTTTTCGGCGCAATGCGCCCGACGGCCGAACCGGCGAGCACGATGGTCTCCGGGTTGACGATTCCCTTAAGTGTCGGGGTCTCGCCGCCGCCCCAGACCGCGCCGGCCTCGCGGCAGCCCTCGGCCCAGCCTTCGACCAGCGCGTTCATCCGCGGCGCATCCGCGAACCAGTCCGAATCGCCCACCGCCGCATGCATCGCCACCGAGGTCGGCAGCGCGCCGCAGGTCGCGAGGTCGTTGACGATGGTCGCAACGGTATCGATCGCGATCTCACGGTAAAAATTATTGCCCGACTGCGCATAGACCGCATCGGCCACGAGATTCTTGGTGCCGAGGCCTTCCTCGACATGGGCGAGAAAATGATCGGCCGCCTCCATCAGGTAGCAGCTCTCACCACGAGTGTTGGTGGGCTCGGTGTAGCCGTGCGCGGCCAGGAGGGGCGCGGTGGTCTTCGCCGCCTGCTGGCAGGCGCGTTTGAAGGCATCGAGCTGGTCGTAGCGGACGCCGGAAGATTCGTAATTCAAACTCATGAAGAGGAGCCCACTGAACACACGGAAAACACGGAAGAATAAAATTCAGTGTGTTCCGTGTCTTCCGTGGGCAAAATCAGTAGCTGCGCCCTTCGGCTTGTTCGTAGTAATTGATGTAGGCCTGGTTGACGACGCGGTAGCCGCCGGGCGTGGGATACTTACCGGTGAAATACCAGTCGCCCGTGTGCTGCGGCACAGCCGCATGGAGGTTTTCGACCGTCTGGAAGAGGATCTCCACCTCGCCGGTCCACTCGATGCCCCGCG
Organism: uncultured Opitutaceae bacterium; assembly: GCA_964429385.1. Taxonomy (GTDB): domain Bacteria; phylum Verrucomicrobiota; class Verrucomicrobiia; order Opitutales; family Opitutaceae; genus UBA2377. The sequence goes on from CAYSBR010000021.1 coordinate 61,432, forward strand.
GGCGGACGCGCTCGACGATCTGCGCCGAGATTTCCTCCGGGGTGAAGGGCTCGTAAATCCGGCGCACGTGGTTGACCGTGCCGCCCTTCGCCACTTCTTCGCGGCAGAGCGTGTAAACCTCCTGCAGAAGACCTGCCTGTCCGCGCTGCTTCAGCAGCTCGACCGCCGCCTCGAAGGCCACAAATTTACCGAGTTCCGACATGTCGATGCCATAGCAATCGGGATAACGGATCTGCGGCGCGGTCGAGACGATGACGATCTTCCGGGGCTGGAGCCGCGACAGGATGCGCAGGATGGATTTGCGCAGCGTGGTGCCACGCACGATGGAGTCGTCCACGCACACGAGGTTGTCGCCGGGGTCCACCGAGCCGTAGGTGATGTCATACACGTGGCTCGCGAGCTGATTGCGCATGCTTTCCTGGCCGATGAAGGTGCGCAGCTTGATGTCCTTGCTCACAACCTTCTCACTGCGCGGCCAGTTGTTGAGGATCAGGTCGTCGAGGATCGCCTCGGTGAGCCGGCCCGCCGTGCTGGCGGCAAGAATCGCGCTCTTCACCTCGGTGCGGCGGCGCTCGCGCAGGGCCGACATGAGCCCGTAGTAGGCGACTTCCGCGGTGTTCGGGATGAAGCTGAAGACACTGTGGGTCCAGTCGTGGCCGATGGAGGTCAGCACCTGGTCGCAGAGCTTCGCGCCGAGCGCCTTGCGCTCGGTGTAAATATCGAGGTCGTTGCCGCGTGAAAAATAAATCCGCTCAAACGAGCACGAGGTCCGCGGCAGGGGTGCGGTGAAGGCCGCCTCGGAGAAGGTGCCGTTGCGCTTGATCACCGCCACATGCCCGGGCGACATCTCCTTCACGTCCTCCACCGCGAGGTCGAACACCGTCATGAGCGGGGCACGCTCGGAGGCGAAGGCCACGACCTCGTCGTTGCGGTAGTAGAAGCACGGACGGATGCCGGAGGGATCGCGCGCGACAAAGGCGTCGCCGTTGCCGGTGAGCCCGCAGAGCGTGTAGCCGCCATCCCATTTCTGCGCCGCCCGGGTCAGCACACGTGTGAGATCGAGCTCCTCGCTGATGCGCCGGGCGATCTCCCCGCCATTGAGACCCGTCGCCCGCAACTGACGGTAAAGATCCTCGTGTTCCTCATCGAGGAAGAAGCCGATCTTCTCCAGTACCGCCTGCGTATCCGTCGCATAGATCGGATGCTGGCCCATCGCGGTGAGCGATTGGTTGAGCTCAGTGGTATTGGTAAGGTTGAAGTTGCCGCACAGGGCGAGGTTGCGCGTCGGCCAGGGGCTGCGGCGGAAAAACGGATGGCAGGAAGAGAGGTTGTAACCGCCGCTGGTGCCGTACCGCAGGTGGCCCATCAGCAGTTCCCCGCCGAAGTCGAAGGACTTCTTCACCGTTTCGGGGAATTCGGGATGGATGACGCCGCTGGCGACCTTCTCGTTGTATTGGGCCAGGAGGGTCTTGAAGATCTTGTCGAGCGGGTTGGCTTTCACACTGCGTTCGCGGAACATGAACGCCTCGCCCGCCGGGGCGCCGAGCTTGACGCAGGCCGCGCCCGCGCCGTCCTGGCCGCGGTTGTGCTGCTTTTCCATCAGCAGGAAAAGCTTGGTGAAGCCCCACAGCGGCGTGCCGTATTTTTCCTGATAGTAGGACAGCGGCTTCAGCAGTCGCACGAGGGCGATGCCGCATTCGTGGGTGATCCGGTCGCTCATGCCCCGGCCCCCGTTTTTTTCCGGACCACTCCAGCGGAGCGGTGCAGCATCTTGGGTGATGGGTGAAAATGAGTCCTCACAGGCGTCAAAAAGGCTTATTCCGCCAGCGCGCGGCGCAGCGTCAACGCTTTCTCTGAGCATAAATGAACAGACCTCCCGGCACACCCCCCTTGACGCGTCGGGCTTGTTGGGAAACATCGCCTCTTTCGATCATGCTGACCCTTCACGGTGCGACCGCCCTCTCCGAATTTCGCGTGCAAAAACTCCGGCAGGACCTCGTGGCCGCCGGGGTGCCGGTGCGGGCGATCGCCACCGCGTTCATCCATCTCGCCGACCTCAACGCCCCGCTTTCGACCGCGGAACAATCCGTTCTGGAGAAACTTATGACTTATGGGCCCCGACGCGAGGGCCGCGCTCCGCAAGGATTCCTGCAAGTCGTCGCCCCCCGGCCCGGCACCCTTTCCCCCTGGTCCTCCAAGGCCACCGACATCGCCCGCCTCTGCGGCCTGGACAAGGTGAAGCGCATCGAGCGCGTCATCGCCTACTGGATCGAGTTAGACAATGCGGCGCTCACCCCTCCGCTCCACGTCCTGCCGGCGCCGGCTCTCGCCGCCCTGCGCAGCCGCCTGCACGACCGCATGACCCAGGCCGTGTTCAACTCGATCGACGACTGCGCCGCTCTCTTCCGCCACGAGTCACCCAAGCCGATGGCCAGCGTGCCCGTCCTCACCGGCGGCCGCGCCGCCCTCGCCGCCGCCAATCGCGACCTCGGCCTCGCACTCGCCGAGGACGAGATCGACTACCTCGTCGCCGCCTTCACCAAGCTCGGTCGCGATCCGCACGACATCGAGCTGATGATGTTTGCGCAGGCCAACTCCGAGCACTGCCGCCACAAGATCTTCAACGCCACCTGGGAAATCGACGGTTCCGCCAAGGACAAGTCGCTCTTCCAGATGATCAAGAACACCTACCAGCTGCATAGCGACGGCATCCTGTCCGCTTACAAGGACAACGCTGCCGTGCTGGCAGGCTCGAAGGGCGGCCGCTTCTTTGCCGACCCGCGCACCAACGACTACGTCACCTCCCAAGAAGACATCCACCTGCTCTGCAAGGTCGAGACGCACAACCACCCGACCGCCATCTCCCCCTTCCCCGGCGCCGCCACCGGCTCCGGCGGCGAAATCCGCGACGAAGGCGCCACCGGCCGCGGCGGTAAGCCCAAGGCCGGCCTCGTCGGCTTCTCCGTCTCCAACCTTCGCCTGCCCGGCGCCGTCCAGCCTTGGGAAAAGGACCACGGCAAACCCGGCCGCATCGTCTCCGCCCTCGACATCATGATCGAGGGCCCGCTCGGCG
>CAYSBR010000022.1:0-63925 GCA_964429385.1 uncultured Opitutaceae bacterium
GCTTCTTCCAGATCGGCGGCGGCATTGCGGGCGACTTCCCCATCTGCGTCGTGCCGATGCTCCGGCTGGATCTCGGCTACGAGCGCACGCCGCTCTGGGGGTATCACTGCCAGATCAGCGATTCCACCACGAGCTACGGCAGCTATTCCGGGGCCGTGCCGAACGAAAAGATCTCCTGGGGCAAACTGGGCGCCACCACGCCGCGGTTCGTGATCGAGAGCGACGCCACTCTCGTGGCGCCGCTGGTTTTCTCCTGGGTGCTGGGCGATTGAACCTCCTCCTGTCATGGGCGGAGATTCTGTTTGCTCCCCCGGGGCGCGATCCGCTTGTCTGCCCCTTACGTCATCATGAAGCGCACCCACCACTGTGCCCAACTCACCTCCGCCGATCTCGGGACTTCCGTCTCGCTGCTCGGCTGGGTGGATTCCGTTCGCGACCACGGCGGCATCATCTTCATCGACCTGCGTGACCGCAAAGGCATCACGCAGGTGAAGTTCGATCCGCAGGATGACGCGAATCTGGGCGCGCAGGCCGCGCAACTGAAGCCGGAGTCGGTGATCGAGATCGCCGGCAAGGTGGTCGCGCGCCCGGCCGGCACGGTCAATGCCACGCTCCCGACGGGTGAGGTGGAGGTCAACGCGAGCGGTCTCGTGGTCCACAATATTGCCGACACGCCGCCGTTCCCGCTCGACGACGCGGGCGGCGACAAGGTCAACGAGGACCTGCGCCTGACCTACCGTTACCTCGACCTGCGCCGGCCGAAGATGCGCCGGAACCTGCAGGTGCGGCACCGCGTGGCGAAGTCCATCCGCGACTATTTCGACGGCCAGGAATTCATCGAGGTGGAGACGCCGGCGCTCTTCAAGAGCACGCCCGAGGGCGCGCGCGAATACCTCGTGCCCTCGCGCATCCACCCGGGGCAGTTTTACGCGCTTTCGCAGTCGCCGCAGCAGTTCAAGCAGATCCTGATGGTTGCGGGCGTGGAGAAGTATTTCCAGATCGCGCGCTGCTTTCGCGACGAGGACTTGCGCGCCGACCGCCAGATGGAGTTCACCCAGGTGGACGTCGAGGCGTCGTTCATTGATCGCGAGGGCATCTACGCGCTGTTCGAGGGCATGCTGAAGAAGGTGTGGAAGGACGTGCTCGACCACGACCTGCCGACCCCGTTCCCGCGCCTGGCCTACAAGGATGCGATGAACCGCTATGGCGTGGACAAGCCCGACGTGCGCTTCGGCCTGGAGCTGCAGGACTTCACCGAGCTGTTCAAGACCTCGGCCTTCAAGGTCTTCGCGGCCACCGCCACCGGCGGCGGCGCGGTGAAGGCGGTCAACGCCAAGGGTCTCGCCGATATCACGCAGGGTGAACTCAAGACGCTGGAAGACGCGGCCAAGTCGCTCGGCGCGAAGGGCCTCGCGTTCATCAAGGTCGAGGGCGGCGAGTGGAAATCGCCCATCGTGAAATTTTTCACCGACGTGGAAAAGGCCGAGCTCACCGCCCGTCTTGGTATCGAGGATGGAGACATCATCTTCTTTGCCGCCGCGCCGTGGGAGCAGGCCTGCGCCATTCTCGGCCGCGTCCGGCTCGATGCCGCGCAGCTGCTCGTGAAGCGAGGCAAGCTCACCCTGCGCCCCGATGACTGGAAGTTTCTCTGGGTCGTTGATTTCCCGCTCATGTCCTACGACGAGGAGCGCGGGGGCTACGCGGCCACGCACCATCCGTTCACCGCACCGGTGCCGGAGGATGCGGCGCTGCTCGACACCGACCCGAAGGCCGTGCGCGGCCAGCACTATGATGTGGTGCTGAACGGCATGGAGCTAGGCGGCGGTTCGATCCGTATTCACCAGCCGGCGCTGCAGAAAAAAGTCTTCGAGGATGTGCTCAAGATTCCGGCCGACGTGGTCGAGAGCCGCTTCGGCTACATGCTCAAGGCCTTCACCTATGGCGCGCCGCCGCACGGCGGCATCGCCTTTGGTCTCGACCGCATGGCGGCGCTGCTCTGCGGCACGACGAGCATCCGCGATGTCATCGCTTTCCCGAAGACCCAGAAAGGCCAGTGCCTGATGACGCAGAGCCCGACGCCGGTGACGGAGAAGCAACTCAAGGAGCTGCACATCCAGACGGTGGTGCCGGAATAAGCAGAGCTCCCGCCCCGGCCCTGCCTTGTGCCGGGCGGGGTGTGCGGGAGGTTTTATTATCCTGATGCCAACGGTTGTCACCCACGCGCCGGAATCCCCGGATGGCCCGGCCCTTTCCGAGGAGCTCGGCACGCTGTCGCAGCGCTACAGCGACCAGCCGGTGCCGCTGGGCGAGATTCTCGACACGCTCGGCGCGCGGGCTTCGGCGCTGCTGATGGTGATCTGCGCGCTGCCGTTTTCGACGCCGGTGAGCCTGCCCGGGCTCTCGACGCCGCTCGGGCTGGTGATCCTGTTCCTGTCGGTGCGCTATTTTCTTGGCCGGCCGCCCTGGCTGCCCGGCTGGTTGCGCAAGGTGGTGTTGCCGGCGTCCTTTTTTTCCAAGGTGCTGAAGGCGAGCAGCAAGCTCGTGGGCTGGCTGGAGCGGCGGCTGCGGCACCGGTTGCGCGTGCTCACCGACGCGGAGTGGAAGCTGCGGCTGCACACCGGCATCGTCATCCTCGCGGCCCTGCTGCTGATCCTGCCGCTGCCGCCGCTGCCACCGTTCACCAACACGCTGCCCGCGCTGGTCTCCGTGGTCATGACCTTCAGCGTGCTGAAGCGCGACGGCGCCGGCATCCTCGCCGGCTACGGCCTGTTCGCCTTCACCGTCGGCTATTTCATTTTCTGGGGCGCCGTGGTGGTGGAGATGTTCAACCGCTACGGAGGAAAGCTCGTCGGGCTGTTCGAACGTTTTTTCTGAGCTGAGCCGGACGGGATTTTTTGTTCGATTGCGGGAGCGGATTCCGCAAGGTGGCGCGCATGCCGAAGGTGAACTTGAAATTCTGGCGCTGGCCGCTGGCCAACCAGATCCTGCTGGGCTTGGTGATCGGTGTCATCGCCGGCCTCATCACCGGTGCGCTGGTGCAGACGGAAGCGGGCGGGGCGACGCTGCAGGCGTGGCTGACGCAGCTCATCCAGCCGCTGGGCCGGCTTTTCATCCGGATCATCTTCATGATCGTGATTCCGCTGATCTTCGCGGCGATCGTGCTCGGCGTGGCGGAGATGGGCGATGTGCGCAAGCTGGGGCGCGTCGGCCTGAAGGCGCTCAAGTTTACGCTGCTGCTGTCCGGCCTGAGCGTGGTCGTGGGTCTGACCCTCGTGAACGTCCTGAAGCCGGGCCAGCAGCTCTCCAGCGAGACCCGCGAGGAACTGTTGGTGAGCTACGGCGGCGATACCGCCAAGCGCGTCGTGGCGCAGGGTACGCGGGAATCCCCGCCGCTGGCGGAGACCCTGCTCAACCTGATCCCGCAGAATCCGCTGTTCGAGGCGGTCAACGCCTTCACGCCGAACTATACGGGCGGTGGGCTGATCTCGGTCATGGTCTTCAGCCTCTTCTTCGGCGTGGCGCTGGCGATGGTCCCGCGGGACAAGTCCGAAAGCCTGCTGACTGTGCTGCAAGGGGTCTTCGAGGTCTGCATGCGCGTGATCGGCTTTGCGATGCGACTGGCCCCGATGGGCGTGGCCTGCCTCGGGTTCAGCCTGGCGGTGACCATGGGGGTGGATATGCTCAAGAGCCTGGGTTTCTACGCCGGGGTGGTCATCCTCGGCCTGGCGTTCCAGCAGTTCGTCGTCTATTCGTTTTTTCTCCGGACCCTTGGCGGTTATTCGCCGCGGGATTTTTTCCGCCGGATCAGGGAGGTCATGATCACGGCCTTCAGCACTTCTTCCAGCAACGCGACTTTGCCGGTGGCGCTGCGGGTGGGCGAGGAGAACCTGGGGCTGCCGCGGCGGATCAGCCGTTTCGTACTCACGGTCGGCGCCAGCGCCAACCAGAACGGCACGGCGCTCTACGAGGGCGTCACCGTGCTGTTTCTCGCGCAGGTCTTCGGTGTGGACCTTTCAATCGGCCAGCAAATCGTGGTGGCGCTGATGTGCATCATGGCGGGACTGGGCACCGCCGGCGTGCCGGGCGGCTCTTTGCCATTGGTTGTGGGCGTGCTCGTGACCATCGGTGTGCCGGGTGAGAGCATCGCGATCATCCTCGGCATCGACCGTCTGCTCGACATGTGCCGCACCTGCCTGAACGTCACCGGCGACATGGTGTGCGCGGTGCTGGTGAGCAAGGGTGAGTCGGACGAGGCGCTGGACGCCGCCCCCGCCGGGGATGGTGCGCAAGGATGATGCGGTTTCCTGAATAGGCTCGCCGGGCCGGCGACGGGCTGGCGAAGGTCATCAATCGCATGAACCACGACCTGCTCACCGTTCTCATCCTGCTGGGCGCCTGCATCGGGCTGTTCATGGCGAACAAGCCGCGGATGGATGTGGTGGCGCTGCTGGTCATCGTGGCGCTGCCGCTCTTCGGCATCCTGACGGTGCCGGAGGCGCTGGCGGGCTTTGGCGATCCGAGCGTGGTGATGATCGCCGCGCTGTTTGTGATCGGTGAAGGACTGGTGCGCACCGGCATCGCCTACCGGATGGGAGAGTGGCTGGTCCACCGGTCGGGCAACAGCGAGACGCGGCTGCTGGTGCTGCTCATGCTCTCGGTGGCGCTGCTCGGCTCGGTCATGAGCTCGACCGGGGTGGTGGCGATCTTCATCCCGGTGGTGCTGAGCATCGCCTCGCGTCTGCACGTGGCGCCGGGCCGGTTGATGATGCCGCTGAGTTTCGCGGGTCTCATCAGCGGCATGCTCACCCTCGTGGCGACTCCGCCGAACCTGGTCATGGACAGCGCGCTGAAGCGGGAGGGCTTTGCCGGGTTTCAATTTTTCAGTTTCACCCCCATCGGACTGGTGATCCTCGTCCTGGGCATCGGCTACATGCTCGTGGCGCGCCGCTGGCTGGCGGTGCGGACGGAGGATGCGCCCGCCGCCGGGGTGCGACGCACGTTCCAGCACCTGATCAGCGACTACAAATTGGCGGACCGCGCGCACCGCCTGCGCATCCGGCCCGGCTCGCCGTTGGTGGGCCGCACACTGCAGAACCTGAGCCTGCGCAGCGAATACCGCGCGAATGTCGTGGCGATCGAGCGTCCGGGGCGTTTCAGCCTGGATCTGCTGCCACCCAGCGCCACGGCCGAGCTGAAGTCCGGGGATGTTCTTTTGGTGGAGATATCCGGGGAAGGGACCGACCCCCAACCGCTCTGCCGCGACCTGGGGCTCGACCGGTTGGTTCTGGGCGACACCTATTTTGCGGATCAATCCCGAGCCATCGGCATGGCGGAGGTGGCGCTGCCGCCGGATTCCGGGTTGATCGCCAAGACTGTGCTGGAAACGGGTTTTCGCCGGAAGCACGGACTCAATGTCGTCGGTCTGCGCCGCGGGCGCAAAGCCCTGGAAGGCGCCATGCTGGAGGAGAAACTGCGGATGGGCGATACGTTGCTGGTGATCGGCCCGTGGAAGGCGGTTCGCCTGCTGCAATCGCAACCGCAGGATTTTCTCGTGCTGAGTCTGCCGGCGGAGGTGGATGAGGTGGCGCCCGTGCCCGGGCGGGCGCCGCATGCGTTGTTCAGCCTCGGGGTGATGGTCGTGCTGATGGTCACCGGCGTTGTGCCCAATGTCGTCGCCGTCCTGCTGGCCTGTCTGCTGATGGGCGCTTTCCGCTGCATTGACCTGAGCAGCGCCTACAAGTCCATCCACTGGCAGAGTCTCGTGCTGATCGCGGGGATGATCCCGGTGGCCCTTTCGCTGGAGCGGACGGGAGGCGTCGAACTGGCGGTCGGCAGCCTGATGGAAACTTTCGGCGGCGCGGGCCCGCGGCTGTTGCTGGCCGGGTTGTTCCTGCTGACGGCGGTGACGGGCCTGTTCATTTCCAACACCGCGACGGCGGTGCTGATGGCGCCCATCGCGCTGAGCATCGCCCGGCATCTGGAGGCCTCGCCGCTGCCGTTTGCGATGACGGTCGCGCTGGCGGCCTCGGCGGCGTTCATGACGCCGGTGTCATCGCCGGTGAACACGCTGGTGCTCGGGCCGGGTCGCTACCGGTTCGGCGATTTCGTGAAGGTGGGCGTGCCGTTCGCGGCGCTGGTTTTAATCGTCACCGTGCTGCTGGTGCCGGTGCTGTTTCCGTTATAACCCGCCGCCAGGCCGCCGGTCGAATCGCGAAGGGGTTTCGCGCCTGCGCCTGCCCGGTTTGTTCAGTCGGCGTTGGGGGTTTGGGCTGACGGCCCAAGGGGTGGGCGGGGTGACCGGACGGGAAAGTTGCGGATGGCGGCGTAGCCGATGGCTCCGCCCAAGGCGCCGATGATGACGGCGCCGAGGTAGAGGGAAATCACGCTGTCACCGGAGAAGACGGCGAGCGGGGTTTCATGGAGGTGCGCCCAGACGGTGGAGGGGGAGCGGCCGCGCACGAGTTCGCCCACGAAGTAGCAGGCGGGCAGCTGGACCGGCGCGGTCAGGGGCGAGGAAAGGAATTGCAGTGCGATGCACAGCAGGAGGTTGCCGCGCACGAAAAGTCCGGCGATCGTGGCGAAGACCGTCTGGAAGGGGAGGAACGGCACCATCGTGATGGGGAAACCCACCAGCCAGGCGCGCGCGACGGATTCGCGGGAGAACCGCCAGAGATCCTTGGCAAAGATCCGGTCGCCGAGCCGGTTGTGCAGCCAGCTGCCGCGCAGTTTTTGCCGCGACAGGTTGCGCTGGTGCAGCCAGCGCATGACCCAGAGGGGCAGTTTCATGCGTCGCCGCGCAGAGGGCGCGGAGAGGGAAGGCCGGAGAGACGAAGGACGGGACGCATGGGAAGGAAGACAGGTGCGGCCCGGCGCGAACCCTGTCAATGGCGGGCCGTTCCGCCCGGCTTTGTCGGGTCCGATTTCAAGCTCAGACCGGGTTGGCACAGGCTGTGCTAAATGGAGGGTACGGCCGCTTTGCCGACCGGAACTCATCCACTGCCTGTAAACCACCCAACCCACCTACCATGAAGAACTGGTTAAAACTCCTGTCGGGAACGCTGAAGATGCTGTGTGTCTTTGGCGCCCTGGCTGTCACCGTGCCGACGTTCGGCGAAGAAGCCGCGGTCGCGGCGGCCGAAGACGCGGCCCCGGCCTACGAAAGCTATGAGGCGTTTGCGGAAACATCCGAATTCACGCTGTTCACGGTCAACAACCTCTGGCTGCTGATCTCGGCCGCGCTGGTGTTTCTGATGCACCTCGGCTTCGCCTCGCTGGAGGCCGGCTTGGTGCGTTCCAAGAATACGGTGAACATCCTCTTCAAGAACCTGCTGATCGTCTGCATCGGCATCATCTCCTACGCGTTCTACGGGTTCAACGCCATGTACCCCGGCGACTTCAACGGCTTCTTCGCCTTCGGCAGCTGGTTTGGCGCCGACAACGCGGACGTCGCCCTGATGACCGCGACCTATGCCGACTACACCTGGTGGACGGACTTCATTTTCCAGGCCATGTTCGCCGCGACCGCCGCGACCATCGTCTCCGGCGCCGTGGCCGAGCGCATCAAGTTCGGCTCCTTCCTGGTCTTCACCGTCCTGCTGGTGACCTTCTTCTACCCGATGACCGGTTCCTGGAAGTGGGGCGGCGGCTGGCTCGACCAGATGGGTTTCTATGACTTTGCCGGCTCGACCCTCGTGCACGGCTTCGGTGGCTTCGCGGCGCTCGGCGCGGTGCTCGTGCTCGGCCCCCGCCTCGGAAAATACGTGGGCGGCACCATCAAGCCGATCCTCGGCCACAACATGCTCGCGGCCATGGCCGGGGTGATGCTCCTCTGGCTCGGCTGGTATGGCTTCAACGGCGGCTCGGTGCTCAACGCCGATCCCCGCGGTGTTTCCTATGTCTTCGTGACCACGACCTTCGGCGCCGCCGCCGGCGCGATCGTCGCGACCCTCACTTCCTGGATTGTGATCAAGAAGCCTGATTTCTCGATGGGCCTCAACGGCGTCCTCGCCGGTCTCGTCGGCATCACCGCGAGCGCCGATGTCATCAGCCCCGCATCCGCCATGATCATCGGCTCGATCGCCGGTGCGCTGGTGGTCTTCTCGATCGTTTTCCTCGACAAGCTCAAGATCGACGATCCGGTGGGCGCCATCTCGGTGCACGGTGTGTGCGGCATCTGGGGCACCCTGGCCGTGGCGATCTTCGGCATCGGCGAGTTCAGCTTCTTCACCCAGTTGATCGGCTGCCTCGCGGTCATCACCGTCGCCCTCATCGTCAGCGTGTCGCTCTCCCTTGCGCTCAAGGCGACCCTGGGCTGGCGGGTCTCCGCCGAAGAGGAGACCGAAGGTCTCGACATCGGCGAACACGGCAACGAAGCCTATCCCGACTTCACTCCCGCCCACAAATAACCCGGCGGTTCCGACTCGGCGCTTGCGCCGGGTCGGGACGCCATCAACATCACCAATAAATCCTCAATCACCATTTATCGCATGAAACTCATCATCGCTATCATCAAGCCGTTCAAGCTGGAGGAAGTGAAACAGGGCCTCGGGGAAATCGGCGTCGAGGGTATGACCGTGACCGAGGTCAAGGGCTTCGGTCGGCAGAAGGGTCACACCGAGATCTATCGCGGCAGCGAATACACCGTGGACTTCCTGCCCAAGGTGAAACTTGAGATCGTCGTGCCCGACGAGATCGCGGGCAAGACCGTGGACGCCATCGTGAAGTCGGCCAAGACCGGCAAGATCGGTGACGGCAAGGTCTTCGTCCTCCCGATCGACGAGGCGGTGCGTATCCGCACCGACGAGCGAGGCGAGTCCGCCGTCTGACGCGGCTCCAGTCACAGGCTACACCAAGCAACCACAAGCCGGCCCCACTGACCTGGGGCCGGCTTTGTTTTTGGGTTTTTCAGGCCTGGCGGTCCGGCGGGCGCCGAGGATGGGAGGTACCAGCCCATCTGTTTTCAAAGTGAAGCACTCCCGTTCTGAGCGGGTGTTTTGTGCGAATCGCCGGATGCCTTTTAGGCTTCGGCTGATTATGCGGATGAGCCCAGGCAGGCGGCTGTTTAATCCGTGCCGATCCGTGTAGTCTGCGGCTGAAAATTTGGCGCCACCTATTCTGAAAACCCCAAAAAGGGGATGGGGCGTTCCGCCTGTGAGTTGGCGGAGTATTAAGGGGGCGGGTTTATTCGCGGGGATAAATCATGGGATTCAGCGGCGTGGCCACCGGTTTGCCGATCTTGGCGCCGGGCATCCACGAGTCCCAATCCAACTGGTGGTTCTTGTGCTTCGGCGCGATGAGGCGGATGCCGTCCTCGATGTAGATGATGGTCATGACGGCGCGGGGACGGTCGGAGGTGTTGGGGCCGGCGCGGTGGAAGGTCCAGCCGTAGTGGAAGCTCACCTCGCCGAGATCGTAAGGGGTATCGAAGAGCGGGTAGTTGTGCTCTTTCATGGAGCGGCCGATCTCCTTTTCGCTTTGGTCGCTGATGCCGAGCTCGCGACCGGCTTCAAATCTGTGACTGCCGACCGCAAAGGCGAGGGGCCCGAGTTCCATGGGCGTGGCCTGAAGGGGGATCCAGACGGTGACGGTGTTGGGGTTGCTGAGGGGCCAGTAGTATTGATCGGCGTGCCAGGGGGTGACGCCACCGCCGGGTTCCTTGTAGAGGGCCTGGTCGTGATACATGCGCACACCGGAGACCCCGAGCAGCTCGGCGGCCATGCGGGCGAGTTTTTGGCCGAAGCAGAATTCCTTCACCGTGTCGTTCTTGGTCCAGATGTTGATGACCTGAAGGAAGGCTTTGTTGTAGGTGTCGCGCTGTTCGATGGGCAGGTGCATCGTGTTCAGCCGGTGAACCTCGGCGGTGATGGTCCGGCCATAGTGGGCGAGGACTTCGGGCGAGAGCACTTGCTTGAGCTTGATGAAGCCATCGCGGCGAAACTGTGCGATCTGGTCCGCGGTGAGCGGGTGGTGCGAATCGATGTCGAGAGCGGTTGGGGTGGACATGGGATGAAGACTGTCAGCATAGGGTTAAAGATCGGCTGCCGCCACGCCGCGTTTGACCAGGGCTGATACTTAATTAGCAACTTGTGGCGGAAAAATGCGCGCACTGTTTGAAAAAGTAGCAATCGGGCCGGGGGAATCATTTGCCTGCCGGACCTATGCCCTGCCGCGGTTTGATTCTCCCTGGCACTTTCACCCGGAGTGTGAACTGACCCTGATTGAGTCCAGTCACGGGCTGCGCCTGGTGGGCGATAGCATCGAACGCTTTGAGCCGGGTGATCTTGTGCTGCTGGGGAGCAACCTGCCTCATTGTTGGAGCAATCCGCCCGATTGGCGGGGCCGGGCGCGCTCGGTGGTGATCCAGTTCCAGGGCGGGGAGGTGAGCTGGCTGACCCCGCCGGAATTCACCGCGGTGCGGCGGTTGCTCGCCCGGGCGGAGCGTGGGCTGCATTTTTCAGGCCGGCCGGCGCGGCTGGCGGCGGCGCGTCTGCGGGCCATGACGGGACTGGCGCCACTGCCCCGGTTGCTGGCCTTGCTGGAAGTGCTGCATGACCTGGCCCGCGTGGCCGCGGCGCGACCGCTGGCGAGCCCCGGGTTTGCGCCGCCCCTGAACACCGCGGACACCGGCCGGCTGGGCCGGGTGCTGGACTACGTCAACACCGCGGCCGCCGAAGGCGTGACCCAGCCGGAGGCGGCGCGGCGCGCAGGCTTGAGCCCGGCGGCCTTCAGCCGGTATTTCCGAAAAAAGATGGGCCGCACTTTCGAGGCCTTCGTCAACGAGGTGCGCGTGGGCCGCATCTGCCGGGCCTTGATCGAGGAGCCCGACCGCTCGGTCGCGGAGATCGCCTATGCCGCCGGCTACAACAACCTCGCCAATTTCAACCGCCAGTTCCTGCGGCGGACGGGCCTGGCCCCGGTGGCTTACCGGACGCAGCACGGAAGTTGAGCATTACGCTCTGCGGGGCTCACCGGGTCGAGTAGATCACCGGCGTCATTGGGCCGTTCATGATGCCGCCGACTTCGACGTCGGCGGCGAAGGCGGCGCGGTCGCCTTCGCGGTCCTTCGTCGTGGGTTCGATGAGGCGGATGTCCTCGTCCATGTAGATGATGGTCATGACGGCGCGGGGACGGTCGGAGGTGTTGGGGCCGGCACGGTGGAAGGTCCAGCCGTAGTGGAAGCTCACCTCGCCGAGATCGAAGGGGGTATCGTCGAGCGGGTAGTTATGGCTCTTCATGGAGCGGCCGATCTCCTTTTCGCTTTGGTCGCTGATGCCGAGTTCGCGACCGGCTTCAAACTTGTGGCTGCCCTTTGCAAAGGCGAGGGGCCCGAGTTCCATGGGCGTGGCCTGGAGGGGAATCCAGGCGGTGACGGTGTTGGGGTTGCTGAGGGGCCAGTAGTATTGATCGGCGTGCCAGGGGGTGACGCCGCCACCGGGTTCCTTGTAGAGGGCCTGATCGTGATACATGCGCACGCCGGAAACGCCGAGCAACTCGGTGGCCATGCGGGCGAGCCGCTGGCTCCAGCAGAGCTCTTTCACCGTGTCGTTCTTGGTCCAGATGTTGCCCACTTGAAGAAAGGCTTTGTGGTAGGTGTCACGCTGCTCGATGGGCAGGTGCATCGTGTTCAGCCGATGGACCTCGGAGGTGATGATGGGGCCGTAATGCGCGAGGACTTCAGGCGAGAGCACATGCTTGAGCTTGATGTAGCCGTCGCGGCGGAACTGTGCGATCTGGTCGGCGGTGAGCGGATAAGGGGAATCGATGTCGAGGCTCATGGGGTTGCCGAGAGTCGTAGGCGGCATTTGCAGTATCGCAAGTCCAAGGATGGCACTATTCTACGAGTAATTTACATTTTTTTAGCATGACGGCACTTGCCGGTCCCGCGAGCGCAAGAATGCTGACACAGTGAACACGCGCCCGCGCCGCATCCTGATCGTGGATGATGAGGAATCCATCTGTGAGGTGACCAAACTCCTGGTCGAGATGGCGGGTCATACGGCCGTATGTGTCCACGACGGGCAGTCCGCGTTGCGGGAGCTGGATGCCGGGGGCTACGAGGTGATGATTGTGGACATGCTGATGCCGGAAATGGACGGGGTGGAGCTGATCAATGCCCTGCGCCGCCGCAGTTTCCCGGTGAGGCTCATTGCCATGTCGGGGGGCGGACACATTCCGAAGGAGAGTTATCTGAAGATCGCCCAGATGTCGGGCGCGCATGCGCTGCTGCCGAAGCCCTTCACGCGGGATCAACTGGTGCGCGCGCTCGAAGAGGCCCTCGCCGGCACCTAGCGTGCGGAGGCTCCGGGCCGGTCTGGGTTCAATCCGCGATTTTCTTGCGGAATGGCCAGCCGGGCAGCGTCACGCAATGCGTGACACTGCGGGAGGGGGCTCACTTTGCGAAGAGGACGCAGACGGGCTGCGGCACGGTGGCGTCGCCGGCCACAGGTGAGAGTTGGCCGGTCTGCGGCTCCACCCGGAAGACGCGCAGCGAATCCGAATCCTGATGGGCGGAGACCAGCCAGGCGCCATCGGGGGAGAGGGCGAAGTTGCGCGGGTTGCGGCCTCCGCTCGGCGTGTGCCCGGCGGGGCTGAGCCGGCCGGTGGCGGAATCGAGGGCGAAAACCGCGATGCTGTCGTGGCCGCGGTTGGAACCGTAAACAAAGCGGCCGTTGGGATGCACCCGCACTTCAGCCGTGGTGCTCTCGCCGCTGAAACCGGCGGGCAGGGTGGGCTGGAGATCCACGAGGGTGAGCGCGCCGGTGGCGGTGGCGTAGCGATAGGAGGCGAGGGTGTTGGCGAGTTCGTTGATCACAAAGACGAACTGGCCGTCCGTGGAAAACGCGGCATGGCGCGGGCCGGCGCCGGGGGCGGTGGCGATCCACGGCGTGGCCGCGGGAGTGAGGCGCGCGGTGGCGGGATCGAGCGCGTAGGTGAAGATGCGATCGATCCCGAGGTCGCACACGATGACGAAACGGTTGTCGGGCGAGAGGGTCACCGAATGCACATGCGGCGCTTCCTGCCGCTGGGGATGCACCCCGCGGCCTTCGTGCCGGATGAGGCTGCCCGGAGCGCCGAGGGTGCCATCGGGGTTGATCGGCAGCGCCGCGACCACGCCGGAATGATAGTGCGCGAGGACGAGCGTCCGCCCGGTGCGGTCCACCACCAGATGGCAGGGGGCCTTGCCGCCGGCGTCCTGCGCTTGCAGCGGGGTCAGCCGGCCGGTCGCGGCCTCAACGGCGAAGGCGGCCGCCATCGTATCGCCTTCGCTCACGGCGTAGAGGTGGCGGTGATCGGGCGAGAGGGTGATGAAGGAGGGGTTGGCGGTGGTGGCAACGGGTTCGGGCGTGCCGAGTGCGCCGGTGCGCGCATCGAGCCGCACGGCGTAGATGCCTTTGCTCGTCGAGCGCGTGTAGGTGCCGAGGTAGAGAAGGTGTTCGGAGGTGGATTGGCTCATGGGCATGGGCGTTTCATGTCAGCTGCGGATGCGATGAAAAGGCAAGCGCGTCAGGCGGAGGCCAGCGCCTCCTTGTAGTGGCGCCGGCACATGGGCACGTAGCGTTCATTGCCACCGATCTCAACCTGCGCGCCTTCGCGGAGGGCCCGGCCGGCGGGATCGGTGCGCAGGTTCATCGTGGCCTTGCGCCCGCAGTGGCAGATGGTCTTCAGCTCGATCAGATCGTCGGCCAGGGCGAGCAGCGCGGCGCTGCCGGGGAAAAGCTTGCCCTGAAAGTCCGTGCGCAGCCCGTAGCAGAGCACGGGGATGTTCAGCGTGTCGGCGATGTCGGTGGCCTGCTCCACCTGCACGGGCGTGAGGAATTGCGCCTCATCCACCAGCACGCAGGCGACCGGGGCGAGGCCGTGCTCGCGCTGCGCGCGTTTGAAAAGATTGTCGGTGGCGGACAGCACCTCGGCCTCCGCCTCCAGCCCGATGCGGGAGCGCACGCGGCCGAGCCCGGCCCGTGTGTCAATGGCCGGCGCGAAGACCAGGGTGCGCATGCCGCGCTCCTGATAGTTGTAGCTCGACTGGAGCAGCACGGTGGATTTGCCGGCGTTCATCGCCGAGTAGTAGAAATAGACCTTGGCCATGCGGAGAAATGAGAACCCTGAAGCGGGAACGGGGAAATCAGGAAAACAGGAAATCGGCCCGCGGGCGGGCCGCCCGCGCGACCTTGGGCCGACTTCCGGTTGGTCGGTTTTAGACGCCTTCCGCGGCCGGGTCAGGCGAGGGCGGGTTCCGCGCCGAGGGTGCCCTGGAGTTCCTGGAGATAGGCGGGGTTCTCGACGTGGGCGAGGCGGCGGCGGGCGTTTTCCAGGCGTTGGGCGACGCCGAGGCGCGTGGCTTCGCCAGCGTAGTGATCGCGCTGGAGGAATTTTTCGAGATAGTCGCAGTGGCGCTGCCACTGGGAGATGTCGATGGCCTGCTTGGCCTGCAGGCGGGCGCGATACCAGTCGCTCTTGATCACGCCTGCCGGTGCGAAGAGCGCGCGGAGGCCGGGATCGGCGAGGGTTTTGCCCTCGTAAACGCCGTCGCGCATGAGGTGGAGGAGAGCGCGGAGCGGCGGGCAGGCCTGGGCGATGCTGCCGTCGTTGAAGTAGTGCGCCGCGACACTGGCCTGGGTGGCGACGATGTTGTCGATGCCGTCGGCGAATTCATCGGGATCCTGCAATTCGGGCCGGAGCATCGCATCGGTGAAGACCACGTGGGGGTGGTTGAAGACGCGTCCGCAGAAATGCGTGATGAAGCGGCGGGTGATGCGGTAGCCGAGGCGGCTGGCGAGGACGGGTTTGCCGTCGTGGGTGAAATCCTCGCAGCGTTCGAGGTAGCCTTGCGCGATGAGGCTCTGCGGATCGCGTTCCTCGACGCCCATGCGGCACCAGACCTCGGGGATGAGCAGGCTGATGTCGTGATCCACGCGCTCCTTCGGGCCGACGCAGCCGGCGGCGGAGATGAAACCGGCGTAGCCGGTGACGGCGTAGGAGACGAAGGCGGCGTTGAGATCGTAGATGGGCGGCAGCGCGTTGAAGGGGCCCTTGGTGAGCGCGCCCTCGGAGCCGGCGCCGGTGGTCGAGGGCGATTTGCCGGTGAGGCTGCAGATGAACTCCATGAAGAGTTCGGGCAGCTCCATGTAGTGCAGGGGATTGTGCACCGCGAGGGAGCGGATGCCTGCGGCGGCGTCGGCGGCGTTGTTGCGCCGCCCGGCGAGCACGGCGTTGACCGGGGTGGGGACGGGCTGCGTGGCGGGCACGCGGCGCATGAGGTGCAGGCCGATGCGGCCGAGGTAGCTGTCGCGCGGGTTGCGCAGGTTGGAGCGCACCTGGAGGTAGCGCGGGTTCTTGGAGGGTTTCCCGTCCACGATGCGCGGGTGCGCGGAGCAGACGAAATATTCGGGCCGGCCGTCGCAGGCGCGGCGGATGAGATCCTGCATCGGCGGGGTGAACTTGTCGAAGCCGATGGCATCCTCCAGCAATTCACGGGCCTGCGCGGCGGTCAGCGGCTCGTAGTTGGAGAAGAAGTTCCCGTCGCGGGCGAAGTCGCTCTCGGTCTGGTGGTCGTAGCCGCGGTGGATGGCGTCGTCGGGCCGCTGGAAGAGCCGGTATTCGCAATTGTGCACGAACTTCAGCGAGGGCTCGACCGCCGAGGCCCCGAGGCCCGTGAGCTGGTGCTTCGGCACGACGACGGAGGCGGTGATGTCGTCCTCCGTCTGGATCTTGAGCGCGGGGTGGAAATCCTTGCGCAGACCGAAGGTGCGCCAGGAGCCGTCGGCGCCGAAGCCGACGCGCAGGAAACTGGAATCAATGCGCTGGCCTTCAAAGCGCAGTTCGTTGGCCGGGGTGCCGTTGCGGACGTCCACGCCGAAGTGCGAGCGCCAGTCGTCGCCCCACTCCGCGCGGTGGAAGCGTTTCACGACGAAGACGAGTTCCTTGATGTGGGGCGGGATGGCGCCGAGCCAGGCGTTGTAGTCGTCGGAGTATTCGCTCTGCGAGGGGGTGAGCAGCTTGATGACGGAGCCGAGCGAGCGATTGTCGCTCAGGATGGGGCGTTGGTCGGACCCGCGGCGCGCGGGATCGCGGAAACGCTGGCTGTGGTCGTGGGCGAGGATGGCCGCGACCGCGTCGAAGTCGGTCTCGAAGCTGGCGACGAAGACCGGGCCGACGAGGATGGCGTCGGCGAGGCTCTTGGAGATTTCAGATTTGCCGCCGCCGGAGACGGTGCAGGGTTTGTGGGCGAGGGTGCACTCGGCGTGCGTGCCGACGAGGCGCCAGCTGCGGCTGCCGCGCGGTTTCTCCAGATGCACTTTGTAGCCGGAGGGCAGGATATAGGTGTGGTTGTGCCGGAGGGGATGCGTGACGGCGCGGCCGGCATGCGTCCAGCTGACGGTGGCGCCGGTGAGCTTGAAGTGCGCGTCGGCGGGCACGTAGAGGATGTCGGCATAGTTGCGGTCGGTCGCGCTGCCGTCGGGCTGCCGCTCGGCGTTGTCGCCGAGCAGGGCGAGCGCCTCGTCGAACGTATGCGGGTATTTGTGGGTGACGCGGGTCGAATCAAACTCCTCCGTGAGATCGTAGCGGGTGAAGAGCAGGGCGCCGCCGGCATGCTCCTCCTCGGCGAGGCCGTAGAGGTTGGTCGCATAGCTGATCTGCGTCTTCACCTCTTTTTTGCAGTAGCCGAAGTAGTTGTCGGAAATGAGCGTGACGATGACGCCGCGGGTGTCGCGGCTGGTGATCTTGAAGGCGCCGCCGTCGTTGTAGAGCTCGGCGGGGTCGCGCCAGCACATGCCGTCGCGCCGCTGGCGCTCGGTGGCGTCTTCCCAGCGGGGGAGGCCGAGCTCGCGCTTGGTCAGCGTTGTCAGGTGTGGGGCGAGGATGACGCAGCCGGTGTGGCCGCTCCAGTGCTCGGGATCGAGGGCGGCGTCGTTCTCGGGCAGGCGCGGGTCGCCGGCGTTGCCGAAGATGCTTTCCACGAAGTCGAGGTTGCTCACGAGACTGCCGGGCGCGAAGAAGCGGACTTCCATGCGCTTCTCCGCGGTGACGCCGGGCACACCGGGGCAGACCACGGGGCGAAGGAGGAGGGAGACAAAGCATTCGCCCGGCTCCGGCTGGGTGGAGAGGAAGGGCAGGCGTTTGAGCGCGGAGGGCGGCTGCAGCGCCCGGGCGAGCAGGCGGCCGAAAACGGCGGGGGGCACGGCTTTCTTGTCGTCGGGGATGGGGAGGCCCTCCTCGGCCACGTGGAAAATGCCCTTGGTCGTGCGCCGGTCGCTGCGGGGGTTGTGCAGCACGCCCTGGCGCACGCGGTAGGAGGTGATGATGTCGGACTCGAAGCGGTCCTGATCCGGCGGCAGCGAAAGCGTGCGGGCGAGTCCGTAGCGATCGAGCACGAAGCTGGTGGCGGGCAGGCGCGGGGCGTCGTGGCCGAGGACGGAGTCGAGGTAGTCCTGGATGCGCCGGTCCACCGGGCAGAGGTGGTGCGAGAGGAGGCGGTCTTTCTCGCGGCTGAGTGCGATGAGGCCGCTGGTGAGTTTGTCCAGCACGGCCGGTCCCTGGCGCAGCGGGAAGGTGGGCAGGCCGAGGTAGCGCAGCCGCAGATTGATGTAGAGCAACAGTTGGTGCTCTTCCTCGGCGGTGGGGCCGGAGGCAAGGCCGATGCGACTCAGTTGTTCGGAGGTGAGTGGGCCGGTCATGAGGATCAAGGAAAAGTCGGATTCGGTAACGGGCAAGCATTGCCGGTGCCAAGGTTGGCCCGGCGGCGCATTTGGCTTCTCATGGCGGAACAAACCCGGCAAGAGGGTGCGCGAGTTTTCACCCCGTTCCCCCGCAATCGTCACCGGTTTGAGACCTTTGTCATGCAACTGAGACTGTCCGCCCCGATCACTCTCTGGGATGAGGCCCTGCCTTTGGGCAACGGCCTCCAAGGCGCCCTGTTATGGGGCGAAGGCGGCACGCTCCGTTTTTCGCTCGACCGCGGCGATCTCTGGGACGAGCGCCCGGCGCCGGGCAATCCGCTCGCGGGTTTCACCTATGCGCGGATGGCGCGGATGGTCGCCGCGCAGGACAACGATGGCGTGGCCACCATCGTGGACGGGGCGTATTTTGCCGATCATCCGACGAAGATCCCCGCCGGGCGCATCGAGCTCGATCTGACGGACGGTGCGCAGGTGCGGGCCTTTGTTCTCGATCTGCCCACGGCGACGGCGCGCGCGGATCTGATGGCGGGCGGGGCGGTGGAGGCTTTTTTCAGCGCGACGGAGCCGGTCGCCCTGTTGCGTGTGCCCGGCGCCGCGCCGCGGTTGCGCCTGCTGGCGCCGGAGTCGGTCAGGAAACTCGGCTATGCGGAGCCGGCGCACGGGACGGATGACACGGCGCACTGGTTTGTGCAGACGACCGCCGAGGGCGCCGCCTACTGTCTCCTCGCACAGACGCGGGCGGTGGAAGGGGCCACGCTGATTGCGACGACGGTGGCCTATTCCGCGGGGGATGGCGCCGATGTGGTGGCGGCGGCGCGGGCGCGCACCGGGGCGGCGCTGGCGGCGGGCTATGCGGCGTTGCACGCGCGGCATGCCGCGTGGTGGCGCGAGTTCTGGGCGAAATCCTCGGTCAGCGTGCCCGACGAGCAGGTGATGCTGCACTACCAGCTCGTGCAATATTTTCACGGCGCGGCTTCGCGGCGCGGCGCGCCGCCGATTCCGTTGCAGGGGGTGTGGACGGCCGATGCCGGTGAGCTGCCGCCGTGGAAGGGCGATTACCATCACGATCTCAACACGCAGATGACCTACATGGCCTATCAGGCGGCGGGGCACTTCGATGAAGGGCTGTCGTTCCTGGAGTTCATGCGGGAGCGACTGCCGGCCTTCCGGAAATTCGCGCGCGAGTTTCTTGAGGTTCCCGGTGCGGCGGTGCCGGCGGTCATGACGTTTGCGGGCCAGGCGATCGGCGGATGGGCGCAATACAGCCTTTCGCCGGTGCACGGCGCATGGGTGGGGCACCTTTACTACCTGCATTGGCGGCACACGCGCGATACGGCGTTTTTGCGCGCGGTGGCCTACCCTTGGTGCGCGGAGATCGGCGAGGCGTTGCGCGCGCTGCTCCGACCCGGCGCGGACGGCGTGTGGGTGATGCCGCTCTCGGCTTCGCCCGAGGCGTGGAATCGCGACCAGCGCGCGTGGGTGACGCCGAACTCGAATTACGACGTCATGTGTCTGCGCATGCTTTTCCTCGGCAATGCCGAGATGGCGGAGGTGTTGGGCGAACGCGACGCGGCGAAGGATTGGCGCCTGCTCGCCGACGGGCTCGGTCCGTATCACGTCAACGCGGAGAAGCAGCTCAAGATTTCGCCGGATGAGGACCTGACGTTCAGCCACCGGCATCTTGCGACGGTCATGGCGATTTACCCGTTCAACTTGCTCACCATCGAGGGCGCGCCGGCGGAGCGCGAAGTCATCCTAGCCTCGGTGCGCGAGCTTGACCGCCTGGGCGTGCTGGAATGGTGCGGCTACAGTTATACGTGGATGGCGGCGCTGCGCGCCCGCATCGGTGAGCCCGAGTCGGCCTTGTGGTATCTGAAATCCTACCTGCGCGCCTTCATTCTGCCGAACGGCTTCCACGCCAACGGCGATCAGACGAAGACCGGGTTTTCCTCGCTGCACTACCGGCCCTTCACGCTGGAGGGCAACTTCCTCGCCGCCGCCGCGGTGCACGAAATGCTGCTGCAGAGCTGGTCCGCGCAGCCCGGCACGGGCGGGTGGGGGGCGCTGCGGATTTTTCCGGCGATGCCGTGGGCGTGGTCCGGGGCGTCGTTCCGGGATCTGGTCGCCGAAGGCGGGCACCGGGTGTCGGCGCGGCGCGAGAATAATGCCACGACGTGGTTTCGCATCGTGGCGGGCGGCGCGGGCGAGCTGGGCATCCGCGATAATTTCGAGGGCCGCGTCCCGCAGTGGAACCGGGCCGGTGTGACGAAGCGCGGTGACGACTATGTGTTGGCCGTGCAGCCAGGCGACGTGATCGAGGCGGCTTTGGAGAAGCCCGCCGCGCGGCCGCCGCGCCCGCCCGCGCCGCCGGCCCCGGCCGATCATTGGGAGGGCGGGGTGCCGCTCGCGCCAAAGCATCCGGGCTATCCGATGCATCCGTGATTTTCGGCCGCGTCGCACCTCTCAGGTCGTCCCACAACGGCGGCCGCGGGTGTGGCCGCGGATAATTCAGGCGGGGTCTTCTTTGATGACACAAATCCGCCCGAATGGAAAATCCGGATCAGGGGAGCGTGAAGAGGTCGCCTCGGGCTTGGCGAGAGTGTCGGAACGATACGTTGGTTTCCGCTGTTCATTCGTGTCTCTTCGTGTCCACTCGTGGTTCACTGAATTTCCCTCATGCAATCCGTGGCTTTTCATTTCATCCGCAGTCTGCTGTTTTTCCTGGGCATGACTGCGACTCTCTCCGCCGGACAGCAGGATGGCGTCACCCAATCCGAGTGGCACGGCTACGAACGGCTCGACTTCGTGGTCGCCGGCCAGCCGGCGATCCTGATTGTGCCGAAGGAAGTCGCGCCGGGCCGGCCGTGGGTCTGGCGGGCCGAGTGGTTCGGCGACCGGCACGGGCCGCAGGTGGCGCTGGCGTTGCTGAAGCGCGGCTGGCATTACGCCTATATCAATGCGAGCGACCGCTACGGTTCGCCGGAGGCGATGCGACTCTTCGATGCGTTCTACCGGAAACTGACGGCGGAGCAGGGGTTGGCCGCGAAAGTGGTGATCGAGGGCTTCAGTCGCGGCGGGCTGTATGCCTTCAATTTTGCGGCGGATTATCCGGAGCGGGTGGCGGCGCTCTATCTGGATGCGCCGGCACTGGATTTGAAAAGCTGGCCGGGCTACAAAACGGTGCGCTGGCCGGAAGTCGCGGCCCGCTACGGGCTCACGCTGGAAGAGCTGGAGACGGCGAAAGTGAGCCCGCTCGACCGTATCGGACCGGTGGTGCAGGCGAGGATTCCGATCATCGGGGTGAGCGGCGATGCGGATGTCAGTGTGCCACTTGAGGAAAATCTCGCGATCCTGGCGCAGCGCTATCGCGCGGCGGGTGGTTTGATCGAGGTCATCATCAAGCCTGGCGCGGGGCATTCTCCGCACAGTCTGGAGGATCCCGCGCCGATTGTGGATTTTCTGCTGCGGCATGCGGGGAGATAAAGCCGCCCTGCCTTCTTGCCAGTGGCGGGAGATGTGGCAGAAGCCCTGCATGTCATCGGTGTTTCGTCTGTTTTGGGTCGTTGTGCTGCTGGGTGCGGTGGCCGTTGTCGCGGCTCCGGTCGGGGCGGATTTGATCGAGGCGGGGGATGTCCGGACCGACTACGGGGTGTTCTCCGTGGTGTTCTATTATGCGCCCGACCCGATGGCACCGACGCGGAAAACGGTGGCGGAGCTGAGAAAAGAACATCTGCCCGACGTGCCTTTGATTCGGAATGATGAAGAATCACAGGAACTGATGTTCCTCGGTTTGGCGGAGGAAGCGGCGCCCTTGGCGGAGTTTGTCCTGCCGTCGGATGATTACTTCACCCACTCGGGGCCGGGGATGACCCCGGCGGATGTGGCGGCCCTGCGGGCGACTTCGGTGGCGACCAATCTCGTCTTCGTCGTGCCGGTGGAGGAGGTGTGGATCAAGGCGCAGGCGTTCGAGACGCTGGTCCATGCGTTCGCGGAGGCGACCGGGGCCTACATCTGGGACAGCGCCACGCGGGAATGCTTCACGCGCGACGCCTGGCAGGCGATCCGGCTGCCGGGGGCGGCGACGGCGGTGCCGGACATCACCCGGCATATCACAATTCATTTTTACCAGCCGGAAGAGGAGAGCCCCCTGCTGCGGGCGGTCACGCTGGGCATGGAAAAGTTTGCGCTGCCCAATGTGGTGGTCGAGCGACTGCGTCCCGGCGAGAGCCAGGCGGTGGGCACGCTGATCAATCTCGTCTGCCAATCATTGGTCGAGCGTCCCTTCGTGCCACACCCGGCCCGCCATGTGGTCCGGATTGAGGACATTGACAGCGAGGCTTTCCGGCAGGGGATCGGGCGTTTCCAGGGGGCCCATGCCACCGGGGAAATCACGCTGGTGTTGACCCGGGGCGGGCGCGACGAGGGCGATCCTGCGGGGCCCTTGATCGAGCTGGGATTTGGCGAGGCGCCCGGCGAGACTCTGGACGGGCGGCGGCAGGCCGCGCTGGCGGCATTGTTCGGAGCAACGGAGTCGTTGATCGCGATCGAACACGATGAAGGGTTGCTGGAGGCTTCGCGGCGGGCGCGGGAACGGCTGCCGGAGTTGCAGGCGATGTTTGGGCAAGGCCTCGGCCCGGGCGGGCGTCTGCTGGTCAAGGCGCCGTTTGCCACGGATGACGGCGAGGGCAATGAATGGATGTGGGTGGAGGTGACGCATTGGCCGGAGTCGGGGCCGCTCGTCGGGATTCTGCAGAATGATCCCGCGGCCATCGCGGAACTGTACGCGGGCATGCGGGTCGCGGTCGGGCTGGAGGATGTTTTTGACTACATCCTGCTTCGCCCGGACGGCTCGATGGAGGGGAACGAAACCGGGCGCATCCTGGAAGAGCGGGCGGCCGCGGTGGAGTGAGTCGCGTGGGTTGATTGCCGGCGCGTCGGGCTCCGTACCGAGGAAGGACGCAGGCGAGGGCCGGCGTTACAGGAGGTGACGAAGAAAACGGAGCGAAGCGGGACGAAGGCTCGAACGGTTCCAGGCCACCCTCATGGAGCCGCACGCGGGTAGGTGAACCGATTGAGGAATGCCAAAAGAGGAGACCGCCGGCGGGGTAGAGGGAGGGCCGATCTCCGAGCGGCCCTCCACGGATGCGTTGCAGGTGCACAGGGGCTTGCTCGCCTTTGGCGAGTCGGGCCCTGCCTTCCGTCACTGCTTCGGGTAATTCTCCATAAATGAACCCAATTTGGAAACGTTCGCGTAAGCAGAGTGGGGGTGGGCCGTGCGCTCCGCGCGCGGCAGGGATGGCGCTAACTCTTTCAAACCGCCGCGCGCGGAGCGCACGGCCCACCTCGGCAAAGCCGACTGGAGCGGTTTAAGAAAAACCGCAGCCGGATGCAGTGATGAAAGCGTTGGCCCCAAAAAGGCCCAAAAAAGGTCGGGTTTTAGGTTCTGATTTTCACGCCTCTTTGCGCATGTGCGGGGACATGATTCACTACAAATTGCCCTATGAAAAATTCCTGGGGCGTTAGGCGCTGAAGGGTGACGCGAGGGGCCGCCCGCGGGCCGGCGGATAGGGGCGAGGCACGCATGTCCATGACCCAGCTTGGCCGTTTGCTTTTCGACGCTCTCTCGGGCTGAGATAAGTTTTGTCAGACGTAAGTGCTCCTTACGCCAGTTGCGTGCCTGGGATGAAAGGTTCGCCGCGCTGGCCATGCGCGATGTTTTCCACGGTGACGCGGGCGATTTCACACAGGGCTTCGGCCGTGAGAAAGGCTTGGTGCGAGGTGATGAGCACGTTGGGAAAGGTCAGCAGCCGCGTGAGTTCATCATCCTCCAGCACAGTGCCGGAGAGGTCCTCAAAAAATACGCCTTCCTCCTCTTCATAGACATCGAGCGCAACCCCGCCAAGATGGCGCGACTTTAGCGCGCCGATGAGCGCAGTGGTGTCCACGAGCTTGCCGCGGCTGGTGTTCACGAGGAAGGCTCCGGGCTTCATGTGCGCGAGGGTGTCCGCGTTGATGAGGTGATGGGTCTCCGGCGTCAGCGGAGTGTGGAGTGAGACGATGTCGGCGGTCGCAAGAATTTCGCTCATCGGCGCATAGGTGATGCCGTGGGCGGCGGCCCAGGCGGCATCGGGTAGAGGATCGGTGGCGAGGACACGCGCGCCGAAGCCGCGGAAGATCTGCGCCGTGAGCCGGCCGATCTTGCCGGTGCCGATGATACCGACGGTTTTGCCGTACACATCGAAGCCCACGAGTCCGGCGAGGGAGAAGTTATGCTCGCGCACGCGGTTGTAGGCCCGGTGGATCCGGCGGTTGAGCGTCAGCAGCAGCGCGACGGTGTGCTCGGCCACGGCGTGCGGCGAATAGGCGGGCACGCGGGTGACCGCGAGGCCGAGGGCCTGGGCGGCGGCCAGGTCAATGTGGTTGAATCCGGCGCTGCGCAGGGCGATGTGGCGCACGCCGCCGGCGGCGAGTTTTTCGAGGCAGGCCCGGTCGAGCCGGTCGTTGACAAAGGCGCACACGGCGGTGGCGCCGTCCGCCGTCGTGACGGTGTCGGCCGTCAGGCGGAAATCATGAAAGCGCCATGTCTCGGTCGCGCCGGCGGCGGGGAAGTATTCCCGATCATAAGGCTTGGTGTCGTAGAAGGCCACGGTGCTCATGCGGCCAGCGTGGCGGAAATCCGCGCGCGCGTCAGCGCAGGATTTGGCAAAACCTGTGCAAATGTGGCTGCCGCGGACGGGTTAATAAATCATCGCGAAGGACACGAAGAACGCAAAGCCGGGCCTGCCCTTTGTGCTTTTCGCGCCCTTCGCGGTTAAAGCCGACCGAGCGGGAGAGAAACACTTACCGCAGCCTGGCGCAGTCGGCGTGGCGGGGGCAGGAGACGAGGTGGTCGTTGACCATGCCGCTGGCCTGCATGAAGGCATAGCAGATGGTGGAGCCGACGAATTTGAAGCCTCGCTTCAGCAGGTCCTTGCTCAAGGCATCGCTTTCCGGCGTGCGCGCCGGCACATCGGTGGGCGACCGGCGGCGGTTGACGATGGGTTGGCCGCCGACGAAGCCCCACAGATAACGGTCAAAGGAACCGAACTCCTTCCGCACCGCGAGATAGGCGCGGGCATTGCCGAGGGTGGCAGCGATCTTGAGACGATTGCGCACGATGCCGGGGTCGGCGAGAAGCGCGGCGACCTTCCGGTCATTGTAGCGGATGATCTTGCGCGCGTCGAAGCCATCGAAGGCCCGCCGGTAGTTTTCGCGCTTGTTGAGGATCGTGCTCCAGCTCAGTCCGGCCTGGGCGCCTTCGAGAATAAGCAGCTCGAAGAGAGCGCGGTCGTCATGCAACGGCACACCCCACTCGTGGTCGTGGTAGGCGATGTCGAGTTCGGTCTTGGGCCAGGGGCAGCGGGCGGATTTCATAAGGGTGATACTCTACCTGCCGACCTGACAGCCTCCTGTCAGGAGCCTTTTGCAATCTCTCTGAGCCTTGATGGGAGCGGGGAGCAAGGAGCTTGGGGCAAGGAGAGGGGGAATTGCAGACGGTTTTAACCGTGTTTTGAGCGATACGATATTCCGACAGGGATACGTAGGCGCACAAAGGGGAAAGCCTGGTTGGTCATGGGTAACCGCCTGAAAGGGGGACCGGGCGCTCCGCGCGCGGCAGGGCTGCGTTTATCTTTTCAAACCGCCGCGCGCGGAGCGCCCGGCCCACCTTGGCAAAGTCACCGAACGGATTCCGCGATGA
Source organism: uncultured Opitutaceae bacterium (assembly GCA_964429385.1). GTDB lineage: Bacteria > Verrucomicrobiota > Verrucomicrobiia > Opitutales > Opitutaceae > UBA2377. The sequence goes on from CAYSBR010000022.1 coordinate 25,417, forward strand.
AATCGTTGGCCACAAGCAGGCTCTAAAATGCATCAAAAGATCGGATCTTTAAGGACTTATTTTTTGTGCCTTTGGGCGCCTCTTTGTGGCCAAACTCAATTGGCATCGCGCTGGCGGTGTTGCGTGCGGCTCACTCCGGATTGATCCTGATCGTCCCAAATGTTAATCGCGGGCGGAGAGCAGGTCTTTGAGATCGAGCGGCCGGGTGTGCATGGCGAGTTCGCCGGCGGGTGTGCGGGGCCATTGTTCCGGCGGGCGGTCGCGGTAGAGTTCGACGCCGTTTTCATCGGGATCGCGCAGGTAGAGCGCCTCGCTGACGCCGTGGTCGGAAGCCCCGTCGAGAGGGATTTTTGCCGCGATCAGCCGGCGGAGGGCATCGGCCAGGGCGGCACGGGTCGGGTAGAGAATGGCGGTGTGATAAAGTCCGGTGTGGCCGGGCGGGGGCGGCGTGCCGCCGAGGCTTTCCCACGTGTTGAGCCCGAGGTGATGATGATAGCCGCCGGCGGAGATAAACGCCGCCTGATCGCCGTATTTCTGCATCAACTGAAAGCCGAGCACGTCGCAGTAAAACTCCAGCGCACGATCAAGGTCGGCGACCTTCAGATGAACATGCCCGATCCGGGTGCCGGGATGAAGGGAGGGTGAAGCGGACATGTCCACAGCATGCGCCGAACGGCTGGAAATGCAAAACCAGCCGTCGGTGGAAATGATGGCGCTACTTCGCCGCGTGCTCCGCTACGGTGCGGATGGCGCGGGCGACTTTTTCGATGTAGGCGTCGGACATGGCTTCGTTGATCGGGAGGGTGACGCCGTCGGCGAGGATGGCTTCGGCGACGGGGCAGCTGACCCGGGTGTAGTCCATGGTGGTGAGGCCGAAGTCGCGGACGGGCCAGGTGCCGCCGAAGAAGTTGTGGTTTTGGAACACCTTGTAGCGATACACGGGCATGGGAATGTAGCCGGCGTTGGCGGCGACGCCCTGGGCCTTGAGCGCGGCCACGAAGTCGGCGCGCGTGGTCTTGAGGACGGAGAGGTCGAGCCGCAGGAAGTAGAACCAGTAGCTGTGATAATCGCCCTCGCGGGTGACGGGCGGGAGCACGCCGGGGAGGTTCTGGAGGCGTTCGGTGAGGAGCGAGCCGGCGCGGTGGCGACGGCTGACGATGTCTTCCAGTTTGCCGAGCTGGGCGGTGGCGACGGCGGACTGGGGCTCGCTCATGCGGTAGTTGGCGGCGAGTTCGTCGGGATCGCGTGAGCCGGTGACGCGGTCGTAGCATTTGTCGCCCCACTTGGAGAGGCCGGCGCCGAGGTCGTCGCGATTGGTGCCGACGAGGCCGCCGTCGCCGCAGGCGATGTGCTTGAAGTCGTTCAGGGAATAGCAGCCGAAATCACCCATGAGGCCGACGGGGGTGCCGCGGTGCTTCGCGCCCCAGGCCTGCGCGCAGTCTTCGATGACGGCGAGGCCGTGCTCGCGGGCGAGGGCGGTGATCGCGGTCAGGTCGCAGGGGTTGCCGGTGAGGTGCACGACCATGATGGCGCGGGTCTTCGGCGTGAGGGCGCGGCGGATGGCGGCGGGATCGGAATTGTAGGTGCGCGGGTCGAGGTCGGTGAAGACGGGGACGCCCTGCTGGAAAAGAATGCCGATGACGGAGCCCATGTCGGTGATGGGCGAGACGATCACTTCCTCGCCGGGCTTGAGCCGCAGCGCGGCGACGGCGACGTGCAGCGCGGCGGAGCCGGAGGAGGTGGGGAAGAGGTGCTTGAGCGGATAGTGCCGGCGGAAGTCGGTGAGCAGCGCATTGGTCTGCGGTCCGTTCCAGTAAAACAGGGATTTTTGCCGGACCATCTCGATGAGCCGGGCGAGTTCGGCGTCGCCCCAGCGCACGGGCTGGGGAACGGGTTCATCAACGATGGGGCTCAGGACGGGAGGAGTGGAGGTGGACATGAGTGAAAAAGGTTTTTAGCCACAGAGGGCACGGATAATCGCAGATGAGATAACAGCGGTGAGGCGGCGAAAGCGCAGGGCTAATCTGGGTCCTTTGTGCCCAGCTGTGGCTGAGTCTGATTAGAGATTGAAGAAGCGGCGGGCGTTTTCCGCGCCGATCAGGGTTTTGGTTTTGGCGGGGATGGGCGCGAGGCGGAGTTTGTCGGCCTGGGCGCGGGTGGAAAGGAGGGGCGTATTGGTGCCGAGCATGAGGCGGCGGGCGGGTATCACGGTGAGCAGGTCGTTCACAGTGTCGGCCCACTCGCAAAAGGCGATGTCGGCGGAGAAGTTGGCGTGCTCGGCGGCGAGGGCCTTCAGGTCGGGGCGATACAAACCGGTGAGAAGAACGGAATGATCGGGGAAGCGGGCGAGGAAGCGGGCAATGTCGGGATTGGGCACGCCTTTGATCCGCAGAGCGAAGTAGCGGTGGCGTTCGTCCTGCAGGCGGACGTTGACGATGAGCTTGAGGCCGGCCTGGGCGAGCGCGCTCATGAAGGGATCGAGGGCGCGCGCGGTGAGCCGGTAGTTGTGGTAGTTGGGGAAAATTTTGACGGCGCGGAGGGGAGCGGCGGCCTGGCAGGCGGCGAGTTGTTCCGCCCAGTTGGGCAGCGCGGGGTTGAGGACCGGGACGGGCAGGAGCGCGGGGGTGCGGCGGACCGCGGCGAAGAGCGCGATGTTGGCCGGCATGGGATCGGGCAGAAAAACCGCGCCGAGGGGCGAGACGAGCGCGCGGCGAATGCCGCTGGCCGCGAGGTGGGTGGCGAGGGCGGGGGCGGTGCGCGCCGGCAGCGGGGCGAAAGGCCAGGGGCCCAAGTGTGCGTTGGTGTCAATGAGCATGGCGCGGTTCAGGCAAGCGGGAGGTTCAGGAGCCGGGCGGTGTTGGCGAAGAGGATTTTTTGCCGCACCGCGGCCGGGATGCCGGCGCCGAGGATACGGCCGATGGTCACGCTGTTTTCGCGGATGGGGAGATCGGAGCCGTAGAGGAGCCGGTCGGGGCCGAGGTGTTCGACGGCGTATTCGACGAGGCCTTCCTCCGGATAACCGCCGGAGGTGTCCACATAGAGATTGGGCAGGGCCTTGGCCTCCAGCACACCGCGGAAACCGATGCCGGTGAGGTGGGCCATGATGATTTTCACATCGGGATGGCGGCGGGCGAAGCCTGCGGTGTCGGCGGGGTCGCTCTGCCGCCGCCGGTCGCGGATGACCGTGGTGCTCCAGCTGTGCTGGAGGACGACGAGGTTGAAGGCGCGCGCGGCCTTGGCGATGTGGCGCATGCAGGGGTGGGCGGCATTGTTGGCGATCTCGAGTTTGATGCCGCGGAAGCCGGGCAGGGCGGCGCAGCGTTCGGCCTCGGCCATGACCGCGCGTTCGCCGAGCAGGGGATTGAGATAGACGAAGGCGGTGAAGTAGTCCGGATGCTCGCGGGCGAGCCGGGCGTTTTCGTCGTTGAGGATGCGCAGCTGCGCGGCATCGGGCGCGTCGCCGTAGCGCAGGACGTCGCCGAGCGCGATCATGTGCTCGATGCCGAGGCGGCGGCCGGAGGCGATGAGGCGGCGGACTTCGCCGGGCTGACGGCCCGCTTCGAAAAACACGGGGTGGGTGTGGACATCAATGATGCGCATGGGGCGGGAAATCCGGAGTAGGCTCAAGGGAACGGAGTGACAAGCGCGGGGAATGCGCCTAACGGGTGGAGGCGATGGCCAAGAAGACCGCGAAAGCCCCCGTCCCGCGCCTCCCCGCGCGCGACCGTCTGTTGCGCGCGGCGATGACGCGCTTTGCGCGGGCCGGCTACGATGGCACGACGGTGGACGAGATCGTGGCGGCGGCGCGGGTCAACAAGCGCATGGTCTATCACTATTTTGGCGACAAGGAGCGGCTGTATCATGCGGTGCTGGCCGAGGCCTACCGTTCGCTGGAGCTGGTGGAGATCGATGCGCTCGCGCACACGGCGGGCATTGATGCGCTGACCGCCGAGATCGTGCGTACGTATTTCGATTTCCTGGAGAACCATCCCGAGTTCGTGCGGCTGCTGCTGTGGGAAAACCTCAACGACGGGCGGGGGCTGGCGAAGGCCGATTTCCGACTGAGCAAGGATCCGATGCTGACGGCGCTCAACCGGTTGTTGCGCGACGGGATCGCGGCGGGGCAGATCCGCGCCGACATGGATGCGCGCTACCTGCTGATCAGCCTCATCGGGCTGTGTCTGGTTTACAGTTCCAACCGCTTCACGCTCTCGCAGTCGCTGCGGCTGGACCTCGGCTCCGCCGCGGTGCGCGCGACCGGCATCGCGCATATCACGCGTCTGCTGCTCGACGGGATCAAGGCGCGGCCCTGAGCGGGCGGCGCGGAGCCGTCGCGGGCCGGGGGAAACGGGAGCTGCCGGGGTTGCCGCCACGCGGGGAATCCTGCGGCTGTCCGGAGGATGAAGCGAGCCGAAAGTAACTAAAGGGTTACTTGGGGTTTGACCTTGGGCCCGGCCCGGCCTGTATGCAGGGCAGGCCCGGCGCGGCCCCTCTTATGAATCCCCTGCCTCCCCCCCAGACCGATCACGAGATTGAGACCCTGCTTTCGCAGCCCACGCCGGGCGCGATCGCGACCGCGCAACGTCTGGAGGGCGACTGCATGGTGCTGGGCGTGGGCGGCAAGATGGGCACGTCACTGGCGGTGATGCTGCGGCGCGCGCTGGATGCGGCGGGGAAGGGCGGCGTGAAGGTTTACGGGGTGTCGCGTTTCAGCCGGCCGTCGGCCAAGACCGAGCTGGAGAAATTCGGCATCACGCCGATCGCCTGCGATCTGGCCGATCCCGATCAGGTGGCGCAACTGCCCGAGGTGCCCAATGTCGAATACCTCGCGGGGCAGAAGTTCGGCACCGATGGCGCGCCGGACGAGACCTGGATCCAGAACACCGTGGTGCCCTCGCTGGTCGCGCGGAAGTTCCGCGCGTCGCGCATCGTCGTCTTTTCCACCGGGTGCGTCTATCCCTTCATGCCGACGGCGGGCGTCCATCGCGGGGCGACGGAGCAGACGCCGGTGACCTTTCTTGGCGAATACGCCAGCACCTGCGTGGGGCGCGAGCGCGTCTTCACGCACTATGCGCGCAAATACGGCACCCCGCAGCTGATCTACCGGCTCAACTATTCGGTCGAGCTGCGCTATGGCGTGCTGGTGGACATCGCGACGCGCATCCTCGCGGGGGAGCCGGTGGATGTGACCATGGGTTACTTTAACCTCATCTGGCAGGGCGATGCCTGCGCGCGTGCCATCCAGTGCCTTGAGCACACGGCGAATCCGCCAAAAATTCTGAACATCACCGGGCCGGAAAAACTTTCCATCCGCATGATCGCGGAGAATTTCGGCCGCCTGCTCGACCGGCCGGTGACGCTCACGGGGCAGGAGGCCGAGGCGGCCTGGATCGCCGATGCCAGCGAGTCGATCCGCCTGTTTGGTCCGGTGACCGTGTCGCTGGAGGCCATGATGCGGATGGTGGCCGGTTATCTGCAGGCCGGCGGCAAGCTGCTCGGCAAACCCACTCATTTCGAAACCCGCGACGGCAAATTCTGACCATGGACCTCCGCTCCCACCTCCACGCCGGCCACGTCATCCCCGCCCAGCCGCTCGCGCTGGACGCCCGGCGCACGTTCTCCGAGCGCCATCAACGCGCCATCACGCGCTACTACCTCGACGCCGGGGTGGGCGGGCTGGCGGTGGGGGTGCACTCCACGCAGTTCGAGATCCGCGAGCCGCGGCACGGTCTGTTCAAGCCGGTGCTTGAGCTGGCCGCGCGCACCATTGACGAGGAGCTGGCGCGGCGGCCGCGCCCCTTCATCAAGATCGCCGGCATCTGCGGCCCCACCGCGCAGGCGCTGCAGGAGGCGGAGACGGCGCTCGGTTACGGTTATCAGGCCGGTCTGCTTAGCCTGTCGGCGTTCAAGAACGACACCGAAGAGGCGATGATCGCGCATTGCCGCCGCGTGGCGGAGGTGATTCCGGTGATCGGCTTTTATCTGCAACCCGCGGCGGGCGGGCGCCTGCTCGGCTATTCCTTCTGGCGGCGCTTCGCCGAGATTCCGAACGTCATTGCGATCAAGCTCGCGCCCTTCAACCGCTACCAGACGATTGATGTGGTGCGCGCGGTGGCCGAGGCGGGGCGGGATGACATCATCCTCTACACGGGCAACGACGACAGCATCGTCGTGGATCTCTTCACGCCGTTCACCTTCGATGTGGGCGGCAAAAAAGTCACGCGGCGCATCGCCGGCGGCCTGCTCGGCCACTGGGGTGTATGGACGCGCGCGGCGGTGCGGTTGCTCGATGAGATCAAGACCGCGCGGCAGAGTGCGCAACTCGACGCGCGGTGGCTCGACACGGCGATCGCCGTGACCGACATGAACGCGGCGCTGTTCGATGCGGCGAACAAGTTTGCCGGCTGCATCCCCGGGATTCTGGAAATCCTGCGCCGGCAGGGGCTGGTGCCCTCCGTCCATTGTCTGAACCCGCACGAAGTGCTGTCACCGGGGCAGGCGGAGGAGCTCGACCGGGTGTGCCGGGCCTATCCGCATCTGATTGACGATGATTTCGTGGCGGCCAACCGCGACAAGTGGCTGAATTAAGCCATGAGTCTTATAATCGGCCATTCCGATCGGGGCGAAACTGCTGAACTGCAGGCGGCTGGATTCGAACTGGTAGGGCCCGACCTCCGGGCGGGCCGATCATGGGTGCGTTGCGTTTTCCGGTCCGCCCGGAGGTCGGACCTTACCCAAAACGGTTTTGGAGCGTTCCGGTGACGCTGTAATTCAAAATCATCTTAGCCTCGAATGACAGCCGCCCATAATTTCCCCGCGCCAACCTCCTGCGAGGAGTTGCTCACGCAGATGGTGGCGCACGACACGGTGAACCCGCTGTTCGGCGGCCCAGCCGGCGGTGAGGCGGCCTTGGTCGCGCATCTGGAAAAACTCGCGCTGGGCTGGGGCTTGCAGGCGCGCCGCTGCCCCGTGCCGGCGGGCGGGGAGAACCTGCTCATCACCTGCGCGGTGTCGGCGTCGGCGCCCTGGCTGATCTTTGAGAGCCACCTCGATACGGTGAGCGTGGCCGGAATGACGGTGGATCCGTTCCGCGCGACCATGGCGGAAGGCCGCCTCCACGGTCGCGGCACCTGCGATACCAAGGGCTCGGGCGCGGCGATGTTCTGGGCCTTGCGGGAATACGCGCGCGGCGCGGCGCGTCCGCACAATGTCGGGTTGCTGTTCGCCCTGGATGAGGAGGCCCGGATGACGGGCGCGCAGGCCTTTGCCGCGCGGGAGCTGAAGGAGTTTCTGCCGCGGTTGCGCGGCCTGATCGTGGGCGAGCCGACGATGCTCCGGCCGGTGACCGCTTCCAACGGAGTCATCCGCTGGAAAACCATCACGCGCGGCCGGGCGGCCCATTCATCCGTCCCCGCCAACGGGCAGTCCGCCCTCTCGGCGATGCTGCGGGTGGTGTCGGCGCTGGAGTCTCGCTATGTGCCGACGGTCACGAAGAGTCATCCGATGACCGGGCGCGCGGCGATGAGTGTGAATGTCATCCGCGGTGGCGCGCAGGTGAACATCATCCCCGATTATTGCGAGATCGAGTGCGACCGGCGCACGGTGCCGGGTGAGACGACGGCGCAGGTGCTGGCGGAGCGCGATGCCGTGCTGGCGGGGCTGACGGTCGAGCACAGCGACCTGTATGTGGCCCCGGCGATGGGGGACGAACTTTCCCGCGGGGTGCTGGCCCGTTTGCAACAGGTGTTGCAGGCGCACGGACTCGACGGCACCGCGCAAGGGGCGCCCTATGTCACCGATGCGAGCCACTACGGCGCGGCGGGCGCGCCGACCATTGTGCTCGGCCCCGGCGACATCGCGCAGGCCCACACGAAGGACGAGTGGGTGGCGTGCGAACAGCTGGCGCTGGCGGTTGCCGTTTATGGCGGGCTGATGCGCGCGGAATGAGCGGGTGTCGTGGCCGATGAATCCCGCCGTCTCCGCCCAACGCGATCTGGATACCGCCCTGGCGGCTTTGCGCGTTGGAGAAAAGGGTGACCTGGCCGCCTGGTTGCGCGCGCATCTTTTCGGTCATGTGCTGCCTTTCTGGGAGCGGCATGCCTTCGATCCGCAGGGCGGACTCTGCACCTGCATCAGCGATGCCGGGGAAATTCTGAGCCACGACAAGTGGCTCTGGAGCCAGTGGCGGGCGGTGTGGGTTTTTGCCCGCATCTACAATACGCTGGACCGCAATCCCGTCTGGCTGGAGCGCGCCCGGGGGCTGGCGGAATTCTGTCTGCGTCATGGCTGGGATGAGGACGCGCAGGCCTGGTCGCTCCTGCTGGCGCGCGACGGTCGCGTGCTGCGCGGCTGCGAGAGCATCTATGTGGACGCCTTTGCGGTGTATGGCCTCGGCGAACTTTATCGCGCGACCGGGGAGCCCGCCTTCCGGCAGTGGGCGGTGCGCACGGCGGATGCGGTGTACACGCGGCTTGGGCAGCCTTACGACCGGTTGCCGCATTTTCCCTATCCGATCCCCGCGGGAGCCAAGCCGCAGGGCATCCCGATGATGTGGTCGCTGAAGTTTGCCGAACTCGGGACGATCCTTGGCGAGGCGCGCTACCTGGAGGCGGCGCGGCGGCTGGCGGACGAGATCTTTACGCATCACTACGATCCCGGGGCGGATCTGGTGCGGGAATTCGTGCGGCAGGAGGGCGGGCGTTACGCCGGACCGGAAGGCAAGGTCGTGGTGCCGGGGCATGTCATCGAGAACATGTGGTTTCAGCTCGATGTGCTGGCGCAGGCGGGTGGTGATCCGGCGCGGGGCGCGGCCGCGCACCGGCTGACGCTGCGTCATCTCGACCTCGGCTGGGACCACGCGCACGGCGGCCTGCGGCTGGCGGTAAACGACGATGGCAGCGAGCCGGTGGCGTGGAACTTCGCCGACACGAAACTCTGGTGGCCGCACACGGAGATTCTCATTTCCGTCCTGCGCGGCTGGAAGGACACCGGGCGCGCGGAGTTTCTGGGCTGGTATGAAAAGGTGTGGCGGCTCTGTCTCGGGCATTACGTGGACTGGACGCACGGCGAGTGGCGGCAAAAACTGAACCGCGATCTCACGCCGATGAGCGGCGTCGTGGCGCTGCCGGTGAAAGATCCTTTCCACCTGCCGCGCAGCCTCATCCTGCAGATCGAGCTGCTGGAGCGTCGACCCCCGGCCTGAGCAAAGGGCTGTCCTCCCGTTCTTCCTGTTGGATGGAGTGAGTCAAAAACAGAATGAAGAACAAGGTGGGCCGTGCGCTCCGCGCGCGGCAGGGAGGTGGTCCCCTCTTTCAAACCGCCGCGCGCGGAGCGCACGGCCCACCCTGAAAAGCGTTTCATGCCGATGGCCCGATTTAGCCACCGATCGCTCCGCCACGGATGCGCCGCGGTGCACAGGGGCTTGCTCGCCTTTGGCGAGTCGGGCCCTGCCTTCCGTCACTGCTTCGGGTGATTCTCAATAATCCGTGCCTAGCGGTGTAATCCGCGGCAGAAAATTCAGCGCCTCCTGTCCACGCGGTTTCAATCCCAAGCGGGGGCGGCCTCGGAGAATTCAAACTGTCGCCGACGGCAGGATCAGTCGCGGGGGTAGTCGGGCCAGATGTCGCGGAGGATGTCCACGCGCTGGGCGAAATTGACCATCACGCTGGAGGGGGCGCGGACGATTTTGCCGGTGTCGAAGGAGACGGTGCCGATGATGTTGCCCGCGTTGAGGATAGCGACGATCTCTCCCTTGGCGTTGAAGATGGGGCTGCCGCTGGCGCCGCCGGTGGCGCCCAGGCTGTGCTGCACGAGCAGGCGTTTTTCGTAGGAGGCCTGGGCCAGCCAGAAGTCGGTGGCGGAGGTGACGATGCCGGACTGCATCGTGGCGACGGGGCTGCGCACTTCCACGCCGCCGCCGGCCATGCCTTCCATCGGGAAGCCGAGGTAGCCGATGCGATAGCCTGAATCGAGCTTCTCCAGTTCGGCGCGTTTCGCGACCTTGAAGATCCGGGGCGCGCTTTCATCCGTGTGCAGCAGGCCGACATCGTAGGCTGCGACGGCGGGCTGCTTGCCCTCGAAGTTCAGCTCCGTCTTTTCATAACGCGGATGCACGACCGCCCGGGTGATGCGGATTTTTTTGTCGGGGTTGCGGTTGATGACGATGTAGGCGGAGCCGCCGTTCTGGATCACCTCAAGGACCGGTTTGGAGACGTGGGAATTGGTGGCGAAGACGCGCGGCCCCACGGCCCAGGCGGTGGCCATCGGCGTGGGCTGGCCGTTGGAGATATTGGGATGCACGATGACGACCAGGCCGACGGCGTCGGAGTAATCCTGCGCGACCTGGGCGAGGGCTTTTTCAGGCGCGGGTTGGAGGAAGCTGAGTTTGTCGCGGAAGAACCAGCCGGCGGCGGCGAGCAGCACGACGAGCACGGCGACGATGGCGATCACCGGGCCGGCTCCGCCGGACTTCGGGGCGGGGGCCGCGGGTGATTCCACGGGTGCGGGGGCGGGCTGGGCGGCGACGGGAGGAGGCGCGGCCCGGGTGGCGGCCGGGGCGGGGGTGGCCGTCGCGACGGGCGCGGCGGGGCCCGCAAAATCCACCCGGACCTTCGGGCCGCCGCGGCCCAGCTCCAGCACGGCGCCGGGGGCGAGTTTTTCCTGCGCGACCTTGCGGTCAGCAATGAAGAGGCCGGCCTTGCTCTGGTCCTTGATCCACCAGGCGCCGCCGCGGTGCTCCATCACGAGATGCCGGCCGGACACGGTCTTGTCCCACGTGGCGTCGAAGCGCAGGTCGCAGCCGGCTTCGGTGCCGAGCGCGATGCTGTCCTGATCGAGGGTGAGCGTCTTGTTGCGGTCGAAACCGGTGAGGCGGGTCAGGGTGATGGAGGGCATAAGGAAAAGATGGACTCCGATTGTCGGCAGGATACGTGCCAGAAGCAAATTGGGCACGCAAGTCTCTTGCCCTCGGAATGTAGCGCAGAGAATAGCCTTTTCGCTGGCACGAGATTTGCCACAACGAAGGCAGCCAGTGGTACTGTCCCAGCTTTCATTTCTTTCCGCATGAACGATCTCGATTTTGGTGAAACCCTCAAAGGCTTCAGCCCCGGCCAGAAAGCTTTCAATCGCTACACGCTGAAGAAAATCCTGGGTCGCGGCGGGATGGGGATCGTGTGGCTGGGGCGGGACGAGGAGTTGGAGCGCGACGTGGCGCTGAAGTTCCTGCCGGAAGTGGTGGCCTTGGACAAAGAGGCGATCCGCGACCTCAAGCGAGAGACGCGGCGCTCGCTGGAGCTGACACACCCGCACATCGTGCGGATCTACGACTTTGTGCAGGATGCCCGCATGGCGGCGATCTCGATGGAATACGTGGCCGGGGATACCTTGGCCTCGCGGAAGGTGGATCACCCGGAAGGCCGGTTTGAAGTGGAGGAGCTGAAAGCATGGACGGGGCAGTTGCTGGAAGCGCTGGCCTACGCGCACGGGAAGGCGGAAGTGGTGCACCGGGACCTGAAACCGGCGAACCTGATGGTGGACGCACGGGGCGACCTTAAAGTGGCGGACTTCGGGATCGCGGCGAGTGTGAGCGACTCGGCCTCACGGGTCTCGGCGCAGGCGGGGACGAGCGGGACGCCGGTGTATATGAGCCCGCAGCAGATGATGGGGGAGAAACCGGCGGTGACGGATGACATTTATGCGCTGGGGGCGACACTCTACGACCTGCTGACGGGGAAGCCGCCGTTCCACGCGGGAAATATCATTTTGCAGGTGCAGAACAAAGTGCCGCCGACGCTCACGGAGCGGCGGGCGGAGCTAGGGGTGAAGGCGGGAGCGATTCCGGCGGAGTGGGAAGAGACAATCGTGGCGTGCCTAGCAAAGGAGCCGGGCGCCCGCCCGCAGAGCGCGGCCGAAATGGCGGAGCGATTGGGGTTAACCACGAAGGATACAAAGAGCGCGAAGCGCATACAAGTTGAAGCAGGAGAATCGGGGGCCGAAGGCAGGGCGAAGCCGCCGGCTGAGCCGGTTCCCCAAGCCAAAATCGAAAAGCCAAAATCGAAGATTTCACCGCTGGCGCTCGCTGCCGGCGTGCTGCTGCTTGCGGGGGCGGGCTATTACTTCGGTTATTATGCACCCGCGCAGAAGCGTCAGACTCCGGAGGTGATTGAGCGGGAGAAAATGGAGGTGAGCGGTGGTCGTGCGGCCTACGATGTGACGCCTGATTTGATCAAGGGCCTCGGCCCCGGCGATGACATCACGCCCGTGCCAGTGGACGAGCGTCATGCGACGGATGATGGCGGTCTTTATTATGCCGTGGCCATCAACGACCGCGCGCTCATGGCCCAGCGGCTGGCCGCCGGGGCCAACCCGCTGGAGGGCGGATTCATTAGCTCCATTTACGGCATCGGCATCGGTGCTCCGCTGCAAGCGGCCTTGCGGGATGGTCGCTTCCTGCTCGTCCGCGAATTGCTGCGGCGCAGCCCCAAGCCTGACCCGCAGGAGTGGAGGACGGTGGATGGGTACCGGATGAGCTTTGCGACGGCCTGCGGCACCGGCAACTGGGATATGATCCAGTTGTTCCTTGATTTTCACCCGGTCGAGTGGGAACTCGATGCCTGGCTTGGGCTGCTTGAGACCAAGAAGCCGGAACTGCTTGAGCGCGCTGTGAGGGCAGGCGCCGATCCTAATTACCGTGACAATCGTTCAGGTGCGACGCCCCTGCATAAAGCAGCGGCGGATGGGTTTAATGATGCGGCCATGCTTCGCGCATTCATAAACTTGGGCGCGGATATTAAAGCGAAAGACAAGAGCGGCAAACTCCCGTTCGACTTGCTGAGCGCCGATGCTCCCGCCGAGATCCGGCGGCTGCTCACACCGGCCGGTGGTCAAACAATGGGGGCTGGCCGTTAATGCTAGTTTGGATGAAGCGCCCGGAATGCCCTTCATCTTCTCCAACCGCCACGCGCGGAGCGCACGGTCCACTTGTTGAGCAAGGAACAGGGGTTATGGTTCCAGCTTCACGCGCCAGGTGCGGGCGCCGAGGCGGAGTTGCTGGCCGGTGGCGAGGGGGGCGATCTCGCCGGGGCGGAGGGTGAGGCGATCCACTTGCACGGCACTGTTGGCGACAAGGGTCTCGATCCAGAAACAGCCGCGGTAGTGGTGGAAGCGGCCCTGGACTTCGGCCAGGGTCGGGTCGGAGGTCATTACAATGGCGTTGGAGCGGCTGGTGCCGAAGGTGCCGTCGGTGTGCAGCCAGACGGCGTTGAGCGGCTGGGCCTCCGGGGGGACGACCTCGAAGCGCACGGCGCCGCGCAAGAGCGGGGGCGTCGCGGGCGGGCCGGCCCATTGCCGGGCGTTGCTGATCACGGGGTCGCTTTCCACGCCGGGGGGCACGCGGTCGAAATCCACCTCGATGGCGCCGGCGAGCAGCAGCCGCCCCTGGCGCGGCAGCTGGGTGCCGTTTTCATCGAGCGGCACGCCGTCGAAGAGGCTGCCGTTGGCGCTGGCGTTGTCGCGGAGGAGGATGCCGTCGGGGGTGATCTCGGCGATGGCGTGGACTTTGCTCACGCGTTTGGTCTTGTCGTCGTTGGCCGGGTTGCGCGGGAGCAGCCAGGAGACGAAGTCGGCCTCGGCCCGGCCGCGGCCGAGGCTGAAGCGGGGCCGGGCGACGAGGCGGAAGGGCAGCGGAGAGACGTAGGCGCCGACCGCCTCCAGCGTGCAAAGCCCGGCGGGCTGCACGGTGGCGAGCAGGGCGGAAGGCAGGTGCAGGCTGGAGGCGTGCGTGGCGGCGCGGAAACCGGAGTCGTGGCGGCTCACCTCGTAGTCGAGATCGAGGGCGATGCGCTGGAAATTCTCCGGCAGGTCGAGGTCGAGCAGGTCGTTGACGGACTTGATCGCACCCTTGGCGATGAGATTGCTGATCTGCACATCGCCGTATTCCGCGCCGAGGGCCTGGTTGGCGCCGCCGCCGGTGTTGCTCTGAATATCGCTGATGTTGATGACGATGTTGGAATTGTCGGGCGCCTTGTAGAGGCGGAGCGGGTGCTGGCCGCGGTAGGCCAGTCGCTGGCCAGCCTGGTCCCAGGCGGCGGCGATCTGGATGACAAAATGACCGGCGCGCGCAGCCTCGACTTCGAGGAGGAGATCGGTGCGGCTGCCGGCGCCGAGCCGGCGGACGCGGGAGAGGGCTTCGCCGGCCAGTCCGCGCGAGCTGACATACAGCTCCAGGTTTTCGATGGCGGCGGCGGATTCGTTTTCCGCGCGGAAGACGAGGGTGCCGGCGTGGCCGGCCACGAGGGCGTGCGGGAGGTTGAGTTCCAGCACGAGCGGGCTCGGGTCGTCGTTGCCGGTTGGTTGCGACGGCGCAGACGCAGGGGGGCGGACGATGGGCGGCGGCGGAGCCGGGGGCGCTTCAGGGACCGCAGGAGTAGGCGGCGCCGGATGGGCCGGCGTGCTCAGGGTGGCGGGGGGCGGGTTGGCCTCCGCCTCCGTTTCAGAATGCGGCCGGCTGGAGCTGCGCGACACCGCAGTCGCCTGCAAGGGGGAGGTTTCCTCCACCGGGTCAACCGGGGTGGCGGTGCCGCAGGCCGGGCAGAAGCGGCTTTTGGGGGTGAGGGGAGTCTGGCAGGCGGGACAGAAGCGTGGCATGGCGGTCTCTCCGGCATAAGCCATACCAGTTGGGGAGAAAATTCCAGCATCCTTTCCACCAATGATTTTTGGATTTCGGCTCGCGGTTGGCACAGCAATTGCCGATATCCGCCCATGATGATTCCAAATCGCTTTCTTACCTGCAAGCGGCTGGGGACGGCCGCCGTGGCCCTGTTTTTTTCCTGCCTGCTTGCCGCCCAGGGACCGGAGGATTCCCGCGAAGACCAGCAGGTGCGCGTGCAGATCACCGAGCTCGGCCTGCTCCGCACGCTCATCCTCATGGCGCCCGATTCGCAGGATCTCGCCGGGCAGGTGCGGCAACAGTTTGTGGACCGCGACTATGAGGTTTACACCGACGCCCAGCGCATCTCGGGCCGCGTGACCTCGGCGCAGATGCGCGAGGCGGGCGAGTCGGAAAACGCCGACCTCGTCGTCTATGCGCGCATCGTCGGCGACCGCCGCCGCAGCAATGCCTCGGGGTTCAAGCTCTATGAGGCGACGGCGGGGGTGCAGGTCTTCAACCGGCTCACCGGCCGCGAGGTCGTGAGCAAGGAGGTGCGCGTGAGCGGCACCCGCCATCCCGATGAAATCGAGGCCCGGCGCTCGGCACGGGAGAAGGCGATGGAGCGGGCGACGCGCGAAGCCATCGAGGGCACGCTCGCCACGGCGCACAAGATCCTCGTGCACCATGCCGTCATCGTGAACGTCTTCAGCGAAAGCGGACTGCTCGCCCTCATGGAATACATGGGGAAGATGGAAGGCGTCTATCACGTGAAGCGACTGGAGTTCGACCGGCAGACCAACGAGGCGCTCATCGAGATCATCGGCGAGCCGCGCTCGCAGACCTTCTGGCGCGCCTATCTGGAAAAGCTGCCCAAGACCAAGGTGAACGTGCAGGTGACGCCCAACGACAGCCTGCACAACAAGTATCCCGACTGGTTCCTGCCGCCCGCGCAGTGAACTCCGTTTCCTTCCCCCTTCTTTCCACATGAAAACGCTCTTCATCCTTCTCGCCGCCCTGGCCGGTGCCGTTTCACTCGCCGCCCAATCCGCCACCACGCCCGCGCCCGCCGCCCCGCCGGTGGCCGTCACCCCGGCGCTCAAGCCCGTGGACTGGAAGGCCGATCCCACGATGACGGAATACGCCAAGCAGGCGGGCACGCTCGCCATCCAGGAATGGGTGCAGGAATTCCTCGGCAAGCAATTCGACGCGAAGCGCTATGCGATCTTCCCCGTCGGCAGCGACCTCGACGACGGGTATTTCACGCTGCAAATCCGCAATCTTTTCGCCAGCGGCGCGCTGGGTTCGGACTACTCGCTCTACACGCGCGAGGATCCGGCCTGGGACGCCATTGTGGAAAAGGAGATGCGGATGGGCTTCGACCGCGAGGGCATGATGGACGAGGAAACCATCGCGCGGTGGGGTCGGGAGAACGGCGTGCAGGGCGCGATCCGCGGCCGCATCTCCGGCGTGTTCCTCGGCCAGGGCCCGGGCACGGGCGGCATCCGCATGGCGGACGACGCCCGCATCCTGCAGGTGCGCGTGCTGCTCCAGGTTTTTGAAATCGAGACCGGCCGCCTCCTGTGGGGGGCCGAGCGCGTGGCCGCCGTGCAATTGCCCGACGAGTCACTGATCATCCCCGGGACCAAGCGCCAGTGGATCCTCTATGGCGGGGCCGGCCTCCTCGGCCTGATCGTGATCATCTTCATCCTGCGCGCGCTCAAGTCGGCCAACCGTCCCCGCTGAACGCATGTTCCTCCGGTCCAAAGGACGGAAGCGCCCGATGAAAATGGCGGCCATCCGCTTGCTGCTGGTTTTCGCTGTTAGCGGGCTGTCCGCCTCCGAAATTTTTGCCGCCCCGGTGACAGTGATGGCGCAGGCGCGGCAAGACCCCGCGGCGCTCGCGGAGTTAAATGCGGTGCTTTGGCAGCCCCTGGAATCTGCCTTTGCCGCGGGCGATGCCGCGGCTTGGCGCGCTTTGTTCAAGCCCGGTGCACTGCTGGCCAGTGGCGATATGCCAACCCTCAACCTGGTTGAAACGCAGGCTCTCGGCGTGGAACGCCGGTTCAAGCTTCGGCATGGCCGCGAGGGATTCGGCTTGGTGGTTCGATTTACGGAGCGTGCTGTGGCGGGAGGGCTGGCGTCGGAGCGCGGGATTATCGAGGAAACAAACTGGAGCGTGCGGGACCGCTGGGAAAAGGTTTACCGCGAATTCCATGCGTTTGCGCGCAAGGTGGACGGCGTGTGGCAGTTCGAGGTCTTTTACCAAAAAACGCTGTCGGGTGATTATGCGAGCCGGGCCTTTGCCGCGGCGTCGGCGATGGCGGATCTCAAACGGTTTTAAACCATCACGACAACAAGCCGCACAGACTGCATGGACGACCTCGACTTCGGCGCCACGATCAAGGGGTTTTCCCCGGGACAGAAGGTTTTCAACCGCTACACGCTGACGCGCATCTTGGGGCGCGGCGGCATGGGTGTCGTCTGGCTGGCGCGGGACGAGGAACTGGAGCGCAATGTCGCCCTGAAGTTTCTGCCCGAAGTAGTCGTGCTTGACCGCGAGGCGGTGGACGAACTCAAGCGCGAGACGCGGCGCAATCTGGAGCTGACGCATCCGCACATCGTGCGGATCTACGATTTTGTGTCGGATGGTCGCGCGGCGGCGATCTCGATGGAGTATGTGGAGGGAGCCTCGCTCTCGGCCCTGAAGGTGGAGCAGCCGGAGAAGGTCTTTCCGGTGGAGAAACTCCGTCGCTGGGTGGCGCAGGTGGGCGAGGCGCTGGAGTATGCGCACACGCGGGCCAAGGTGGTGCACCGCGACATCAAGCCAGCCAACCTGATGATTGACGCGCAGGGCGACGTGAAGGTGACGGACTTCGGGATTGCGCGTTCGATTGCCGACAGCGTCAGCCGCGTCAGCGCGCAACTGGCGGGCAGCAGCGGGACGCCGGTGTATATGAGCCCGCAGCAGATGATGGGGGAGAACCCGGCGGTGGCGGACGATGTGTATGCCCTGGGGGCGACGCTGTATGAATTGCTGACGGGGAAGCCGCCTTTCTACACGGGCAACGTGGTTTTGCAGGTGCAGCACAAGGTGCCGCCGACGCTGGCCGCGCGCCGCGAAGAGCTGGGCCTCAAGGCCGGGCCGGTGCCGGAGCATTGGGAGAAGACCATCGCCGCGTGTCTGGCGAAGGAGCCGGCGGAGCGGCCGAAAAGCATGGCGGAGGTGGTGCGGTTGCTTGACGGGCCGGGCCCCGGAGCGGACACGGCGAAGGATCCCTCCGCGCTATTCGAGGAGGTTTTTGGAAAGGCGCCTTTTACCAAGCTCTTTGATGAGGTTCCCGGATCATCACCAGTCGGCGGGTGTGAACGCGGGACCGATCTGCACAGTGAACTGAGCCTGACGGCGGACGAGCTGGCGAAGGGTGGTGAGCGCCACGTCCACTTTCCGCGGGCGGGTCAGACGGTCCGGCTCGTATTGACGATCCCCCCGCAATCGCGGGCAGGGCAGAAACTGCGCATCCGGGGACAGGGTGGGCCGGGGGTGAATGGTGGCGAGGCGGGGGATTTATATATCGTCCTGCAACTGGCCGCCGAGCCGGCGGTGCCGCCCTCTGGTCGGCGGGGGTTGGCTGCCTCTGTTCCGCGGTTGCTCGCCGCCTTGGTCGGCTCGGCGATCTTGCTGGGCGTGGCGATTCGCTGGCTTCTGGGGGTGTGGAGCAACGAATTGGCGTGGGACTGGCGTTGGTATGATTACTCCACCTTGCTGGGCTGGAGCATAATCACCGCGCTTTTCGGAGGCTGGGCAACCTCAGGCCGGCTGGGCCGGGGATGCTGGACGATCTTTGCCGCGGGCGTGGGGCTGACGGGTATCCTGTATATGGAGACGGGGGAATTGCTTTTGTATGGCGGCTCGTATGATAGCGCGGCCCTGGCCTTCAATCTCACGGGCGCATCGGTGGCGGGCATGATCCTGGGCGGGGTGGGCGGTTTCGCTCTGAGCCGGGTCGCGGGCCTGCGGCCAAGGCTGGGGCTGGAAATATTCTGGGGGATCGTGGGTGGAGTGATCGTAACCGCGGGCGCACTGGTCGCCCAGCCGCCCCGTTTTTCGGATTTTGATTTCAGCCTCTTCTCCTGGTGCGTGATCGGCGGGCTCGGCTGGCTGCAGGCCCTCCGCTTGATGCTCGTGCGCGCACCGGCTCCGTCCGCTTAACCGGACCGGGGCGGATGAATCATAGAGGAGTCGTTGATCTTGCCGGTTGAAGGGTGGGCCGTGCGCTCCGCGCGCGGCCCGGATGTGCTTCATCTTCTCAAAACCGCCGTGCGCGGAGCGCCCGGCCCACCTATGAGCGGGGAGCGCGGAGATTGGGTTGCTCGGAGGGCGGCGGGCGCGAGTGCGCGCGAGACATTGGCGCTGACTCACCGCAGAGCGGCTTTCACGCTGGCGGCGGCGAGCACCGGGTCGTCGGTCTCCATGGCGAGGCGCTGGATGACGTTGCGGAGTTCGCGGACGTTGCCGGGCCAGCGGTGTTTTTGCAGGGCGGCGAGGGCGTCGGGGGCGAAGCGGATGGCGGCGAGTCCGTTCTCGGCGCAGAACTGGTCGAGGAAGTGGCGGGCGAGGAGGGGGATGTCGCCGGGGTGCTCGCGCAGCGGGGGCACGGCGACGGTGGCGACTTCGAGGCGGTAGAGCAGATCTTCGCGGAAGTTGCCGGCTTTCACCTCGGCGCGCAGGTCGCGGTTGGTGGCGGCGAGGATGCGCACGTCCACCTTGGTCACGCGTTCGCTGCCGAGACGTTCGACTTCGCCGGATTCAAGGGCGCGCAGGAGTTTGGACTGGACGGGGAGAGGCAGTTCGCCGACTTCGTCGAGAAAGAGCGTGCCGCCGTGCGCGAGCTGGAACTTGCCCTGATGGTCGCTCTTCGCGTCGGTGAACGCGCCTTTCACATGGCCGAAGAGTTCGCTCTCCATGAGCGGGGCGGGAATGGCGGCGCAGTTGACCTTCACGAAGCGTTGCTTCGCGCGCGGGCTGTGGTCGTGAAGGAACTGGGCGACGACTTCCTTGCCGCTGCCGGTCTCGCCGGTGATGAGGGCGGTGGCCTTGGTGCGGGCGATGCGTTCAAGGCGCGTGCGCAGCGCGGCGAGCACGGGGCTGTCGCCGAGGAGGCCGGAGGCCGCGGCGGTGCGCTTGCGCAGGGTGTCGTTTTCTCGGCGGAGGGTGGTGAGCTCGCGGTTGCGCTGGCGGCCGCGGGGCCAGAGGCGCAGTGCGGCGTTGAGGAGGAGGCGGTCGGCGGCGGAGAACTCCTCCCAGCCGGCGGCGCGCAGGAGGACGACGACGGCGGCGCCGTCGCCGGTCGCGGTGGGCAGGGGGCAGGCGAGGAAATGCCAGTCGCCGAGCTTTTGCTGGAAGCGCGCGAGGTCGCGGGCGGTGTAGGTGGCGGCTTCGGGGAGGTGCCGGAATTTGTCGAGCAGGTAGGGCGCGAACTTCGGCACGCCTTTCACCTTCTCGGCCGCGGCGCTGAACTGGAGCTGGTCGTCGGGGGAATAATACTGGGCGACGGCGGCGCGCACGCCTTCGAGGAGCAGGTCGAGCAGGAGCGGTTCGGCGTCCTCGACGGGCTCGCCCTCGGTCACGCGGAAGCAGAGGTGGTAGAGCGCGGCGAGGTGGCGTTCCTGCCGGGGGTCGGGCAGGGCGGGGCGGGCGTGCCGCGTTTCGAGCAGGGCCTTTTCATCGTCGGGCTCGGGGTGAAGTCCGGGGGTGACGGGGCGGACAAAGCCGGCGGCGAACTCCAGTTCGACGGTGCCGATCCGGATGCGGTCGCCGGGTTGCAGGACGGCTTCGCGTCGCGGGGCGCCGTTGACCTGCACGCCGTTGCGGCTGCGGAGGTCGCGCAGCAGGAAGCCGCTGTCGGCCGGCATGATCTCGGCGTGGCGGCGGGAGACGGAGGGATCGTCGAGCACGATCGCGTTGTCGGAAGCGCGGCCGATGTCCGTGGCGGTGGCAGGGGCGAGGGCAAAGTTCGCGACCGGCCGGCCGTGGCGGAGCAATACCAGCGTGGGATTTTGCAGAGCGCGCAGCATGAGGGCAGATGTAGGCGTTCCGCGTGCCAAAACGGAAGGATTTTTCCCGGAGGCGGATGTTTTACGTGTTGCCCAATCCCATGGTGTGCACTGCATTGGCGCGCACAGCCCGTGACAGGTCGTCGGGAAGATAATGCAGAATTTCGGCGGACTTGGCACGGACTTTGCCGGAATGGAGCCGACCACTTGTTCCGGTATCCTCTTCCTCCCTTCAACCCTCACTCTGCATGAATATCCGAATCCTCACCCCGTTTGTGTTCGGCCTGGCGGCGCTGCTGCTGGCCGGCTGTGAAACCACCCAAGGCCCGTCGCCTGCGCTCAACAACCAGCCGGCCGTGCAGACGGGCAAGCGGCTCGACCCCGCGCCGGTGTCCCAGTCCTTTGCCGGCAAGAAGGATGTGTTCCAGGGAGCGGAATATGATCCCGGCGTGGGCGTGCCGCTCGATGGCGCGCGGCAGATCCGCCTGAGCCCGGGCCAGATCATGGAGGTTTACCGCGGCAGCTTCGCGCCCGGCGACGGGCAGCGCGAGATGGCTTTCTATTTGCCGGTCGAGGCGCGGTCGGTGGTGCAACTGGTCGTGGAGACCCGCGGGTTCACCAAGACCTATTTCCTGCGCGCGCTCGGCCCGGGCAACACCGTGGGCGGCGTGGTGGAGCGCCGCTGGCTCAACTCAGAAGGTTACGATCCACGCAACGCGGCGGACGAGGCGCGCATCCAGGCGGCCGTCCGCGCCGCTCCCTACCTGATCAACGTTTACTGATGTCCGCCATGAAATCGCCGTTTTTTCCCCGTCTGCGCGCCGGCCTTGTCGCGGTGTGCGCCACCCTTTCCCTCACCGCGTGCTGGACGGTTGAAACCGGACCGGGCGTGACGCCCGATCCCGATCAGCGCGGCACGGTTTACGGAGTCGAGCCGGAGCATGCGCCCATCCCGCAGAAAGAGGTGCCCGCCGGCGAGTCTTCCCTGCGCAAGCGGGGCCCGGACCAGCGGATCGACTGAACCGCGCGCACACCCCTCACCGAGGAGCATATCACCATGGGATTCTACAACCAACGCTGCCCGAACTGCGGCAAGGCCGTCTCGAAGGAAGCCGAATTTTGCAATGGCTGCGGCTGCCCGACCGCCAGTGCCTGGTCCAGTTGCCACCGCTGCGGCTCGGCCGTCGGCGCGGAGTCGAAGTTCTGCTGGAAGTGCGGCACCGAGCAGGATCCCGCCAAGCGCCAGCAGTTTTATGGCGATCGCTGGCAGCGTTCGCCGGAGGACTTCGCCGTGCGGGTGGAGCTGAAGACGCCCGCCGCCGTGCTGCACCGCGGCCTGCAGGTGGACGATGGCACGATCGCGCTGGTGTTTCAGAATGGAAAATTCCAGGGCCTGCTGGAGGCCGGCTACCATTCCTTCGACAATTTCTTCTCGCGGCTGCTCGGCTTCGACAAGGGCAAGGAGGCGCATGCCGTGCTCATCGACACGCGCGCGGCCGAGGTGGATTTCATGCTGGAGGACATCCGGCTGAGGAACCAGATCCCGGTGGATGCGCGGTTGCGGCTGCTCTTCCAGGTGCGCGAGCCCCGGCTTTTCGCCGAGCGCGTGCTCGATGGCGCGGGCGACTTTCAGACCAGCGACCTGACCGGCCGTTTCCAGGGCGAGGTGCGCGCCGCGGTGCAGGCCGTGGCGCAGGAGCGCACGCTGGACGAGGTGCTGCTTGCCGCCACCGCCCGCGAATTGCTGGAGCGCGATCTCATGGCGCGGCTGGAGCCGGCGCTGGCGCCCTTCGGCCTCGTGATCGAGGGCGTGCGGCTGGCTGAGTTCGGCGGCCCGGCCGTGGCCGAGATGCGCGCCAAGCTCGGGGAGATCGACCGGCTCAACCGTGAGCTGGAGGCGAACCGCCGCCTGCAGGATGCGGTGCGCGCCGGCAAGATCGACGCCTATCGCGACGAGCAGCAGCTCAAGGATGCCTATGACCGCGTCACGCATGAATACGGGTTGAACACCGTGGCCCGCGAGGAGGACCGGAAGCGCTTTGTGCAGGTGCTGGAGCAGCAGACACAGGTCGAGGGCCTGCGGCTGGACTACGAGGCGCGCCGGGCCGAGATTCTCAACCGGCTGGATGAGCAGAAGCTGCGGCACCAATCGGAAATCGCCGATGCGGTGCATGGCGTGGAGCTGCGCAAGGTCGAGTTTGCCGAGGACATGCGCCAGCAGCGCGAGCGGTTCGGCACCGGGCAGGAGCAGCAGGTGACGCAGGCGAAGACGGATCTTGAGGTCGCGCGGCAGGGCGTCGAGGCGCTGAAGCTGGTGAAGCAGGCGAAATTCGAGGCGAAGAAAACCGAGGATGAGCACGAACTGGCGATGGAGGCGCAGCGCCTGCAGCTGCGCGGCAGTGCCGACATCAAGGCGCTGCTTGCCACGCTCGACGGCGAGAAGGCCGACCGCATCCTCAAGCTCGCCGAGCTGGAGATGCGCAAGGGGCTGGATGTCGAGCAGGCGCTGGCTCTGGTCGTCGAGAAATCCCCCGAGATCGCCCCGGCCGTGGCCGAGGCGATGCGGGCACGCTATGCCCGGCAGGGTGAGGCGGGCAATCCGGGCGGCGCCTGAGGCGGAATTTCATGGAAGATCTCGATCTAGGCGCGACGTTGCGGGGATTCACCCCCGGGCAAAAAGTATTCAACCGCTACAAGCTGACGCGGATCCTGGGCCGCGGCGGCATGGGCGTCGTCTGGCTGGCGCGGGATGAGGAGCTGGAGCGCGACGTGGCGTTGAAATTCCTGCCGGAGATCGTGGCGCTCGACCCCGAGGCGCTGGCCGATCTCAAGCGGGAGACCCGGCGCAACCTGGAGCTGACACATCCGCACATCGTGCGGATCTACGATTTTGTGTCGGATGGCCGCACGGCGGCGATCTCGATGGAATACGTCAACGGCGCATCGCTGTCGGCGCTCAAGCTGGAGCGGCCGGGCCGGGTGTTTGATCCGGCCGAATTGAAGCCCTGGGTGGAGCAGCTGTGCACGGCGCTGACCTATGCGCATACGCGGGCGAAGATCGTGCACCGCGATCTGAAGCCGGCGAACCTCATGGTGACGACGGAGGGCGAGCTGAAGATCACCGATTTCGGCATCGCGCGCGGTATCTCCGACAGTGTCAGCCGCGTCAGCGCGCAGCTGACCGGCAGCAGCGGGACGCCGGTTTATATGAGCCCGCAGCAGATGATGGGGGACAAGCCGGCGGTGGCGGACGATGTGTATGCGGTGGGCGCGACGCTGTATGAACTGCTGACCGGAAAGCCGCCTTTTTACTCCGGCAACATCATCCTGCAGGTGCAGAACAAGGCCCCCGATCCCATCAATGCGCGTCGGGGCGAGCACGGCATCACGGGAGCGCCGGTGCCGCGCGCCTGGGAGGAAACCATCGCGGCCTGTCTGGCGAAGGAGCCGGGTGAACGGCCCGCGAGCATGCAGGAACTGGCCGCGCGCCTGATGGAGAAATCCGGGGCTACCGGTCCGGCGGTCTCCGTGGGGGCGCCGTCCGCGCCGGTCGCAGCTCCGCCGAAACTGGAGACGCCGCTTCCGCCGAAGACACAGGGAGGGGATGGTATTTCCGGCGTGCGCCGCTGGCTGCTGGCTCCGTTGCTGGCGTCGTTGTTGCCGGCGCTGGCCGGAGTGATGTTCCTGATCACATGGCGGGGCACGGGGGGCTATCTCCTGTATTGGCCGCAGCTGCTGCGCGAAGTGGGAGTGGTGTTTTTGGCGGGGGTTCTTTTCGCCTATGCGGCGTTTGTGGCGGTGCTCGGCGTGCGGCGTCTTTTCCAGGGCCGGGTGCGGCCGTTTTTGGTGGGGGGCGGCGCCGTGCTGGGCGGGTTGAGCGCGGCGGGGTGGGTTTTCCTGCTCGCCGGCAATCGGGCGCAATGGCTGGCGGACACAGTCGGACACGTCCTGTTTCGGGAGGAAATCGTCCTGGGCGGGCTGTTCGGAATCCTGACCGGTGCGGTCAGCGGCTTAATTCTGAAGCGAGTGGCGTTTGGTGTGCCGGCCGGCCGGCCCTGGTTGCTGGCGGGCGGCATTGCCGGCGGGGTTTTCGCCGGCATGGCGGGCTTTGGTTTTCTGTTGCCGCACCAGTTCAATCGGACGCTGCAGGACGAAAGCAGCCGGCAGGTGCAGGCCTGGGAAGAGACCGAGCGGAGCACGCGCGAGGCGGCGGAGCTGGAGGAGAAGCGCCGGGCGCAGCAGCATGCGCTGGTGCTGGAGGCGGCCCGGCAGCAGACGGCGGCGCAGCGCGCCGTGCGCGAGCAGGAGGTGCTCGGGCTGATCCGCGAGGCGCACCGCATGGTCTTTGACCGGGCGCCCAGTCAGGAGGTCATCACTCATTTTACCGGATTGATGCTGGAGGATCCCAGCTGGGATGCGGCGCGGCTGCGGCAGGAACTGCGGTCCACGCCGGCGGGGCGCGATGGCGGCCGGTTGCTGGTGCCCGAGGAATTCCCCACGATCTCCGCGGCGGTGGAGGCGGCCCTGCCGGGCAACGCGGTGCATGTCGCACCGGGCACTTACCGGGAGAAGATCCGCATCGAGCAGGCCATCCGCCTCATTGGCGCGGGCCGCGATCGCGTGACGGTCGAGGTGCCGGCCGATCGCAACGCCTTGCAGATTATAAAGGCCGATGGCGTGGTGGTGCGCGGTTTCACCTTCCGCCACACCTCCACGGCCGATACCGAGCGGCGTTCCTACCTGGTCAGCTTCGAGACGAGCCGGGTGGATTTCGAGGACAACGCCGTGCTCCAGGGCAACGGGGCGGGCATCGGGCTTGGCACGGATTCCAAGGTGAACATCCGGCGCACGCTCGTGCGCGGCCACCGCTGGGCGGCGATTTCGGTGCTGGAGAATGCCAGCGGCCTGATTGCCGACAGTGTGATTGAGAACAGCCAGCTCGGCCTTTCCGTGCGCCACACGGTGCGCGCGCTGGAAGTCACCGGCAGCCAGTTTTCCGGCAATCAATGGCAGGGCCTCTGGCTGGCGGAGGGGGACAATATCACGCTGACGGACAACCGTATCTCCGGCAACGGCACCCCGGGGTCGAACTACGGCGGCCTGGGGGTCGGCAAGGGCCGGCCGGTGCTGCAGGGCAACGTGTCCCGCGACAACATCGGTCCGGGCATCTGGTGGCAGGAAACGGCTCAGCCGGTCATCCGCTCCGGCAACCTCAACGACGGCACGGCGCTGGCGGTGACGCAGTAGGCGCAGCATGATCACAGCGGCAAAAAATCCCCCGCGCGCAGGCGCGTAAAACTTCCATGAATACGCCGGGTAGCACGCTTTTCGAATGGACCGCCTTTTCCGACCTGGGGAAGCGGCGCAAGAACAACGAGGATGCGTGGGCGGCGTGGGCGCTCGGGGAGATCGTGGCCTGGATGCCGGCCGCGCCGCAGGTCTGGCCTGCCGCCGGTTTTTTGCTGGTGGTGAGCGATGGCATGGGCGGCGCGCTGGCCGGCGAGGTGGCGAGTGCGTTCTGCGCCAGCCGGATTGCCCGGGATTTGCATGTCCGGCGGAAGGAGCCGGATCGGGAAAAGGCCATGCGCGAAGCATTTCTGGCCACGCATGAGGCGCTGATCGCGGAGGCGAGTGCCGATCCCACCCAGCATGGCATGGGAGCGACTCTGACCGTCCTGTGGCTGCTGGCGGACGGCGAGCTGATCTTCGGCCATATCGGGGACAGTCGTCTCTATGCGCGGCAGGACGGGGCGTGGCGGCTTCTGAGCGAGGATCAAAACGTGGGCGCCGGCATGATCCGGCGGGGCGAGATGACGGCGGCGGAGGTCAACCGGTTGCGTTATCGCTCGATGCTGGAGCAGGTGATGGGCGGCACCGGCGTGCCGTTATCGCCGCAGATCGGCCGCGGACGCTGGCAGCCGGGGGCGGCCTTTGCCCTTTGCTCGGACGGGTTGCACGGTCCTTTGGAACAGGGGTTGGAGGCGCGCTGGGAAACGGCCTGCTCCCGTGAGTCGCTGGAGGCGGGCGCCCGCGGGCTGGTGGACGAGGCGAACGAGGTGGGCGGTCCCGATAATATCACCGTGTTGCTGGCACGCTTCATGCCGGAAGCCCGGTTATGAAAAACGACACTCTGCCCCGCGAACATCCGGCCGGCTCCGACTGGGAGCGGTTCCTGCGCGAGCGCAGTGCGCTGGGGTTGCCGGAGCTTGATCTGGCGATGCTCGGTCCGGGCGACCGTCTCGTGGTCGAGACCCTGCACACGCGCTACGGTTTTGAATGGAGCGAAGCCGACCGGGTGGAATTGACGACGAACCGCGCCGACCGCCCGAGAGGGCCGGTGCGTATTCAAGGGTGCGCATTTGGCCGCTCCAGCAGCATCAAGCCGCGGCATCTTTTTTGTGGCGGCAACCTGGAGTATCTTTCCGACAACGGGCGCCTAGTCCACCGCACCACGGCCATCCTCTCTCTCGTCCTGCTGCGCCGCAGCCGATGAACCGAGAAAAACCACCGCCTCTCATCCCGCACATGGACGATCTCGATCTCGGCGTCACCCTCAAGGGCTTCAGTCCCGGCCAGGTGGTTTTCAAACGCTTCACGCTTCAGCGCATTCTCGGTCGCGGGGGCATGGGCGTGGTGTGGCTGGCGCGGGATGAGGATCTGGAGCGCAACGTGGCGCTGAAGTTCCTGCCCGAGGTCGTGGCGCTCGATCGGGAGTCCGTGGCCGAGCTTAAACGCGAGACCCGGCGGAATCTCGACCTCACGCACCCGCACATCGTGCGCATTTACGATTTCATGCAGGATGCCGTCGCCGCGGCGATCTCAATGGAGTATGTCAACGGAGCTTCGCTCTCGGCATTGAAGGTGGATCAGGCCGCCGGCTTTTTTCCGCTGGCCGATGTGGTGCGGTGGGCGACCCAGCTCTGCGAGGCGCTGAGTTATGCGCATGGTTCGGCGAGGGTCGTGCATCGCGACCTCAAGCCCGCCAACCTCATGATTGATGCCGCCGGGGATCTGAAGGTCACGGATTTCGGCATTGCCTGCAGCATTGCGGACAGCGTCTCGCGGGTCTCGAAAGACATCGGCTCCTCCGGCACGCCGCTCTACATGTCGCCGCAGCAGATGATGGGCGAGCGCCCTACGCCGGCGGATGACATCTATTCACTGGGCGCCACGCTCTACGAATTACTGGCGGGGAAACCGCCGTTCTACACGGGTAACATCATCCTGCAGGTGCAGAGCAAGACTCCGCCTTCGCTGGCCGAGCGTCGGCGGGAGTTGCAATTGCAAGCCGGGGAGGTGATCCCGGCCGAGTGGGAGATGGTGCTGGCCGCCTGTCTGGCCAAGGACCCGGCGGCGCGCCCGCCCTCCATCGCCGCGGTGGCGGCGCGCTTGAATCTGGCGGGCTCCTTTACGGCCTTTGTTCCCGCCGCGCCGGTGGCGTCTGCGGTCCCGCCCGAGCATCCGGTGGCGATCGCCGATGCGGCGCCGGTCAAGACGGCTGCGCCCGTGGCGGCGACGTCCGCACCGCGCCGGCCCAAGGGCGTGGTTTTCTGGGCCGGTCTGGCGGCGGGCATCCTCGTCGTTGCCGGGGCGGCCTACTGGCTCGGTGACGGCCCCAATCGTCTCAAGGCGGCGCAACGCATGAAGACGGCGCAGCAAGCGCTCTTCGCCGCGGATTGGCCCGCCGCCCTTATGGCCCTGCGCGATGCGGCATCACTGCGCCCGACGGATGCTGAATATCGCCGTGAGTTTGACGAGGCCCAGCGTCGTTGGGTCGAAATGGTGGAGCGGGAAATCCGCGACCTGGCGCCGCGGGCGGCGCATGACCGGCTGGTCAGCCGGGCCGAGGCCGCCATCGCTCTCGTCGAGCCGTACGCCGAAACCTTTCGCCGGATGAGCACCCAGGCCGCGCACGCTGCGCGCGCCCTGGTGCAGAAGGCGGTGGACGAGGCGCGGGCATTGGGCGAGGAGTGGGAGCATGACGCCGCCCTGGCGCGCCTGGACGAAGTGCGGGCTCATGCCGCCCTGCTGCCGGGTTTTGCCGATATTGAGCAGGGGTTGCGGCGGGATCGCGTGCGGGGTGGGATCGCCCAGGCGTGGGAGCAGGTGTATGAATGGAAATTTGCCGAGGCTTATGCGACGCTGGAGCCACTTCGCGCGGATGCCGCTCTCGCGGGGGATGAGTATGCCACCGTCTGGCAACAGGCCAGGGAGGTGGAGGTATTGGCCCGACTGGAAGAGGTGGAGCTGCTGGCCGGGTCACATCGCTACGGCGAGGCCCTGATTGTGCTGACGCAGCTGCGGGCAGGAGATATTCTCCTGCACGAAGTGGAACGTAGCACGGCGTCGGTCAAGGCACTCGCCCAGGCTTTCAGTGTGGACCGGTTGTCGCGCGCCCTGATCGCGGGGCAGGCCGCCGAGGTGGAGGCGGCGTTGCAGGATTATGCGCGCTTCATCGAATCCCGTTTCGCGGTGACCGGGGCGGAGTTGACCGGCAGCCGGGATCTCCAGACTTTCCTGCGTTTCCTGGAAGAATTGCGCATGCGGCCGAAGGCCGGCGAGCCGCGGACGGATGGCCGGGATATCGCGCTGGTGTCGGCGGTGCGCGCGCGGTTTGCCGATGACGGAGCGGTGGCGCAATTTCTGCGCGAGGAGTTGTCCGGTTGGAGCCAAGTGGAGGAGCAGGCGGGCCGTCCGGGGCTGGCGCTTTATTTGCAAGCGGAGGCCGTTCGCGAAGGCGCCCCGGCGGATGCGGCGCGTGAAAACCGGTTGCGGGCGGCGCTCGCGGCCGATGTGGGCCTGCGGCTTTCCTGGGCGGCGGCCGACATCGAAGGCAAGGCCGCGGGTCCGTTGCGCACCGATGTCATCAAAGTCCTGCAGACACGGGTGGAGCAGCGCCTCGCCCCGATCGCCCGGTTTGTATCCGCCAGCGACGGGCCGCGCACGTTGATGATCGCGACGGCGTTAAGCGGGCCGGCGGAGTCCGACAAACCCACGCGCCAACAGCGCACGGTGCGATACCAAAGCGGCACGCGGAATGTGACGAATCCCGATTATCAACAGCTTCAGGCGCAGTTGCGCTCCGCCGAGGACGAGGTGGCCCGGATGCAGAACGGCCTCGCGGCCGTGCGGGCGGAGGCCCAGCGGCAGGCGC
The DNA here is from genome assembly GCA_964429385.1 of uncultured Opitutaceae bacterium. Lineage (GTDB taxonomy): Bacteria > Verrucomicrobiota > Verrucomicrobiia > Opitutales > Opitutaceae > UBA2377. The sequence continues at coordinate 55,272 of CAYSBR010000022.1, forward strand.
AGCAGGCGGCGAACAGCGGCAATACCAACTCGGCCATGGCGGCTTCGCTGTCGGGCGGCATTGGGATTACTCTGGCCCAGAACAATCTCAACCGGGCGGTCAACCACCGGAACGCGGTGCGCAATAATCTGCGCGACACCTCACGGACCCTGAGTGAGCCGACCTATGCCGACGAGCCTTACGATGTGGTCACCCATAATGTCACGTATTCCGCCGCGCTGACGGCCATGCCGCAGGGCGCCCGCAGTCCCGCCCGGTGGACCGCGCAATTCGCGCACCAGACCACCGAGATCACAGGCAACGCCGCGCGCGGCGTTCCGGTGCAGGCGCCCGTGTATCCCGGCGCGGCGGAGATCAACCGGCGGCTGGCGGAACAACTGGTGGCACGCGTGGGCGATCTGGCGTCTTTGGAACGGAGCCTGGCGACGGCGGGCTTTGCCCTGATCAAGGAACAGGCGCCGTGGGGCAACGCGTCCGCTTTGGATCTGGCCGACGATCAGTGGGGGCTGCTCCTGCTTTGGCGCTCGCTCACGATTGAGCCGGGGGAAGCCGCCGAAATCGAGCAGGGGGTGAGGCTTGCGCTCGGGTTGCCGTCACGGTGAGCCTTGCGCCGCATTCCGTGCGAAGCTTCGGTGTTTCCCTTCGTGACTCCGGCGCAGTACGTGGAGCGCCGGCATTTTTCCGGCTGCGCGCTTGACGGCGGGGCGGATTGCGGGAGGCCTTGGCTCATGGCCACGCCCACCGAGGAAAACTTCAAGGATTACAAGAAAGCCGAGCAGAAGGCGATTGAGCTGATGCGCGCGATGCAGGAGACGAGCGCGAGGAAGACGGATATCGAGCTGGCGTTGCTCGTGGCCGTCTTCGAGCTGCACAAGGGTGTGGTGCCGCCCGAGACCGTGGGGGCGATCGTGCAGGGTCATCTGAAGCAGATCATCCCGTTCTACACGGCGAAGATGTCGCCGGCGGGATGAACCTTCATCCGGCCAGGGGATGGGGGAGGGTCAGGACAAAGCAGGCGCCGCCGCCGGGAGCGTCTTCGTAGCGGAGGTCGCCCCCCGTTTGCTGGGCGCAGCAGCGGGCGAGATAAAGCCCGAGGCCGTGGGCCGCCTCGCCGCCGGTGGGCGGTGTGCCGAGCGTGGTGAATTTTTCAAACATGCGGTCGCGCCGCGCGGGCGGGATGCCCGGGCCGGTGTCGGCGACCCGGAGTTCGACCCCGTCGGGAGTCGTTGCCGCCGCGAGGGTGATCCGCCCGCCCCGCGGGGTGTATTTCAATGCGTTGGAGAAAAGATTCTCGAAGGCGCGTTCGACGTAGAGCACGGGGCCCAGCCAGTCTTCGTTGCCGATGATGGGCGTGACTTCGACTTCGATGCCCTTCGCCGTCAGGGTGCTGGCATGGGTTTCCTGGGTGGAGGCAAAGAGAGCGGCGAAATCCACATGTCCGGGCCGGGCCTGCAAGGTGCCGCTTTCGATGGCCTCCAGATCGAGAAGCGTGCGGGTGAGATCAAGCATCTGGCGTTGATTCACAATCAAGGCGCGGGTGCCCGCCGTGACGTTGTCGGCGTCCTGCGGGGCGGCGGCGATGTCCTCGATCAGGGCCAGCGCCGAGGAGAGGGGGGAGCGCAGATCGTGGGCGATGAGTCCGATGATGTCGGACTTTTCCTTGTTGAGGGCTTCCAGCCGGCGGTTCTGTTCCTGGATCCGGTTGGTGAAGGCTTCCGCTTCCTCGCGGCGCTGCCGTTCATGCAAGGCGTCGCGCCGGGCCTGCTCCGCCTCAAACACCACCTGCAGGCGTTCGATCCGCCGGCGGGATTCCTCCTTTTGCAGATCCTGGAGCAGGGTGGAGGAGCGTTTGAGTTCCTGATAAGCCTCGGCGTGCTGCCCGGCGGCGTGCCGGACTTGGGCGAGATACTCGCGCGCGCGGATTTCCACCTCGGGCGCCTTGGTTTCAAGCGCGGCCGCCAGGGCGGATTCGAGTTCGGTCTGGGCGGCCGTCAGGTCCCGGGCGGAGTTGGCTTCGGCGGCCAGCCACATGCCGAGATTGAGCCGGTGGTAGAAACGCAGTTCGGGTGAAGGGTGCGCCTGGATGAGCGCGGCGATTTCATCCAGCGTCTGCCGGGCGGCTTCGAACTGGCCCAGATCGCGTTGCACGCCGGAAAGACTGCAGAGGCTGAGTGCGAGGCTCCAGCTGTCGCCCAACTGGCGCTTGCCCGCGGCGGCCTGGGTGAAGAGTTCGGCGCATTGCGGCAGGTCGCGGCCGAGATCCCAGCTGGTCTGGGCAAGATTGTGGCGGGTCTGGGCGAGGGCCTGGGCGTTGGTCTGGATGCCCGGGTGCGCGAGCACGTCGCGGTAGATTTTCAAGGCGCCCTCGCGATCGCCTTGCGAGTGCATGACCATGGCGAGATTCCCGCTGGCCCGGATCCGGCCGTCCTCGTCCCCCTGCGCTTCGGCCTGGCGGATCGAGGTGTGAAACTGCTCCAGGGCGGCGCGGTCATCGCCCAAGGCGTGATACTGCAGGCCGAGGAGATTGTGGCATTGGGTGACGATATTTTGGTGATCAGCGACCCGGGCGAGGGCGAGGCTGGCCTGGATATCCCGGATGCTGTCCCCGTGGCGGGAATCGCGTTGGGCGAGGGTGGCCCGGGAAAGCAGGGCCTGGGCGTGGGCGGCCGGCTCCGCGGACGTCACCTCGCCCAACACCTCCTCGACGAGCTTGCGGGCGGTCGCGGGGTCGCGGCGCACCAGCAGGTGGGCCTGCCGGGCGCGTTCCAGCAGCGGGGAGGAAGGGGGATTTGCGGACATGCGGGAACTCCTTCATTCAGGAGTTCCCGTCCCGGTTCAAGCGGGTCTTTGGCCGATCTGCTGATTCAAGCCGGCACCCGGCCTCCGAGCAGCCGGGCGGGGAGGTAGAGCAGGGCCTTGACGAAGGCAAAAAGCGCGCCGAGGCACACGCCGGCCAGACGGAAGGGCAGGGCGAGGAGCCAGACCAGCGGGGCGAGGAGCAGAAAAAGCAGCGCCAGCGGCCAGCAGAGGACCAGGAGCAGACACCAGAGGAGAAAAACGCCGAAGGAATTCATGGTTATAATGCAATAACCCATCTCCGGCCGGAAAGTTACAGCGGCGCGCCCGCTTTTACCAATCAAGCACGGTTACCCCGAGGGCGAGGAAGCCGGCGCCGGCGGCGATCAGTTGCACCAGCAGCCAGCCGAGCCAGCGCAGCCAGCGGCCGAAGGGGATGCCGGCGATGCCGAGGATGCCCATGAGGATGCCGCTGGTGGGGGTCACGAAATTGCCGAGGCCGTCGCCCAGTTGGAAGGCCAGCACCGCGGTCTGCCGCGAGATGCCCAGCAGGTCGGAGAGCGGGGCCATGATCGGCATGGTGAGCGCCGCCTGGCCGCTGCCGCTGGGCACGAGAAAATTGAAACAGAACTGCACGGCGAACATGACCTGCACCGAGACGAAGGCCGGCAGATCGCCGGCCGCCTGGCTGAGGACGTGCAGCACGGTGTCCACGATGCCGCCCTGCTGCATGACGAGGAGGATGCTCTTGCTCAGGGCGATGAGGACGGCGGCGCCGACCATCTCGCGCGTCCCGGCGGTGAAGGCGCGGGCGGTCTCGTTGGGCCGCAGGCCGCCGATGAGGGCGGCGGCGAAACCGAGGCCGATGAACAGCGCGGCGATTTCCTCGATATACCAGTCCCACTTGGTTACGCCGACGACCAGGGCGACCAAGCCGGCGATGAAAAGCGAGAGCACGCCGAGCCGCCGGCCGGTGAGTTCCTCCTGCGCGTGGCTGACGGCATCCGCGCCGGGGGCGGGCGTGTGGCCGGGCAGGAGACTGTGCGCGGGGTTGCGTTCCACCCGGGCGGCGTAGCGCATCACATAGAGAATGGCGATGAGCGTGAGGACGGCCCAGACGATCATGCGAAAGCCCCAGCCGCTGAAGATGGGCAGACCGCTGAGGCCCTGCGCGATGCCGACAGTGAAGGGATTGAAGGCCGCGCCGGTGAAGCCCACGCCCGCGCCGATCAAAGGGATGGCGACGCCGACAATCGCATCCCAGCCCAGGCGCCGGGCGAGCGGAAGGGTGATCATCAGGAACACCAGCACCTCCTCGCTCATGCCGAAGGTGTTTCCGCCGATGGAAAAGGCGGTCATCAACGCCGGGATGACGAAGCGCTTGCGGGCGGGGTTGTCGCCCACCGTCCGCACGACCCAGAACAGCAGCGCGGGGATGGCGCCGGTGGCGTTGATGACGGCGAAGACGCCGCCGATCAGCAGGACGAAGCCCATGATCAGCGCGGCGTGGTGATCGGTGAAACCCTTGAGCGGCGCGGTGAAGAAACCGTGCCACGGCACGGGCGTCGCCTCCACCGTCTGGTAGGTGCCGGGCACCACGACGGTGCGCGTGCCCTCCTGCCGCCGCTCGAACTCACCCGCCGGGATGATCCAGGTGAGGACCACGGCCAGCAGCAGCACCGCGAGGATGATCAGCAGCGCATCGGGCGCGCGGGAGGCGGGCGTGGCGGTCATGACGAATCTCAGTCGGTGGCGAAGTGGACGCCCTTCAGCGGATGGATGTCGAGCAGGGTGTCGTGCCAGCCGCGCACGCGCGGATCGACGAGATTTTTCGACGTGTAATAGTAAATGGGCATCACGGGCATTTCCTCGGCGAGGATGGCGCCGAGCTGGTGGAAGAGGTCCACCCGCGTCGCCCGGTCGCCTTCGCGGGCGACGGCGGCGGCGATCTCATCGTAGCGGGCGTTGGCAAAGCCGGAGTTGTTGTTGCCCGCGTGGCTGAGCAGCAGGTTGGAGAAAACCGTGCCGTCGTTGTAGGAGGCGACCCAGCCGGCGCGGGCGATGTCGTAATTGCCCTGGCGGCGGTTGCCGAGATAGACCTGCCACTCCTGGTTCGCCAGGCGGATGTCCACGCCGAGGTGGGTGCGCCACATCTGCTGGATGGCCTCGGCGATGGCGCGGTGCGTCTCCAGGGTGTTGTAGAGAATCTCCAGGCGCGGGAAGCCGCGACCTTCCGGGAAACCCGCCTCGGCGAGCAGGCGGCGGGCCTCGGCGAGATCCTCTGTAAACCCGGGGGCGGGCCGGTCATCCAGCGTGCCGGGGTGCAGGAGGCTGAAAGCCGGGGTTTCGTTGGCCTGCGTGACGCTGCGCGCCAGCGCGGCGCGGTCGATCGCCATGCTCAGGGCGCGCCGCACGCGCGGGTCGTTGAGCGGGGGACGGTTGACGTTGAATTCGTAGTAATAGACCGCGAGGAACGGCGCGAGCCGCAGCTCGGGCGCGGCCGCCGCCTGCATGCGCGGGATGACGTGCGAGGGCACGGTGTTGGTGACGTGCAACTGGCCGCTGCGGAAGGCGCGTTCCTCGGTGTCGGCCGACTCGATGGGAAACCAGCGGATGGCATTCAGCTTCACGGCGGCGCGGTCCCAGTAGTGGGGGTTCGGCTCCATCTCGATGAGACTGTTGCTGCGCCATTGGGTGAGGATGAAGGGGCCGTTGCCCACGAGGTTGCCGGGGCGGGTCCAGGCGGTGCCGCGCTGGTCCATGGCGCCGTGCTTCTCGATGGTGGCGCGGTGGACGGGATTGAAGGTGTTGTGCGTCAGCAGGCCGGCCAGGTGCGGCACCGGATGGTCGAGCTCGATGCGAAAAGTGAAATCATCGAGGGCGCGGATGCCGACTTCCGACCACGGCTGGTCGCCGGCGTGGAAGGCGAGCGCGTGCCGGATCGGCTCGAAGAGATAGGTGTAGCGGTTGCCCAGGGCGGGGGAGAGCACGCGGCGCCAGCCGTATTCGAAGTCGTGGGCGGTGACCGGGTCGCCGTTGGACCAGCGCGCGTTGCGCCGGAGGAAAAAAGTGTAGGTCCGCCCGTCCTCGGAAACCTCCCAGCGCTCGGCCACACCGGGAGAAACCGCGAGATCCTCGGGCGCGTAAACTGTCAGGCCCTCGAACAGCGCGCTGGTGAGCCGGTATTCCGGCATCCCTGTGGTAATATGCGGATCGAGATCCTCCGGCTCGGTGCCGTTGCCGATGAGCAGAATGCCGTCCCGCAGCGCCCGATCGGCAGGGGACTCCTTGCGCGAGCAGCCGGTGAACAAAAGCGCGGCGGTGAGCGCCGACGTTAACAGGAAAAGAAAACGGGTCCGGCGCGGCAGGATTTGCATGCCGCCAGTGGATTGGCCGGCGGCGTTGCTGGCAATCCGCAACGCGTGCAACCTGTCGCGCCCGGTGCCGTGGCGCGCTGGGCGAACCGTGAATTCAGGTGGGAAAGCTCCGGTCAAAATCTCTGTGGCTGCCGATCCATACCCAAGTCCAATTGTCGCCATGGCGCAGGGCCACTGCGCGATAATTGAGCGTCACCCGTGCTGACCAGGCCCGGGGATCACCTCGCAGGCGTTCGAGATGAAGGCTGGGGTGGGCCGGGTTTTCACGAAACCGGGTGAAGGCCTTGCGGGCGGCGGTTTTGATTTCGGACGGCAGTCCGGCGTAGAGATTCCAGAATCGCTCGGTGCCCCGGGAGGTCACGACCGGCGTTTAAACTCGTCGTCCGCGGTCTCAGGGTAAGCCGCCGGGTCCTCGGCTGCGGTGGCTTCGGCTTCATCCAGCAATTTTGAAAGTGCCGGCCGGGGCCGCGTATCCTGGATGAGTCGTTCCCAAGCCGCATCACCGTCGAATTCGGGAAAGAGCTGCGGCAAATCCATCGCCAGACGCCTCCGTTCACCGGCGGGCAGCGCACGGATGGCAGCCTGAATCTGTTCGACCGTGGACATGCCGACACCCTGCGCAGAATCAAAGTCCGGTCAACCCAGTTACCCGACCCACTCGCGGGCGTTGTAGAAGAGTTTCATCCACGGCGAATCCTCGCCCCATTCGCGAGGTGACCAGCTCATGCAGGCTGAACGGAAGACGCGCTCCGGGTGCGGCATCATGATGGTGACGCGGCCCGTGGTGGTGGTGAGGGCGGTCATGCCGAGGGGGGAGCCGTTCGGGTTGAGCGGATAGACTTCGGTTGGCTGGTGGTGGTTATCCACGTAGCGGGCGGAAACGAGGCCGGAGCCGCTGAAAGCCTGCGCGGCCGCGGCGTCGGGGAACTCGGCGTAGCCTTCGCCATGGGCGACGGCGATGGGGAGGACGGCGCCTTCCATGCCACGGAGGAGCACGCTCGGGCTCGACTCGATCTGCAGCGAGACGAAGCGGCCTTCGTAGCGTTCGGATTTGTTCTGCACGAAGCGCGGCCAGTGTTCCGCGCCGGGGATGATGGACTTGAGGTTGCTGACCATCTGGCAGCCGTTGCAGACGCCAAGGGCGAAGGCATCCTCGCGGGCGAAGAAGGCGGCGAACTCGGCGCGGGCGCGTTCGTTGAAGAGGATGCTCTTGGCCCAACCTTCGCCGGCGCCGAGGACGTCGCCGTAGCTGAAGCCGCCGCAGGCCGCGAGGCCGCGGAAATCCTGGAGGGAAACGCGCCCGGCGAGGATATCCGTCATGTGGACATCAACGGCGCGGAAGCCGGCCCGATCGAAGGCGGCGGCCATCTCGACTTCGCCGTTCACGCCCTGCTCGCGGAGGATCGCGACCTTGGGTCGCGAAGCTGAGCGTTGAGGGCTGGGCGTTGAGAGCTTGAACGTGAGCTTCGGCGTGATGCCGGGGTTATTCGGGTCGAGCCGGACTTGATGTTCCTGCGCGGCGCAGGCGGGATTGTCGCGCAGGGCGGCGATGCGGTGGGTGACATCGGACCAGATGGCGCGGAGGGCAAAGAGATCTTCCTCGATGAGGACCTGGCCGTTTTGGGTGACGCGGAAGGTGTGGCCGGGGTTGAGCGTGCCGAGCCGCGAGACGCAGGCCTTGAGGCCGTGGGAACGGAAGGCGAGCAACACGTCATCGAGGTCGGACGCCCGGATTTGGATGACGGCGCCAAGCTCCTCGTTGAAGAGGGCGGCGAAGGGCTCGTGCAGGTGGGGAATCTCGATGCTCACACCGGTGTGGCCGGCGAAGGCCATTTCGACCGCGGTGGCGAGCAGGCCGCCGTCCGAGCGGTCGTGGTAGGCGAGGAGTTTTTGTTCGCGGCCAAGCTGCTGGATGGCGTTCCAGAAATTCTTCAGGTCCGTGGCGCTGTCCACATCGGGCGTGGCTGCGCCCATCTGGGAGACGACCTGCGCGAGGATGGAGCCGCCGAGGCGGTTCTTCCCTCGGCCGAGGTCAATGAGGAGCAGGATTGTGTCTTGCTCCGGTTGAGCGTTGAGGGTTGAGGGCTGCGAGCCAGTCTGAAGCTGCGGCGTGAGCGTGAGCCGGATGTCGGTGACGGGTGAGAAGGCTGAAACGATGAGTGAGATGGGGGCGGTGACGCGCTTCCGCCGGTCGCCGTCCTGCCAGACGGTGCTCATGCTCATGGAGTCCTTGCCGACGGGGATCGTGATGCCGAGGGCGGGGCAGAGTTCCAGGCCCACGGCCTGCACGGCGGCGTAGAGATCGGCGGCGTCACCGGGCACGGCGGGCGCGGCCATCCAGTTGGCGGAGAGGTTGACCTTGCCGAGATCGCCGATCTGGGCGGCGGCCAGATTGGTGAGCGCCTCACCGACGGCGAGGCGGGCCGAAGCGGCGGCGTTGTTGACGGCGACGGGGGTGCGCTCGCCCATGGCCATGGCCTC
>CAYSBR010000022.1:63935-64371 GCA_964429385.1 uncultured Opitutaceae bacterium
ATCAACCCGCCGAGGGTGCGGTCGCCGATGGAGATGAGAAAGGTCTTGTCGGCGACGGCGGGGTGGACGAGCACGCGGCGGACGGCCTCCTTGAGGGTGAGGTTGCCGAGGTTGAGCGGTTGCTGCGGGCGCGCCAGGGATTGCTCCTGGCGGTGCATGCGCGGCGGCTTGCCGAGCAGAACGTCGAGGGGGAGATCAATGGGCGTGTTGCCGAAATGGGGGTCTTCGACGACGAGGTTTCTTTCCGCCGTGGCCTCGCCGACGATGGCGAAGGGGGCGCGCTCGCGTTCGCAGATCTGGCGGAAGGTTTCGATGCGGTCGGCCGGGATGGCGAGGACGTAGCGCTCCTGCGATTCGTTGCACCAGATTTCGAGCGGGGACATGCCGGGCTCGTCGTTGGGGAGCTTGCGCAGGTCGAACCGGCCGCCGCGACCGC
>CAYSBR010000023.1:0-64013 GCA_964429385.1 uncultured Opitutaceae bacterium
AACGCGCCAGCAGCGCTCCGCTCTTCTCGAAACTCTCGTGGGCGCGAAAATGTCAGAGCGCTCTCGACCACGCCGTGGCTCTCGCGCCGCACGACTTCGAAGCCAACGACTCACTCGTGCAGTTCTACCGGCAGGCACCGCCCATCGCCGGCGGCGGCTGGAACAAAGCCTACGCACACGCCGAAAAATTCCGCCTCACCGATCCGCCCGGCGGCACCCGCATCCTCGCCGGTTTGTATCAGCGCCAACAACGCCCAGCCGACGCCCTGCGCGTGCTCTTCGCCACCCTCGAACAACACCCGCGTGATCTCGCCTTGCTCGAACTCACCGGCACCATCGCCCTCGCATCCTCACTCGAAACCGAACACGCCGCCGCCGCGCTGACACGCGGTATCGATCCCGACGCCAGCGACCCTCAAACCACCCGCCTTCTGGACCTCCTCGCTCAACTCCAACGCCGCTAAAGCGACGAGTCCGCATGTAACAAAGCGGGCGCCGCGTCGGACACAGTATGCTGGCCAACCCAGGCCCAGCAGGACGTGACCAAGCCCACTTATCTAAAAGTGAAAAGGCCCACTTCCGAAGGAAATGGGCCTAGATCAAAATGGCGGGATGGACGGGACTCGAACCCGCGACCTTCTGCGTGACAGGCAGACGCTCTAACCAGCTGAGCTACCACCCCGGAAATCGGGAAAGGACGCGGAACGTAGAATTGGAAACAGGCAAGTCAAGCGCGGTTTTACCCTTGTCGAAAAATGGCCCGCCCGCTAGCTCTGCGCGCCTGTTCACGCGGTGGTAGCTCAGCCGGATAGAGCAACGGTTTTCTAAACCGTCGGTCGTGGGTTCGAGTCCCGCCCACCGCGCCAGTTTCCGCGCAAGCTCAGGCGCTTTCCCACGCGCGCTGCCACAATCCCGCCTCCCCCGCCACGCCATGACGCTGGAGTTCGCGGTGAATCCGCGCCGCCGCCGGCTCCTCCACCCGGTGGCGGGGATCGCCCGGCAAATCCGGCCGCACCTTGCGGGCCAGCGCCCAGCAGGCCCAGGCCCGCCAGCGGCGCTGTTCGCGACGCGGTTCATTCATCCGGTCCGCATAGTGCTGGAAGTGCACCCGGGGGTTGCCCATGAAAACGCCTTCGGGCGTCCGCCCGATGCACCAGACCATCGCCGCATAAGGCAGCGGCCACTCACGCAGGACCGCTTCATCGCCCTGCAAATCCGCGCCCAGGGCGCGGTCGAGACACAACAACGTGCGGGCCGCCAACCCGCGCCGCCAAAGCGCATGCCCATATTCGAGGCAGGAAAAATAAAACTCCGCGCCGCGATCTTCCTCGCGGAACTGATGCAGCAGCCGCCAGTCCAACCCCGCGCGTGACGGTGGCAGGTGCGGACAGGGCGGCAGCAGTGCGGGCATGGCCGGGTTCGTGCCCGGCAACTTTCCCCGGGTCAACCGGAAGTCACGGCGTATTCGCGCTTGGCGCACCGCCGCGTTTCCACAAAACACACCTCATACTGAACACCACGACTCCAGTCTCCGACCCGATTTCCGAAGTGCAGCGTATCTCCGGCTGGCGCCGGGTGGCGTTGTGGCCCTTCGGCATGCTCGTCCGCCTGTGGGTAAAAACCCTGCGCCTGGAGGAAACCCCGGAGGACGTGCGCAACTTTACCCGCATGGACGAGCCCGTGGCCATGGTGCTCTGGCACAACCGGCTGTTTCTCGCCGCCATGATCTTCACCCGTTACCGGCGGGGCAAACCCACCTATGCGCTGGTGAGCGCCAGCAAGGACGGCGCCTGGCTCGACGCTTTTTTCTCCCTCGTCGGCCTGCGCACAGTCCGCGGCTCCAGCCACCGGCGCGGGCGCGAAGCGGCCACCGCCCTGGTTGAAACCCTCCGCGCCGGACACGATGTGGGCATCACGCCCGACGGACCCAAGGGGCCGATCTACCAGTTCAAGCCCGGCGCTCTCATCGTGACTCGCCGCACCCGCACCCCCATTCTCCTGATCGGCGCCGATTTCGAAAGTGCGTGGCGGCTGCGCAGGAGCTGGGACTGGTTTTATCTCCCCAAGCCCTTCTCGCGTGTACGCATGCGCTGCGACTACATCCCGGCTGACGCGCTTGGCGCCCGGGATGACGCGGCCGCCCGGCTTGAGGCCCGCCTGCACGAGCTCAACCCCGATCGCGAGCTCGCCAGAAATCAGAACTCCGGCACGAACGAGACCGTCTGACCCGGAGCGGCCGTGAGGTCGTCACCGGCGCACCAAGTCTCGTCGTTGAGCAGAAATTTGAAGACCACCGGCTGCGCGGATTCCACGATCCGGATACTCCAGCAATCATCCGCCACGCATTCCAGCGGCACGCCTTTCTCCCAGCTCAGGCCCGGGCCTTCGCCCCGGAGGTAGAGGGTGTTGCCGAAGCCTACGTCAATCGCAGCGGAGATCGTCGTGACCACGACCTTCGGCACCGTTTTCTTCACGGCGGGCCGGGCGGTCGTCTTCTTGACTGTCTTCGCGGGTTTCGTCGCCGGGGTGAGCGCCTTGGTGGTCTTGGTTTTCTTCTTCATGTCGTTATATTCCTTTCAAGGGCAGTGGTTGGAACAAGTAATAGCCAGATGCCGCGGATTTCAAAGCAAATACAGGACCAAAACCCTCCGTAACCGGAATTTCACCCGGAAAACCATTCCACATGGGTTTGCCTGGATCCGCATCGGCGCATTCAATCCCGGCCTCATGAAGACACCCCTGCTTCTGCTGGTTTGCAGCCTGCTGCTCCCCGTCATCGGCCACAGTCAGGCTCCCGCCCTCGACGATCAGGCCAAGATCCGCAAACTCAGTCAGACGCCCTTCACGCTCTACCCCAACGCCGTGGTCACGGATTCGAACTATCCCGCCCTTTTCAACCGCCACGCCCGCGCCGGGGATGCCCTCGTCGTTTCCTATCAGGATGCCCTGAAAGTCTCCGCGCAAATCAGCGACCTCGGAATCCAGCGCGGAGAAGTCTGGATCTACGTGCCCCACTCGCTCGACCTGACCCAGCGGGGACGCCGCAACGTCGAAGGGGCTCACGGCATTGTCTTCATTCCCACGCTCACCAACCGCAATGTCCCCACTCTGGCAACCCAGGCACTTCGTCTCTCCGAGGCCACCACCATCCTCGGAATGAAACTGATCGCAGGCATGGAACCGAATACTCCATTCCGCCCCCGCGAGATCGCCGATCTGGCGAAATGCGCCGAGATTTTCACGCTCTACGAACCGCGTAAATTATCGCGTGACCTCGCCCAATTCCACCGGCACTTCGAACGGGTCGTCCGGGAAGCTCGTGGCGCCAACCCCGCGATCAAGATAGAACTGGCCATCTCCACCGGACAAAACGAGGAAGCCACCCGTCAACTGGCCGGCGTGCTCTGGCACTACGCCGATCAGATCGACCGCATCGGCCTCTACTCGGATGAAAGTCGCGAATCCGTGGAGAGCCTGGAGCTTCTCCTCAAAGTGCTGCGTCCCGAGGGGCTTTGAGCCCCAAATCCGTCCGGCTTGAACACACCTGCAACTGATGGCCCCGCCCTGTTTTCCATCGCCGGCAAAAATGATGTTTACTCGCGCGCGGCCATTGCTCAAAACCTGCCGCTCCTGGCTTAGGGGGCAGTAGCTCAGTTGATAGAGCGCGTCGTTCGCAACGACGAGGTCGTGGGTTTGATCCCCATCTGCTCCACCAGCCGTTTCCGATCGTGGGCCCCAGCCTGGCCAATGCCGGCCCCGCCGCGAGCGGCCTTACGCCACTCGTCCCGTCGCCCGCCGGGCAAAGACCATCTTGCCCCCCGCGGTGGGCAATACGCTGGTGACCTCGGCCTCAATCCGCTGCCCCAGCCAGGGGCGGCCATCCACGACCACCACCATCGAGCCGTCCTCAAGGTAGCCGACCGCCTGCCCTTCTTCCCGCCCCGGCTTGGCCAGGTCCAGACTGACAATCTCACCGATCATCAACTCCGGCTGCAGCGACTTCCCCAGCTGGTTGAGGTTCAGCCAGACGACACCATGAAACTCCGCCATCTTGGCCAGATTGTAATCCATCGTGAGCAGCTTGGCCCGCATGCTCTGCGCAAGAAAAACCAGCTTGGCCTCCACATCCTGGGGCTTGGAGAGTTCGCTCTCGGGAATGCGGATGTCGAGGTGCTTGATCCGGCGCAGTTCGTTGAGCACTTCCAATCCGCGTCGGCCCCGGGCCTGTTTCAACGGATCCGGTGAATCGGCCACCGCCTGCAGCTCCTTCAGCACGAAACTCGGAATCACCAGCGCCGACCCCATGAATCCCGTTTCACACACCCGGGCAATGCGCCCGTCGATCAGCACGCTCGTGTCCACCACCACAAGCGGCACATCCACTTCATGCGGGACGAAGCGCACATACGGAATCACCAGATTGAACTCATCCTTGCCGCGCAGGGCGATCACGGTGCACAGGTAGGTGCACGCGAGGAACAGCACGAGACGGGCGATGAAGATGTTCTGCTCATCCCCCCGGTCGAAGAGCGGTGAAGTCCCCACCAGGTAGGAAATCAAGGCCCCCACCGCCAGGCCGAAGCTGATGGCCGACAGACCGCGCAGCGAAAAGCCCTTGAGCATCATATCCACCAGCACGACCAGCAGGCCGATGGAGAAACCCACAAAGGTGGCCAACGTGCGATGATCGTCCCACTCCTTGACCGTGTAGCACACCAGCCACCCGCCGATCGCGCAAAGGACCATGAACAACAGGCGGATCGCAAGGAGGGTTTTATTCATGGGCAGACCTCAGCGTACGACATCCACGCCAACCCGGAATGCAACCCGCCCCGGCGAAAGAATCACCGCCCGGGCTTTTGCCTTTTCACTCTCAAGGTCGTTCATTTTATCAGCACTGCACTTCACAACCCTTTCCATGACAACCCAATACTGGCTGGTGAAATCCGAACCCGAGGCCTACGCGTGGGCCGATCTCGTCCGCGATCGCAAGACCGCCTGGACCGGTGTGCGCAACTACCAGGCGCGCAGCCATCTCAACGCCATGCGCAAAGGCGACCGCGTGCTGTTCTACGAAAGCGTGACGACCAAGGCCGTCGTCGGCATCGCCGAAGTCACCAAGCCCGCCTTTCCCGACACCACCGCGGATGAACCGGGCTGGGTCGCCGTCGAGGTCAAGGCCGTCCAGCCATTGACCACACCGGTCACCCTCGCCCGCATCAAGGGCGACCCCGCGCTCGCCAATATCGCCCTTCTCCGCCAAAGCCGCCTTTCCGTCATGCCCCTTCAGGCGGATGACTACAACCGGCTCCTCGCCCTCGGCGTCTGAAGGCGACCCCACGTCCGTCTCCCCGACCACATCGCCCCCAGTCGTAGGACTCGACACACCGGAGCCTTTGCCCTTTCCAAGAATCCGTGCCCGCCCAACTCACTCTCCTCGCCCCCGGACTGCTGGGCGGTTCCGTCGCCCAAGCCGCCCGCGCCCGCGGGCTGGCCCAGCGCATTGTCCTCTGGGCGCGACGGCCCGAATCCCGCCTCGCCCTGCGTGAACAACCGTGGTGTGACGCCGTCGCGGACACCCCGGAGGCGGCGGTGCAAGGCTCCGATCTCGTTATCCTCGCCGCACCGGTGGACCGTATTGTCCCGCTCACCCAGCAAATCGCCGGTCAGCTCGCCCCCGGCGCGATCGTGACCGATGTCGGCAGCGTCAAAGGGGATATCTGCCGCCTGGGTCACGCCACGCTCGCCGGAAAAGCCCATTTCGTCGGCTCGCACCCGATGGCGGGTTCGGAGAAGACCGGCTGGGAGCACGCCAGTGCCGAGCTCTTCGAGCGTCGGGCCTGTTTCGTGACCCCGCTGCCGGAAACGGATGAGCGCGCCACCGAGACAGTCGTCCGCTTCTGGCGTGACCTCGGCTGCGAAGTCACCACGGAGCACCCCGACCGTCACGACGAGATCGTCGCCCATATCAGCCATCTGCCGCAGGTGCTGGCCTCGACCCTCTGCGCGTTTCTCGCCCGCAAGGACCCGCGCTGGCGCAACCACGCCGGGGGCGGTCTGCGCGACACCACCCGGATTGCCGGCAGCGATCCGGCGCTCTGGCGCACGATCCTCGAACAGAATCGCGATGAAGTGCTCCGCGCCCTCACCGGCTTCGAAGATGAATTGCACGCCTTGAAGGCCGCGCTCGCCAACCGCGATTATCTCGACCTCACCGCCCGCCTGGAGCGCGGCCAGGCTTACCGCCGTGATTTCCGCCCTTGAACGGCGCAAATCTTCCGGCGGACCGATGACGAAGATTCCCCTTGGCGGACGCGCGGTGCTCGCCGACGCTGGACGCGCCCATGTCGCTGCCTGACCCACTGCCTATACCGCCCTTCACCCGGCCCGTGCGCGGAAGTGTCACCCTGCCCGGCTCCAAGAGCATCACCAACCGGGCCCTGATCCTCGCCGCACTGTCCGATCACACCGTGACGCTGCGCGGCGCCCTCTTCAGTCGCGACACGCACATCATGGTCGCGGCATTGCGCCAACTGGGATTCATCGTGGACGTGGATGAAGCGGCGCTCACCGTGCGCATCGCCGGCCGCAACGGCACGATCCCCATGCGCGAAGCCCGCATCGACGTGGGCAACGCCGGCACCGCCGCCCGTTTCCTCACCGCCTTTGTCTGCCTCCGTCCGGACGGGGTCTATCATTTCGACGGCGATGAAGCCATGCGCCGTCGCCCCATCGGCGCCTTGCTCGAAGCCCTCGCCAGCCAGGGCGCCCGGGCCAGCGCGCGCGCATTTCCTTTCACCCTCCACACCGCCGGGCTGCCGGGCGGAGAGGTCGAACTCGATGCCTCGGAAAGCAGCCAGATGCTCTCCGCCTTGCTCATGGTCGCCCCGCACGCCCAGTCGCCGCTCACGGTGAAGTTGAAAGGCGCGGCGGGCTCCCGGCCCTTTATCGCGATGACCGAGGCGATGGTGCGGCAGTTCACCATTGCACCGGAAACCTACCCCATTGAGGGCGACGCGTCCGCCGGCAGCTACCTGCTCGCGCTCCCTCGCGTCACCGGCGGCCGGCTTCACCTGACCAATTACTACGGCCCGCTTCAAGGCGACACGAAGTTCCGCGAAGTGATCGCCGCCGTGGGCGTCGGTTCCGAGCCCGCCGGCGGCGGCCTTGAGGTTTTTCGCCAACAGCCCGACACCCGGGGGGAAAGCACCGCCCGCGATTTCAATTTCCGCGCGTTTTCCGATACCTTCCTCACCCTCGCGGCCATCGCGCCGCTCCTCCAAGGCCCCACCCGGATCACGGGCATCGCCCATACGCGCAAGCAGGAGACCGACCGCGTCGCCGGCATGGCGCGCGAGCTCACCAGGCTCGGCCAGCGGGTCATTGAAACCGAGGACAGTCTCGAAATCCACCCGCAGCCGCTCCGTTCCGGACAGATCATCGAGACTTACGAGGATCACCGTTTCGCCATGAGCTTCGGCATCCTGGGCTGCCACGACCTGCACGGTGACGGGCGGCCCTGGCTCGCGATCAAGGACCCGTTGTGCTGCCGCAAGACCTTCCCGCATTTTTTTGAGTTGCTGGAGGGCCTCCGGCAAAAATCCTTGGCCGGCTGATGGCAACCCATCCCTTTATCATCATCGCCATCGACGGCGGCGCCGCCTCCGGCAAATCCTCGACCTCGCGCCTCCTCGCCGAACGCTTCAACCTGCTGCACGTGGACACCGGCTCGTTCTACCGGCATGTCACCAGTGAACTGCTGCGCCGGGGGGTTCCGGCGGCCGATCTTCCCGCCATCCAGGCCGCCCTGCCCAGCCTGAAGCTCGCCACCAGACTGGAAGGCCGCTCCGCCCGCATGTTGATCGACGACCAACCGGCCGGCGATGAGATCCGCGAACAGCGCGTCAACGAACACGTTTCCCACTACGCCGCCATTCCCGAGGTGCGCCAAATGCTCCTCGGCTACCAGCGCGGCCAGGCGGAGGTCGCGCGTCAGCATGGCTTCCGCGGTCTCGTGATGGAAGGGCGCGACATCGGCTCGGTTATTTTTCCCCAGGCGGATTTTCGCTTCTTCCTGCACGCCGATCCGGTCGAGCGGGCCAAGCGCCGCGCCGCGGAAGGCCGGCAGGACTCGATCGCCGAGCGCGACCGGCTCGACTCCTCCCGCAAGACCTCCCCGCTCACCTGTCCGCCCGGTGCGATCGACCTCGACAGCACACACCTCTCCCTTGAGGAGGTTTTCACCCGGATGGCGGACCGCATCGCCCCCGCCCTCGCCTCCGCATGAACCGCGCCTTTCCCCAGTGCGAAATGGAGCCGGTTTACGGCTTCTGCCATTATGTGATGACGGTCGTTTACGGCATGTGTTTTCGCGGTGAAGTCACCGGCGCGGAACACCTCCCGAAGCAGGGTTCCTTTCTCATCGCGGCCAATCATGCCAGTTTTCTGGACCCGCCGCTCATCGGCTGCCAGGTGCCGCGGCAGATCGCCTACTTTGCCCGCAAAACCCTCTGGCGCGGCGGCATCGCCTCGTGGTGGCTCGACGAAGTCGGCACCATCCCCGTGGACCGCGACGGCGGGCAGGATGTCAGCGCCATCAAACGTGTCCTCAAAGCCCTCAAGGATGACAAGGGGCTCATCCTCTTTCCCGAAGGCACGCGCTCATCCGACGGCAGCCTGCAGGAGCCGAAGGCCGGCGTGGGGCTCATCGCCAGTCGCGCGCAAGTTCCCGTCGTCCCCGCGCGGATCTTCGGTTCCTTCGAAGCCTACGGCAAAGGCCGGGGGCTCCAGCTGGATACTCCCGTGAGCATCGTATTCGGGCGCCCGCTTCCCGCCGCTGAATACGATGATCCCTCCGCCGGGAAGGAACGCTACCTCATCGCCTCGCAACGCATCTTCGCCCGCATCGCCGCCCTCCATCTGCCGGCCGAACGCGTGGTGTGATCCGCCAAAACAAAGACAAAGCCCCGCCGTCGCCGGCGGGGCTGATTCAGACCGGCATCGCTCGTCGCGTCAGCGCAACGCCTCGATCCCCGCGCCGTGGTTGATGTGATACACCGTGCCGGACAACACCAGCGCCGGTACGGATTGCACACCGGCGGCCTCGGCCTCGGGCAGACGGTCCCGTTTTTCCCCGAGGTGGACGATTTCGACCTCGTAGCGCACCGGATCGAGCGCGGCGGCCACATTTTGCTCGGCGGCCACGCAGACCGGGCAGCCCGCGTGATAGAAGACAGCTTTGTTTTTCATGATGAATCCTGATTGGGTTTCGATTGGAACGGTTGACATCCCCAGTCTGCCACATCCCCAAAAAATCAAAAGAGGGCACGATTCAGTGGGTGGGCACCCTTTTGTGCCCCATCCCGATTTCACTCCGCCCTGCTATACTTGCCGCCATGAAGCGAAAGCCCTCCGCCCTCAGCATACCTGAACGCACCGCATATCGAAGGCTGGAGGACGTCGTCGGTTGCAAGTGGTCCGCCGCCGTGCTGGCCGCCATCGGCCGGGGTGTCATCCGCCCCGGGCAGCTGGAGCGCTTCATCCCCGGCATCTCCACCAAAGTGCTCAACGAACGTCTGCGCAAATTGCTCGCCTACCAGCTGATCACGCGTCGCGAAATCGCCGGCCCCGTGCTGCGGGTCGAATACGACCTCACCGCCACCGGACGAAAACTATCGGACATCATCGACCAGATCCGGGACCTCGACGAAGCCCACGCCCGCCGCGCATCCGGAGATTTTGGAAAATAATTTTCGCGAGCTGTAACTTTGGCGATGCCGGCGGGTTTTCGTTCATGTCCCCGGCACAACACGAGGGCTTCACAAAAATCCAACCCTCATACTCCGCCCGACGGAGCCATCCACATGAACAAAATCAAGCAACTCATCGCCGCCACACTCGTTGGCGGGCTCCTCTGCTCCACCGCCTTCGCCGCCACGACCGCCGGCAAGTCCGATCTCCCCCGCCCGGAAGTGGTGGTCAATCCGACCAACCTCCCCATCGACTTCAAAAACACGGTCGTGAAGCTCAGCCTCACGATTGATGAGCACGGCCAGCCGCATAACATCAAGCTCATCTCCCCCGCCGATCGCAAACTGGCCCGCCAGCTGGTGCCGGTCATCGCCCAGTGGCGTTTCACCGCCCCCACGGAAAACGGTGTCCCGGTATCGAAGCAGGTCGTCCTGCCGCTCGACATCACCGTCGAGTCCTGAGCACTCCGGCCTTCCCCGCCGCTGGCGCAAACCGCCAGCGGCTTTTTCATACCCGCACACCAGCCGCGTGTTTTTAAGACTAGCCGCGCTCCGCCCCAGCGTTATCGAGTAGAAGCGTGGCTGAAGCCTACCTCGAATACACCGACAAAACCCGACGGCGGCTCGACCGGTCGCTCTCCCTCGGACGCAGCACCGCCTGCGAGATCACCCTCAACGACACGGAGTGCTCGCGCCGTCACGCATTGATCAACCGCCAGGGCGCGGGCGAATTCTGGCTCGTGGATCTGGGCAGCACCAACGGCACCCACATCAACGGCCGGAGACTGCTCCGGCCCACCCAGCTGGCGGATGGGGACCGCATCCTCATCGGCCGCAGCGAATTCATCTTCCGCAGCCTCGCGCCCCTCCCGGCCGCCGCCGCCGGCGAAGAAGCCGCCACGCTGCCCGCCATCCGCACCGAGGAGGCCTGGATGCTGCTGGCCGATGTGGAGAACTTCACCCTTTTCTCCCGGCAACATCCTCCGGAAGAAGTTTCACGCCGCATCGGTCATTGGGTGGCGGCATGCGCGGCGACCTTCACCGCGCATCAGGCGGATATCCAGGTTTACCTCGGCGACGGCTTCTTCGCCTACCTGCCCACCCGCACCCATCGGCCCGAGACTTTTCTCCAGGTGCTGGGCGAGTTGCGCGGCTTGCAGAGCGATTCGGCCCATCTGCCCTTCCGGCTGATCGTTCACTTTGATCGCATCACACTCGGCGGAGCAGCCGGCGGCGGCGTGGAATCCGCCCTTGGCCCCGGCGTGAACCACTTGTTCCGCATGGAAAAAATCGCCGGTGCCGCCGGCGCCCGGTGCGCGGCCACCACCGCGGCCCTCGCCGCCTGGCCCGGCGCCAAACCCGCCGCCCTCTCCCTCGGCCGGCATCCGCTCAAGGGATTCGATGGCGAATATGAACTCTTCAAACTGGCATAAATACAGCCCAATTCCTTCCACATGAAAACCCTCCTGCTGCTCGCTTTCCTCCTGCCCGCGTTGCCGCTCGTCGCGGCCATCAACCCCGCCCACTTTCAACGCGTCGCATCCGACCGGCTCAAGCTTCGCGAGATCACCCGGATCATCCACGAAGAAGACAATTCCCAGGCCAAGCTGCGCCGAGTGACCATTGTCGCCCTCGTGACCGGCCGGCTGGACGATTCGAATTACCTGCTGGGCGAAACCATCGTCATTGACTACACGGTGGATCTGACCGCCCGAGCCAAGGCCGCCAAAGACCACGAGAAGCGTCAGGGCGACCGGGTCGGGCGGCAATTTCTGGAGGAGCCCGAGCCACCCGAGCTCGATGAAAACGGCGAGTTCTGGGCACACCTGGCTGCGGCCGGAGGCCGGCTCGGTAACGTCAACCGCCATGCCGGTGCGGTGATCGGCCGGGGCAAATACACTTTCAACGGCAAGGTCTTCGTGCCTGTCGCCGGGCAATACTCGTTCTACTACCCGATGGATTGAATGCGGTCGGCTTCAGGCCAGACCGCAGGCCTGTCGCGCGCGCTGCAGCACCACGCTCGCCGTGGCCCGGGCCTTCGCCGCCCCTTCGCGCAACACCTGTTCGATATAGTCCGGATTCGCCGCCAGCTCCGCTCGCCTGACCCGCGCTTCGGCGAAGAAATTCCAGTAGTGCTCGAAAAGTCCCTTTTTCAGGTCGCCGTAGCCGAGCCCGCCCGCGCGCAAACGATTCTCGTAGTCGGCGGCCACCTCGGCAGGCGCCACGAGCTTTAGCAGCTGGATGGCGATGTTCTTGTCCGCATCGGGCTTGGGTTCCTGCGGCGTGCGCGAGTCCATCACGATCCCCATGATCTTTTTGCGGAGCGCCTTCTCATCCCCGAATATCTCGACCGTGTTGCCGTAGCTCTTGGACATCTTTTGCCCATCGAGACCGGGCACCACCGCCACCGCCTCGGCGATACGCTCCTCCGGCACGACAAACGTCTCCCCATAGGTCTGGTTAAACTTGATCGCGATATCGCGCGTCATCTCCAGATGCTGCTTCTGATCCTTGCCCACCGGCACGACCCGGGTGTCGTAAAGCAGGATGTCCGCCGCCATCAGCACCGGGTAGGAAAACAGACCGAAGTTCGGCGCGATGCCCTTGGCGATCTTGTCCTTGTAGCTGTGCGCACGTTCCAGCAACCCCATCGGCGTGAGCGATCCGATCAGCCAGGTGAGCTCACAGACCTCGGGCAGGTCGCTCTGGCGCCAGAAAACCGCCTTCGCCGGATCGAGCCCGCAGGCCAGCCAGTCGAGCGCGATCCCCAGGGTATAGGCCCGGCGCTCGGCGGGATCGGTGATGACCGTCATCGAGTGGTAATCGGCGATGAAGTAATAGGCATCGCCGCCGGCCTGCAGCTCAATGGCCGGACGCATGGCGCCGAAATAATTGCCGATGTGCAGGGTGCCGGAAGGCGTGATACCGGTGAGGATGCGGGGCATGGTAAAAAGAGTGCGGAGTTCGGATTGCGAAACGTGGATTTGCCAGCCGGTCATCTGGGCGCATCCCGGCTCCGGTGAAAAGCGCGAAATCGCAGCTCCGCCGCGCGGGCCGGGTTTCGCGCCCGCAAGGCTCAATCCCGGCGCGGCAGGGTCGAGAGCGACTGACGCGTGCGGACAATGGTGGACGGCGGCAGCCAGCCGCCAAACGCCGTCAGGGGCATGACCAGCGCCCGCGGGCCGAGGAGGGTGCCAGGTTGCAGGACGGCGTTGCAACCCACCTCCGCATTGTCCCCGAGGATGGCGCCAAACTTGCGCAGGCCGGTCGGCACCGCGCCCTCCGGCAACTTCAGGACAACCTCCTGCTGATCGAGCCTCAGATTGGAACAGATCACGCCGGCGCCCAGGTGCGCCCCGTTGCCAAAGACCGAGTCGCCCACGTAGCTGAAGTGCGGGACCTGCACACGGTCGAGCAACAGGCAGTTTTTGAATTCGCACGCATTACCCAGCACGCAATCCTCGCCCACGATCACGTTGCCGCGAATGAAGGCGCCCGGCCGGATCTCCGTGCGCGCGCCAATCCAGGCCGGTCCGATGATCGTCGCCTGCGGCGGCAGCTTCACCGTCGGATCGAGATGCACCGCTCCCTCCACCTGCACCCCCGGCGGCAATGGCGGCGGACTTTCCGCAAAGCGATGCGCCGCCAGCGCCGGCGCAATCTGCTTCAGCCAGTCCCACGGCGCGGCTTCCGGGCGGAACGCGGCGGCAAAAACCCGCAATGAAGACGGCAGGGCGAAAAAATCAGCGGCTTGCATGGCGAAAAATTAGCGGACCTCGGATAATTTTACAGGACGTTTCTCCGCAATCGAACGATCCGCGGCAAAGATGACCTCATGTGTCGCCACGGCCTCCGGCAAACCACTGAGCGGCATCGGCCGGCCCTCCGTCAACGCGGCAAAGAACGCATCAAACTGAGCCCGGTAGGGATGATCCGCCACATTGCCCGAGTCGATCGGCTGCATATCGGTTTCATGCCACCGGTTGCGCGCATCCCCCGGACCGTGTTGGGAGAATTTCTGGTCAAGAATCGAACCCTGGCTGCCGACAAGATGCGTGTGGAAGTAGTAAGGCTGCAGGCAATCAATCACCGAGGCGCATTTCCCCACCCGCCCGTCCGCGAATTTCAACAACGTGACGCTGGTGGTCGGATATTCGTAGCGCGCAAAGTCCGGTTGCGACGACTGCGTGGCGTAGCTTATGACCTCCTCCACCTCTCCGGCCATGCAAAGCAGCAGCGCATCCAGCGCATGACAGCCGGCGGACAGCAGACTGGAGCCGCCGCCGCGACGGGTGAGGTTCCAGCGGTATTGGCCATACCACGGACCCGACCCGTGGTAGTAGTCCACTTCGCCATAATGCACCCGACCGATCAACCCCGCGTCCAGCCGCGATTTGATCCCGAGAAACTGACTCGCCCACCGGCACTCAAAGCAGATGCAAAACTGCACGCCGGCCGCGCGGACCGCGTGCTCGATCCGGCGCAGCTCGGCCAATGAAAGCGCCATCGGTTTTTCGAGAATGATATGCTTGCCCGCCTGCGCCGCCGCCACCGCCTGGTCCGCATGCTCCCAGGGGTAGCCCGTGATGGAAACCACCTCGACCCCGGGATCCGCCAGCAGGGAGGCCATGTCCGCATGCACCCGCAGCGGTGTCCCGTGCCGCGCCGCCAGTTCCGCCGGATCCAGCGGCCGCGATGAGCAGATGGCGGTCACCCGGCCGCCCTGGCCGTGATTGATCGCCTCGATGTGCGCCGTGGCCGCCCAGCCGTAACCGACGATGCCGACATTCCATGTCTTCATACGCGCCGACCAGAACGTGGTTTCCCCATCGGCGCAATCTCCCGTTGCCGCCGCGCGAAAACAATCGGCTCGCGCCCCGCCGATCAGGCTGTTTTGCGAGAGAGGCTTTGAGTTCCCATACACCCTCCCCCCACTTGCTCCTTGCCGCCGACGCCCGCACCGACTGGCGGATCGTCATCAGCCATCAGGCCCCGCCGCCGGAACAGCGCGCCGCCGCCGAGCTGCAATTTCACCTGAAAGCGATCAGCGGCGCGACCCTGCCGATCGTCACCGACACCACGCCGCGCGAACCGGGTGAAATCCTCGTCGGCACCAGTAATCGCACCGCAGGCCAGGAGATGGACAAAGCACCGGGAGCCGAGGCGTTCATCATCCGAACCGGTCCCGACCATCTCCTTATCGCAGGCGAAGGCCGGCGCGGCACCCTGTATGGCGTTTACGATTTTCTGGAGCGCCACCTCGGTTGCCGCTGGTTCACCGCGGATGTTGCCCACATCCCCCGGCGCAGCCGCATTGAAATCGGCCCCCTCGATGAACGTCGGGCACCCGCCTTCGAATATCGGGAACCCTACAGTTATGAGGCGCAGGATCCCGATTGGGCCGTGCGCAACAAATGCAACGGGCATTTCCCCGAACTCGGTCCGGAACGCGGCGGCGGGCTGCGCTACACCCCGTTCGTCCATTCCTTCGATGCGCTCGTGCCGGTTGCCCAATTTTTCGACACGCATCCCGAATATTTTTCGGAAGTCGGCGGACGCCGGCTTCGGCACGAAACCCAGCTGTGCCTCGCTCACCCGGAGGTCTTTGCCCTCGCATTGGCGCGCATCCGCGGCTGGCTGGCGGAGAATCCTGGTGTGAGCATCGTCTCCGTCTCGCAAAATGATTGGGAGAACCCCTGCCAGTGCGCCGCCTGCCGCGCCGTGGATACCGAGGAGGGCAACTACAGCGGCAGTCTCATCCGTTTCGTCAACCGGCTCGCCGCCGCCATCGAGCCGGAGCATCCCCACGTGGCGATTGACACCCTCGCCTACCAATACACCCGCAAGCCGCCGCGAGTCACCCGGCCCCGGCACAACGTCATCGTGCGACTCTGCACGATCGAATGCTGTTTCTCCCACCCATTGGAAAGCTGCGGGGAAAAGATGCTGCTCAAGCGCAGCCACGGCACCGGTGCGACCTTTGCCGAGGATCTGGCCGCGTGGGCGCGGATCTGTGACCGGCTGTATGTCTGGGATTACGTGACCAACTTTGCCAACTACGTGCTGCCCTTCCCCAACCTCGGCGTGCTCGGCCCGAATCTGCGCCTGTTTGCCCGCAACCACGTCAAGGGCGTGTTCGCCCAAGGGGCCAATCCGCCCGCCGGTGGCGGCGAGTTTGCCGCGCTGCGCTCCTGGGTGCTGGCCCGGCTGATGTGGGCGCCTGCGCAGGATGAACGGGCGTTGATCGCGGAATTCCTCCATGGCGTTTATGGGCGCGGCGCCCCGCACCTGCAGCGTTATCTGGACGCACTGCACGAGCGCGTGACCACTCACGCCCTCCACGCCAGCATCTACGACCGGCCTGACAGCAGCTATCTGACACCCGAATTGTTGGCTTTCGCCGAGACCTGTTTTGATCAGGCCGAGGAGGCCGCCGATAATCCCGCCGGGCTGGCCCGGATCCAGCGGGCCCGCCTGCCCATCCGCTTTGCCAGATTGGCCGCCCTGCCGGTCGGCGCGCCCGGACGCGAGGAACTGATCACCCATTTTGCCCAAGAGGTGAAGGCCGCCGGGATCACCCAACTCTCCGAACATATTCCCGCGGAGCAAACCCTCCACTACCTGCGTCAAGGCATCCACCTGACCCATTTCGCCCGTTACGATGGCGGCTGGAGTCCTTTCGACAATCCCTGGCCCGTCGGTGAGCGTCCGCCGGAAGCGACGTGAAGCGCTTCCCTCAAAAAGAGTCGCTCCAAAAACAGCTTGGAGTGCCGCGCCCGACCGCCAAGATGACCGCTTCCATGCAAACGGATTCCTCCGGAACCGATCCGCGCCGCCTCGCCGGCGCCGGGCTGGCGTTGGGTGCGCTGGGCGTCGTCTTCGGCGACATCGGCACCAGCCCGCTTTATGCCCTGCGCGAAGCCATCAACTATCTGCCCGCCGCCGACCGCACCACCGGAGTGCTGGGTATCCTCTCGCTGATCTTCTGGTCGCTCATCATCGTCGTCAGCTGGAAATACCTCACCTTCGTCACCAAGGCCGACAACCGCGGCGAAGGCGGCATCTTCGCCCTGTTCGCCCAGGCCAAACTCGACACCGCCGGGCGCAAGGGCCGGGCCATCGGCGCCGGCACGCTGCTCATCCTCTTCGGCGCCTGCATGCTCTGCGGCGAAGGCGTCATCACGCCGGCGATCTCGGTGCTCTCCGCCGCCGAAGGCCTGCGCCTCATCACCCCCGCCGCCGATGACTGGATTCTGCCGGTGGCCTGCGTCGTGCTGGCCGGCGTGTTCTGGTTCCAAAGCCGTGGCAGCGAGGCCATCGGCCGCATCTACGGCCCCATCATGCTCGTCTGGTTTGTCGTGCTCGGTCTGCTCGGCCTCTGGCAGATCTGGCAGACCCCCATCGTCCTGCAGGCGCTCAACCCCTGGCACGGCTGGGTGCTGTTGCGCGACCACCCCCTGCAGATCACCGCGCTGCTCGGCGGCATCGTACTGGCCATCACCGGGGTGGAAGCGATCTATGCCGACATGGGCCACTTCGGCCGGCGCGCGATCATGGTCGCGTGGTATGGCATGGCCCTGCCCGGGCTGACGCTGAACTATTTCGGCCAGGGCGCCTATGTCATCTCCCATGGCGGTGTGGTCGAAAATCCCTTTCTCGCCCTCGCCCCCTCCGGACCGCTGCAACTCGGCCTGATGGGGCTCTCCATGCTGGCGGCGATCATTGCCAGCCAGGCTATGATCTCCGGCACCTTTTCGCTGATCCGCTCCTCCATCCAGCTCGGCTTCTTTCCGCGCCTGAAGGTGCTCCACACCAACGCCGCGCAGAGCGGGCAGATCTACCTGCCGCTTGTCAACACGACCCTGGCCCTCGGCGCCATCGCCATCGTGCTCGGTTTCAAGACCAGCGCCAACCTGGCCTCCGCCTACGGCGTCGCCGTGACCACGGCGATGACCGTGACCACCTTCGCCTTTTACCTGGTGGCCCGCCGGGCCTGGAAGTGGCCCGTCTGGAAAGCGGGCGCCCTGTGCGGCTTGTTCGCCTTCGTGGACATCACCTACCTCTACGCCAACCTGCACAAGATCCTCGACGGCGGCTGGCTGCCGCTCGCGATCGGCCTCGGCCTCCTCGCCATCATGCACACCTGGAAAAGCGGCAAGTCAGAGATTTTCCGCCGCGTGTATGCCAACGAGATCACCGAGGACGAACTATTCAAGATCGCGACCAGCAAGCGGGTTCTCCGCGTTCATGGCACCGGCGTCTTCCTGGCGGGCACCCCGCGCGGCACACCGCTGGTCCTGCTCCACCATGTGAAGGCCAACCAGGTGCTGCACGAGACCATCGTATTGCTCAGCGTGCTCACCGAGGAAGTGCCCTACACCACCGACGAGGAACGACTCGAAGTCCGCGCGATCGGCGGCGGAGTCTGGCGGGCCGTCGCCCGCTACGGCTACATGGAGTCCCCCCACGTCGCCGCGTTGATCGAGCGCATTCGCGACGCCGGCGTGCCGCTCAAGCCCGCGGAAGCCACCTACTATTTCAACCGTGAGATGATCATCACCGGCGGTGAAGCGCGCATGTGGGAGTGGCAGAAACACTTTTACGGCTTCCTCAGCCGCAACGCCCGCCAGGCGCGCGACTACTACCAGCTCCCGCCCATGCAAATCATCGAGATCGGCCTCCCCATCCAGCTCTAGCCCATGCGACTCGCCGGCCACTCCTTGCGGCCGCTTACCTTCGTCACTACGCCGTCGTGCATGCCCTGTGGACCGCCACTCCCGGCATCCGGTTGAACGAATCCGACACACCCGAGGCCATCGCGCTATTTTTCGATCGCAATCCTCACCTGAGCCTCGTGGCGCTGGATTCCACCGGCACCATCGTTGGTTACCACGACGGCTGCCGCGGCTATTTGCACCATCT
Source organism: uncultured Opitutaceae bacterium (assembly GCA_964429385.1). Taxonomy (GTDB): domain Bacteria; phylum Verrucomicrobiota; class Verrucomicrobiia; order Opitutales; family Opitutaceae; genus UBA2377. The sequence continues at coordinate 18,672 of CAYSBR010000023.1, forward strand.
TGTCAGCGCCCCGTCGGCCCGCAACCTCGGACTCGCCCGCGCTATAACGAGAGCGGCCAGCCCTTCTGCCTCCGTGAAGGCTGGATTGTCCGCGACGACCTACTCGTAATGTAACGAATTGCTCGCCCGTCCTAAGGGCTCATTCACAGGCAATTTATTTATGCCAGAAATCACCTGGCAGAAAATACCCCTCCGCAAAATCTTGGCTTTGACTTTTCCGCTTATCAACCCGAGCAAAATCGCAATGAGTGTAGTGAGATACGTAAGTGCACTGACCGTGGGATTATTCTGGCTGGTGCTTCCCGCGCAGACGGCCGATTTGGCCAATACCCCGCTCAACCCGATTCCGGTCAAATACAAGGCCGAGCACTTCAACCTGAAGGGGCCAGTGTTCGCGGCGGGCAAGCAGGTGTTCGAGAAAAACGGGCTGTTGCGCAAAGAGCTGGTTCAGTATTCCTATGACGAAAAGGGGCTGCCCACGGGCAAAGGCTCTGTGACTTGGGAGAGGGATGCGGACGGCAGGGTCATCAAGGAGGAATATCAGAATGGCCGCACAACGGATTTCACCTATACTGGCGAATTGCTGACGGGGGCAACGTATCGCTACAGGTACGCCAAGGGTGCCAAAATTTATGACATCCAAGGGCAGCGAACCTACAGTTACGACAAGCAGGGGCGGCTGATTCGCGAGACGCTGGACGAAACCAACGAGGAAAACGGCGATACAAAAGAGGTCACCATCTACGCCTACACCCAAGATGGCGATACCCTGAAAGTCGTCAAGACGGTGCAAAAGGGTGGCGAACCATCCGTCCGTCACCACGAAACCTACCAAAACGGCTGGCTCATCCACTCCAGCAAGGAGGGCGATCCGATTGAGCTGACCATCGAGTACACCTTCGACAGCTATGGTAATCCGGTGAAATTTGCCCACGTGCAGAACAACGGCGTGCGCGACACATTCAGCCGCAGTTTCAGCTATTATCCTGATTTGGAGAAGGAAAACCGGATCAGCTTCGGCTCCGAGAACCGCAAGACCTTTTATCCGATCGCGGCATTTCGCAACGGCGAGCCAGCGGATGACATAGCCTACACGTTAACTGCGGACAAGAAGACCGTGCTGATCTATGACGAGTTCAGCAACACCTACTATGCCGCAGCTTTCGACCCGAACCGCAAGCCAGAGGATGAAACCCCGGCGCAGGTGTTTGCCGCAGGCACGGATGTCATCGCCCTTTACAATCCTGACGGGGCTAAGGTCGAACCTTTTTACAAGGGATCGCGATTGTTCGTAAATGGAAAAGGAAAAAGCCTGAGAACGATCACAGGGGAGATTCTCTGCTTCGCGGACAGCAACCTTTCTACTGAAGCCACCACAATCCTCCTCGAAGAGCCCGGAAACGAGCCCCAGGCTGCGGGCATCGCGCAGGTGCTGCGCGGAAAAGTGCTCAAGCGCACTCACGGGAGATTTGATTCGCACCTCTTTTATGCCATCAACGAACAGGGAACCTTCCAACTGTTCAACGACGGGCAGACCGTTGGCGGAAAGCTTAAACTGGAATCCATGTCGGAGGGCGACACCCTGCTGCTTGATGAAAAGGGCGAGCCCAAGTACGTTATGCTGGGCGGGCAGACGAACCCCAGACCCGGCATTTACGAAGCGCGGTACTATGTCCCCTCGCGCGACGCAGAGCGGCGCAAGGGCAACAACTTCGATGGTGTGCCGGGGTTTACCGCGACGGACATCGCCGCCTTGCGCCAGATCGACGAAAAAGCGCTGCGCTCCCGTGTGCAGCAAAAGGTGGATTTGGTGAACGCGCCGCTCAATCAGGTCGCACACGCTAATTATCGGGAAGAAACCGGCATGAAGGGCGACGTCGCCTATGTGCATGCGGACTACATGCACCTGTTCTTTGATGAGGACGGCAACCGCATCTACCCGCGCAAGGATTATTTCACCAGCGAGGCGGAAGCCCGCAGCCATCAGGGGCGCTACCTGCGTTTTGACGATGGCAACAAGCTGGTTTATTCACAGGAATTCACCCCCGGCGGCTGGACGTACGTCTATCAATACAACCCTGACGGCACCCTGCGGAGCATCCACATGATGGAGGGCGACCAAATGATGCAGGTGCGCGACTATACTTACGACGAGCGTGGCAGGGTCACTAAATATGTACATCGCAGCGGGCAGGTCGCAGATACCTACACCTATGCCTACACCGAAAACGACGGCAGGCTGACCGTTGTGGAGAAAGTGACACCAGTGCGGCAGGACAAGACATCTGAATCCGTCTATGTTTTTGAAAACGGTCGAGAGATTGAGCGCACCGACACCTTTAATGGCGAAGTGATAAAAAACACTTTTAAGATGGAGTATGATGCGCAGGGCAACATTGCCCGCAAAACGGATCAGGAAGGCAGGGATTCTCAATCCCTCTACTACTATGAGCATGAGTTGTACGGGGGGGCTTTCCCGCAGTGGTGGCATTGGAAAAAGCGCTCAAAGGGGGACAGCTTTGTCGATCTGTATGTTGATGACCGCAAGGTGGACACACTCCACAACTTCGGCAAAAGCCCTAACGCCCATGCCGTCTTTTACGAGCCCATTACCCAGCGCTACCTGATCGCCCGCAACGCATTTGTGGCTGAGGCGGATGACGCCGCTCCCGCAGCAGGGGCAATGGAAATCGTGTCTCGCGGCCCGTTCCTGCTTTATCTCAACAAAGATAAGGGCCTGACCTTTTACCGCGACGGCTCAATGTCCGCCCCGTTTAAGCAGGTTTTCCGTACCGGAGACGAACTGCTGCTCTATGAGCCGGGGAAAAATCGCACCTACCTCGTGCCTGAGTTTCAACTCGGGCAGGAGCGCCTCTTTCCAGTAAAGGATTTGGGGCAGGATGCCGTTAACTGGTGGCAAGAGGATGCCAAGAGCAATATTGTGCTCATCCAAAACGGTGAACAGATTGAGGGCAAGGGATTGGGCAATGGCGGCGGCTATCCCAATGGTGATCGCCTGCTCCTTAAAGACGGCAAGCCGTGGATGATTATCACCAAAGCGCAGATTGAAGCATATGATAAAGTCCATTTGCTCACCCCCTACGACGGCAGGGGAAAGCCGGGAGAGAAGCCCGTCGCCAAGAAGGTGGAGACAGCCCCTTATAATCCGAAGCTGAAACTGGCGATCCGCAATTACATGGGCGGCCATATGTACTGCCAGAACGGCAAACCGACCTATGCACCAAGCGCTTCTTATAAAGCCGACTCGGGCAATGCCTTCGCCTATTATCCACCAGGTCGCTATCACTTTTTTGAAAAGCTGAATGCCCCCGACTTCAAACACGATGAAGTCCGCGAGCAAACCCGCACCGCGATAGAAAACCATCTGGCCGAGGTGGACGGGCAGACGGTACGGGTGTGGTATGATGGCCAGCGCCTGCGGCCAGAGGACTACTCCGTCTTTGATTGCTCCAACAGACGCAAACTGCTGTGCATCCCCTCGAAAAAAATGTATGCCCAACTCGCCCCGGAGAATGGCTTCCATGAATTCCGCTTCCTGATGCCAGAGGGCAAGCTGAACTTCCTAATCAAAAACGCCGATGGCTCGCTGCGGGTGATTGAGCGCGGCAAGGAACTGACGGGGGAGGAGGTCGGCCTGTGGATCAGCGGCAAAGGCCACACGATCATCAGTGTCTCGGGTGACCCGTCTTATGCGATTCCTCGTTTGAGCGAGGAGCTGAAACCGGGCATCTACGGCCTTGATGATTTCTCTTACAGCTACGTCAACACTGACTGATCTTCCAAATCTTCAATCCATATAATGATGCGACCTTTAAGGCGGTCCACCTGATCGTCACAACCGACTCCGGAATAGATCTTCAGCCCACGGCGCGTGCGGCGGCGGCGAACAGTTTTTTGCGCAGCGCCGCATCCCGCTTCCGGTTTGTCCGGATTTCCAACACGCGAATGCCCTGCGCCGGCAGTTCCGTGAGCAAGGCCGCGAGCTGCGCCAGGCCATGGACGGGGATATGCTCCACACCGTAGGCCGCGCAGAGCCGGGCAAATTCAACCTGCTGCGGCGTGGCGAAAAAACGCTCAAACGAATCCTGAAACTGTGCCACGGGCAGATGTTCAAAAATCCCGCCGCCCTCATTGTTGACCAGAACGACAGTCAGTGAACCGCGGAGCAGCGGGCGCAACAGAAGCCCGTTGGTATCATGCAGGAAGGCGAGATCTCCCGTTAACAGGACCGCAGGCGCTCCGCCATGCGCCACGCCCAGCGCGGTGCCGAGGGTGCCATCAATCCCGTTCGCCCCCCGATTGAAATACAGCCGCCGACGCCGGTCATCCGCCGGCCAAAAATACTCCACATCCCGCACCGGCATGCTGCTGGCCACGAACAACGGCGCGTCCACCGGCAACGCCTGGGCCAGAGCCAGGGTAATATCCCCTTCGAAAACATCTTCTCCTTCGCGCCCCGCCGCCCGCAACACCGCGACTGCCGCCTGTTCTGCACGGATCCAGGCCGCCAACCAGGAGGGATCAGTGGCAACCCCGGGCACAGATCGTACTATGCTTACCCCCGCCCGCACCGCCTGCGTGCGCCCATGCAGGGCATCGCGATTATCCTCCCGTGCACTGATAAGAATGACCTCCGCACCGCCGGTCTCCAGCCATTGGCGCAGCACCTTGCTCGTTGGCCAGTTCCCCAGACACAGGACCTTGTCCGGACGCAATCGGGCGGCGGTGCCGGTGTCGCGCAGAAACGCATCATACGCCGTGATCACCGGTGCGCCCGCCGGAGCGTGGTGTCGCAACACGGACAGCCCATCGGCCAACACCGGCCAGCCAAGTTTAGCGGCCAAGGCCCAGACCTCTGCGGCATACGCATCCGGCGTGCCCACGGCATCCGCCCCGGCCACGATCACGCCCCGCGCCGGCAGGGGATCCCACTGATACTCTGATGCCGTGACTGGTCGCGAAACCGGCGTGAGATGGGCAAAAAAATCCGACTCCACTTGAGCTTCCAACCCGCGGGCGGTCCCATCCTCGACCGGCGGGAGCGGATCGCGAAACGGCGCGTTGAGATGGACGGGGCCGGCCGTCGGTTGCAGCGTGCGCCCGCAGGCGTGAGTCAGAGTTTGCCGCAGGTAAGCGAGGAGGGCCGGCTTCGACTCCGGCAACGCCAACTCGTGGTGGAAATTCACCTGTCCGCCGAAGAGCTTTTGCTGATCAATGGTCTGGCCCGAAGCGCAGGCCCGCATTTCCGGTGGACGATCCGCCGTGATCACCAGCAGCGGCACACCGCTCTCCCGCGCCTCGATCACCGCCGGATAATAGTTGGCGCCCGCGGTGCCGGAGGTGCACAACAAAACCACGGGACGATGCGAGCGTTTCGCCAGCCCCAGCGCGAAGAACCCCGCCGTGCGTTCATCGAGGACCGGAATTGCCTCCAACTCCGGATGCGCCGCAAACGCCAGCGTGAGCGGCGTCGAGCGCGACCCCGGTGAAATCACCGCGTGCCGCACGCCGCAGCGCACGAGCGTCTCGGCAGCGACGCTGGCCCAGAGGGCGTTGGTATTGCGGAAATCGAGCCGGGGCGGATTCATGGCGTGAGCAGAGCGTCAAGCATGGCCTTAAACTTCAGCTCCGTTTCCGCAAACTCCTTCTCCGGGGTCGAGCCCGCCACAATACCCGCCCCGGCGTAAACCCGCACCTGGGCGCCATCCACCCGCGCCGACCGCAGGCCGACGAAAAACTCGCCGCCGCCCCGGGCGTTCATCCAGCCGATGGCCCCGGCATACAATCCACGGGGAAACCCTTCCAATTCACGGATGCGCGCGAGGGCCGCATCCTGCGGCGTGCCGCCGACCGCCGGCGTGGGATGCAGCGCCGCCAGCACCTGCAACAGCCGGACCGCGTCGCCAAGCTGGGCGCGCACGGGAGTGTGCAGATGCTGGACATTGGCCAGCCGGCGCAACGCCGGCGCGGCGGCGAATTCCGGCTGCAGACCCAGTTTCCGCAGGCGGGAAGCCACCGCCTCAATCACGAGCCGGTGCTCGCGCAGATTCTTCTCACTGTGCAGCAACGCCGCCGCCAGCGCGGCATCCTCGCTGGCGCTGGCGCCGCGGCTGATGGTGCCGGCCAGCGCCTCGGTCTCCAGAACACCCTTGCTCACGCGCACCAGGCGTTCCGGGCTCGCGCCGATAAAGCTCTGCCCCCGGCCATTCGCCAATGAAAAGGCATAACAGTCCGGAAACCGCTGGCGTAGTCCGTTCAACACGCGCAACGGATGAAAAGGCGTCGCTGCTTTTACGTCACGAGCCCGCGCCAGCACGATCTTGCTGAACACATCGGCCGTGATGAGCTCCAAGGCCCGGGCCACTGAACGCCGGTAGTCACCAGACTCGCTGACTTGAAACGTGGCTCGGGCGTCCGGGGCGTGAGCCGGCAAAGACGAGGCGCCTGCGCCGCCTTCGTATTCGAAACGGCTGAACTTCGCATGGGCCCGCCACACCCGCTCCACCAGCGGTTCGAGAGCCGCATCCGGGCCGATCATCAGGTTTGCCACCGCCGTGGTGACCGCCCCGGCGCGCGCCACCTGCCAGCGTGGCACAAATACCCGGGCCGCCGGAAAAGCCTCACCCGCCTCCGCTTCGTCACTGAAGGTGAAAGCGGTGAAAAAATGCGGCCCGCCAAACGGTGCGCTCACCTGCCCCACAGCGATCGCATCCGCGAGTGTTGCATCCACCCAGTTTTGCACGGCGGCGAAACGCCCCGGGCCCTGCGCGGTGAAATCAGTCGCGATTTCCGCCCCCGCGATGGCGCTGCCGATATCGGGACGCTCGGCATAAAAATGCGGCTCGCCGGGCTCGAAGATGGACTCGAGCACCGCCAGCGGATCCAGCGCATCCACGGCCAGCGAGATGCTGACCAATCGTGGCCGGCCCGCCTGCTGCGCCGCCGCCCGGCACTGCGCGAGGAAATCGCGCAGCGCTTCCGGCGTCGCATTGGCCACAGGGTCGAGCGGAAGGATCGTCATGGAATCATCTTCTCGATTCTGATCGCCTCCGCCGGCCGAGGAAAGGAGGCGCCCAGGATTTCGAGCAGAAACAGGTTCAGGCCGGTTTCGACGCCGGTTGCGGACGCGGGAAGAGCACGAGCGAGGCCGCCACCTTGGCGCCCGTCAGTCGCGCATCCCAGACGAGCTCATCACGCCAGACCGGACCGGGCTGGTAGCCGAGCACACCATTGATTTTCTCCGCCGCCCCGGGCATGACGCCCTGCAACAGGGCCGTCGCCAGTCGCAGCGCCTCGGCCATTGTCGCCAGCGACGTGCGCAGGAGCGCCTGATCCGCGGCCTCGGTTGACTTGCCGAGTTTCCAGGGGGCGCGCTTTTCGATGTAGGTGTTGGTCTCCGTGAGGAAAAACATCACCCGCTCCAGCGCAGTGTGAAACTGGTGGCCTTCGCAAAGCGGGATGAATTCATCGCGGGTCTTCTCCCAGAGGGCGCGCAGCCCCGCGTCGAGTTCGTCGGCAGCCTCGGCCGCCGGCACGACGCCGCCGGCAAAGCGGTTGGTCATGTTGAGCGTCCGGTTGACGAGATTGCCGAGATTGTTCGCGAGTTCGCTGTTGTAACGCACGAGAAACTGCTCGCGGGTGAAATCGCTGTCCTGGCCGACATTCATCTCGCGGATGAGAAAGTAGCGGAAGGCATCGGCGCCAAACTCATCCACCAGATCAAGCGGGTTGAGCGCATTGCCCGTGCTTTTCGACATCTTGGCGCCGCGCTGCAGCCACCAGCCATGGGCAATAATGCCCTTGGGCAGAGGCAGGCCGGCGGCCTGGAGCATGATCGGCCAGTAAACGGCATGCGGCGGCACAAGGATATCCTTGCCGATGACATGGTGGGCCTCGCGCCAGATCTCGGGCTGGTCGGCGACCGCCGAGTAGTAGTTGATGAGCGCATCGAACCACACGTAAGTGACGTAGCCATCGTCAAACGGCATCGGGATGCCCCACTCCAGCCGCTCCTTCGGCCGCGAGATGCAGAGGTCGTTGAGCGGCTCCTTGAGAAATTCCAGCACCTGCTTCTGGCGGTAGGCCGGAAAGATGAAATCGGGATGGTCAGTGAGGAATTTCACCAGCCAATCCTGATACTGCTGCAGCTTGAAGAAGTAGTTCGCCTCGACGATCTCCGTCACCTCGCCGAAGAGCTCCGGCCAGCTCCCGTCGGGGTTGCGGTCTTTCTCCTGCAGGAACTGCTCCTGCCGGGTCGAATAGAAACCCTTGTATTCGGCCTTGTAGATCTCGCCCTTGTCGTAGAGCTGCTGCAGCACCTGCCGCACGACTTTCTTGTGCCGCTCCTCGGTGGTGCGGATAAAATCGTCGTTGGAGATGGTGAGCCGGGGCAGCAAGGCGCGGAACTCCGCGCTCATCTCATCGGTGAACTGTTGCGGCGGAATGCCGCGCTTGCGTGCGCTTTGCTGCACCTTCTGGCCATGCTCGTCCACGCCCGTCAGGAAATAGACCTGATCCCCCATCATCCGGCGAAAACGGGCAATCACGTCCGTCAGCACCTTTTCATAGGCATGGCCCAGGTGTGGCGAACCGTTCACGTAGTCGATCGCGGTGGTGATGTAGAATGACTTCATGGAATGAGCCGGCCAACGAAAGTCATCCCGCCGCAAATGTCGAAAGTTTTGCTAAACCGGCAGCGCTGCGGGAATCGGTTTGCCCGCGGGCGGGACGCGCGGCAGCCTGCTTCGTCCTTCGTTCAATGAGCAACCTGAGCCGATTCATCCCCTTTGCTGTGCTGCTAGGTCTGTTCCTCACCGGCATCTTCATCCTCCAAACCTGGGTGCACCGGCAAGGTGAGCGGTTAAAAGCCGAGGCCGTCGTCCAAAAGCAAAATCAGCTGGAGGCCGCCCTGACCTTGCTGCCTCCGGTCGCGCAAGATTGGAGCGCGACCCAATGGACCCGGCTCGGAGCGTTGTTGCGCGCGCACGTGGAGCCGCTCACCGCCGGCGACGGCGCGGCACCCGCCCCGACGGGAATGCTGCGCTTCACGCATTATCTGCCCGCAGCCCCGGCAGAATCGCCAACCACGCTCCAAGTGACCTTTGAGCTCTCCCCCCTGCTCAGGCTCCAGCAGGTGCATCTACGCACATGGGTGCTGCTTCTTGTCCTCGCCACGATCACCGTGCTTTTGCTCCTGGCCGCCAATGCCGTGTGGCGCCCGACCGTCGCGCCGGCCAACCCGGCCGCTCATCGCCGGGAAATGGACAGCTTCACCAAACTCGCCCAAGTCTCCGCCGTCCGCGATTCCGACCTTTCCCGGGAACGGGATGCCCGGCAGCGCACCGAGCAGGATCTCGCGTTGAACCAGCAATTGCTCAATCAAGCCCTGGAAGAAAAAATCAATCTGGGCCGGGAGCTGCACGACAACACCTGCCAGACCTTGTATGCGGTCAGCCTGACTCTGGAAAGCATCCGCAAGCATCTGGTGGGAAACCCGGCGGCGGAAGCCCGGCTGGACTCCTGCATCACCGAGTTGCGCCGGCTCAATCAGGAGGCGCGCCGCCACATCAGTCTGCTCGAACCCGCCCAGGTGAGACGCGAGCCCCTCGCCGCCGCCCTGCGCCACACCCTCGCCAGCCTGACCACGGGCCGCGGAGTGCAAATTGATCAGCGGCTCGACGACGACGCCCTCGCGTTGCTCCCGCCGCAGCATGCGCCCGAGGTGACCAACCTCATCCGGGAAGCCGTCAGCAATGCGCTGCGCCATGCGCAGGCCAGCCAGATCACGTTGCGGGCTGAAAAGGACGACGACTGCATAGTGATCGCCGTGGTGGATAATGGGACGGGATTCACCCCGCCGCTTCCCGGCAGCCCCCGGAGCGGGCATGGCCTGGCCAACATGCAAGCCCGGGCGGCCAGTCTCGGTGGCAACGTACAGCTGCACTCCAGCCCGGGAAAAGGCACTCGCATTCTCCTGACCCTGCCGATTGCTTCCCCGCCATGAGCCACGGTCGCGCAAAACCGCTCCGCATCCTCCTGATCGACGACAGCCCGCTCATCCGGCTCGGGCTCAAAGCCGCGTTGGAAGATCAACCCGAATTGCTCATCGTCGGCGAGGCCGGCTCGGTCGAAACAGGTCTCACCGCCGTCGAAAAACTCCGGCCCGATGTCGTCCTTCTCGACCTGCGCCTGCCCGACCGGCCCGGCACTGAAGCCTGCCGCGAAATCACCCGGCGGCATCCCGCCATCCGCGTGCTCATGCTCACCTCCTCGACCCAGGAGCGCAATGTCCAGGAAGCCATCACCGCCGGCGCCCACGGTTATCTGCTCAAGGACAACGACAGCGCCGCGCTGGTCCACGCCATCCGCCAGGTATCGGCCGGCCGGTCAGTTCTCGATCCTTCGCTGGCCGATCAGGTGATGAGTCTGGTCAAGACCCCGTCCGGCACCTCCGCGACGGAGAGGATCAAGACGCTCTCCGCCCAGGAGAAAAAGGTGGTCGCCCTGCTGGCCGACGGACTCACCAACAAAGAAATCGGCGACAAGCTGGGGCTCACCGAGAAAACCGTGAAAAACTACCTCGCCACGGTCTTCGACAAACTCGGTATCACCCGCCGCACGCAGGCCGCCGCCCTGCATATCGAGTCACAGCATGGTTAACCTTTATCCCAAAATAGAGGCAAAAGCCTCTATTTGAGGCAGAGGCCAATTAGCGTGTCTTAGGGCTGTTCCTTAGCAACGTCCGCCCGTATATAAAAGGGCATGTTGTTTTCCGACCTGCCATTCCGATCCCGGCGTTCCTCTCACGCCCCCTCCGGGCCATCGGATCCTCGCCTCCCCTTCGGGCGCACAAGGCGCCAGCGGGCCATGACCCTCGTCGAGATCATGATCGCCATGTTTCTGATGACTACAGTGATGGCGGGATTCATCAGCACCTTCATCCAATCCCGGCGCGTCACCGAGGCCAGCGTGCTCCACGCGGCCTCCAGCAGCTTGGTTTACGGCATCATCGAGCAGATCAAGGGACTCGAATACACGGAGCTGCTGCCTTGCCTTAATGACGATTACGACGGGAGCGGAAATCTGCTCGGCGAAGCCCCTTTCGTCCGTGTGCGCCTCAACCAGGATCGCACCGTCTGGCTCCGGACCGTTTACACCCGGCAGAGCGATACGCCCAATACGCCGAAAGGCCCGACGACCACGCCCTCCAATACCGCCACCGCCGCCAGCGTCGGGGCAATTGACAACTTTCTCGGCACCCTGCCGCTCTCGACCGTCACCGGGAGCACCTCCCAGCAACTCGCCCTGAACATCTGGGTTTGGGTGGATGAGCTCACCCCGGTGGATGACGTGTCCGAAGTAAAAAAGGTCACCGTGGTCTATACCTACAGCTACATGGACGGCGCCCGGGAGCAGGTTGTCCGTGATCGCGAAGTCTTCCTCAGAACCCGTTTCGACCAATGAAAAAAGCCGCCTTTCCCACCGGCAAACAAGCCGGCTACACCCTCACGGAAATCCTCATCAGCATGACCATTGTCACGATGGTCATGGCCATGGTGATGAGCACCTTCATTTTCGGGCTACGCTTGATGTATCGGGACACTCAGCGCCTCGCCACCAATGCCAATCTGCGCTACCTTGTGGCCCAGGTTTCAAAGGAGACTCTGGACGCGTCGGAATTCTATATATTCTCCTCCCACCGCGCCTTCGACGGATCGCTCAACCTGGCCACGGATATCACGGATCAAACCACCTCTGCCTACGGCGTAAGCATCTACCATGGCGACTGCCTGCTGCTGGTCACCCGCGTGAACCTCGATTCCAACTCTGACGTCCGACAATTCCGCATCTACTATCGCGTTGCCGCGAACACGAATGCCGAGGGCCCCATCCGCTACTATGAAAGCCAGGACTACGGCGTGGACGGCACGACCACCACACTCGCGACCCTGGTGAACAACGTAAATCTCAACAGCAACCCGGCCCTTGCCGGCTCTCGCGTACTGGCTCAGCGCTCCCGCGGCCGCCTCAAGGAAGGCTCGGCCACCGACTGTCATCCGATCTTCTCCAGCGAATATCCCACGCTGACCAAAACCAACGAAAACGTCTCTCTGAACGTCGAGATCATCAACGGCACCGATGCCAACAACCTGCTTTCGAGCAGCAGTTTCAACTACACCATCTCCCCCCGTCGCTGAGCCATGAACTTTTCCCGCTCTCTCCACCGGTGGCCGCACCGCGGCTCCGCCCTGCTCACGGTCATCTTTTTCATCACCATCATGGCGCTGCTGACTGCCAGTCTGCTCAAATACAGCGCCAATGAAAAACGGGCCAACGAGCGCCAGCGACTCATCCTGCGTTCCCGCAACATGTCAGAGAACGTCGTGATCTATGCCTCCGAGCAGATCACCAACAAGCTCTACAAGCTGCGCACTTCCCAGCCCATGGCCTTTCTCGGCAGCAATGCCGTCACCCTTCCGCCCGATGACGTGCTCACCACGCGCTTCTCCGACCCCGACGACGTCGAGGTGCGAGCCGGACTCACCTCCACCAGCGGACTGGAATATATTGACCCCGCCGACCCGGCCAACGCCACCAACCCCAACGCCGGTCTGCAGGTGAGCCGCAGCCGCGTGCCGATCATCGGCAAGTCCACCATGCGCCATCCGCAAATTGGCGAAGTCAGCACCCATGCCCTGCAGGAGTTGGAAATCGCCATGATGCCCCTCTTCCAGTTCGCGGTCTTCTACAACATGGACATGGAGTTCGGTCCCGGTCCCAACATGACCATCAGCGGCCCCGTGCACACCAACGGAGATCTCATCGCCCGCATCCAGACAGGTTTCGCCAATACCCTCCGCTTCACCGACCGTGTCACCAGCGCCAAAGGCTTTTATGCCAACACTGCTCATCGCGGCAGCACCTATATGGCCGGCGGCAATTCCGATGACGGGCCAGGCGGCACCGGCCCCCTCGTCTTCCGCAGTCCCACTGATCCCATTAATGGTGGCACTGATATCAAATCCAGCGCGGGAGTCTGGCGCGATCACAAATGGACCAGTTCCAATACCCCAAATTCCGTCACTGAAACCGCCACTACGCTCAGCCAGTTCCGCAGCTTCGCCACCGCCACCTACGGCGGCAACCTCCGTACTTCCGTGCACGGGGTCACCAAGCTCGCACTGCCCGCCATTGGTGACTACGATGAAAGCACACCCGAAGGGCGAAAAAACGGCCGGCAGATCATTGATCCTCCTCTCTCCACCGATGCCGGCGGTCTCCTCGGGACCAAGTTTGGCCGCAACGCCGGCCTCTATATTGTCGTGAACCCCGACGATGAACAGCGCATCGGCCGGTTGCCCAATGGGGACACCGTCACGATGCGCGGACGTTCCTACCGGGCTTTTCTCAATACTGTGGATGGCTCCAGCCATACCATTGAGGAAGTCGTCCTACCTGGCCAGCCCAGCTACGGTTCGCTCAACGCCCACGTCAACAATCTGCCCAACGCCTACCGCGTGGACACATCTGTCGGGCATAACCAGGTCCTGCGTATTCCTCAGTCTGCCAGCGCAACGGTGGATCTCGCCGGGACTGGCTACGCTTGGAATGGTTCCCTACCCGACTTCGACGCCAGTCCCACCCCGGCGGAAGTCCTCACCCAAGATGCCTATTTCTATGATATCCGGCGTGCCTTCAACAACACCGGAGCCCCGTTCAACCGCAGCAACGGCAACCGCTTTCGCCCGCGCCCTATTGCCAAAATCGATTTCGATCTCACCAGGTTCAAAATGGCCATCGAACGCTCCGTTTTCGGCAATGCGAGCGCAACAATCTACAATCCCAGTATCCCCAACAGCACCAATTGGTCCTCCAATATTCTTAATTCTGGCGCATCTCCTTCAAGCCATGGCTTGGGCTTAGCTACGGGGTCGAACACAAATTTCAGCATTTTCCCCTCAGAGAATCACATTACCCACATTCAACGGAGGCCTGACGGGACTTTTTTCCCCGAATCTCTGACGATAAACAGTCTGTCCAAGACAGGCACCGCCGACCCCGTCGCGTATATCGGCCGCCTTATCATCGAAGAAACATCCTCGCCAACTTACAGTTCATGGGCTGCGCCGATCTACTCCGGTAATGCCTCCTCCTACACTTACACACCTTCATCCTCCAGTATCACCGCGGTGCGCATCACCCAGCAGCTGCTGGGCACTACCACCCAGCTTGATACCCAAATCATTCCGATTGTAGCGATAGGGACTCCGCCAGCCAATACGGTCAGTGCTTGCCTGACCAATGACCGCACCATCGTCCCCACCACTCTTCTGGGAGTCGCATCTCCCAGTCTTTCCACCTATCCTATCACCACTGAAATGCGTGTCTATGTGGATGGCATCGATGATACTGTAAACTGGACCTTCAGCCACAGTCTCGTATCAGGCACTATCCCTGTTGCCAATCGCACTTTAGGAGGCGCTCCATTTGCTAACCGCCTCACCGTTACCGCGCTGAACAGCAATACCGCAACCCTTTCAATCACAGCCTCCAAGAGCGGATTTAGCAACATTACCCGGCAGTTTTCACTGCAAAAGCAAAGTAGTATCGGAGGTCTACTCACAGCACTATTGGGAGCAAGCACCACTTATGCAATCACGACCACCGCCGGGCCGGCCCCCGACCCCTTTCGTATTTACTATGCCCCCGAAGACCCGGCCGACATCCCCGTTGCTGTATCGGCCAATGGGTTTGTCAACTCAGGGAGTTCGCCGTGGTTCGACGGGATCACCATCTACGTCCACTCTGTGGATGCCGAAGACCTTTCCGTCACCGGTACTGGCAACAGCGCGATCCGAAATCGCGTAGATTCGGGTGTACGCCTCTGGAATGGTCGCGGGCCACTCATCTCTCTACCAGGAGCCACACATCCCGGTCGCACCGGCCTGAGCTTCGTCACCAACGATGCCATCTACATTATAGGGCACTACAACGCCGACGGCTCCACCAACTCCAACCTGAATTCTGTGGGTGTGGGCGGCTACAGCGGCCGCTACCCCGAGTCCAGCAGCGAGATGCTCACTGCCGTCATGGGCGATGCCATCAACATTTTTTCCCAACCCGTGTTCACTTCATCCGGCGGCAATTACCGCCAGAGTTCCGGCTGGAGCGACTCCATGAGCGCTCACCGTCGCGATGACAGTGCCAACTACTCCACCTCCTGGTTCAGCAGCAACCCCAGCAACTCCAACACTCAGGATGGACTCAATGACGCGGTCAGACCCGCGCTAATGCCCAACCTGACCGTTTCCTCCAACGACACCGGCCCCGGCCCCAAGGCCAATCCCCCATCCACTAGAACCTCCAAATTCGCCCCCAGCGAAACTGAGATTTCAGCCTGTCTTCTGACCGGTATTGTCCCAACCCCACGTCATACTGAAAGCGGCTCCAAACAGACCAGTGGTGGCGTGCACAACTTCCCTCGCCTCTCGGAAAATTGGGCAGGCACCGTGGCTTTGTATATTCGGGGCTCATTGGTCGCCATGTTTGAGAGCCAAGTTGCCACCGAGCCGTGGAGCATCCGCTGGTATCAAGGTGCTATCCGCAACTGGGGTCTGCACGAATCCCTCCGTGATGCGAATCACGACGTCCCGCTCGAACCGATCGTGCTGGGCGGCCGGCGCATGAGCTATCGCGAATTAAGCCCGACAGAATACGACGATCTCAAAACCGAAATTGAGGACCTGCCACACTGAGGGCGCAGCATCATCAGACAAGAAAGCCGGGGAACCCGCCCCGACTTTCTTGTGTTCCCGTCAGACCGCTCGCGTAAGAGCCCAGGCCGCCAGATCAGCCCAAGCGCGACCGCGATGACTCAACCCGTTCTTCTCTTCCTCGCTCAATTCGGAGAAAGTGCGGGCCAACCCCTCCGGCACAAACAACGGATCGTAGCCAAACCCCGCGCCGCCGGCCGGGAACTCGCCTAGCCGGCCCGGACATTGGCCTTCAAATACCCGCGCCACTCCGTCCGGGCCCAGCAAGACCAGCACACACAAAAAGTGAGCGCCGCGTTTCTCCGCCGGGACTCCGCGCATGACCTCGACCAGCTTCCGCAAGTTGGCGACGGAGTCGTGCTGAGGCCCGGCGAAGTAAGCCGACTCCACCCCCGGCGCTCCGGCCAGCGCATCCACGCACAGGCCGCTGTCATCGGCCAGCACCCAGGCATCCGCCGGCACCAGGGCCTGCAAAGCCCGGGCCTTCTTCGTCGCATTGCCCGTAAACGTCCCGGTGTCCTCCACCACCTCCGGCATTCCGCCCACATCGCGGGCCGAATGAATGTCCAGCACCAGGCCGCTTTGCCGGGCCAGGGTTTGAAATTCCGCCAGCTTGTGGGCGTTACCCGAGGCTAAATACAGTTTCATCAATTGACATCCTTTCGGGGTAAACCACCCGACCACGGGTGAGGATATCATCCCCATGCACGCTGTGCTGGATATCCGCCAGCCGCACCGCATCCGCCAGCCGCTCGGTGCGCAGCCCCTGCAGCATCCCCCGCGCTTTGACATCGGCCAGCAACACCGGGGCGCGATACACAAAAAAATAGTCAATCTGGCGCTCGCGCAGCATCTGGCTCATTAGCTTGGGGCCGCCCTCCAGATAGACGCCGCTGATCCGCTGCTCCACGCACGCGCGCCGAAACTCCGCAAAGTTCACCCGCTGCGTCGGCGAAGGCAGACACCAGACCTGCACCCCCATATCCCGCAGCTTGCGCACATAACCCATCCCCCCGTGCGGCGTCGTCACCACGATGGTGCGCTCCCGATATTCGTCGGTATAAACCTTGGGCAGATATTTGTGCACGACGCTCCGCAGCAGCCCGTCGAAGACAAAACGGATGGGGCACCACGGCTCGGTGTCCGGAAGTCGGGCGGTGAGTTGCGGATCATCCGCCATCACCGTACCCGCCCCCACGGCGATCGCCGGGAACAGCCGCCGCCAGCGCATCACATCCGCGCGGGCGGTTTCACCGGTGATCCAACGCGAATCTCCCGAACGGCAGGCAATGTGGCCGTCGAGGGTCACGGCGGATTTTGCCGCCAGCAAGGGGCCGCCGGTCGTGATCCAATGATTGAAGATCAGGTTCAGATCGGCACACTCGTGCTCCAGCACTCCGGTCACCACCTCGATCCCCGCCGCCCGCAACACGGCAAAGCCCCTCCCCGCATGCGCGGGATTCGGATCGGTCGCCCCCACCACCACCCGCTTGATGCCCGAGGCGATGATCGCATCCGTACAGGCCCCCGTGCGTCCCTCGGTCGAGCAGGGCTCCAGGGTCACATACAAAGTCGTCCCGGCGTGCGGTGGGCCGCCATAAGCCTGCAACGCCTGCTTCTCCGCATGCGGACCGCCATCCGGCGCCGTCGCACCCGCCGCCACAACGCGCCCCTCCTCCACGATCACCGCCCCCACCATGGGATTCGGATGCGTGTTGCCCCAGACACCGCGCGCCTGCTCCAAGGCCCGGCGCATGAACACCTCGTCGTCAGCCGCGGACATAGGGATTGTGCTGTTTTTCCTCACCCACGGTTGTCGCCGGACCATGACCCGGATAAACCACAGTCTCATCAGGCAGACTGTAAATCTGCCGGCGGATCGAATCAGCCAGGGTCTCCATGCTCCCGCCGGGCAGATCCGTGCGACCGACGCTGCCCTGGAAAAGCGCATCGCCGACAAGGGCCAGTTTGGCTTCAGGCAGAAGGAAAAGCACATTCCCCGGACAATGCCCTGGCACATGCCGCACTTCCACCCCGGTGCCCAGCGCGCTGAAGCGGTCCCCCTGCGCCACCCACTCGTCCACCTTCACCGGTTCCAGCCTGAGTCCCGGCATGAGAAATTCCCGCATCACCTCCGGCGTTTCAATCAACACCTGATCAGCGCGATGGGCCTTCACCTTGGCCCCGCTTTCCCGCACCACTTCGGCGCCGCCCTGAGTGTGATCCCAATGGCCGTGGGTGAGCCACAACTCCGTCAACCGGCAGCCATCCTTGGTTAATTGCGTGTTCACCTCCCGCCACACGCCCCCGGGGGCATCCACCAACACCGCCTCGCCGCGCTCGGGTGCGGTTAGAAGGTAGGCGTTCGTCTGAATCGGCCCGGCCGGGATCACATAAAGGTTCATCCGGCGCAGTCCATTGGGTTTGCTCTCTGCTGCAACGGTGAAAATTCCCTTCCCCTTTCGGCGCACCCTTGCTACCTCCGTCGCCTCTTATGCCATCGCTCAAGTTTGCCGTCCTTGCCGGGGATTACATCGGGCCCGAGGTCATGACCGAGGCCCTGCGCGTGCTCAACCACGTCGCAACCCAGGAAGGGCTGTCCCTCGACTACACCGAGGCGCCCGTCGGCGGCGCCGCCATTGATCTGCATGGCACCGCGTTGCCCGAGTCCACCCTCAAGGTCTGCGCCGATGCCGATGCCATTCTGTTCGGCTCCGTCGGCGGGCCCAAATGGGAAAAACTCCCGCCGAAGGAACAACCCGAGCGCGCCGCACTCCTGCCCCTGCGCAAACACTTCACTCTTTTTGCCAACATCCGCCCCGGCCTGCTCTACCGCGAACTCGCCGATGCCTCGCCGCTGAAAACCGAACGCATCCCCGACGGCATTGATATCGTGTGCATCCGCGAACTCACCGGCGGCATCTACTTCGGCCAGCCCAAGCAGACCACCACCCTGCCGGACGGCGACATCCAGGCGTTGGACACGATGGTTTATCGCAAAAGCGAGATTGAACGCATCACCGCCACCGCGATCACCGCCGCGCGCGCCCGCAAAAAGCGTCTCTGCTCGGTGGACAAAGCCAACGTGCTCGAAACCTCCGTCCTCTGGCGCAAGACCGTCACCGACTACGTCGCCCAGCACGCGCCGGACATCGTCCTCTCCCACATGTATGTGGACAATGCGGCGATGCAGCTCGCGCGCGATCCCAACCAGTTCGATGTGTTTGTGACCGAAAACATGTTCGGCGACATCCTCTCCGATGAGATGGCCGTCATCTGCGGCTCCCTCGGCATGCTGTCCTCCGCCTCGCTGGGCGCGGGCAAAAACTCCCTCGACCTGCCCTTCGGGCTCTACGAGCCGGCCGGCGGCACCGCCCCCGACATCGCCGGCAAGGGCCTCGCCAACCCCTGCGCCCAGATTCTCTCGGCCGCTGCCATGCTCCGCTACAGCTTTGGCCTCGCCGCCGTCGCCACGCGGATCGAAGCCGCCGTCAAGACCGCCGTCACCAGCGGCACGCGCACCGGCGACATCGCTTTTGGACGCCCCTCCGTCGGCACCCGGGCGATGGCCGACGCCATCATTTCCAATCTTTAATCCACCTTCCATGACCTCCGCCGAGATCCGCCAGAGCTTTCTCGATTTCTTTGCGCAGCAAGGGCACACCATCGTGCCCTCCGCCTCGCTGCTGCCCGACTCCCCGGGATTGCTCTTCACCAATGCCGGCATGAACCAGTTCGTGCCCATCTTTCTCGGCGACCGCGCGCCTGATGTCTCAAAATGGGCCGGCGCCCGCCCCGGCAAGGATACCCGGGCCGCGGACACGCAGAAATGCATCCGCGCCGGCGGCAAACACAACGACCTGGAGGACGTCGGCTTCGACACCTACCACCACACGATGTTTGAGATGCTGGGCAACTGGTCCTTCGGCGATTACTTCAAAAAGGAATCCATCAACTGGGGCTGGGAACTCATCACCAAGGTCTGGGGCATGCCGGCCAAGCGGCTCTTCGCCACAGTCTATGCGCCCGACAAGACGAAAGGCGATCCCGCGGACTTCGATCAGGAGGCCTACGACATCTGGGCCGCGATCTTCCAAAAAGAAGGGCTCGATCCCGCGGTGCACATCGTCCACGGCAATAAGAAGGATAATTTCTGGATGATGGGCGACACCGGTCCCTGCGGCCCGTGCTCCGAGATTCATTTCAACCTCCTCCCCTCTGACGACGAAGCGGAAGGCCGCAAGCTGGTGAACAGTTCCAGCCCCCGCTGCATCGAGATCTGGAACAACGTCTTCATCCAGTTCAACGCCAACGCCGACGGCTCCTTCGCCCCGCTCGCCGCCAAGCATGTGGACACCGGCATGGGCTTCGAACGCGTCGCCGGCATCCACGCCTCAAGCAAGGGCTTCACCGATTTCACCGCCGAGCCCTCCAACTACGAGGCCGACGTCTTTGCCCCGCTTTTCCAAAAAATCACCGCCCTCTCCGGCAAAGTTTACCACGGCACGGTGCCGACCAAACGCGAAGGTCTGACCGAACAGGAAAACACCGACATCGCCTTCCGCGTCCTGGCCGACCACGCGCGCACCATCAGTTGCGCCATCGCCGATGGCATTCTCCCCGGCAACGAAGGTCGCAACTACGTCATCCGCCGCATCCTTCGCCGTGGCATTCTTTACGGCAAGAAACTGGGTCTTGCGACCGGCTTCTTCGAACAACTCGTCGAACCTGTCGTCGAGTCGCTCGGCCCGGTTTTCCCCGAACTGAAGCAGCAGCAGTCGATCATCCAACGCGTGATCCGCAGTGAAGAGGAGAGTTTTGGGCGAACGCTGGAGAAAGGTCTGAATATGTTCCATTTCGCCATTGATCTCCATCCCAACACCAAACTGGTAACAGGTGAGCTAGCATTCCAGCTCTATGACACTTACGGTTTCCCGCTCGACATGACTCAGCTGCTCGCCACCGAGCGCGGGCTCACGGTCGATACCGTCGAATTCGAACGACTCATGGAGCAGCAGCGCGAACGCGCGC
Source organism: uncultured Opitutaceae bacterium (assembly GCA_964429385.1). GTDB lineage: Bacteria > Verrucomicrobiota > Verrucomicrobiia > Opitutales > Opitutaceae > UBA2377. The sequence goes on from CAYSBR010000023.1 coordinate 39,497, forward strand.
GCGCCGCCCAGAAAAAGGAAATCATCGTCGCCGCGACCGAGGGTGAGGAAACAAACCTCACGCCGACGAAATTCCTTGGCTACACCGAGACACACGCGCCCGGCCAACTCACCGACATCATCAAGACCGAGAAAGACACCTTCCTCATCTTCGATCAGACGCCTTTCTACGCCGAGATGGGCGGACAGGCCGGCGATGCCGGCACCGCGCTCATCGACGGGCAACTCGTCCACATCTCCGATTGCGTGAAGGACAAGGCCGGCCGCCACCTCCACAAAATTGCCGCGGACAGTCCCGTCGTCGCGACCGGAGCCCAAGCCGAACTCGCCGTTGACGTGATCCGCCGCCGCGCGATCAACCGGCACCACTCCGCCGCGCATCTCATCCACTGGGCGCTGCGCAAGGTGCTCGGCACGCACGTCCGCCAGGCGGGCACCTCCAAGACCGCCGACCGTATGCGCTTCGACTTCTCGCATTTCGAAGCCACCACGCCCGCGCAGCTCCGCGAGGTCGAGCAACTCGTCAACAACAAGGTCATTGATAACGCCAAGGTCGAAATTTACGAAACCGAGTTCGACAAGAAGCCCGAGGGAACCCTCGCCTTTTTCGGCGACAAATACGGCAAGTTCGTCCGCGTCGTGGATATCGGCGGCTACAGCCGCGAACTCTGCGGTGGGACGCATGTCGCCAGCACCGGCGAGATCGGCCTGATCAAGATCGTCGCCGAAATGGCCATCGCCGCCGGCACCCGCCGGATCGAGGCCGTCGCCGGCGCGCCCGCCTACGCCCTGGTCGAAACCCACGAAGCCGCGCTCAAGGCTGTCGGGATCAAGCTCAACGCCGGACCGCAGGATGTCTCCGCCAAGCTGGATACCCTCCTCGCCCAACAAAAAGAACTGGAACGCAAGCTGAAGGCCTTCGAGGCCAAGGCCGCCGCGGCACAGGCTGACGAACTGGCCGCTCAGGCCGTTGAAAAGGACGGACTCAAGTGGGTCTCAGCCCTCGTCACCGCCGAGAACCAGGATGGTCTCCGCTCGCTTGGCAGCCAGTTGCTGCACAAAGTCGGCCCCGGTGCGGTCGTGCAACTCGGCGCGCTGCTCGACGGCAAAGTCGCGCTCGTCGCGTATTGCTCGCCCGAAGCCATCCAAGCCGGCCTCGCCGCCGGCAAGCTCATCGGCGCTCTCGCCGGCAAGCTCGGGGGCAAAGGCGGCGGCAAGCCCGACTACGCCCAGGGTGGCGGCGGCGATGCCAACAAGCTGGCCGAGGCCCTGAAGTTATAAAGGCAACCGCGTAAGCCAAGGCACAGCCGCACCGTGCCTGATAGTCGGATGCTTTCATCCTTGTCGTCCAAGGCTAACGCCAAATGGCATTAATATTAATGCCATTTGGCAAAATGGGTTGAAATTATGGAAGGGGGCGCCACAGTGGAGGCATGAAAGCGAAGAAGACCAAGGCGATCACCTACCCCGAGTTGCAGGACAACCACGCCATGGTCCGCAAAGTCGAGGAAGGGCTCCCCGTGATGGAGGTTGTGCGCTTCAGCAAACAAGCCGGCTTCACCAATGATGAGCTGGCCCGGCTCATCCAAATCCCTCTCCGCACCTATGCTCGCCGGGTGGCCGGCAAAGAACGCCTCAAGACCCATGAGGGCGAGCGGGCTGCGCGGTTGATGCGCCTCTTCAACCGGGCCAGAGAGGTCTTCGGCAGCGATGAAAACACCCGCGGCTGGTTCAACGCCCGTGTTCTGGCACTGGGCTGGAAAACCCCGCTGGAATACGCCCAGACCGAGCCCGGGGCGCGTGAGGTCGAGAATATCATCGGCCGCATCGAGCACGGTATCGTGTCGTGAGCGATTTGACGGTCTGGCGGCTCTGCGCCGCCAAATATGCCACCACGGCCTACTCCGGCGAAGGGGCCGAGATGGTCGGCGGGCGGTGGTCCCCGCCGGGAGTCAGGCTGGCCTACACCGCCGAATCACGCGCGCTGGCTGTCGTCGAGATTCTGGCCAATGTTGACGAAGCCAGCCGGCTATTCGCCCTCAAGTGGGTGATGGTCCCGGCGGAAGTCCCCGTTGCCCTGTTGGAGAAGCCGCCCCGATTCCCCGAGGACTGGCGCCAGTATCCACACCCGGCAGGAACCCAACGGATCGGCGCGGAGTGGGCCCAAACCGCCCGCAGTGCGGCCCTGCGTGTGCCCAGCGCTGTTGTGCCGGGCGAATTCAATTACCTGCTCAATCCCGCTCATCCTGAATTTGTCCGCATCAGGCTCGGCGAGCCCGAGCCGTTCACGTTTGATCCCCGGTTGCGATAAAGCACCTCAGGCGCCGGGCCGGCCTCCTCCCGCCCAGCGCTCCAAGGCCGCCTGCATGTCAGCACGCCGCACCGGCTTGCTGATGAAGTCACACATGCCGACCTGCATGCAGTGTTCGCGATCCTCAACCGTGTTGTTTGCCGTGATGGCCACGATGGGCGGCGGCGGGGTGAGCTGACGGCGAATCTCCAGCGTCGCAGCGAAGCCATCCATCTCCGGCATGCGACAATCCATGAAGATGACGGCATAGTCCTTGAGCCGGGCCAGAGCCACGGCCTCGACACCGTTCACCGCCACATCCACCCGGCAGCCCAGACTCTCCAGCAGCTTGCGCACCACCAGCCGGTTGACCGCCTCATCATCAGCCAGCAATACCTGCACAGGAAAGTGCGCAGCCTGCTCTTCCACCACTTGAGCAACCGGCTTCGACGTCTTCACCAGCGCAGCCTCCAGAGCCTCTTCCAGCGCCTTGGCGCTCAGCAGTGGTTTGCGCACCACGGTGGCAATGGGATAACCGATTTCCGGCGCAGGGCGCGACGGCCGGTGCGTCAGCAGCACCACATGCAGCGGCGGGCCCACCGGCAGCGCCCAAAGTTCCCGACCAATGCCCAGACCATTCAAGATCGCCAGACTCTCATCCAGCAGCAAAAATACCGGATACGGGCCGGGTGCGGCTTCGCGCAGCCACCCCACCGCCTCGGGCCATGCAGCCGTCGCCTGTGCGGTATAACCCGCGCGCGCCAGCATGGCCTGGGTGGCCACCCGGGCCGGCTCAAGGTCGTCCACGACAATCACACCTGCGGCATGCCGTGGCATGAGGGTCGCCGTTCCCGGCGCGAAAGGCAGTTCCACCCGAAAAACCGAACCGCGCCCGGGTGTGCTGCGCACCACGATACTTCCGCCCATCAGCGCCGCCAGCCGACGGCAGATGGCCAGACCGAGCCCGGTGCCACCATGCCGCCGCGTGGTTGAAATATCCCCTTGGGAAAAACGCTCGAAAAGGCGGGACTGCGCCTCCGCCGTAATGCCCACGCCCGTATCGCTGATTGTGAAAGCCAGCCAGGGGTGCTCTCCCCTGCCTTCACCCGCCGGCAGCGATTCCACCGCGAGAACAACATGCCCACGCTCGGTGAATTTGAGGGCGTTGCCGACCAGATTCAGCAGAATCTGCCGGAGCCTCGCCGCATCGCCCACCAATCGTTCCGGCACGGAGGGCGGCACCATCAGGACCAGCTGCAGATCCTTCTGGAGCGCCCTTGGTATCCCCACCTCCATGACTTCGGACAGCAGCGTCCCCAGCTCGAATTCGCTCTGCTCGATGCGCACATGACCGGACTCAATCTTCGAGAAGTCGAGAATGTCGTTGATCACGGCGAGCAAAGCTTCCGCCGACGCGCGAAGCGTCACCATGTGCGTGCGCTGCTCCTCGTTGAGCGGAGTACCGAGGATCAGATCCGCCGAACCGATCACGCCATTGAGCGGAGTGCGGATCTCGTGGCTCATCGTGGCGAGAAAGTCGCTTTTCGCACGACTGGCCGACATGGCGGAGACCGACTCCTGCTCCGCCTGCATCGCCCTCGCCCGCTCGGCCGCCAGCGCCGCCGCCTGCTCCAATCGCTCGCTTTCCCGGCGGTGCCGATAGTTGAGCACAACAAAAATACCTCCGCCCACCAACAGCACCAGCGCACCGATCCACGCGGCACGAAACCACCAGGTCTGCCAGAAAAATGCTTCAACCAAGATCGGCAGTTCAACCGGGGGATTCGCCTCCCCCTCGGCATTGGGTGCCTTCACCCGGAAGACATAGCGCCCCGGTTTGAGGTCGGGCAGCCGGGCCACCCGCTCGGCCCCCGCCGCGATCCAATCCGTGTCGATTCCTGCAACCTGATAGAAAAAATTAACGCGCGCCCCCAGCCCGAAGCTCACCCCTGTATAGCGGATATCCACGCGCTGGGTGCCCGCCGGCACCCTAGCCCCGCTCGCCGCGTTGAACGGCAAATCGACGCCATCCGCCTGCACGGTCTGCACATGCACGCGCGGGGTTGTTCGCTGGCGTTTCGCCCGCTGCGGGGTGGTCGTGACAAGCCCGCGAATGGTGGCAAACCACAGCCGCCCATCCGCCGCCGCCAGGCTCACCGCCTGGAATCCGCTGCGTCCGATGGCACTGCGCATGCCATCCGCCTGATCATAATAATCGGAATCCACCCGCACCGCCTTCCCCTCTCTTGCCGCCGCCAAGGACCCGGCCTTAAACCGGTGAATCCCGGTGGAGGACAAGGCCCATAAATCACCGCCCTGGTCTTCCACCAAGGAAACAAACCCGGCATTGGGCGGCAAACTTGAAGATGGGTACACATACCAACCCGAGCCCGACTGCCTTGCCAGCAAACCGTCGGCGCCTCCCAGCCAGAGCCCCCCCGCCCGGTCCCTGTAAACCGCTTCAACCCGCGCAAAAGGAGCCGCGCCTCCACCGGGTCCGGCCACCTGCTCAAAACTCCCGTTCATCAGCCGCCACACGCCTTTCTGACGCCCGATCGCCCAGATCACGCCGGCCGCATCTTCGGCAAAGGCGTGAAATATGCCCGCGGGATTGGTGGTCTCCTCATGCACAAAAAAGCGCCCCTCCTCATATCGGGCGATACCCTGACTGCCCCCAATCCACAACCGTCCGCGCGAATCAAAAAAAAGTCCGTAAACGTGGGCCGACCCGGTTACTTCGCGCCCAAAAGCTTCGGCCCCGCCCGCACGGATCCGGACCAGGCCTTCGTCATGCAACCCCAGCCAAAGTTCGCCGTCGGCCCCCGTTTGCACCGCATGCACCCATGACCGATCGTTGAGGTTAACATCGGTGCGGTTGATGGGCGGACCAAATTCATGGCCATCAAACGGTCGCACGCCCCCACCATGCGTCGCCACCAACAGATCGCCTGGCGCACGCTCGACGACGGCATTGATGATCGGCTGCCACAGTCCGCGTTCCTCGCCGAACACAGTGAACACCCTCCGCCGCAACTGTGCCACGCCCCCGCCATTGGACCCCACCCAGACATGCCCTTCGTCGTCCTGGAAAAGACCAAGGGTGGCATTGTTCTGCAACCCGTCATCCATCGTACCACGCAACCAGCGGCCATCACCGGTACGCACCCAGATCCCATGAACATAGCCACCGACCCAGAGATTGACTTGCGCATCCTCCAGCAGGCTGAGCGCTTCAAACCCCTCCGTACCGGGCCGTCGGCCCAAGCTTTCCTTCCAGCCTCCTCGATGCCAACGGCGGATCCCGGCATCATCCGCCACCCAAATTCCACCCGCCCGCGCAGGCGCGACACCGACCACCGTGTGAACTTCCCCCTGCGGAACAGGATGCCAATCACCGCCTTCATAATGGCGGATATCACTTCCCTCCGACACCCAAAGAACGCCCTCCGTATCAATGAAACAAATCCGGGTTGCATCCCTTTGCGGCAACGGCAGTGCCGGTGTGAGTTCCGCAAATCGCCCGCCCACCAGTCGAAAGATGCGATGACCGGAGGTCAGATGGATCTGCCCGTCAGGCGCCTCCGTGATCGAGCGAACCACCTCGGCCGGTAATCCCGCCTCGGCGCCAAAGCCGGTCCACACGCCTTCATGATAGCAAGCCACCCCCTTTCCCGTCCCCACCCAGAGCGCTCCGTTGCGTGCCACCATCAGCGACATCACATAGGTGTCCTGCATCACCGGCACATCCACCGGATAGTGTTCAACAAACCGGTGGCCATCAAAATTGACCAACCCCGAGTAGGAGCCCAACCAGAGATAACCATCCAGCCCCTGCGCCATGGAGGTCACCGCAATGAACGGCAAGCCCTCCTCTGTATTCCACGTCTTGACCAAGTAATCCCCGGTGATCCGCTCCATTGCGGCAGCGTGCAGACCGCCGGCCAGACATGCCCACAACATGAGAATGACAGGCAGGAGGCCCCGTGGATTGCGCGTACAAAACACATCACCCGCTTAATCGCGGCCCGATGAAATGCAAGGGGTTGTCTCAACGCCGACCACGCGCGCTAGAGAGTTGCAGCCAGGCGGACACCGCCCACCTTCTTCTCCAATGTCCTCTCCCGGCGCCCTACTTGCCACCCTGGATTGCATCCTTGCCTTTGATCGCTCCAACCAGCTGGCCGTGCGTCGGCTGGGGACCAAGGCAGGTCTCCCCTTCACCGGCACCGATCTGGCCATGGCCACCGCGCGACTTGAGAGTGCCTTCAGCACTCACACGCCCCCGGTGGAGTATTTTTCGGTCGAAGCCGGAGGCCGCAGCTACCGCGTCCATTTCACCCAGGTTGCGGGTCTCCCGGCGGATGCTGAAATTGAATTCTGGAGCATCGAACGCCTGACCCGGGCTCCGGCCATGCTTGCGCCCGCCCTCACCGCGATTCTCGGCCAACTGGAGCCGCATCTGATTGCCATCCCCTACCTGCATCTCGGGGAAAACGAGTTCATCAACAAATTCCGGCCGGCACACGAGCGCAACACCGCCATTTATGCGCAAGACAGCGCCGCCAGCACCCTCTATCAGTCAAAACTGTGCGCCGCGATCAAGGCGATGGCCCGCCGCCACGAACGCAGCGCCGCCACCCCGGTGATGCTCGATTTCGGCGCCGTGCGTTACGTCATCCCCAGCCATTTCGGATTCTGCCTCGGCGTAAAGAATGCCATCGAGCGCGCATATGAAACGCTGGCGGAAAATCCCGGCCGCCGCGTCTTCATGCTTTCAGAGCTGATCCACAACCCCTTCGTGAACGAGGATCTTCTCCGCCGCGGCCTCCGCTATCTCCAGACCGACAAGGGGCAGCCCCACACGACCGACGGTCAGCCCGGCAGCCCTCTGTTGTGGGATACGCTCACCCATGAGGACATCGTTATCATTCCCGCCTTTGGTGCGACTGATGAGGATAAGGCCCGGCTCGTACGCAAAGGCATCGCGGTCAGCCAGTATGACGCCACCTGCATGCTGGTGGAAAAAGTGTGGAAGGCCGCCCGGGCTTATGGCCGGGAAGGCTTCACCGTCATCATTCACGGCAAGGCCGAGCACGAGGAAACCAAAGCCACTTTTTCCAACACCCGGCGCCATGCCCCCGCTCTGATTGTCCGCGATCTGGAAGAATCCCGCCAACTGGCCGCGCTGATCGCCAGTGACGCGAAGGACAAGCAGGCCCAGTTTCAAGCGCTCTTCGCCGGGAAATACACCCCCGGCTTCGACGTCCACCGCCACTTGGAGCGCGTGGCCGTTGTGAATCAAACCACCCTCTTGATGAATGAAACCCGGGCCATCATCGAGCTGCTGCGCGACACTTACGTGAAGCGCTTTGGCCCCGAAGGGGGCGCGCGCATTGGCGGTGGCGGGCGCAACGACACCCTTTGCTACGCCACCCAGGTCAACCAGGACGCCCTCGGCCGCGCCCTGGGCACTCCGCTCGATGCCGCCTTTGTCATTGGCGGAAAGAACTCCTCAAACACCTACCAGCTCTACCGGCTCTGCGAACAGTCTCTGGAGGAACGCGCCTTTTTCATCCAATCGGAAGCCAACATTCTTTCCCACGCGACCGTCGAGCATTACGTCTTCCCTTCGCCCCGCCACGGCATCAATGAAGGACACACGGTTCACCGCCCGCTCTGGGCCACCCTGTCCTCCTCACCCGTCACGATCCTTATCACGGGCGGGGCATCCTGCCCGGACGGAATAATCCAGCAGGTGATCACGCGGATCAACAGCCTCTTCCCTTCCGCTCAACTGCACGCGGTGGACGACGTGCTCGCGCAACTGGAATCCGAAAGCCAGACTCAGCCCGGTTGATCCGGGCTTCAGAACTTGAAGTTCAGACCGGCCCGCAGGCCCTGCAAGCGGTCCAGGTCAATCCGCGCAGTGTAGGCCATGTTGGGATTTGTCAGGCTCTGCACATACTGCCCGTGACTCTGATAAAAAGCGCCCATGTAAAGGCCGGCGCGATCACCCAGCAGATACTCCAGACTCGCATCCACATAGTATCCCTGGAGCAGGTCATCGTCCGCCTCGGTCACTGTCGTGGTGATTGCATCGCTGATCTCAGGCGTGAACGTCTGCTCCACGGTGTAATTGGTGCCGACATAGGCCACCGCCGCTCCGCCGCTGACCGTGAAGCGGAAATTCTTGCTGAGGATGAAGGTCAGGGAGGGACCGAGCCTCGCCGTCAAATAAGAGCCCTTGACCTGCCAGTAACTGGATACCGTCGCACCATCCGGAGTGATGACAGTCGTGCGCGAATCCGGCCGCTGCCCCAGAAAAACCGTGGTGTCCACGATATTGCCGTCTTCATCCAGCGCGGATGAAGGGGCATAATACGGGGGCGTAGGCAGGGTCTGGCCATTCAGGGAATAGGTGTCCGTGACCGTGAGGACATCGGCCAGCATCGAATCCCGGAATTTGTCGTTGATTCCATTGAGGCTGATACCGCCCAACAACTTCCACTCAACCCTCCGGCCGATTGTCCCCATGTCCCGCGAAGCCACGATCTCCACGCCGTAACTGTTCCCCCCATCCTTGCGCCGCGTGGTGTTGTCGTGAACCTGCGCGGTGTAGCTGTGCATGGTCACGTCACTGCCACCATTGATCAGCTGACGCTCGTCGAGAACCCCCCAGGTGTTTGTCCGTCCATCGACGATCGGATTGCCATCGGCATCTTTGCGCGTGTCGAGGCTCACATAACCGGTGTGATAATTGCGGACCACTCCCTCGGCATTGACATCGCCAAAATCCTGAACCGACTGGATCAGCCCGGTGACCCCCGGAGAACCCGAAATGGAAAGCTTCTGACCGCTCAAAGCACGGAAACCCACGCTCAAGTTCATCTTCGGCACGACCAGATAATCATCCAGATCGAAGACCGGAATCTCATCCTCCCGCGACTGGGCGGCGCAAACCGCGGCCAAAAGAAGAAAAAGAAGAAAATGCAGCTGCTTCATGCGTAATAGGGAGGCGATAACGTAAGGACGGCAGGAATCAAAAAAAGTTTCCTGGAGCTTTCGTGACTGCACCGGGGTGTCAATCGGAGATGTTGAAAGCCGGCCGCCGGATCATTCGTTGAATTCGTCGAATTTCTTGGCCGCGGCCTTTTCCGCCTCCAGCGCCGCCGCCGCCGCAGGATCGTGCTTCGCCTCCAGTTCGCGCAACCGCAATGCTTTAGCGCGCAGCTCCTCCTCCTTTTGCTCCAGCTGGATCTCCTTCTCCTGCTGGGCCTGCACCTTCTCAAAAAGCTTGGTTTCGCTCTCCTCCAAAAACATCTCCCGCTCGCGCAGGGTCTGCTTGGCTTCCTTGATGTGCTCCTCCTGGCGCTCCAGCTCGGCCTTCAACTGCTCCAGCGCTTCCTGCTCTTCCTTGCTCACCGCCGCCTGCGGCGCGGGCTGCTTCCGCGAGACATCGACCAGTTTTTCGCGGGCCAGGATGAGCGCCTCCATCTCGGCGAGGTCGCGCTCACGCTCACCCAGCCGCACCTCCATCTCCGTCACCGCTCGCTCCCGCTCCGTCAGCAACGACTCCAGCTGGCGCAACGAGCGTTCCAGTTCAACCAGGCGGTCTTCATTCAGCGTGGTGACTTCACCCCACGGGGTGCGGGTGGAAGAAACAAAGGAACTGATCGACTGGCGCGTGGCCGCCGCCGCTTCGGAAATCTGGAATGGCGGCCGGCTCAGCGACTGACGGCGCCGTAATGACAAAACCGGCGCGGCAGGGTTCTTGACCGGAAACTTGATCGGCGGGTTGGGCTGACCGGCCATGATGCTCACTTCTTAAACCAGCCGAAAAGCGAAGACAGCCCTCCGGACTTCTTCTCTACCGCCGCGCCTTTGATGTATGCGCTCAGCAAATCCGCCACCGCGGCTTCTTCCTTGGCATTGCGCAAAATAGACAACTGCCGTGACAACGGCGTCCCCGCCTTGGTCTCAGCACTCAGCGTATCCAAATCCGCCTTGAACCAGTCCACCGCAACTTTGGCCTTGGCCGCCGGATCGGAACCGCGCGAGGCCTGCGCCAGGCATTCGATGAGATGCAGGCCCTTGGTGCCGGGCCGGAAAGGCAGAAATTCCGCCAGAGTCTGCTCATCCACATGCGAGAGCGCGTTGAGCAGTTTGCGAAAATCCCCGCCGACAATCACGTTCTGCGACATGCTCTGGGCGAAAACAGCAAACTCACCCAGCGTGGTGAGTTTCTCCATCCGGCAGAACTCCAGCGTGTCCTTGCCCAAGGCCGTAAGCGTGATCGGAAAATTCTCGGGCACCCCCAGCCGGGCCATGTTCTTGAGCAATTGGTTGTCCTTCTGTGCCGCCGCCTGGGTCTGCTCCACCATATCCCCAAACGGGGCGTCGAACGCCATCGTTTCCTTCAGGATCGTGTAGAGCAGATCCGCGTGGCCGGGATAGCCCTTCAAGGCCAGCATCTCAAGCAACTCGGAATGGGTGAGATCAACATACTTTGCCGCCGTCTCATCCTTGGCCTTGATCGGCCAGTCCGGGCCATCAAGATTCTGCGCCAGGCTGCTCAACGAGGTGTTGATCATGATCGAGGCGGAAAACGCCGCGCGAAGTTCGTCCCATTCCTTGGGCGTGAAGTTGATGGAGGCGTCGGACATAATTTTGATGAAGGTCTCGGGCTGGCAGCGGGTGTCAACCTTGGCGGATAATCTCCGACGCAAGGCGCCGGTAGTCGTTGATCACGCTGTCCTGCGTGGCCTCCGCCGCTTCCTGCGACACGAGGATGACCGGCAGGCCCAAGGCCACCGCACGCCGCACAATCATGGCGTCGCGAATCTGTGTTTCAAAAATCTTCGCCGTGGGCGCCACCCGTTTCGCCGCGCGAAATTGATTCAGGCGCAGCTGCATGCGCATTTTGGGCACCTCAATATCAGTCCCAGTCTTGATGGAGTTGAAGACGACGCCCTGCACCTGCGCAGGCACGCCCATTGAGGCTTTGCGGAAGCTGGCGGTCAGTTGGTGGAACTTGCCAAGCTTCTCCACCAAGAGCGTAAACCCGATCAGGCTGAGCGCATCAGGATTTGCGGGCACGTAAATCTCGTTGGAGGAGAAAACCCCGCATTGGGATGCGCGCAGGATATTGGGCGGGCAGTCGAACAGGATGAAATCGTAGTTCTCCTCCACCTCGGCCAACTGCTCGTAAAACACGAGGTAGGGCGGACGCTTGGGATCACCCGTGTATTCATTCTCCAGGTCCACGAGATTAAATGTCGTAGGGAGCAGATCGAGGCCGGGGAGAAGTTTTTCTCCATCCTTCCCCTCCAGGACATCCTTGATGATGATGTCCTTCACCCTCGTCTTACCCGGATCAAAAATGGAGTAAACCGCCCCCTCCCCGCTGACATTGATTTTGTTCCAGCGATCGAGCTTGAGCAACCAGATGCTCGCATTCGACTGGGTGTCGAAGTCACACAGCAAGACACGCTTGCCCAGCTTGGCCAACGAAGCCGCTGTGTTGACGATCAGCGACGTTTTGCCAACGCCGCCCTTGTAGTTGATGAAACTGATTTTGCGCGCCATTAAGGGAATTTAATTAAGCGTGAGAGTAGCCATCATGGCTTCTCCCTCAATGCTCGCGAGTTAAAAAAGCGATTTGTCCGGGCTTTTGACAGACAATTTGCAGCGAACGGCACCGCCTTGTCAGGCTGCATACCCGACAAGGCGGTGTGATCTCTGGCGATTTTTCAGGTCACTCCCTGATGCTAAACACCACCGGGGCCGCCAACCGGTAGCGCACAAGCCGGCCATTCAGCCGTCCCGGTTCAAACCGCCATTTCGACACGGCCCGGAGCGCAGCCTCTTCAAAAATCGGGTCTGTCCGCTCCACGACCCGGGGCGACGTCACCCGGCCTTCCTCATCCACCACAAACGCCACCACGACTTCGCCGTCCAGCCCCAGTCGCTTCGCCTCCATGGGATACACAGGTGAAACCTGCGATCGCGCCCGTGGCATCCGATCAAGCCGGCTGTGATCAAACACCGGGGCACCGCTCACCCCGATTCCATCCACGCCCCCAGGCACGCCGGGCGGACCGACCGGAATCTTCCCCACGTTGGCAATCGCCACGGGGGGCAGAACCGGAATATCCACGGTAAAATCGCCCCTGGGCGGTTCAGGCGGCGGCTCGTCCCCCCGTGCGACCAAGGCTTCCTCCTCACCTTTCGTCGGTCCCTCTTCCTTGTGCGCCAAAACAGGCTCCAGATCCTCCACTGGCGGTATGGGGTCCAGGATTATCACCGGAGGTGCGGGCGGTTCCGGTGGAGAGACCACTCGCGGTGACTTGAACCCGAAGAACAGAAAGGCATGCAAAATCACGGCGCATAACAGGGGAATGGTGAAACGTCCTTTTGTTTTCATGATGAACTCCTGGTTAATGGTTCAGCAGGAAAACGTCCGTCCGCGCCTTTTCTTAGCCTTTAATTTGGGCGTACCTCAAAATCCCAAAACGAAAAAGGCGCCCATTGCATGGGCGCCTGAACTCTCCGGAAAATTCCTCAGGGTTAATACTTCACCGTGCAGCCGTAGGGCTGGCTGGCGGAAGTCTTCACGGGCTGGCCCGCTTTGAGCGCAGCGAGCGCCGAAGTCACGTAATTCTCGGCCTTGGCGATATCATCCGGGTTGGCCGAACGAATGCTGTCGATCGCCCCGTTGTAAACGAGCGTGCCCTCGGCATTGATCACATACAGATGCGGCGTGGTCTTGGCATCGTAGAGCCGGCCAACCTTGCCATCCTGATCACGAAAATAAGCCGTGTAAGCCGCCTTGTTCTGTTTTGCCCAGGCCTTCACTTGATCGGGACTGTAATCGCCTTGCGCCCCCGGATGGCCGGAGTTGATGACGAGCCAGACCACCCCATCCGCAGTGGCCGCACGCTGGGTAGCGGGGATGTTGCCACTCTTGTCGTAGTGCTTGATCACAAACGGGCACAACTGGTTCATCCATTCGAGGACCACAACCTTGCCCTTGTAGTCCGAGAGCGTGTGCGTCTTGCCCTCGATGTCGGTGAGCGTGAAGTCCGGCGCCGGCCGATCGATCGCGGGGGCCTTCGCAAAGATCGGAGCCAATCCCAAGGTGGCCGCAGCCACTGTCAATGTGAGCAGAGTCTTGAAGAATTTCATAAACAAAAAACGGCTAACTGCTTTTTTCACCACCGCCAGCATCAACCGCAATTTCCATTTGCGGGTCCGGTCGGCGCAGGCAACATGCTCAACCGCGTCCGCATGCCCCCCGCTCCGCTCAACCGCCTGTCCCGGCCCGTCCAGATCAACCTGCTCCTGCTGGGCTTGCTCGTGGTCGCCATGGTGGCGATGCTCTGGCCGCACTGGCGGCAGAATCCCGACCTCTCCCATGGATGGTTCATGCCCGCGCTTTTTCTGCTGCTGTTGCATGAAAGCCGCGGCACCGGTCCGCATCGCTGGCTGCCTCGTGGAGTATGGCGCGGACTTCTCCAGACGGCGCTGATGCTGACCGGACTGGGATTTCTCGCCGCCGCCGGACTCTACGCCACATCGGTCGGCTGGAGCCATGCCGTTGTCCTTTTTTCCCTCACGGCCGCCTTTGTCGCTCTGCTCGGAGCGGGACTGGTGAACCTCGCCACCACCGAAACCCGAGTCCTGCCCTTCAACTGGATCGCCCTTGTCGCCATCGGACTCTGGCTGCTCTGCGCCCCCATTCCGCCCGGGACCTACTCCCGACTCACCCTCACGCTCCAGCTCTGGATATCGGAACACGTCCTCTCCGTCCTCCATCTGCTGGGCATTGTCGCCACACGCAACGGCAACATCATCGAGCTGGCCAACGTATCCGTCGGCGTGGAGGAAGCATGCAGCGGCGTACGCAGCCTGCTCTCCTGCGTCTTCGCCGGTTTCTTTTTCTCCGCCAGTCTCGTGCAACGCCCGTGGGCGCGCGTTCTCATCGTACTGCTGGCCGCCCCACTCGCGCTGGGCATGAATTTCCTGCGCTCCCTGCTGCTCACCCTGCTGGCCAATGGCGGAGTGGACATCGCCGGCACCTGGCATGACATCACCGGCTTCGCCGTGCTCGGCATCACGGCGGCGATTCTCGCCGCACTCGCCTTGCTGCTGGAAAAACCCGCGCGCAAACCTGCGTTCACTTCCGCGGAAAATCCGGCGGCCTCCGTCCCCGCCGGGGCGGCCCGCCTGCTTTCTCCGGCGCTCACCCTCGGCTTGCTCGCCGCCTTCAGTGCCGCGGGTTTCTTTTACCTCAATACCCGGAGTTCGCCTGATGACACGCCGGCCCCCGACCTGCTGGCCATCCTTCCGGAAGCTCCTGACGGCTGGGCCGTGCGCACCAGCGAAGACCTCTACCAATTCAGCAGCACCCTTCGCACAGAGCATCTCGCCCAACGCTCCTACTTCAAGACCACCCCGCAAGGGATCGTTCAGGTCACCGTCTATCTCGCCTATTGGAAACCCGGACAAAGCGCCGTCAGCGCCGTGGCCTCACATACCCCCGACGCCTGCTGGCCGGGCTCCGGCTGGGCCGCCGCTCCAGTGGATGACCCGCGGGTTCGTCTCAGTGTGCAAGACCACGCCCTTGCCCCGGCTGAAGTCCGGCTCTTCCACAGTGGAGAGTATCCACAATACGTCTGGTTCTGGCATCTTTTCGACCAACGTCCTCTCTTGCACACGGATCCTTACTCCTGGCGCGAACTGCTGCGTCTCGCCTGGCGCTACGGTTTCCGCCGCGACGGCGAACAACTGTTCGTACGCATTTCCAGCAACCAGCCATGGGACACGTTCGCCGATGACGCTTTGTTTGCTGAAATCTTCCAACAGCTCCGCCCCCACGGCCTCTGATGCCCCTCCGGATCACCAAACTCGAGCGCCTCATCCTGACGATCATTGCCGCCATCATCGTACTCGGGCTGATCGGCATGGCCGTGTTGTGACCGTGCGCGGCATATTTCCTGTTGCCTTGCCACGGTGAACGCTGAGCCTCTCGGACCAATTACCTGACGCGCGCATGACCAGCAAACGCCCGGCTTCCCCCCTGTACGCCCTTATTGGCGCATGCTGCCTCGCGCTTGTCGCCGCCTGTTTCGCCTCGCTCCATTTCCTCGGCCGCGCCGAGAACAGACTCCTCCGGGATCAACAGGCGCTCACCGATGCCGTGGCGCAAAGCCTGCATAACCAACTTGAGGCAGAGCGCCTCATTTACAGCCACGAACGAACAACACCTTACTCGTCGGCACCCTCTTCCGGCGGTCTCAGGCAACTCGTGTTTTTCACGCTCCGCCCGCAAAACGCGGATGACACCCTCCCGCGGGCCACCGCCATCTGGAATCCCTCCACCGGGGAAGGCGTTTTTATCGCCGATCGGCTCCCACTGCCCCCGGCGGAGCAAACCTACCAACTCTGGCTCGCCAGCCCCACCCACCCCTCACCGATAAACGGCGGCGTTATTCCGCTCCCTCAAGACGGCCGCACCCGGCATTTCTTCCAAACTGAGCCCGCCCTCCAATCCCTTTCCGACCTCACGCTCAGGCTCGAGCGCCAGGGCGGATCAAACCAGCCAGAAGGCCGGATTCTTCTCGCAACGCCCTGAGCCGCCGGGTCGCCCAAATCTATTCTCGACGCCTTTCATCACCCCACTGAAACTTCACCGCTTATGATCATCAAACCCAAGGTTCGCGGATTTGTGTGCGTTACCTCCCACCCCGCCGGTTGCGCTGCTCATGTCCAGGAGCAGATCGACTACGTGAAATCCAAAGGGGCACTCAAAAGCGCCCCCAAAAAGGTTCTCGTGATCGGCGCCTCCACGGGTTTCGGGCTTTCCTCGCGCATCACCTCCGCGTTCGGCGGCCAGGCCGCGACTCTGGGCATTTTCTTCGAACGCCCTTCGGAAGAAGGCCGCCCCGCCACCCCGGGCTGGTACAACACCATCGCGTTCACCCGTGCCGCCCGCGCCGCGGGCCTCTACGCCAGAAATATCAACGGTGACGCATTTTCCGACGACATCAAAAAGCAGGCCATCGAGGCCATCAAGGCCGACCTCGGCCAGGTTGACCTCATTGTTTACTCGCTCGCCTCGCCCCGTCGCACACATCCGAAAACAGGCGTCGTCCATAAGTCCTGCCTCAAACCCGTAGGACAAACCTACGTCAACAAGACCGTCGATACCGACAAAGGCGTCGTCAGCGATGTCACCATCGAGCCCGCCATCGAGGCCGAGATCGCCGATACCACCGCGGTCATGGGCGGCGAAGACTGGGAAATGTGGATCGACGCCCTCCTCGAAGCCGGCGTGGTGGCCCCCGGCGCCACCACCGTTTCCTACTCTTACATTGGCCCCGAAGTCACCTGGGCCATCTACAAAAACGGCACCATCGGCATCGCCAAAAACGATCTCGAACGCGCCGCGAAAAAAATCGACGCCAGGCTCAAAGCCCACGGTCACGGCCGCGCGTTCATCTCGGTCAACAAGGCCCTTGTCACCCAGGCCAGCTCCGCCATTCCAGTCGTCCCGCTCTACATTTCGATCCTCTACAAACTCATGAAGGCGCGCGACACCCATGAAGGGTGCATCGAGCAGATCCAGCGCCTTTTCGCCACGCAGATGTACAACGGTGCCGCGCTCAACTTCGACGACGGCGGCCGCGTCCGCATCGACGATCTGGAGATGCGCCCCGACGTTCAGGACGAGGTCAAAAAAATCTGGCCGCAAGTCACGACGGAAACGCTCCCCGAGCTGACCGACATCGCCGGCTATCGCACCGAGTTTCTGAAAATGTTCGGCTTCGGCCTCCCCGGTATCGATTACGACGCCGACATCGAGCCGCACATTCCCATGCTCTGACAAGCTTGGGCAGCCAGCCCCAAGCTCCAACGTGCCAAATTCCAACGCCCCGGACGCTCGCCGCTCTTTCGCCCCTGGAAATTGCTTTGGGCGTTGGACCTTGGCTTTTGAGGCTTTGATCACATGCGCGCCGTCATCCAACGCGTCTCCTCCGCCAGCGTCACCGTCGAAGGCGCCACCACGGGTGCCATCGGGTCCGGCCTGCTGATCCTGCTCGGCATTGCCGGAGGCGACACCGAAGACGACGGTAATTGGCTGGCGCAAAAAATCGCCGCCCTGCGCATTTTTGAAGACGCAGACGGCAAAATGAACCTCTCGGTGCGCGACACCGGTGGTGAGGCGCTGGTGGTCAGCCAATTCACCCTCATTGCCAGCACCCGCAAAGGCACACGACCGTCTTTCAACGATGCGGCCCGGCCGGATTCCGCCGTGCCGCTCTACGAAAGCTTTATCCGGCAGCTCGAAACCGCCCTTGGCCGTCCCGTGGCCACCGGACAATTCGGCGCACTCATGCAAGTCGCCCTGGTCAACCAAGGCCCTGTCACCCTCGTGATAGACTCGCGCTTGCGAGAGTAGCCCGCGACGCGGCCTTGTCACACACAAGGCACGCCCCCTGACAATTTCCCCCTTGCCGGCGCGCCCCGCCCGCAACCACACTGCGCCCCGATGTCGCAGAATTTCGCGCGCCTCGTCTTTGCCGTCACCGCCTGTTTTTTCGCCGCCTTCTTCATCTGGCCCATCATCCAGATTCTCAAGGGGGGCTTCATTGATGCCGACGGCGCCTTCACCCTTGCCTACCTCGGGGTACTGCTGGGCGATCCCGTCTATCTCAGCGGACTCAAGAACTCCTTCCTCCTGGCCTGCGCCACCACCACGCTTGCGCTCTGCATCGCGCTGCCGCTCGCGTTCATCTCCGACCGGTTTCTTTTTCCCGGCAAAGGGTTCCTCAGTTCGCTGATTCTCCTGCCGATGATTCTGCCGCCCTTTGTCGGAGCCATCGGCATCAAGCAGATATTCGGGCAATACGGCGCGCTTAACAGCCTCATCATCCAGCTCGGCCTCCGCCCCGAGGGCTGGACCTTCGACTGGTTTGCCGCGAATCAGTTTTGGGGTGTCGCCGTCATTCAGGCGCTGTCCCTCTATCCGATCATTTACCTCAACGCCGTGGCGGCCCTCGCCAACATCGACCCCGCGATGGAGGAAGCCGCCCAAAACCTCGGTTGCACCGGTTTCCGCCGCTTCCGCAAGATCACCCTTCCGCTTATCAATTCCGGCCTCTTCGCCGGCGGCACGATTGTCTTCATCTGGTCCTTCACCGAACTCGGCACGCCGCTGGTCTTCGACTACGCGCAGGTCACCTCGGTGCAGATTTTCTACGGCCTGAAGGATATCGGCGGCAACCCCTTCCCTTACACCCTAGTGGCCGTGATGCTGGCCTGTTCCGTCGCCCTCTACGCCATCGGCAAGGGAATTTTCGGACGCTCCCACTACGCCATGATGGCCAAGGCTACCAGCTCCGGCGGCGCGCGCGAACTCCCGCTGGGCCGCCGCCTGCTTTGCACCGCGCTCTTCGCCGGCGTCATCCTGATCGCGATCCTGCCGCACGCCGGCGTCATCCTCGTCGCCTTCTCCAGCGACTGGTATGGCTCCGTGCTCCCGCAGAACTACACTCTGGACAACTTTGAAATGGCTCTCGGCCACGACCTCACCGTGCCCGCCATCGCCAACAGCCTGAAATTCGCCAGCATCTCCACCCTTATCGACATCGTCCTCGGTATCGCCATCGCATACGTCGTGGTGCGATCGAAGCTGCGCGGACGGCAAATCCTGGATTTCCTCGCAATGATGCCGCTCGCCGTGCCGGGCCTTGTGCTCGCCTTCGGCTACCTCGCCATGGCGCAGGAGGGGAAGTTCTTCGACTTCATCAATCCGGTGAACGATCCCACCGTGCTGCTCATCATCGCCTATTCCGTACGCCGCCTGCCTTACGTCGTGCGCTCCGCCGCCGCGGGCTTCCAGCAGACCAGCGAGACCCTGGAGGAGGCCGCCCAAAACCTCGGCTGCCCACCCTTGAAGTCGCTTATCAAGATCACCCTCCCGCTCATCACCGCCAACCTCATCGCCGGCGGCTTGCTCGCCTTCGCCTTCGCCATGCTGGAGGTCAGCGACTCGCTCATCCTCGCTCAGAAGCAGATCTTTTATCCCATCACCAAGGCCATCATGGAACTCTTCCAATTGCTCGGTGACGGCAAATTCATCGCCAGTGCGCTCGGTGTCTGGGCGATGGTCTTCCTCGGTGTCACCATCACCGGCATGAGCCTGCTCCTCGGCAAGAAACTCGGCGCGATCTTCCGCGTTTAGCGCAGCTAAACGCGTCCGTCATAGTCCGGAGGGTGGCGGCGGGCCGACTCCTTTCCAAAGCCCCATGCCTTATCTGCTCTTCGTTTCTCTGCTCTGGGCCTTTTCCCCCGGCCTCATCAAGCAGTTCCTCGGCGACCTGCCCTCGCCTGCCGTGGCCACCGTGCGTTTGGGTCTGACCCTGCTGGTATTCGCGCCCTTCCTGCGCGCCTCACTCAACGGACGCGTGATCGCCCGGCTGGCCGGCATCGGGGCCGTCCAGTTCGGCCTCATGTATCTGCTCTACCTCCAGGCCTTCCAATATCTGCGTGGTCATGAGGTCTATCTGTTCACCATCTTCACCCCCCTCTACATTGTCTTGCTGGAAGCGACTCTCGCCCGCCGCTTGGTCGCGCGCCACGCCTTCGCCGCCCTCCTTTCCGTAATCGGCGCGGCCATTATTCTGCAACGCCAGATCGGCACCAGCGGGCTCTTCCTCGGCTTCCTCCTCGTGCAAGGCTCCAACCTGTGCTTCGCCGCCGGACAGGTCGCCTACAAACGCATCCGTCCGCAACTCGCGGGCACCCGGGATGCCCCGCTGTTTGCCTGGCTGGCGCTCGGCGGATTTGCCGCCACCCTGCTCGTCGCCGCGCCCGCAACGGAATGGAACCAGTTCTCGCCCACCGGCAGCCAATGGCTCGTGCTGGCCTTCCTCGGCCTTGTCGCCAGTGGCGCGGGATTCTTCCTCTGGAATCTCGGTGTCACGCGCGTCAACGCCGGCACACTTGCCGTCTTCAACAACCTCAAGATTCCTCTCGGCGTGGCCGTATCCCTGATCTTCTTTCGCGAAGCCGCCGATCTGCCCCGCCTTCTCCTCAGCGGCGCGCTTATGTTCGCCGCCGTCGTCGTCGCCGAAGGTTGGCTCACCCGCGCAAAGTCAGGGTGATCTCACCATTTTCCACCCCACAAAAAACGCCGCCCTTTTCAGGGCGGCGCGAAAATCAAACGCTACCGGCTTACTTCAGCTCGGCGTCATGGAACTCCTGCCAGCTGTCGAGATCGTTGAGCCGCACCGCATCCTTCGGCGCACTGGCGTCGTCGGGCAGGCCATTGTTGGCGAGGACGCCCTTGCGGGTCTCATCGTCATGGTTGTAGCCGCGGACCGCCGCGTTATGCGCCTCGATCGTGGCGGCGTCGAGCTTCACACCCGGCTGGGTCTTGATCCACGCCTCGAACTGCGGGTAGGTCGGGTGCTTGTCCTTGATGAAAGCGAGCACGGCGTCGCGATTGAGGCCGAGCGCGTCAATCGTCATCTGGTCATAGCCCTGGCCCGCGCCGGGATAGCGCGAATCCAGCTTGCCGCGGGCTTCGAGCGAAGCCTTGAGCCAGAGACGGGGCAGGTGCAGAACGCCGAGCGGACCGACCGTGCCGGAGCTGATAAGAGGAATGAATGTTGCCATGATTGGATCAGGATTGAGGGTTTAAGGACGAACAGGATGCGAATCGTGAGATTCACACCGGTCCATCAAGCGCCGATGAATCAGGAAATGCAACGGGAGTTTTATTTTTCCCGCAAGTGTCACCCAAAAATCCTTGGCGGCCCCATGCCGACCGGCATCGTCCCTCACGCATGACCCACTCCGCCTCCGCTCCCGTCTGGGGACTCTACGAACGGCTGATGCCCGCTGAAATCGAAGCGATCTTTGCGCGTTATCCCATCGCCTACCTGCCGTGGGGAGCATTGGAGTATCATGGCAAACATGCCGCCATCGGGCTTGATGGACTCAAGGCCCACGGCCTGTGCACCGCCCTCGCCCAAGCCGCCGGCGGCCTCGTGCTTCCGCCGGTCTATGTTGCGGCCAACACCATCAAAGGCGCCAAGGATCTCGCCTTTCCGCGGCACTCTCTCGATTTCAAGGAAGATACCCTGCGCGGGCTCGTGCGCGAGCACCTCGACCAACTCGCCGACGAGAAATTCCGTGTCGTTTTCGTCCTCTGCGGGCACGTCGGCCAGCCGCATTATGACATCATCAAGGACGAAGCCGCCCAGTTTAACGCCCGCCAATCCGCCACCCGTGCCCTTGCCACCTCGGAAACTGATCTCGTTTCACCCGACCTCGTGAAGGTCAATCACGCCGCCCTCGGCGAGGTCTCATTCCTCATGAGTACGGACCCCGACTGCGTGGACCTCACCCGTCTCCCCACTGATCGCACACCGACTCTGGAGCAGGATGCCGTGTGGGGCCCCGACCCCCGGGAAGCCTCCGCCGAAAAAGGCCGCGCCTACACCGCCGCGTTCATTATCTCCGCCCAAAAGCTCATCGCCCAAACCCTCGCTTCCTGAAGAAAAGTTCACCTTACGTGAACGACTCCTCAACGCCTCCCTCCTCGTTTCCTTCGCCCTTTTCAATTCCCATGAAATACCGTCCGCTCGGCCGCACCGGCCTCAACGTCAGTGAAGTTTCTCTCGGCACCTGGGCTTTCGGCTCACCCTCCATCTACGGATCCGTCGATTCAGGTGACGCGCACCGCGCCATCCGCGGGGCGCTGGAAGCCGGCATCAACTTTTTCGACACCGCGCCGCTCTACGGCACGAAAGAAGAGGATGGGATCGCCGAAAAGGTGTTGGGACAGGGCCTCGGCACTGCACGCGATCAAGTGATAATCGCCACCAAGTTTGGCCGCTATCACTCGCGTGTGCACACCAACGAATTTTTCGACGGCCCGTCCGTCACCTGGTCGGTTGAGGAGAGCCTGCGCCGCCTTGGCACAGATCGGATTGACGTGCTGTTCTTCCATTCGCCCACCCATCCGGACAAGATCAAGGACGACGTGTGGGCCGCGCTCGAAGGGCTCAAGCGCAGTGGCAAGGTGCGCTTCACCGGACTCTCCTGCGGTTTCATTCAGGACACCGGCGCCATGACCCGGCAGTGGGCTGCCGAAGGGCGTATTGATGTCGCCCAGATCGCTTACAGCCTCACCTATCGGGAATGGGAACCCATCATCGCCGACCTCGGACGCCAGGGCGTGGGCATCGTCGCCCGCGAATCGCTGGCCAACGGATTTCTCGCCGGTGTTTTCACCAAAGACACGGTTTTCCCCGCCGGCTCACTCAACTCGCGCTATTCGCGGGAAGAAATCATCGAGCGCGTCGCAACCGCCGATCGCTACAAGACCCTCCTCGTGCGCCGTGAGGTAAAGTCGTTGGCCGCCGCCGCCATGCGCTGGGTGCTCGACAATCCGCACGTGTCCCTCGTCCTCTCCGGTTCCAAAAAGATCGAGGAAATCCTGGACTGCGCCTCCGCCGCCGACGCCGCGCCGTATTCAGCGGACGAACTCGCCCAAGCCCGTCAGCTGCACACCAAGGATTTTTCGCCGGCCTGATCCCCGATCACCAAGCTGAGCGCCGGAGGAAGTCCCAGTAATTCAGCACTGCGAACAGTGTAAGAGTATAGTGGTTTGGCCCACTTCACAGTGAATGCCCCAACGGCCACTCTTATCGCCGCCCTCCATCGCGAACTTGGGATTGAGCCGGACTACGCGAAACAACGCGGATTGCCGCTTCATGCCGAAGCGTGCGCGGCGGAACTCGTAACCATCGCGCACAAGCCGGATGGATCGGCAATCCAGCTCGTCATCCCGGCAGCGGCAGGCTGGGCACAAATGCAGACCGCCGCCCACGGCGACGGCATCACCCTTCTTGCTCTCTCCGGGTTCCGCAGCGTGCAGCGACAAGTGGAGCTCGTGAGCCAAAAGCTCGCTCGCGGCCACACCATCGCGGATATCCTCAAAGTCATGGCCGCGCCGGGTCACAGCGAGCATCACACCGGTCGCGCCTTGGACATCGGGACACCGCACGATCCTCCCTTGGAAGAAAGCTTCGCTCTGACCGCGGCCTACGGCTGGCTGCAGCACAACGCGTCACGATTTCAATTTCAGCTCTCCTATCCGCGAGGGAACTCTCACGGTTTTGTATTCGAGCCTTGGCACTGGTGCTGGAGCCCCCAAGCGGGAAGCACTTAATGTTTATAAACAGATATTTACATATTCAATTCGCATTAAATTAGAATAATTCTAATTATCACTTGCGATTTAGAACCATTCCAATCTGTTAGCCCCTCACTCTCATGCCTGCCACCTCCACCGCCACCCCAGCGTCCCTGACGCAGACCCTTGCCGACAGCGGTCTGCGGGCCACCCCACAGCGTGAAGTCGTATTCAACGTCCTGTTGAAAAAGCGCGATCACCCCACCGCCGACGAAGTGTTTGCCCGGGTCAAGGCCGAGATGCCCACCATCTCTCTCGCCACCGTTTATAACTGCCTCGAAACCTTGGTGCAGTGCCGGGTCGTCCGGGCCGTAAACTTTGAGCGCGGCCCCACCCGCTACTGCCCCAATCTGCGCCCGCACGCCCACTTCTACGACGAGCAAAGCGGCTCCACCCACGACATTGATCTGCCCGCCGGGCTTCTTGACCAGGTGAAAGCCATTCTTCCCGCCGGGTATGACGCCGCTTCCGTCGAAATCGTTTTCCGCGGCCAACAAACCGAGCCCAATCGCTGATCGCATCGCGCACTTTTCATCCTCCCTCCCTTTTCTTTTCCCATGAGCCAGCTCGAAATCAAGGACCTCCACATCAGCATCGGTGAGAAAGCCATCGTCAAAGGCTTTTCGCTGACCCTCAACAGCGGCGAGGTTCACGCCATCATGGGGCCCAATGGCACCGGCAAATCCACGCTTTCCAAAGCGATTGCCGGCCACCCCGATTACACCATCACCGGCGGCGATGTCCTCCTCGACGGCAAATCCATCCTCGCGATGCAGCCCGATGAGCGCGCCCGCGCCGGTCTCTTCCTCGCCTTCCAGTATCCGAGCGAGATCCCCGGCGTGACCATCGCCAACTTCCTCCGCGCCGCCGTGCAAGCCCGCATGGCCGAGGGCGAGGAACTCGACGCCACCGGTTACTACAAACGCCTCTACTCAAAGATGGACCTCCTCACGACCGACC
>CAYSBR010000024.1:0-61351 GCA_964429385.1 uncultured Opitutaceae bacterium
GCGAGCTGGGTCTGGGCGCGGTTCTGGTCGAGGCGGACCATGGCGGTGAAGCGCTCGGCGGGCAGGCGCTTGGCCTGCGACGCGGCGATCATGCAGTTGGTGTTCGCCGGATTGCCGACGACGGCCACGCGGGCGTCGGCCGCGGCGACGGCGTCAATGACTTGGCCCTGCGCGATGAAGATCTTGCCGTTGTCCTTGAGGAGGTCGGCGCGCTCCATGCCGGGACCCCGGGGCTTGGCGCCGACGAGGAGGCACCAGTTGGCGTCCTTGAAACCGACGGCAGGGTCGGAGGTCTGGACGATGCCCTTGAGCAGGGGGAAGGCGCAGTCGTCGAGCTCCATGGCAACGCCTTCGAGGGCCTTGAGCGCCTTCTCGATGGGAGCCTCGATCAATTGAAGAATGACGGGCTGGTCAGGGCCAAACATGGCACCGGAGGCGATGCGGAAGAGAAGGGCGTAGCCGATCTGGCCGGCTGCACCCGTGACGGCGACGCGGATGGGTGATTTCATAGAAGGGGATTTTTAACCACGAAGGGCGTGAAGAACACGAAGGAAAAATGGAAAACCACGGTGCGGTAGTAGAATTTTTTTCTCCCGCGCTGGGTGGGCCTGGCGCCTTTCGCGGCGAGCGGTCTCAGCGGAAGCGCGGGGCGAGGGTGGTGTGGAGTTCGCGGACGAGGCTTTCGGTGGTGGCCCAGTCGATGCAGGCATCGGTGATGCTCACGCCGTAGCGGAGCTGGTCCTTGGGCTGGGGGAAGGGCTGGTTGCCGACGCCGAGGTTGCTCTCGATCATCGCGCCCATGATCGAGCGGTTGCCGGCGGTGACCTGTGAAAGCAGGTCGCGCATGACCTCGGGCTGGCGCTCGGGTTGCTTGGCGGAATTGTCGTGCGAGCAATCCACGAGAATGGACTGGGGCAGGCCGGCCTTGGCGAGAAGCTGCTCGGTCTGCGCGATATGGGCGGGCGAGTAGTTGGGGCCGGCGCCGCCGCCGCGCAGGACGACATGGCAATCGGGATTGCCGCGGGTGCGCACGGCGGAGGCGGAACCGTCAAGATTGATGCCGAGGAAGGTGTGTGACTGGCCGGCGGCCTTGATGGCGTTGATCGAAGTGGTGATGGACCCATCGGTGCCATTCTTGAAACCGAGGGGCATGGAAAGCCCCGAGGCCATCTGGCGGTGGGTCTGCGACTCGGCGGTGCGCGCGCCGATGGCACCCCAGCATACGAGGTCGGCGACGTATTGGGGGGTGATAGGGTCGAGGAACTCGGTGGCGGTGGGGAGACCGAGGTCGAGCACATCGCGCAGGAAGGTGCGGCCGAGGCGCAGACCGGCGGCGATATCGTGCGACCCGTCGAGATTGGGGTCCATGATGAGGCCCTTCCAACCGACGGTGGTGCGCGGTTTCTCGAAATAGACCCGCATGACGATCATCACGCGGTCGGCCACTTCGCGGGAGAGCGCGGCCAGGCGGCGGGCGTAATCGCGCCCGGCCTCGATGTCGTGGATGGAGCAGGGGCCGATGACCAACAGGAAGCGCCGGTCGTCCGTGAAAATCAGCCGGTGAATCTCGCGGCGGGCACGGGTGACAAACTCGGCCTGGGCTTCGGTCTTGGGTAATTCAGCCAACAGGGCCGCAGGCGAGGGCAGGGCGCGGGTTTCGACGACGTTGATGTCGGAAGTTTTCTGCATGAAGGGGCAGACTGGACAGTCGGCGGGTCGAGGAGCAAGCTTCACCTCCGTCATCGGGTGAGGCGGGAAAATCCGGGCAAAAAAGTGGCCGGTCGCTTACCCCTAAGCGACCGGCCTTTGCTTTCTTAGTTACCCCAAAACTCCCGCTAGGCGGGAGAAGTGAAATTTGATGATTTGATAGATAGAACATTTCCCCCCACCGTCAATAGCAAGTTATCAAAATCTATCACATTTTTCTGTAATCAATTTGTAACCATAGAATTAAAATAACGAATGTTTTCCGATAAAATGAGAGAATTTCACCGCTGGACGCCTGCCGCCTGGCTGCGGGTTACCGGGGAGGATGCGTTAAGTTTTCTTCAAGGTCAGTGCACCAACGATTTACGTAATCTAATGACCGAAGGGGCGGTTTACGGCCTCTGGCTGAATCAGAAAGGCAAGGTGCTGGCGGACAGTTTTGTCGTGGGTGGAACCGCCTCCGGAGCGATCTGGCTGGCGAGTTACTTCAGTGCTGCAGAGGTGATCCGTGAACGTTTGGAAGCCTACATCATTGCCGATGATGTGCAGATTGAGGATGGGGTGGCGGACTGGCGGGCGGTGACACTTTTTGGCGAAGTGGACCGGGATGAGTTGATGCGGGCGGTACCGGGCGGCCTCGCGTTTGCGGGACGCCGGGATGCGACACCGCACATGGAATGGGTTTTCCCGGTCGTTGCCGAGGAGGCGGTCAGTGCGCTGCTGGCCGGGGCCCGGGAGTTGACGCGGGCGGAGCTGGAATTGCGTCGGGTGCGTGCGGGCATTCCTGCGGTGCCGGTGGATATCGGCTCGGGCGAGTTGCCGCAGGAGGGCGGATTGGAAGCGGAGGCGATTTCCTACACGAAAGGCTGTTATCTGG
The DNA here is from genome assembly GCA_964429385.1 of uncultured Opitutaceae bacterium. Lineage (GTDB taxonomy): Bacteria > Verrucomicrobiota > Verrucomicrobiia > Opitutales > Opitutaceae > UBA2377. The sequence goes on from CAYSBR010000024.1 coordinate 2,585, forward strand.
GACAGGAAGTGATGGCGCGACTGCGTTCAATGGGGCAGGTGCGGCGGCAACTGCGGCGGGTTCGTGGTGCGGGGACGATGCCGCCCCTGCCTGCGGCGCTTTTTCAAGGCGAGCGCCGGGTGGGCGAGTTGCGTTCGGTGGTGGAAGCAGACGGCGGCTTTGCCGGGCTGGCGCTGCTTTCACTGCTGCACTTGCAACCGGAGGCAGGCTTGAGCCTGGAGCCGGCGTCCGCGCCGGTGATCACGGGGGTGGACCGCGCATGAACGAATTGGAGCAGCTCACGCAGTTGTGCGCGCGCATGGGGGCGGTCCCGACGCAGGCCGCCGTGATGGCCGCGCAGTTGCAGAAGCGCGCGACGCAGCTGGCGGGTGAGCGCGGCCTTACCCGCGAGGCGGCGATGCACTATCTGCTGGAGCTTGTCGTCAAAGGCCGGCATGGCGAAGCTCCTGCTGAATCCACCCGCCCCTCGATGTCTTCCCTGCGCGACCGCCTCATTGCCCAGTTCAACACTACTTTTGGCCGTGCGCCGGCGGTGGTCGCCCGCGCACCGGGCCGCATCGAGTTCATCGGCAACCATACCGATTACAACGGCGGCACCGTGCTCGGTGCGGCGATTGATCGCGGCGTGTGGGTGGCGGCGGCTCCGCGGCCCGATGGGCGGCGGCGCTTTGCGAGCGAGCAGCGGGCCGGCATCGTGGAACAGCGGGCCGATGCCTTGCGGAAGCTGACCGGTGACGCCGACTGGGCGAATTATCCGTTGGGTGTGCTGGCGGCGTTGCCGGAGTTCGGCTTGGCCGCCCCGGAAGGCTTCGACTTCTATGCGCTGTCGGATCTGCCCACGGGCGCGGGCCTCAGCAGCAGTGCGGCGATCGAGCTGGCCTCGGCGCTGGCGTTTCTGGAACTCACGGGCCAACGCCCGTCCCGCGAGATTGTGGTGAAGGTCGGCCGTCATGCGGAGAATCATTTTGTGGGCGTGCCCTGCGGCATCCTCGATCAGGGCGTGTCGGGTTTCGGCCGGAAGGATCACCTGGTCTTCATTGATTGCCGAGGGCCGCATTTTGATACCGTGCCGATGCCGGCGGCGGCACGGTTCTGGATCTTTAACACGCACACCAAGCACGCGCTCGTGGATGGGTTCTACGCGGCGCGGCATCGCGAGTGCATGGCGGCGGCCAAAGCGCTGGGGGTGAGCCTGCTGGTCGAGGCGGACGTGGCCCGGCTGGAAGCCACCCGTGACGGGTTGGACGAACCGTCTCGCCGGCGGGCTCGTCATATCATTGAAGAAATCGCGCGTGTGGGCGCGGCGGTGACTGCTTTGCAACGTGGCGACCTGCCGGCGGTGGGGCAGTTGCTGACGGCCTCGCACCGGAGTTCGCAGACGCTCTTTGAGAACAGCACGCCGGAGCTGGATTTTCTGGTGGATGCGCTGACGATCCGGCCGCGGGTGCACGGAGCCCGGCTTACGGGCGGCGGCTTCGGCGGCGCGGTGATGGCGCTGACGACCCCGGATTTCACCGAGGCGGATGCCGCGCAGGTGGCGGCGGCGTATCGGGAAAAATTCGGCCAGACGCCCGATGTATTGCGCACGCAAACCGGCGAAGGCGCGGCGGTTTTGTAGGCTGGTGTCGGGTGGAATTTGCTCGGGGCCGCTTCAGAGAAAGGCGCGGACCTGAGCGAAATACTCGGCCACCCAACGGTGAAAGAAGAGAAAATGCAGCGCGCCGGCGATGGCGAGCATCGGCCCGAAAGGCACATGCACGCCGAAGCTCAGGGCGGCGGGTTCGCCTTCGGGCGTCTCGGCTTTGGGGGCGACGGGAACGGGCTTGCCGGCCAGTTTTTGCCAGCCCAGGGCGATCACGAGCCAGAGCGTGCCCACGACGGCCCCGCCGAACATCGCGAACACCGCGCCTTCCCAGCCGCAGAACGCGCCGATGGCGCCGACGAATTTCACGTCGCCAAATCCCATCGCCTCTTTCTTCAGAAGGGTTTCGGCCAGCAGCGCGATCCAGAGCACAAGTCCCGATCCGATCAACACTCCCTGGAGTGAGGCGATGACGGCACGCAGGCTGTCCACGATCCAGATGCCTTCCTGCTGATCGTGCAGCGCGGGGACGAGGAGCGAGAGACTCACGCCGACCACCGCGGCGCCGATGGTGAAGACATCGGGGATGATCATGTGATCGAGATCAATGAAGGTCGCGCCGATGAGCAGGCTGATGAACACCATGCCGCAAAGCGCTTTTGCCGGAGGAAACAGCAACCAGCAGCCGAGAAAAAGCAGGGCGGTGAGCAACTCCACAAAGGCGTAGCGGAACGAGTATGCGCTCCCGCAACAGCGGGCCCGTCCACGCAGGATAAACCAGCTCAGGACAGGGATGTTGTCATACCATGCGATCGGTTTCCCGCAGGCGCAGTGCGAACCGGGCGTGACGACGGATTTGCCGGCGGGCACGCGGTAGATGACCACGTTGAGGAAACTGCCGACACACGCACCGAGGAGAAAAATCACCGTCGGGAAAAACCAGGGGAACGCAGTGGAAATCTCGACGAAGGTGGAAGCCATGGAACGTCCGCAGTGCGGCGGGACCGGATGAAAATGTCAAATGCGGGGAAGGTGCCGATGGAGGGGAGTCAGGTTCACCTACCCGAGAGCGAGGGCGGTGCGCATGGTGGGGGCGGTCCGGGCCGCCGATACGCCGCTCCAGATTTCGAGGGCCTTGGCTCCCTGATGGACGAGCATGGAGAGTCCGTTGGCGCAGGGGATGCCCAGCGCTTCCGCCTGAAGGAGCAGCGGGGTGCGCGGCGGGTTATAAATCATATCATACACACAGGCCGGGCGGGGCAGGGCGGCCAGCGCGATCGGCGGCGGGGCGTCGGTATCAAGGCCGGCGGAAGTGGCGTTGATGACGATGGTCCCGGCCGGCAGGGTGGCGGGTGGTTCCTCGGGCGCAAACCCGTGCAATGGCGCATGCCCCGCGAGCGGTCGCAGCGCGTCGAGCAGCGCGTCGAGGTTGGCGCGGGTGCGGTTGGCGATCCAGAGGGAGGCGCAGCCTCGTTGCAGGCACTCGACGGCCGCGCCGCGCGCCGCGCCACCGGCGCCGAGCAGGAGGATGGGCGCGCCGCGCAGATCGCGGGCGAGGGTTTCGCTCACGGCGGTGGCGAGGCCGTAGCCGTCGGTGTTGAAACCATGCCAACCCTGTTCGGTCCGACGCAGAGTATTGACGGCGCCGACAGGTTGGGCGGCGTCATCAATGGTGGCGACCAGATCGCGGGCGAGCACCTTGTGCGGCACAGTGAGGTTGAGGCCGCGGAATTTGCGTTGATGGAGAAGGGTGAGCGCGCGCGGCAGGTCGGCGGGCGGCACATCGAAGCGGAAATAGCGCCAGTCGGCATACGCGTCGTCGTCGCGAGCGAGTTCCGCGAGCGCGGCGTTGTGCATCCGCGGGCTCAGCGAGTGTTTGATCGGGTGGCCCAGTACAGCGAGTGCGGTGCCGGCAAAGGACCAGTGCTCAAGGTCGGCCAGAGCCAGAACAGCTGAATTTTCGATTTTCGATTTCATACCCATCACACTGCGGATTCAGGCTTTTACCGCGCCCAAGCCGCAGAAGTTTTAGCCACAGATTACACAGATAGACACGGATTCAGGTCAATTTCACAGGAGAAAACAGAGAGAACCGGAGTGTCGATGGCTCAGCTCTCTTCGTTGGAATCCAGCTGTGCTCATTGTGTAATCAGCGGCTAAGCTCCAGAAGCTCCGGACAACTGGCTTTAAATTCACGATTGAGACAGTGGCACGCGAGGGCGTGCCAAAGCGAAAATCACGTATCGTGCCGCTCGTGAGTCGTGGTGAATTCCTCGACAAAGCTGGCGAAGAGCCGGGCGCGCTCGGCCTCTCCCGAGGCGTGGTAGTGGTTCACCAGGTTGCGGCAGCAGCGGCAGAGCACTTCACGGACAGGAGTCGGGGCGAGGTCGGCCACCTGGAGCTCAATCTGATTGGTGCGCAGGAGCTCGAAGAGTTCATCGGGATCGCGGAAGAGGCCCTGATCAAAAGGGTCGATGAAAAACGGGGTTTCCTCCAGAAAGCAGCCGACGACAAAGTGCCCGGGCAGGCCGACGGGTTCGAGGTCGAGCCCGAGCCGGTTGGCGACGAGAAGATAGAGGATGCTGAGCGAGATGGGCAGGCCCTTGCGCCGGGCGATCACCCGGTCGAGGAAACTGTTGAGCGGATCGGTGTAGTGCTCGGTATTGCCGCGGAAGCTCCACTCGTGGAACAGGACGCGGTTGATGATGCGGCATTTCTCGCGCGGCGTGGCGGGCTCGCTGATGAGCTCGCGGCAACGGTGGGCCATGGCATCAAGCGCGGTGTAGCAGGCGCCGACATCGAGGCCGGGGTTCACCGTGCGGCTGAGCAGCAACGCGCCGGATTCCAGTTCGTAATTCAGTGAACGGATAAAACCGCGGAATTCGGCGACCGGATCATCGAACTTCAGTTCCTCGAGATACCATCTGGCATGCGGGACGAGCGTCCGGTGGGAGCCGTCGGCGACCTCCCGCAGAAACTTCGCGGCGGGTGCTCCCAATGACTGGAAATGCGCCAGCAGCGCCTTCCGCACCGGTCCGCTCGGATCATCGAGCAAGCGCAGAAACGTCTCCCGTTGAATCCCGCCCGGATTTTCCGTTTCCATGCCGGCAGCCGAAAAAGGATTCGCCGGCGAAGCAACCCACAACTGCGGAAAACCCGGTAGCCCGGATCAGGGCGTGGCGTCCCGTGTGCCAAAGAGGGCGGTGCCGACCCGCACAATTGTACTGCCGGCGGCGATGGCCGCTTCGAGATCGCCGCTCATGCCCATCGAAAGTTCGCGCAGCGGCGCGCCGGTCTGGGTGGTGAGACGGTCGCGGATTTCCCGCAGATGAGCGAAGGTGCGCGTCGCCACCGCAGGGTCGTCGGACAGCGGAGCGATGGTCATCAGACCGTCCACGCGAAGATGCGGCTGGGCGAGGGCGAGGGTGAGGAGGCGCGGCGCGTCCTCCGGCTCGGCGCCGAATTTGGCCGGATCGTTGCCGGCGTTGATCTGCAACAGCACGGGCAGGACCTTGCCCAGCTCGCCGGCGGCGCGGTTGAGCTGTGTGAGCAGCTTCTCGCTGTCCACGCTCTGCACGCGGTCGAAATGGGCGGCGGCAAGCCGGGCTTTGTTGGATTGCAGGTGGCCGATGAGTTCCCACGAGAGGGGAGCGGCGCATTCCGCCCGCTTGGCGACCCCCTCCTGCACGCGATTCTCTCCGACGGCGCGGAACCCGTAGCGGGCGGCAAAGTCGGCCGCTATCGCGGGATGGGTTTTGGTCACGGCCAGCAACTCGACTTCGCGCGGGTCGCGTCCGGCGCGGGTGCAGGCCGCCGCGATCTGCGCCCTCACCGCATCAGCCCGACTTTTGAAGTCTTCGTAGGTAAGTGGCATAACAAATAAACTTATGGGTTTGCTATGAAATTAGAAGAGTTTATGCCCTGTCGGAAACCACAGCGCAGCCATGCAAATTGAGAATTTCAAGATATTCGCCGACCTCGTCGAGACGAAGAGTTTTTCAAAATCAGCCAAGCTCAACGGCATCACCCAGTCGGCGGTGAGCCAGCAGGCGCGGGCGATGGAGCGGCACTTCAAGACGTTGCTGATCGACCGCAGCCAGAAACAGTTCCAGCTCACGCGCGAAGGGCAGCGCGTCTATGAGGCGGCAAAGGAGATGCTGCACACCTACGACAAGCTGCTCAGCGAGCTGCAGGAGATGAAGAAAGTCATCAGCGGGACGATCCGCATTTCGACCATCTACTCGATCGGCCTGCATGAGCTGCCGCCCTATATCAAAAAGTTCCTGCACGACTACCCCTCGGTCAACGTGCGCGTGGAATACCGGCGCTCAAACCTCGTGTATGAGGACATCCTGCACAACTCCGTGGACTTCGGCCTCGTCGCCTTCCCGGTGAAGCACCGGCAGATCGAGTCGCTGGCTTTCCGCAACGACCACCTCGTGCTCATCGCGCACCCGAATCATCCCCTGGCGAAGAAGGGCGAGATCGAACTCAAGGAACTGGCGGGGCAGCGCTTCATCGGCTTCGACCCCGACATTCCCACCCGCAAGGCGGTGGACCAGATTTTCCGCGACAACAAGCTGGAGATCGAGCCGGTGATGGAGTTCGACAACATCGAGACCGTGAAGCGCGCGGTGGAGATTGACCACGGCGTCGCCATCGTGCCGATGGCGACGGTGCAGCAGGAGATCGCGCAGGGTTCGCTCAAAGCGGTGAAGTTCAGGAGCAAGGATTTCACGCGCCCGCTCGCGATCCTGCACCGCAAGGGCCGCGTCCTTACCCCCGCGATGAAAAAATTCATCGAAGTCCTGGGTGTGGCGATCCCGGGAACGGAGAAGAACTGAGCGGCGGCGATGCGCCATCAGAACGGGATGGACGACGGCGAGCGCGTGGGGTTTACGTTTCAATCCGCGCTTCGCTCCGAAGAGCGAAGCGATCACGTCGCCCGGCAGCTCACGCGCACACCTTCTGTTTCAATCCGCGCTTCGCTCCGAAGAGCGAAGCGATGCGTGGTCATCTCTGACGAGCACGGGGAGCGCGAGTTTCAATCCGCGCTTCGCTCCGAAGAGCGAAGCGATGCGTGGGCACCGGCACGACCAAGTTCCCGGTGAAGTTTCAATCCGCGCTTCGCGCGGCAAAGCCCTCTAGTTTCAATCCGCGCTTCGCTCCGAAGAGCGAAGCGATGCGCCGAAGTTGCTACACTCGACCAGTCGGCACGGTTTCAATCCGCGCTTCGCTCCGAAGAGCGAAGCGATGCGGCCGTGGCCTGCAATATTTCGGAAATCTTCTGGTTTCAATCCGCGCTTCGCTCCGAAGAGCGAAGCGATCAGCTCATCGGCCTCGAGGATCTGCGCACGAATGCATTTCAATCCGCGCTTCGCTCCGAAGAGCGAAGCGATGATGAGGCCGTGTACACCTATCGCACCGTCGAGGAATTTCAATCCGCGCTTCGCTCCGAAGAGCGAAGCGATGCGACGGCGGAGAGGTGCGTGGTGCGCGTGATCCAATTTCAATCCGCGCTTCGCTCCGAAGAGCGAAGCGATTCGTCGCGGGCCTCCAGATCGGCGATCGAGCCATAATTTCAATCCGCGCTTCGCTCCGAAGAGCTGCACACCGTGCAGGCCGAAGTTTCAATCCGCGCTTCGCTCCGAAGAGCGAAGCGATTCATCCGCAACGCTCGGGAGTGCTGTAAATACGTGTTTCAATCCGCGCTTCGCTCCGAAGAGCGAAGCGATGGGCCGGGTGAGGATGCCGTTCACGAATACATAGTTTCAATCCGCGCTTCGCTCCGAAGAGCGAAGCGATACGCGTGGCGAGCTCGCGGCGCTGGTGGCGCAAGTTTCAATCCGCGCTTCGCTCCGAAGAGCGAAGCGATTTGGAACGGCTCCGGCATGCACGCCAATTTTTCGGTTTCAATCCGCGCTTCGCTCCGAAGAGCGAAGCGATGGGATCGCGTGGTGTGGTCTCCCGCCGCGAAGGGTGTTTCAATCCGCGCTTCGCTCCGAAGAGCGAAGCGATCGAGCAGGATCTCCGCCCACGCGGGGATGGGGTTGTTTCAATCCGCGCTTCGCTCCGAAGAGCGAAGCGATTGGCTGGCCTGGCACGGGCGTGAGCTGGGTGCCACCGTTTCAATCCGCGCTTCGCTCCGAAGAGCGAAGCGATCGCAAGTCGCGGCGGAGTTCGTCGGCGCATACCTAGTTTCAATCCGCGCTTCGCTCCGAAGAGCGAAGCGATCCGCGACCTCCTCACCTTCCTCGATCCTGCAGCGTTTCAATCCGCGCTTCGCTCCGAAGAGCGAAGCGATTATTTGGGCATGGGTTATGGCAGCGGGCCCTCGATGTTTCAATCCGCGCTTCGCTCCGAAGAGCGAAGCGATCATGCCACGGCGCAATCGGTGCCGGTGAAGCGGGAGTTTCAATCCGCGCTTCGCTCCGAAGAGCGAAGCGATGGGGATCACCTGGAGCCGACCGCTGCGGAGCTTGTTTCAATCCGCGCTTCGCTCCGAAGAGCGAAGCGATGGGCAGAACGCGCTGCCGATCGCACTGGCGAGTATGTTTCAATCCGCGCTTCGCTCCGAAGAGCGAAGCGATTACACCGCCCTGCTGAGCTACAACCGCGTGGGGCAGTTTCAATCCGCGCTTCGCTCCGAAGAGCGAAGCGATTTTGGGACAAGGGGCAGCGCGACTTTTCGCTCGCTGTTTCAATCCGCGCTTCGCTCCGAAGAGCGAAGCGATCAACGGCATCATGCTCATTCCCGCAGCGACCGAGTTTCAATCCGCGCTTCGCTCCGAAGAGCGAAGCGATGCGGGGGAGGGCGCGGCGAGATAAGCGACCACGAGTTTCAATCCGCGCTTCGCTCCGAAGAGCGAAGCGATTACGCTGCCGCTTCCTCGCCGAAGCGGACGAGCAAGTTTCAATCCGCGCTTCGCTCCGAAGAGCGAAGCGATCGAAGTGGAAATGTGGACGGCCTTTCACGAAGCAGTTTCAATCCGCGCTTCGCTCCGAAGAGCGAAGCGATATCGAGGCCAGCGCGACTGCGGGCGCGGATTGGGCGTTTCAATCCGCGCTTCGCTCCGAAGAGCGAAGCGATCCGCGATGCTCAGAAAGGTGGAAACACCCGCGGAGTTTCAATCCGCGCTTCGCTCCGAAGAGCGAAGCGATGCACCGCCCGCGCGGTCGCGCCGATAGTGCCGTTGTTTCAATCCGCGCTTCGCTCCGAAGAGCGAAGCGATGCTCGCCCGGCCTGATCGGCCGGTTGATCCGTTGGCAGTTTCAATCCGCGCTTCGCTCCGAAGAGCGAAGCGATTGAGAAATGGGCGGACTCGGTGATGTGGATCAATGTTTCAATCCGCGCTTCGCTCCGAAGAGCGAAGCGATAATATACGCATGAGCCGTTGAGCCGGATGCGGGAGTTTCAATCCGCGCTTCGCTCCGAAGAGCGAAGCGATTCTTTCTACTTGTGTATTGACAAAAGGCTAACTCTGTTTCAATCCGCGCTTCGCTCCGAAGAGCGAAGCGATGTGCACAGGGCCCGCAGTGATTTGGCCTCAAGGCGGTTTCAATCCGCGCTTCGCTCCGAAGAGCGAAGCGATGCGAAATGCCCGCGATACTTCACGAAAGCAGATGTTTCAATCCGCGCTTCGCTCCGAAGAGCGAAGCGATGGTGGCGGGAATGCGGCGGGGATGTCGTCATGCTGTTTCAATCCGCGCTTCGCTCCGAAGAGCGAAGCGATGCTGAGGCAGCTGCCGGGCGCGCCAGTGCTGCCTGTTTCAATCCGCGCTTCGCTCCGAAGAGCGAAGCGATCCTTACCATCATGCGCCGCCCCGCACGGTGCCCGTGTTTCAATCCGCGCTTCGCTCCGAAGAGCGAAGCGATGAGAGTTGCCCTCGAACCCTGTAAAGACCTATGAATGTTTCAATCCGCGCTTCGCTCCGAAGAGCGAAGCGATCATCACTCCATGCCGCATCCGCGTGGCCTATGAGGTTTCAATCCGCGCTTCGCTCCGAAGAGCGAAGCGATCGCCGATTTCGCGGCCATACGGCGGGTTCATCCAGTTTCAATCCGCGCTTCGCTCCGAAGAGCGAAGCGATATTCCAAGTTCGTGAGCGAATCGCAAGGGGGGAATGTTTCAATCCGCGCTTCGCTCCGAAGAGCGAAGCGATCCGATTGCGGGGCATCGGATGCCCTTACTCCGGTGTTTCAATCCGCGCTTCGCTCCGAAGAGCGAAGCGATTGCCAGGAGATTGGGCCATCGTGATCGGGCGACGGTTTCAATCCGCGCTTCGCTCCGAAGAGCGAAGCGATCAGAGCCAGAGCCAGCACCTCGGCATACCGCTGCGGTTTCAATCCGCGCTTCGCTCCGAAGAGCGAAGCGATGACCGTGATTCGGGCACGCCCTCTACGAGCGAGGTTTCAATCCGCGCTTCGCTCCGAAGAGCGAAGCGATCGCCACACCGCCGCCCTCCTTTCAGGGGCCGTGGTTTCAATCCGCGCTTCGCTCCGAAGAGCGAAGCGATGGCTCCAAGAGCTTCAAAACTTGGGTGTTGCTGGTTTCAATCCGCGCTTCGCTCCGAAGAGCGAAGCGATCTGCATGATGTAGGGACCGATTTCGCCGGCACATGGTTTCAATCCGCGCTTCGCTCCGAAGAGCGAAGCGATAGGAGGTCGAGGAGGAGGTGTCGCGCGAAGTCGTGGTTTCAATCCGCGCTTCGCTCCGAAGAGCGAAGCGATCGCGCTTGGGGCCACACCGGGGACCGGCACCGTGTTTCAATCCGCGCTTCGCTCCGAAGAGCGAAGCGATTGGCGGAGCACAAGCCGAGGGCTTGGCTGATCGCAGTTTCAATCCGCGCTTCGCTCCGAAGAGCGAAGCGATCTGCCGGCCGATGGCAGCGGCCTGAAAGAGGACGTGTTTCAATCCGCGCTTCGCTCCGAAGAGCGAAGCGATTCGCGGGCGCATGGAGAAAAGGCGGTGTGGCGTGTTTCAATCCGCGCTTCGCTCCGAAGAGCGAAGCGATGGCCCTGGTGCGCCAGCTCGTGAGCGATCTCGCCGTTTCAATCCGCGCTTCGCTCCGAAGAGCGAAGCGATGGCACCAGCTGCAACACGGTGCCGGCGGGAAAGGAGTTTCAATCCGCGCTTCGCTCCGAAGAGCGAAGCGATGCGTCTCGCGCGATGTGGTGCGGCATCGCTACAAGTTTCAATCCGCGCTTCGCTCCGAAGAGCGAAGCGATCGCTGCGCGGCGGGGTGGAATTGGAAAGCGGGTGTTTCAATCCGCGCTTCGCTCCGAAGAGCGAAGCGATCGCCGACGAGGTGATTCCGTTCAGTGGCCGCCAAAGTTTCAATCCGCGCTTCGCTCCGAAGAGCGAAGCGATTCTGAGAGGGTGCCGATCGCGGCGGTGTGGCCGGAGTTTCAATCCGCGCTTCGCTCCGAAGAGCGAAGCGATCGTGCCTCTTCCCGCAGGCCGCGAGTGCCTGCAAGTTTCAATCCGCGCTTCGCTCCGAAGAGCGAAGCGATTCGTCCAGTGCGCGCCGGTGAAGGGCGACGTGAGTTTCAATCCGCGCTTCGCTCCGAAGAGCGAAGCGATCGCACGGCGCGGCCGAGGATCGAGTCGGGACAATCGTTTCAATCCGCGCTTCGCTCCGAAGAGCGAAGCGATGGCGATGAGGACAGAGTCTTCATCGCCAAGAGGTTAGTGGGGTTGTTCTGCGAAACTGTCAAAGAGCGTGTGCGAATGGCTGTAAGGATTCCGATTACGCAAACGACCAGGCATTGTCGCAGACGGATTTAGCCCGGCTTGCGAAAGGGTGCGGGCGTGGCCGAAGCGACCGCTTCGCGCCGCTAAAGATCAGAGAGTCAAGGTATCCTCGACTACATTGACGGGCTGTTGGGTACCGTAATGCTCAATTTTATTTTTTCCGCTCTGGTCAATATAATAAACCCGCAGGGAATCGAGTTCAGGATTAATCTCTGCCAGAAGCCGGGCTTTCAGCTCAACCCATTCCTTCTGACCGAGCTGCATTTCAAAAACCGATTTTTGCACCCGCACGCCGTAGGAGGTGCAGGCCTTGGCCACACGGCGGAGGCGTCGGGCGCCGGCGCGCTCCTCTCTCGTGCTGACGTCATAAGTGATCACAAGAAACATGACGAATCAGGTGAAAAGATGCGGGGTGTAGTCGGCTTCATTACGAAGGGCGCGAGCCAGTAACCGAGCCTGGATAATAACAAGTTGCCCGTGCCGGACCTTTTCTTGGAACAGTGGGTGAGTGACTTCTTCTGTTTTTCGCTGTTGGTAGGCGGCGACGAGTTTCTTTCGGGTGGTTTCGGTCAATTCGATCGTGCCGCCGTCACGTACCTCGAACTGGTCGATTTTCAGTTCGCTACGATTCACGAGGGTCAGGGCAAGGCGTTCGACCCAAGGACGAAATTCTTCCATGAGATCGAGGGCCAGAGATTCGCGGCCGGAACGATCAGCATGAAGGAAGCCGGCAAAGGGATCGAGTCCGACAGCCGTCAGAGCTGAAACGCAGTCATGGCGAAGCAGGGCATAGAGAAAGGAAAGCAGGGCGTTAAGCGCATCACGCGGAGGGCGGCGGCTGCGTCCGTCGAATGGAAAACTGGCACGCAAGGCTGGACGCAGGTGGCGGGCAAACACTTCGAAGTGCAGCGCGGCGGCACGTCCTTCGACACCTCGGATGACGTCGAGGTCGTTGGGTGTGCGATCGAGCTCGCGCAATAGGTAGGCGTGGGCGTCGGCGGCGGAGCGCAAGGCGGCCCGATCTTCCTCGCTAGCGGCATCACGGGCGCTGCGGGAAAGCAGCCAGCGCACATTGTGGAGTTTGCCGGCGATGAAAGCCCGGGCGAGAGCAGCGGTGCGGTCTGAGCACGCTGCAGCAGCGTGCTGGGCGCGACGCAGGAGCATGGATCCTTGCGGAACGCCTTCGACACGGGCTTCCAGGCGTCCCCAATCGGTGAAGAAACAGATGCTTGCGCCGCTCTCCCAGCACAGGCGCATGGCGGAGGGGGATACGTAGATGTCGGCGCCGAAGACGAAGACGGATTCGAGGTTGTGAACCGGCAGGGAGAGCTTGAGTTGCTTTTCGTGCTCGATACGAAGGGCAAGGCCATCGCGGCGCAGCGAAAGGCCGGGGGTGAGGAGGTAGAGAACGTTTTGCAGGGTTTGGGCCATTGATGCGTGGGGTAGCGTGCCGGAGTCAGGCGTAGTCGCGGGGTTCGAAGAGAGATTTTTGGCGAGATGGCAGGGCGGCAGCTTCGGGCAGACAAATGTCGTGCAGGGAACAGCCATCGCAGCGCGGAGTGAGCACGGCGGTGGGCGCGTTGGGGCGGGCCAGGGTGGCACGTAGCGCGTCGAGCGTGATTACTGTGAGCGCACGCAGAGACTCGTCGAAGACAACTTCATCGCGTCGGGAGGAGGCGGCATGATAAATTAGGCCAGAGTCGATATGTAGATAGAACATTTCCTCCAGGCAGAGGGCTTGGGCGCAGAGCTGGACGTGGTCGTTGGACCAGCGACGGGTGGGGCCTTTTTTGTATTCGACGGGGCGGGCCTCGGCGACGCGGCCGGTGACGGAATCTCGCCGGACTTCGACGAGGTCGGCTTTGCCGGTGAGGCCGAGGATGTCGGAGTAGAGATGCAGGGCGCGGAGGAGTTCCCAGCCGGCGCGATGTTCGTAGCCGGGCGTATCGACGGCTTCGTGGGCGAGTTGTCCGAGGGTGGTGTGCTCGTTGTCGATAAAGACGCGCTCGGCGTGGATGAGATAAGCGCGCCGTTCGCAGTAGAGATGGTGGTTGAGCGCCGAGAGCGGGATGCTGTCGGGGGCGGCGGACGGCACGCGCTCAACCGGGAGGTGTCCGCTCATGCTGCTTAGAGCAGGCCGAGGACTTCGACGGTGGCTGGGATGCCGGATCGGTCGATCGTTACGTCATAGTCGCCGAAGATACGGGGGATCTCGACACCTTCCTTGCGTGTCACCTTTAGCGCTTCGAAGAGTTTGTGGGCGGGGGCGTTGCCGAGGGCGCTTTGGTGTTTGAAGACGACGAGCTTGCGCGGGGCCATGAGACCGCGGGAGGCCGAGCGGTCGTGGTCGAACATGCCTTTGAGCGCGTCCCAGAGCAGGGTGAGATCGGCTTCATTGAAGCCGGTGCCGGCGGCTTCGTAAGCGGAGATGAAGCCGTGGGCGAGGTAGAGGCCGTAGGGAACGATGGATTTGCGGCCCATGGTGCCGGTGAGGTTGCCGTCTTTTTTGAGTTGGGCGTCGGCGTCGTCTTGGGTGGTGACGGATTTGCGCGTGATCGTGACTTCTTGCTGGAAGATACGGTCAATGGAACGGGCGAAGGTGAGTTGGACGGGGCCGCGGACCTGGCCGCAGTTGTTTTCCTTCATCGACATGACGGCGCCGAAGGTGCGGACGTCCCAGAAGTGGGCGCACATCCATTGGCGGGCCTTGATTTGATCGGCGTATTTTTTGTCTGAGGACTTGGCGCCGATGGCGGTATAGGCCTGTTCGTGGAGGGTGTTGAGGACGCGTTTTTCGGGGCCGCCCTTGGTTTGGAAATAGATTTCGTAGCCGGGTTCGGCGGATTCGGGGGTGGCGGCTTTGGCGAGAAGGACGTAGTCGCGAATCTTGCGTTTGAGGGCGCCGTCGGTGACGAGGCCGCGGTAGGTCTCGGGATCGACGCGGGGGAGGTTGCCGGCATCGGGGTCGCCGTTCGGGTTGCCGTCCTGAACGTCGAAGAGATAGAGGAAGTCGTAGCGATTGGTGATGGGCTGGGACATGATGAGGAGGGATTGAGGGAGTGAGTTGAAATGAGTGAGTGGGGGTGCGGTCTAGTGCTGGCGGAGGGCGGCGGTGTTATTCGGCGGCTTCGGTGTCGAGGGCGTCGTCGGCTTCGTCGGTTTCGATCTCGGGCTTCTCTTTTTTCGCAAGGAAGCGCTGATAGTAGAATCCTAGGGCGAATTCGCCTTGGGCGGTGGGGTCGTTGAGGGGGGGATAGCCGTCGGCGTGGACGATGATCGCGGAGATATCGGCGATTTGGTCGTCAAACCAATGAGCGAGACCGACGGTTTTTTTGTCTTTCCGTAGCTTTGCGAGATGTGGCTGAGCTTTCCCGATAATGGTGCCCATGATCGCGCGGGGCGTGGTCGAGGCGGCGGTGTAAAACTTATCAACGACGGATGCGTTTCGATCCTTAAGCGCTTTGTATTGGATGCGTTCAAGGACGCGAAGCAGGCGACCGCAGGCGAAGGCGGCGGATTTTTGGATGTAATTATTGATGTCGGGCATAGTGGTGAGGTTGAGTTCGGGGTGTGATGAATAGTGGCGACGCAGGAGAAATTGGATGAGGGCGGCCCGTTGAGGCTGACACTGTCCAGTCGTAGCGATTCTTCGGCAGGCGATCGTCAGCAGTTTCATCGGGACGGGATGGCTGCGACCGAGCAGCGCGCAGGCGAACAGCAGGTTGCGGTGGCGAGCGAGTTCAGCCGAGGAATCGCCTTTGCCTTCGAGCGACCCTACCAATCGCCAAAGTGGCCATCGCGAGTAATTCTCTCCGAAAGCCGCGAGCGTGCGGCGGTTCTTCGGTTCATTGATTTTGGCGTCGCGCGGGTCGTAAATCGGGCGGTCGAGCGGGATGGTGAGGTCCTCAAACCATTCGCGCATGTGGCGGACGGCGTCGGGCAGGGGTTGGTCGATCCAGCTGCGAATGACGCCGCGCGCGGAGCTGCCGCTGAGGGCGAGGCAGTAGAAGCGGGCCTGGGCGGCATCGGCTCCGGCGGTCAGGGCACCGGCGTCGGCGCTTTTGAAAACAGAGACGGCGGTCTTGGCAGAATCGGAGAGGGGGGAGAGGGGGGCGGCGTCGCGGACGGCGGCGAACATCCAGTCGGCGTCGGCGTCGGGCTGGCCTTCCTCGATGGCTTTAGCGGGGTTGGCGGCGATCTCGGGGCGGTCGCACCAGAAGAGGAAAATGGTGTCGGCGGTGCGGTAGTGGTGATCGGGGTGGGTCTTGTCGCCGAGGTAATTGATGGCGCGGATGTAGCCCTCGACGGCTTCTTCGGACATGGGGCTGACGAGGGATTTATCGAAGCCGTAGGAGCCGAAGGCGGGTTTGTCGCTGGAGACGAGGGCGACGCCGCCGGGCAGGCCACCGGGGGCGACTTTGACGCGGGTGCCGTGGGTGCGGACGGGGTTGCAAAGTTCGCCGGTGACCATGCACGGGATAAGCGGCTCCGTGGACTCGGCGGCGGAGGCGGCGCGTTTGGCGGCGCATTGTTCGCGCCACCAGGTTTTGAGGGCGGGCCACTCGACGAGGTAGCCGTTGTGGCCCTCGATTTGAAAGGTGACCCAGTCGGAAAGCTTGAGCTTGAGGGAGTCGAAGGTGGTGCGGAGCAGCTCGGCTTTTTCGGGATGGGCGGCGAGGTCGGCGAGAAAGGTGACGACCGCGTCGAGGCCGGGCTGGCTGGTGGCGGCGTGGACGGCGCGTAGCTGTTCGAGGAAGAGCGTCTGGGTGGCGACGGTGATGGGCTTGGCGTCGGGTTCGAGGCCGGGGAGGACGCGGTTGGCGGTGTCGGCTCCGAGGCAGGCGATGGCGGCGGAGTTGCGCGCGGCGATGCGGGAGACGGATTTTTTGACCGGGGCTTTTTTGTCGCCGACGGGGAAGAGGCCGACGAAGGCGCCGGCGGCGTCGAGATGGATGACGGCGTGAATGGTCTGCTCGGTGAAATCGAGGTCGTCGAGCAGGCCGCGAGACTGGGCGAAGCGGTGGAGGGCAGGGAAGATCATGGTGCGGGCGCGGGCTCAGGCGCGGCGATAGAGGTTTTGGCGCATGGCGGTGACATCGAGGACGCCGCGCTCGAGTTTGGCCGGGGCGAAGAGGGCGCACTCGGGCGGTCGAGCACCTACGGGGCCATCGGTCGGGAAATCGAGGTCGTAGAGCATGACGCCGAGATCGCGCGTTTCGTCGGCGGGGGTCTCGGTGCCGTCGGGCGGGGCGAAGTAGGCGACGTATTCGCGGATGCCCATGCTGGGCTGGCGCACGCACTGGCCCTGGGCGGCGCGGCGGGCGAACATCTCGCGGTATTTGGCGGGCGGGTCGGCGGGCGTGGGGTTTTTGACGATGAGGCGACCTTCGAGCAGGTAGGCGACGTCGCGGAGGATGACGCTGTTGCGCTGGGTGCGGTTCTCGCCCTGCACGTCGTCGCGGCCGGCGGAGTCCACAAGGTAGGGCTCGAAGGTGGACGCGTCCTTCATCCATGAGTTCACGCCGCTCGCGCCTTTGACGGTGACGGTGCCCTGGATCTCGTTGCGGCGAATCGAGGTGAAGCGGATGGGTTTGAGGACGGTGATGCGGTCGAGTTCGTAGCGGATCTGCGGCTTCCAAAAAATCGCCTCGAGGATGCCACGAGCGGCGGAGGGCGTGATGACGGGATACGAGAGGCGCTCGACGCGGGCCTCGGGCGTGGTGAAGCAGGCGTAGTCGCCCCAGACTTTGAGGGAGATTGGAATCGTGGCGGGCATGGTGGGTAGAGTGTTGAGAGCGAGTTTAGAAAATCGTGTGCTCGCCGGTGATGACGCCGTTGGGGTCGTAGCCGAATTGCGGGTCGTAGCTTTTCTGCACGACGTGGATGCCGCAGTGGAGTTGGCGGAGAATGCCGCGGTGCAGACCGGTTTTCACGTCGGAGGCGCGCAGGTTGATACAGTGACGGGCGATGGCGTGGCGCTGCTGGCGGGTGGGCGGCTGGTATTCCTGGGCCGTGAGATGAGCGATCCAGTCGCAGGCGGTTTCGTCGTAATCGGTGAGGACGGATTCGGTCGGTTGTTCCTCATCGATCCATTTGTAGCGGAGGCCGATTTCGCGGTGGAGGCGGTCACGGCGAAGGCGTGCGATGTCGGGTTTGTCGAGCGCGGTGCCGTGATAGAGGTCACGGAAGTAGGCGGTGATTGCCGCGGGGGAGATTTCGTCGGCAGGGGAGACGGGCAGGTATCTTTCCGCCAAGGCGGTGGCACGTTGGTAAACGCCGGGCGGGAGTCTGGCGTCGGCAAGTTGAACGACTTCAACTTCGCCGCGGAGAGGGTTGCCTTGGGTGTCTCGCATTTTCCCTTCGCGGTTGCAGCGGCCCGCGGCCTGCAAAATGGCGTCGAGCGGACCGAGCACGCGGAAGACTTTTGGGAAATCGAGATCAACGCCCGCCTCGATGAGCTGGGTGCTGATGACGAGGCAGGGGCAGTCGGGCTGTGCGAGGCGGAAGCGCACGGCGTCGAGCACGGCCTGGCGGTGGGCCGGGCACATGAAGGTGGAGAGGTGGTAAACGTGCTCGCCGGGCGAGCGGGATTGCACGGCGTCGAAGAGTTCGCGGGCGCTGCGGCGGGTGTTGACGATGGCCAGGGCACGGTCGTTGGCGGCGATGCGGTCGGCGAAGGTTGCCACGGAAATCGGCTCGCGGACATGGCGAATGGAAGCGCGTCGAAACTCCAGTCGCTGGTGGAGACGCCAAGTCGGGTCGGCGGCGGAAATGATCTCACGTATGGCTGGAAAACCGGCGGGAAAAAACTCGCGGCGCTCGAAGGCGGGCTGGGTGGCGGTGCAGAAGACGAGCGAGGTTTTGCCGTAGGCTTGCAGGGCTTGGAGTGTGACGAGGCTGGGATCGAGCAGCTCGGGCGGGAAGGTCTGGCACTCGTCGAAGAGGACGACGGAGCCGATCAGCCGGTGAAGCTTGCGCACGGCGGAGGGGCGGTGGCTGTGCAGGCTTTCGAAGAACTGGACGTTGGTCGTGACGATGAAGGGAGCATTCCAGTTTTCGGCGGCATGTTTGGCGCGAGCGGCGGTGCTCTCGGGGTCGTCATCGGTTTCGGCGGTGGCTTGCCAGTCGGCTAGCGAATGGTGTTCGAGCACGTTTTCCTTGCCGAAGATCTGGGCGAAGACTCGGGCGTTTTGCTCGATGATCGAGGTGTAGGGGATGACGTAGATGACGCGGCTGAATCCGTGGGCGACGGCGTGGTTCAATGCAAAAGCGGCCGAGGCGAGGGTCTTGCCGCCGCCGGTCGGAACCGTGAGCGAGAAGACGCTGGGCGGAGCGTCGCGGCCGATCTCGATGCAGCGCGCCGCGATTTGCGTGCGAAGGTGATCGAGCGAGGAGGGCTGGGGGCGGGCGGCGAAGGCGGTGAGCTTCGTTTCCAACTTGGCAAGCAGGTCAGCCGGGGAGGCGGTCGGCGGGGCGGGCGGGGTTTTCCCGCGGGCGGCGAGGAAGTGGCTTTCGGTATCGAGGTAGTCGGCGTCCACCAATGCGGAAAGGAGCAATCGGAGATGCAGGTCTTCCTCGGGTGTTCCTTGTTCGGAAAGCGGTGGCGAGTATGGCCTGGGCGGGGCGGGAAGCGCGTCGGCTCGGTAAGCGGAGAGCAACGAGTGAAGGAGCGACCTACCGGATGCCGTTTGGGTGAACTCGCTGAGTTTGGCGGAGAGGCTTTCGACTTCGTCGTGGAGGCCGGCGTGATGGCTGGCGATGAGGTTGGCGAGTTGGCGAGAGCGGGATGCGACCACCGCGGCTCCGTGGATGGCGTGCGGCGTGCGCGGCCGGCCAGTGGCGAGATACTGTTGGAAAGCAGACTGGTATTTCCCCAAGTCGTGCAGCAGGCCGGCTAGATACGCTTCGGTCTCGGCGCCGAAGGCGGCGGCGAATTTGGCGGCGAGCTGGGCGACGTTGCGGAGGTGTTCGGCTAGAAGCTGCCACTTGCTTCGGTCGGGATTACGGGAGCCGTCGGGATGCTCAGCGGTGTGGGCGTAGTAATGGGCGTGGCGAGGCCTACACAAATTTTGGTCAGGCTTTAGAGATGATGAAGATGGAGTGAGGAGACTCATCGAAGAAAGCTGGGCATTGGGCGCCCGTGATCGGAACGCACTCTAGCAGAGGGGGTGGGTCAAAGGCGGCCCCACCCTATAAAGCCCAAATGGGGTAGGCTTATAGGAAGGGCGGGGTGCTCCCGATTAAGCATTGAGGGGCGGAGGGGCTCCAGCTCATTGTGCCCGACTCCGTAGTAATACGTATGCACTTTCCCGCCTATCTCTTCATTCCGCTGGTGTGCGCGCTGCTGTATGTGGTGAGCATGCTGGCGCTGAAGCGGGCGGGGGATTTCGGGGTGGGGATTTGGCGGACGACGTTTTTGGCGAACTGGGCGAGCGCGTTGTTGTTTCTGCCGTGGTGGCTGTGGCATGGGCCGGCGGAGGTGCCGGCGGGGTACTACTGGCAGCCGGCGGGAGTGGCGGTGATCTTTCTGCTGGGGCAGGTGTTCATGTTCCTTGCCATCACGCGGGGCGATGTGTCGGTGGCGGCGCCGGTGATGGGGGTGAAGGTGATCATGGTCGCGCTGCTGAGCAGTCTGCTGCGGGTGGGTGAGGTGTCGCTGGCGTGGTGGATCGGGGCGGGGCTGAGCACCGCGGCGGTCGCGTTGTTGAACTTTGGCGGCGGGTTGGGTGAGCGGCGGCGGGTGGGGGGCACGGTGGCGCTCACGGGCATCAGCGCGGCGCTCTATTCGCTGAGTGATGTGCTGGTGCAGAAATGGGCGCCGGCCTGGGGGCCGGGGAATTTCTTTCCACCGCTGTTCACGCTGGTGGGGGTCTATTCGTTCGGGCTGCTGGCTTTTGCCCGCGGCGGGCTGGGCGGCATCGCGCCGGGCGCCTGGGGCTGGGTCGGCCTGGGCGCCGTGTGCAACGCACTGACCAATGGCGGCATCGCGGTGACGCTGGGGATCTGGGGCAACGCGACGGCGGTGAACATCGTTTACAGTGTGCGCGGGCTTTTCAGCGTGGTGCTGGTGTGGTGGGTGGGCCACTGGTTCACCAACACCGAGCGACACGCGGGCCGGGGTGTGCTGCTGCTGCGGCTGGTGGGCGCGTTGGCGATGTTCGGCTCCATCGTGATGGCGCTGCGGTGAGTTTGCCGAAGTAATAAGCGGAAACGCGGATCAGTGTTGCCCACAGCAAACTCTTCAACGGGCAAAAGAGGGGAGCCGGCGATTACCCCTAAACGCCGGCTCCCCATGTTTTGCTTTTCTACGGTCCTGAACGGACCGATGCATCCGACACTGCCCATGTCCGGTGCGGTGACGGATGATGACGGTAACAGAGCACTGACTGTGCCAATCCGCCGGGCGGGAGGAGGATTGGGTGACTTTCGAGCCCGGCTTATTTCCAAGGCGAGGCGGGCTCGGTGTTGAACCGGGTGAAGCGGGCGAGCTCGTCGGCGATTTCACGGTCGCTGCGGCAGCGCGGCATCTTGTTCTGGCCGCCCCATTTGCCGCGGTTGCGCATCCATTGTTCAAAGACTCCGGGCATGACGAGACGGACGAGGGGTTCGTCGAGTCCGCCGCCCTGGCGCTTGGCCTGATAGTCCTCGTTGAGGCGTTGGAGTTCTTCGTCGAGTGCGGTGGCGAGCAGCGGTCCGGTGGGGGTGGCGTCCGTGCCGGGCCGCAACTCGATCCACCATTCATGCCGACCGCGGGTCTGGCCGGTGAGCGAATTCATAAAGAGGGGGGCAACGTGGAAATTCACAATGGTCCAGCCGTGGCGCTGGCAGACGTGAAAGAGGCTGTCGGTGAGTTCCTTTTCGATGACGTGTTCGCCGAAGGCACTGAGTTGCAGATGAGTGCGGCCGACGTAGATCAGGCGAGGCGGTTCGGTACTGGTGAATCGCACCACGTCACCGATGACATAGCGGCAGAGTCCGGCGGGCGTGGTGAGCAGGAGGACGTAGTCCACGCCTGTCCGGACGCCTTCGAGCGGCACGGCCTGGTCGCCGATCTCGGCCAGGCGGTTCTCGTTGTAATCCATCAGGGGCAGAAATTCGTAGAAGATGCCGGCATCGGCGATCAGGCGCAGGCCTTGGGCGCTTTCGGCATCCTGAGCGGCGATGAAGGCTTCGGAGGCGGGATAGACTTCGTGGAAGTTGACGCCCGGACCGCAGACGAGGCGAAGTTCGTCGGCAAAGGGAGTGAGGGGCACGCCGCCGTGGACGAGGCATTCGAAGTTGGGCCACACGGCCCGCAGGTTGGTGGGGCGGGCCTTGCCGCTGGAGGCGCGTTGCAGCACGGCCTCGGCCAGAATCAGCAGCCAGCTGGGAATGCCCGCGAGCAGAGTGATGTCGCGGTTATAGGTTCGTTCGGCGATGTCGGCGATCTTCGCGGGCCAGTCGGACATCTGCGCGATGTCGGCGCCGGGTTCGTAGAGGTGTTTTTCCACCCAGGCGGGCAGGTTGAGGGCGGTGATGCCGCTGAGGTCGCCGGCGTAGGCGGGCGTGGCGAGCGCTTCCGGGAGCGGGGCGAGGGCGGTGGCGCCGCCGAGGAAGAGGTGCCGGCCGTGGAAAATGCCGGCGTGGCCGGTGCGGGCCGCGTAATAGAAGAGCGAGGCGAGACCGGCCTGCCGGAAATGCCGGAGCATGTCCTCGGTGACGGGCAGGTATTTGGTGCGACCGGCGGTGGTGCCGGAGGAGACGGCGTAGAAGGCGCAGCGGCCCGGCCAGAGCACGTCGGCTTCGCCGCGCTTCATCCGCTCGATCTGCGGGATGAACTGCTCGTAGGTGCGCAACGGCACCCGGCGGGAAAACTCGGCATGGGATTGGCCGGGAGCGAGGCCCAGCGCGCGGCCCTGCTCGGTGACGGCGAGCCGGGTCAGGAGGTGGGCGAGCGCCTTGTGTTGGGCGGGCACCGCACTCCGGTTGCGACGCAGGCGGGCCGCCGTGCGGGCGGTCAGCAGGCTTGCGCCGAAGGTAAGCAGACTTTTGGGCAGAACCGGCATGACAACCGTGGCAGAAGGCTTCCTGAGCGAGCCGGGAGGGAGGAGGGGCGGCAAGTGTATTCAGGCCGCGTGGCGAAACTTACCGGATTTTAGCCGCTGATAAAACGCACTGATGACGGGAAGAAAATTGAAGCAGTGGAAGATCAGCGAGGCGTGCTGCACCGGGGTGCCGCGGGGATTGGTGACGACGTGCAGGCGGCCGCAGGGAAACCAGCGGGCGACGCGGCGCTCCAGTTCGTGCCGGGTCGGGGAGGTTTCCGTCAGCACGGCGCTTTCCTTTTCGGCGTAAAGGATGAGAGTGGGCGCGATGCAAAGCGGTCCGGTCTCCGCGGCGGGATGCAGTCCGTTGAGGTGATGGAGCGCCTGCACACGTTCGCAGGCCCCGTGAGCGCTGACGCGCCGGATGGTCGCGAGCACATGATGGCGCAGGTGGGAGAGTTCGGCGCGGGTGAGCAGGAAGGCGAGTGACTCCCGGTTTTGCGCGCCGGATTCGAACATGCGGGTGAAGATGGCGCGCGATTTCTCCACGACTGATTCGCTGGACGCGCGGGTGGTGAGGTAGGGTTGCAAGGCCCGGCCGACGAGGGTGGAGGGCTTGGCTTCGCCGGGGGTGATGATATCGGCCACGCAGGCCACCGGACTGACGAAGATCAGCCCGGCGATCGGGGCGGCGCGGCCGGCGGCCTGATGCCGACGCAGCCACTCCAGCACGATGCCACCGCCAAAGCTTACGGAAAAAATCACCGGAGGATGGCCGTGCCGCCGGTCCAGCTCGGCGACGAGGTCATCAAGCTGCGCGCAAAGAAGGTCGGTCGAAAAGCCGTCGGGTGCGTAGTTGAGGTAATAGAGGCTGCCGGATTTGGCGAGATGGCCGCGCAGAAGGAAGACCTGTTCGGTGGAGCCGGGGACGAAGCCGCCGAGCACAATGGTCGGCACGGCGCCGGCATGCGGTTCGTGCCAGAGGGTGGCCAGCTGGTGCAGGCCGGCGCGGCCGTTGGCGAGCAGCGCAGTCTGCGCGGTGCGCACGAAAGGCGTGAAGGGCCGCGGGGGTGACGGGCGGAGCCGGTTGCTGGTGGTGCGCAGAAGGGTGCGCAACGGGATGGCGGGCGAGCGTTGGAGCGCGGTGAAAAGCGAGCGGACCGGGGCGAGGCTCAGGGCGGGCATGCTGCCGGTGTCCGCCGGGAAGGGGCAGCGTGCAAAACCAAAGCGGCGGAGTCGCCGCGATTTTTCCCGGCCGCCACACGGGCGTGACATGACCGGCGCACACATTTGGTTGCGAGCCGCCGGCCCGCCCGCCCATCTTCGCGTCCATGCCGTTGCCGCCGGTTACCTTTGAGGACGAATCCCTGCTGGTCTTTGACAAGCCCAGCGGGCTGCTGGTCGCGCCCGACCGCTGGGACAAGCAGCGCGAGAACCTCATGGGGCTTGTGCATGAGAAATACGGTCGGCAGGTGGCCAATGTGCACCGGCTTGATGCCGATACGAGCGGTCTGCTGCTCTGTGCGAAGAGCAAGCCCGCGCTGGATTTCCTGAGCGGTCAGTTCCAGTCAAAAACGGTCGGCAAGGTTTACCACGCGATCGTGGCGGTGCTCCCGCCGGAGCGGGCGATGAAGGTGGTGGCGCCGTTGCGCACGGAAGCGGGGACGCTGCCGGAGGCTTTCACGGTGGAGCTGGCGCTGGGGCCCGATGAGCGTCAGCCGGGCCGCATGCGGGTGTTCAAGGGCCGGGGCGGCAAGGCCTGCGTCACGGAGTTCAAGGTGCTCGGGGATTTCGGGCGGTTTGCCTGGGTCGAGTGCCGCCCGCTCACCGGGCGCACGCACCAGTTGCGGGTGCATCTGGCGGCGATGGGCGCGCCGATCCTCAACGATGTGTTCTACGGTGATCCCACGGTGGAGTTGAAGCTCTCGGACCTGAAGCGCGGCTACAAAGGCCGGGCGGAGGAGAAGCCGTTGATCACCCGTCTCGCGCTGCATGCGAGCGAACTTACGTTCACGCACCCGGTGTCTCGCGAACGGCAGACACTCGCGGCACCATTGCCGCACGAGTTCGAAGTGGCGCTCAAATACCTGCGCAAGTTCCCCGCGCGCGGGCGGCGCTGATTCAGTTCGCCGACGGGTCGGCGGGGGAAGTCTTCTCCTGCAATTCGTGGGCCAGCTCGGTGACGTCCTTATGAATGGCGGGACCCTCGGCCTTCTTTGGCGGGGTGGCCTGGGCGGCGGCAGCGGTCGCCACGGCCAGGGCGGCGGCGGCGGGCACGACCTTCTTGAGCGAGGAATGCGAGATCTCGGGGTGCAGCGTGGCGGCGCGCTTGGCGGCGGCGACGGAGGCGTGGTGATCGGCGTGCATGCCTTCCTCAAGGACGGACTTGGGCACGGGTTTCAGCCCCCAGATGAAGCCGGTGTAGGAGAGGAGCTTGAGACCGTAGTAGGTGGGATCGATTTCCCACCAGTAAAAGCCGTTGCGGGTGGAGCTCTGGTAACGGTGGTGGTTGTTGTGCCAGCCTTCGCCGAGGGTGATGGCCGCGAGGATCGCGCTGTTGCGCGAGTCGTCGGTGGTCTTGAAGCGGCGGCGGCCCATGAGATGGGCCATGGAGTTGATGCAACCGGTGCCGTGGAAAAGCGCGGTGGTGCTGATGAAGAAGCCCCAGACGAGGAGCTGCCAGCCGTTGGTGCCGAGGCCGGGGGCGTAGGCGGCGAGGAGGCTGCCGAGGCCGAAGAGGGCGAGCGCGAAGAGCAGCGGCACGACGAGGTCGAAGCGGTTGAGCCAGACGAGCTCGGGATACTTCGCGAGGTCCTTGATCTTGGAGTAGTCGGTCGGGAAGTTGCGGCGGCTGGTGATCCAGCCGATGTGCGACCACCAGAAACCGTGCACGTGCGGGGAGTGCGCATCCTCAGGCCCGTCGCTGTGCTGGTGGTGGTGGCGGTGATGATAAGCCCACCAGAGCGAGCCGCGCTGCACGGTGGTGCCGGCAAAGACGGCGAGCAGGAACTGGCCGAAGCGCGAGGTGGTGTAGGTCTTGTGCGAGAAGTAGCGGTGATGCACGCCGGTGACGGCAAACATGCGGATGAAATAGAGGGCCACCGCCGTCCACACGGCGAAGGCGCTGGCTCCCGTCCAGATGACGCCGAGGCAGCCGGCGTGGAGAAAGACAAAGGGCATCACACGCACCCAGTCCACGCGGTCGGGCTCGGCCCGCATCTTTTCGGCACCATCGGGACAGTGATCGGAATCAAACCACTGCAGGACGGCGGTGGCGGCGCGGCGCAAAAAGGAGGACTTGGACGTGACGGCTGACATGGAATCGGAAAATTTTGAGGGTCTAGAGAACAATCAGGCCCCGGAATGGGCAAGCGGCGTTTGCGGATTTGCGGGTTTTTATCGGCAATGGAAAATTCAGGAGGAAACCGGGAATGGTCACAAAAAGGCCCTCTGTGCGTCTTCGAGCATGCAGGTGCCAGCAGCATGCCCCAAATCAACCCACCACTGGAAATGCGGGTGACTTGCATTGATGGCCGGGGCCGGCTTGGCTGGGCGTGTGAGGGATCACACGGTATCACCTTTCGAACCCCCGCCGGTGCGCCGGCGCGAGATCTTTGGCTGGAGTTGCTTCGACTTCGCGAACTCGGCCTTCACGACGATCATCATCACGGTGGTGTATGCCGTGTATTTCAACAGCGTGGTGGCCGCGGGCGATCCGCGCGGGCCGGGCTGGTGGGGCACCGTTCTGGCGGTTTCCCAGCTGATCGTAATCATGGCCGCGCCGCTCATCGGGGCGGTGGCCGATGTGACGGCGCGCAAGAAACGCTTTCTCTTTGTCACCGCGCTGGCCTGTTCGCTGGCGACGATGGGGCTGTTCTTCGCCGGGCCGGGCGACCTGTGGCTGGCGCTCGGGCTGGTGCTGGTCGCGAACGTGGCGTTTTCCCTCGGAGAAAACCTGTGCGCGAGCTTTCTCCCCGAGATCAGCACGCCGCGGAATGTCGGGCGGATTTCCAGCTATGGATGGAGCTTTGGCTATCTCGGCGGATTGCTCAGCCTGGTGCTGGCTCTGGTGATCATCCGGAGCGGTGAGGGTCGGGCGCCGTGGACCTTTGTCATGACGGGGATGTTTTTCCTGCTCGCGAGTCTGCCGACTTTCCTGCTCCTGCGCGAGCGGGCCCGGCCGCATCCGCGGGCGGCGGGGGTGTCCTATCTCGCGCTCGGGTGGGGGCAGATTGGGCGGATGCTCCGCGAGTTGCCGCAGCACCGGACACTCACGGTCTTCTTCGGGGCGATGACATTGTTTCTCGCGGGCCTGACGGCGGTGGTGGCATTCGCGGCGGTTTATGCGACGGAGGTGCTCGGCATGACGCAGGGGGAGATCATCGGCCTGTTTGTCGTGCTGCAGCTGGCGGGAGTGGCCGGGGCCTACGGTTTCGGGGTGCTGCAGGATCGCATCGGGGCCAAGCCCGCGCTGGTGATCTCGCTGCTGCAATGGGTGGCAGTCTGCCTGTGGGCGGCCGTGTGCACCACCAAGACGGAATTTTATTTCATCGGCATCCTCGCCGGGGCGGCGATGGGTTCGCTGCAATCGGCGGGTCGCGCGGTGGTCTCTTCTCTGACTCCGGCGGGCCGGGGCGGGGAGTTCTTCGGCTACTGGGGTTTTTTTGGCAAGCTGGCGGCGGTCATCGGCCAGCCGGTCTTCGGCTGGGTGGCGGCGGTGGCGGGGTTTCGCGTGGCGATTCTGGTCAACGCCGGTTTCTTTGTTGCTGGCCTGCTCATCGTGCTGGGGCTGCAATTGCGCCGACCTGCCGGAGAGAGTGGGGGCTGACGTGGAGGGAGTTAACCACGAAACACCCGCGCAACTGGCTGACGGGTGGGCCGTGCGTTCCGCGCGCGGCTGGAATGAAGTTTACTCGCTCAAACCGCCGCGCGCGGAGCGCACGGCCCACCTCGGTAAAGCCTTTGTTTATGATGCGATGCTCGTAGAAGGAGAAACCGCGCATCAGGCGTCCGCACCCAACGGTGGATCGAACCGCGACCTTTGCGCTTTCCCACTCATCTTCTGACCCGCGTCCGCCTGTTAAATCTGTGGCCACTGACTGAGGTGTGGCTGCGGGGATGCAAAATCAGGTCAATCCCGCTGGTGACCTCCTCCCGGGGTATCGGGGTCGGTGGCCACAAGGGCGCTCAAAAGGGCTAGAATGAGGACGGTGATAAACATGCTTGGTGTAGTCGGAACCGGTCTGAAACGCACAAAACGAAACGGGTTCCAACCCAATCCAATACCCGGAGCCCCAGGTAAAAGTTGCCGTAATCATCGCTATGATGCCGCCGTTTGGCGGCATCCGCCGGTACCACTTGTCATCTATTAGATGACAAGTGGTACCGGGGAGTTGTCGAGGGTTGCACCCGTAACTGAGTGTTTTTCCAGGTGGGCCGTGCGCTCTGCTCACGGCCTGCCCGGTCGGTTACGCGAAGTGCGGTTCAGTCGAGCCGGCGGAGGGTGATGTCGCCGTTCATGGCGGTGGCGTGGATCTCGCCACCGCCTTGATTGAGGGCGCCGGAGACGAGCTTGCCGCCGGTCATGGGGGGGAGAGGGGGCGCGGGGAGCCGCGGCAGGCGGGGGGCGCGCGGGTCTTCGCCGGTGCGGGCTTCCTGAGCGGCTTCGCGCGCGGCTTGAGCCGCCTCACGCATGGCCTCGGCCGCTTCGCGCGCGGCTTCGACCCCGAGGCGCACGGCTTCGCGGACCGCTTCCTTGATCTCGGTGTTGTCGCCGGAGGTGAAGGTGTAGCGATAGGAGCGCAGCGATTCGGTGCGGGTGACCAGGGCGTTCTCGTCGAAGTCGGTGAGGATGGCCCCATGCTGGGTGCGCAGGCGGACGTTAGCCTTGCTGTCGGTGGGCACCCAGAGGGCGATGGCGCCGTTCATCGAGGTGAAGGCAAGCGGCTTGCCTTCCTGCACCCGGGACATGCGCGCCTCAATCGAGCCGTTCATGGTTTCGACGAGGGCGCCGCCACTGATTTCACGGAGGGTGACTTCGCCGTTGAGGGTCTTGATCTCAATGTCGCCGGCGAGGTTGCTGAGGCTGACCGCCCCGCCCAGCCGCTGGGTCACGATCACGGAAGTGGAGCGGGGGACGTTCAGGGCGACGTGGCCGATGCCGGAATCGAGCCCGGCGTCGAGGGTGAGGATATTGTTCTTCTCATTCACGGCCAGGGTGGCCGTTTCGGTGAGCACGCGCATGCCATCGGCCCGCGTGGCGGGCTTGGCGGCGCCGATGTCGGTGGTGATCGTGACGGTGTCGGTATCGGCGCCGGAGACGACGAGGTCGCCCACGGCGAGGGTGATCCGGATTACCCCGGGTTTGGCGGGGTCGGAGAATTTGTAGCGGTCGGCGGTGCTATCACTGCCGCTGGCAGAGAGGGCGGGGACGCCCAGCAGCAGGGCGGCCAGAAATAGCGAAGCAGGGAGTGGGAAGGATTTCATGGGACGAATGGATTGAGGGTGGCGGTGGACCAGTTGTGTGAAAGGGAATCAGAGCTGGACGAGGGCGCGGCGCGCGGCGTCGCGCACGGCACGGTCGAGCTGTTCGTCGCGGGAGAGTTCCTCCAGGGCGGGAGCGGCTTCGCGGTCGCGCGCCGCGGCGAGGAAGTCGATCATGGAGACTTGCACGAGCGGGTTTGGCTCGCGGACCAGAGCGGCCAGCACGCCGGCACGCACAACCTCCTGATCGGAGTAGGTGTAGAGGGTTTCGAGGGCGCCGAGGCGGACATTGGCGCTGGGATCGAGGGCGAGGGTGTTGATCAACTGGGTGATGACCTGCTGATCGGGCGCATTGAGCGTGTGGGAGGCGAAAATGCCCTGGAGGCGCTGGCCGGCGGGGAGCTGTGGCTGGAGCGTATAGCCGACAAGCTGGCTCATCGTGTCCACCTGCCGGCGCAGCGCGGCGAGTTCCTGCCGGGTCTGGTCGTGATCAGAGAGGGAAATGGGCGAGGGATCCGGCACGGAGCGCTGACCGGCGAGGAAGCCCAGTGTGAGCAGGCCGCAGGCGGCGAGAGGGGAAATAATCCAGCGCCAGAAAAGGCGGGTACGCTGGCGGCGATCGGTGGCGCGGACCCTGGCCACCGCCTGTTTTTCTTCTTTCAACCGGGCGTAGAAACCGGCGCGCAACCGCGGGCTCGGGCGGAGGGCGGGCAGGGCATCGAGCGCGCCGAGGGTTGCCTTGAGTGAAGCGAATTCGCGCTGGCAGTCCGGGCAGGCGGCGAGATGGGCGCACACATCGCCGCTGGCCGACGTTTCCTGGCGGGAGTCGAACAATTCGGCGAAACGATCGCGGGCGTGGGTGCAGTTAATGGGCGACGGGGAATTCATGGGGTGCCCTCCTTCTGGAGTTGGAAATAGAGATCGCGCAGGGTGCGCAGGGCCCGGTGCGCCCGGACCTTGGCCGCGCCAACCGAGCATTCGAGGATGGTGCCGATTTCGCTGAACGACAGTTCCTGAAACCGGCTCAACAGGAGCACTTCGCGGTCGTCGTGGTCGAGGCGCTGCAAAGCCTGGCGCAGCAGGGCGTGGTCGTCGCTGGCGATGGCGTGGTCGCCCGCGTGGGGGAGGTCGTCGTGGTGGTTTTGCAGGTCGGCGGGATCGGTGGCGGCGGGGCCGGCCTGGCTTTTGCGGAAATGATCCGCCGCGCAACGCCGGCCGAGGTGATACATCCACGCGGTGAAGCTGCCGTCATCGCGGTAGGTGTGGCGGTATTTCAACATGCGCTGGAAGACGGTCTGCGTGATGTCCTCGGCGGCGCTGCGATCGCCCGTGCTGCGGGCAAGGTAGCCGTAGAGGGCGCCATGGTGGCGCTCGAACAGCTCGCCCAGCGCGTCGAGCTCGCCGTCGCGTACGGCGAGCATCAGCTCATGGTCGGAGGGCGGGGCGGCGGTATCCACGACGGATCGGGCAATCAGTCTAGCCCCGGGGAGACCGGAGGAAACGCGGAAATCTGAAAGGTCGGCGATCACGGAGGCGGGTGGGCATGTGGTTCTGTGCCGGAGTAAACCCGCCGGGTGGACAATGGTTACAAAGAAAATGCATCCCGGTCCCTCGCCGGCTGCCTTTGGCTTTCTGGACAAGGGGCGGCGAAGGTAAACTCGGCGTGCCTCCGCAGATCACCGTCCCGGGCGATACCGGGGACGATCAAGGTTCAGCGACCCGGGCCCGGCTCAGAATAAATCCGTGGGCGCGGCGATCGTGCGTTTGACGGTGTAGGCGTCCACGCGGGTCCAGCCTTGCGCGGGCAGGCAGGCTTCGTCGGCGGTGTCGATGCGTTTGTGGCGGATCTCGACCTCGATCGGGCCGGGGAGGGTGAAGGGTTGCATCCGCGCGCGGTTGCGCGCGGCCTGATGCGCGGCGGCCTCGATTTCGCGGAGCACGCGTTTCGGGTGCTTGCTCAGCGCGGCGTTCCAACTGTAGCCGGTCTTGGTCGTGACGGTGGTGATGCCGGGGAAAAATTCCTCCGCTTCGGCCACGGCCTTGTCGTCGCTGGCGACGAAGAGCGGCGGCACGCCGAGGGTGCCGGCCACGGCGGCATCCACCGCCAGTTCGCCGACCTCGCGGCCGTTGAACTTGATCCACTGATAGGTGGTGCTGCTGAAGCTGTGCGCGAGGGGCGCGGCGACGGTGTTGTCGCGCGCGTGGTAGCCGATGAAGAGGAGTCCGGCGAAGGTGGCGTCGAGCATCGCCAGACGTTTCGCATGCGCGCCGTGGAAGATGTCGCACCGTTCGTCGAGCTCCTCGTAAACAAGGTTCACGCCGAGGCCGTGATTGTCCCACACGATGACTTGCGTGGCTCCGGCGGCGAAGAGCCCGCGGGCGGCGGCGCTGGCCTCGGCCGTGGCCTGGCGGCGGGCGAACTCATACTGCGCGGGTGCGTCGTTGAGCGTGCCGCCCGGCGCGCCGATGACGCCCGCCGGCCCTTCGCAATCCACGGCGATGACGAATTTCATGGAGATTACCCAAATCTACTTTCCCGCGGATGGCGCGGATAATCGCGGATCACTGAACTGATTTTATCCGCGACCATCCGTGAAAATCCGCGGGGAGCGTTCAGATGACTTCGAGGTAGTCGCGGTCGGGCAGGGCGGGGAAGGGCGCGGTGGGCAGGGTTTGATACCAGAAGGCGACCGAACTCAGGTCATCCTGCAGCGGCAGGTAGCGGCCGCCGGCCCGCCAGCCGAGGGCCTGGATGGTGACGCGCAGCTCCTGCTCGAAGCGCACCGGGTCCGTCACGTGCCAGCGATACATGCTGAAGCGGGTCTGCGAACGATAGACCCCGTCGGGCCGCAGGACCTGATGCAGGCCGGCGTAGGGTGTGCAGAACTCCTGGTATTGGTTGGTCTGCTTGTTCTCGAAGTTGTAGGAGCCGCAGAAGTAGTCCTCGGTGCCGGTGCCGCAGATGGTGGGCCAGTCCTTGTCGCCGTCGAAGTAGAACTTGATTTCACCCTCGCCCCACCAGTTGGCGTTGTTCACGCCCCAGCCCATGACGGTGCCGACGTAGTGGCCGCGGCCCTGCACACCGTCGAGGAGGGTGAAGACATCTTTGTAGGGGAGGGGATTGACGCGACGGAACTGGGCGTGGAAGTAGGCGCAGTCCTCGGGCACCTCGGTCAGCGTGTAGTTGACCTGATAGTAGAGCATCATGTCTTCCGGGCCGATGTTGGAGAGGGTGATGCGGCAGCTTTGGCGGAACGGCATCTCCCAGTAGCAGTTGAAGGCGCTGCCGGGGTTTACGCAGACGGGCAGCGAGACGAGCGGGGCGTAGCTGCCCCAGGGCATCCCGAAGAAGTCGCCGACGGGGCATTCGACGGAGGGCTGTTCCTGGCCGTCCCAATAGATGCGCAGGATGCTGTAGCGCCACGGACCGGTGGGGGTCATCCAGATCTGCTGGATGGCGCCGCTTTCGCGGATGTCGGCGATGGTGAAGGTTTCGCCGGCCTTGATGCGGACGGAGGGGGAAATCTTCCAGCCCTGGCCGAGGTCGCGGGCGCAGAGGGCCCCCGTGCCCTCGGTGGCTTTGCCGCCGCCGCCTTTCTCGCCGTTAAAGTTCTCCGGGCTGAGGGAGCGGGTCCGCGCGCGGGAGAGCCGACTGAGGTTGCCGAGGTTCAAACCGAGGCCGTTGAAAGCATTCATAGTCGCCGACACTGTGAGGGTCACGGCGACCGATGCAGCTTTATTGTGTGTGATAATTCACGCTTGGGCACAGGCGGCGGCCGCCCGTGCCCGACGTGGTGGTCATGCGCTGCGGCCCTTATTGCGGGCGACGCAGGCATCCCAGAACCGCGGGAGCTGGGTGAGGTGCGCACGGCGCGTGGCGGGGCCGCTCTCCAGCATGGTCGGCAGGTAGGGGGAGCGGAGGCCGAAGCCATAGAAGTGGTGGTCGCCGTAAGTCAGGAGATCGTCGATTTCCTGGTCGGTGCGGGCGTGGCGACCGAGGTTCATGGTGAACATGCGGCGGGCCTTGCCGCCGCCGAACGAGGCGTGCAGCAGGCGGTGGTTGAAGAGGAGCACGTCACCCGGCTCGCTCTCCAGCGCCTGCGCGGGCAGGTCGCGCTGGTGGCGGCCCCAGAGGTTGTCGGCATCGCGCAGGGTTTCGTCCTGCCACTGCCGCAGGCCGAGGTCGGTATGCGAGCCGGGGATGACGCGCAGGCAGCCGGTGTCGCGGGTGACGGGGTCGAGATAGAAGGCGACCTTGATGTAGCTGCTGCTGCGGAAGAAGGAGTCGCGGTGCCAGGTGGTTTCGCCGGTGTAGTAGTTGCCGTCGCTGCCCATGTAGTTGAAGTCGGGCCCGATCAGGTTGGCGACGGCGGCGTTGAGGGCGGGGTGGTCGAGCAGGGCGCAGAGGCCGGCGCTGTGCTCGACGAACTGCACGATCATGGTGCGCTTGGTGCCGTCGTGCTTGATGCCGAGTTTGGGAAACACCGATTCGAAGTCGGCGATGATCTGCGGCAGTTCGGCTTTCACCAAGCCGGGGAGCTTGAGAAAGCCGAAGGTTTCAAAAAAGGCGCGTTGCTGGGCGGGTGTAGGATTCATGCGCGCTTATTCCCAGCGCGGCCGGTCAAGCCCCGGCAAAGGAATTTGTCTGTGAACAATCATGCCGGCGGCGCTGGGCGGCGCCGTTCACGTTTGGGCCGGTGCGTCATCCTTGTAGGCCTTGCCCTGGCCGCCCCACTTGTCGCAGCCGCCCTGGCCGCTCGGGCGCACGCTGGGCTTCTGGATGTCGGCGTAGCCTTTGTAGGCGTAGGGATCACGGCCCGCGACCATGATGATGTCGCGGTAGTCGTAGTGCGCGTTGTGGTCGCCTTCGGGGGTCTTGCCCCAGGGGAGGTGCGACTCGGCGCTCATGTAGTGGTTGACCAGCGAGCGGCGGTAGGTGCCCTCGGGCGCCTTGTTGGGCAGCGAGCGGTGCAGGAGGTAGCCGTTGAAGAACACGACGGAGCCGGCCTCGACCTCGACAGGGACGGCCTCCTCGTCGCGGTAGGGGAAGTCCACGGATTCCTCCGCGCAATCGAAGCGCCGGTCGCCGTGCCAGCGCTGCTCCCAGAGGATGCCAGGCTTATGCGAGCCGGGCAGAACCCAGAGGCAGCCGTTTTCCCGCGTGGCGCGATCAATGGAGATCCAGGCGCCGGTGAGCGAGCGGTCGCGCGTGGGGATGTAGTCTTCATCCTGATGCCAGGCCTGGCCGGGCTTGCCGGAGGATTTGATGAAGAGCATGGATTGCATGCACTTCACGTTGGGCCCGATGACGGTGGTGAGGGCCTGTACCGTGGGCGCGTTGTGGATGGCGCGGGCCATGGGATCGGAGAGCTTGTGGGGGAAGTGGATGCACAGGTAACGCCGGAGCACGGAGTCATCGGGCTCGGCGGGGTCGGCTTTGGGGTGGTCGGGCAGTTCGCCGCGGTCGCCCCGGCAGATGAGGGTGGTCTCCTGCTTCAGTTCCTCGATCTCGGCTGGAGAGAACGCGTTTTCGAGGACGATGTAGCCGTTGGCGTCGAAGAAGGCTTTCACCGCGGCGGGGTCGGCGTCGGGCGAGAAATAGCCCGGCGGGCGGGTTTTCGGAAACGGGTTGCGGCGGGTGCCGGCGAAGCCGGGCGTGGCGACGACAAGATTGCGGGGCGGGGTTTCGAGGGTTGCGGAATTCATGGAGTCCATATCCATTAACATATAAAAATGCCGGTAAGTAGCCCCAATAGGCTTAAAAACATATCCAATAAACCACAGACCTCCAGCATTCGCTCCGCGATGTCGGCCGGAGTGCTGTTTGGCGATGTGGTCTATGCACCGGGCGGAAGGCTGGGTCCGCGGGTGCAGCAGGATTACCAGCTGGTGGTCTTGCTGGAGGGGGAGATGACCGTCGAGGTGGAGGGTGAGAAACGCGAGGTGACTCCGGGGCAGGTGACGCTGCTCCAACCCGGCGGGCGGGAGACCTTTGTTTTCTCTCCGGTGCGCAAGAGCCACCACACGTGGTGCGCGGTGCGCCCGCCGCTGGTGGGCGCTGAGCTCGCGACGGCATGCCGCCGGGCGGCGCCGGTGCTGCCGGTGACGCGGCGCTTTGAGCAGTTGATGGAGCTCGGGCTTTCCATGCCGCTGACGGCTGGCACGCAATCCCACGGGTTGATCGACGCGCTCGGGCTCGCGGCGTTGCAGGCCTACCTGTTCACCGATGCGCGCCAGCAACGCCGCGCGACCGACGAGCCCGATGCGCTGCGCCGCGCGCTGGCCTGGGTGGGGCAGGAGGGGCATGAGCGCACGGACTTGCCGGCGATGGCGGAGGCTGCCGGGGTCTCGCCGGCCCAGCTGGTCATTCTTTTCAAGCGCCACCTTGGCACCACGCCTTTGCGCTATGTGTGGGAAACGCGCACCCGCCGCGGCGCGCAATTGCTGCGCGAGACTGGACTCACGGTGGGTGAGGTGGCTTTCCGTTGCGGCTTCCAGACGCCGTTTCATTTTTCGCGTTGGGTGAAGCAGCTCCACGGGGTTTCGCCCAAGGTTCTGCGCGCACGCGCCTGGGGCGGCTGAAGCCAGGGGCTCGCGAGGGCGGATTTGTTCCGTAAGCCCGTTTTGTGTCGGTGCCGTGACGGGATTTTGGCGGACAGGTGATAAAACTGTTACGGAAAAGTGCCTGGCTTGACGGTGATTTGCCGGGCCGCGCACGGTCGGATTCAAGGCGCATTCGCGCGCCGCCAATCACCACCCATCCGACCATGAAACGACTGCAGTTTTTTCTGCTTCTTGTAACCAGCCTGCTGGCGCCGCTGGCCCTCCAGGCCCAGAGCGGAGGCACCATCTCCGGCCGCGTGACCGACGGGGCGACCAGGCTCCCGCTCGGCGGCGTGCGCATCAGCATCGCCGATACCGCGATCGAGGCCTACACGGGCCGCGACGGCTTCTACACCCTGCTCAATGTGCCCGCGGGCGAGCAGACACTGGCCTTCAGCTACGTAGGGTATCCCGGCGTGGCGAAAACCGTGACCGTGAACGCGGGCGCCACCGTGGATGGCAGCACGCAGTTTGGCGACGATGTCGTTGAGCTGGAGAATTTCGTTATCGAAGGCTCGGTGGTTGGCGCGGCGCGCGCCATCAACCAGCAACGCGCGGCCCCGACCCTGACCAATGTGGTGGCGGCGGATGAGATCGGCCGCTTCCCGGACCAAAACGCGGCCGAATCGCTGGCGCGCCTGCCCGGCGTCGCGGTTTACCGAGACCAGGGCGAGGGCCGGTTTGTGAATGTGCGTGGCATCAATTACACGCTGGGCAACGTCACGCTCGACGGCGCCGGCCTCGCCAGTCCGGAGAGCGGCGAGCGGGCGATCGCGCTCGACGTCGTCCCTTCCGATGCGCTCGGTGCGCTGGAAGTGAGCAAGGTGCCCACGCCCGACATGACCCCCGAGGGTCTGGGCGGAAATGTCAACCTGCGCAGCAAGAGCCCCTTTGATAACAACGCCTTCTCGGCCAAGGTCTCGGCGCAGACGATTTATTCCGCGCTTAACGGCGATCACGGTTACAAGCTGACCGGCGAAGTCTCCACGGTCACCGGCGACGGCAAGCTCGGCCTGCTCCTCGGCTTCTCGCAGCAGGAGCGCGAATTCGGTTCCTACAATGTGGAGACGGACCGCTGGACGAATACCGATCCGCCGGATGGCGAGGATGTGACCTCGCCCCATTTCTCGCCGGTCGAGCTGCAGTTCCGCGACTACTTCGTCGAGCGCGAGCGCACCGGCCTCAACGGCACCCTCGAATTCCGCCCCAGCGACACCGCGCGCTTCTGGGTGCGCGGCACCTACAATGATTTTCGCGACACGGAGGACCGGCAGACCTTCTTCCTGCCCGTCAGCGACGACAACGTGAACAACCCCGTGCTCAAGGACGACAACATCACCGGTGTGGTGAGCGGCGCCCGCCGTTTCGCCCGTCGTGCGCGCGAGCGCGAGAAGCTGCAGGATCTCCTGGCCCTGGCGGTTGGGGGCGAGGTCCAGCTGGGCAATCTTACCGTGGACGGCCAGGTCACCCATTCCCGGGGCGAGGAGGCCAAGTCCGAGACCCAGGTGCGTTTCCGCCGCAACACCCGCGATGTCTCCTTCCGCTACACCATCAACGGTTACGATGTTTCCGTCGCCCAGCTCAACGCCCCGGCCAACGGGGCCTTCGAAAATCCTGCCGCCTACAACCAGTTCCAGCGTTTCGACGTCGAATTTGATGAGGCGCGCGAGACCGAGACCAACGCCGCGTTCAACCTGCGCTACGCGCTCAACACCACCAACCCGGCCTACCTCAAGTTCGGTGCGGCCGTGCGGCAGAAGGAGAAGAAGCGCGACGAAGGCGTCTATGAATACGCGGACAACGGCTCCGGGCTCCGGTTTGCCGACAACCTCCGGGAGCCGAGCGGCTACCGCTTCGGCCCGCGCATCAACACGGCCGGGGTCGTCGGCTTCTTCCGGGCCAATCCCAATCTGTTCGACCTGGATTTCACCGACGATTTCGGGAACGACTACGTGGTGGACGAGGATGTGCTGGCGGTTTACGGCATGGCCGGCGTGACCTTCGGCCGGGCTCATCTCATCGCCGGTGTGCGCATGGAGCGCACCGACGTCAGCACCACCGGCAACATCACCGACGAGGATCTGGCGCTTCTGGGCTCGGAGACTGTCGAGGCCGATTACACCGACGTGCTGCCCGGTCTGCACCTCCGCTACGATGCCTCCGAGCGCGCTGTGCTGCGTGCCTCCTATTCGCAGTCCATCGTGCGGCCGGCCTTCGGTGAGCTGGCCTTCGGTCGCAGCATTGATACCGAGAACTTTGAGATCACCGAACGCAATCCACGCCTCCAGGCGTTGAAGTCCAATAACCTCGACGTCTCGCTCGAATACTACCTGCCCTCGCTCGGCGTGTTCTCCGTGGCGGCCTTCCATAAGGATATCCGCGACTTCACCTACATGACCAATGTCGGTACGCGCGTGATCGGCGCCGACACCTATGACGTCTTCAGTTACGTCAACGGCAATGACGGGCGCATCTACGGCGTTGAGTTTTCGCACCAGCAGCAGCTGCGCTTCCTGCCCGCGCCTTTCGACAACCTGAGCATCCTTTCCAACCTTACGCTCAGCGATTCCGAGGCCGACTACGGCGCGGCCGGCAAGTTCGACTTCGTGGGGCAGTCCAAGCTGACCGGCAACGTCGCTCTCACTTATGAAGACCGCCGCTTCCTCGCTCGCGTCGCCGTCAATTTCCGCGACGAGCGCCTGCGCGAGGATGAGGACATCAGCCTCAACGACTCACTCATCTGGGTGGATGATTCCGTGCAGGTGGATCTCACCGTCGCCTACAAGATCAACCGCAACTGGGAACTGTTCGCCGAGGTGCTCAATCTCACGAACGAACCCTTCCGCGTCTTCACCCGCGGCGGCCCGGCCAACCAGCCGAAGCTGTTCCAGCAGATCGAGGAATACGATTACAGTATCTATGCCGGTGTGCGCTGGAAGCTCTGACCGGCTTCCGGCCCTTCTTGCCTGCGCCGGACCACGCGCCTAAAGCCATGTTCATGCCAGTCCCAGTCCGCATTCTGCTCCTTCCCCTCCTCGT
This sequence comes from uncultured Opitutaceae bacterium, assembly GCA_964429385.1. Classification (GTDB taxonomy): domain Bacteria; phylum Verrucomicrobiota; class Verrucomicrobiia; order Opitutales; family Opitutaceae; genus UBA2377. The sequence goes on from CAYSBR010000024.1 coordinate 41,071, forward strand.
GAGCGTGGCGCTTGCCGCCGGCGCCCGCGAGGTCGCGCCCGATCCCGATGCGAAGAATCCGGCGGTACAGCCGCGCATCGTGACCGAGGCGGTCAAGCATGACACCGATGATCCGGCGATCTGGATCAACTGGGCCGATCCGGCGCAGAGCCTCGTGGTCGGCACGGACAAGGATGTGGACGGCGCCCTGGTGGTCTTCGGGCTCGACGGTCGCATCCGCCACGACCTTTCCGTGCGCGGCCTGGTGCGGCCCAACAACGTGGATATTGCGTATGATGTGATGATCGGCGGGGTGAAGACCGACATCGCGGTTGTCTCCGAGCGTCACGCCCACCGTCTCCGCGCTTACCGTCTGCCGGACATGGCTCCGGTGGACGGTGGCGGCATCCCGGTGTTTGCCGGCGAGCGGGCGCGCGACGTCATGGGCATCGCACTCTACACGCGCGCTGCCGACGGCGCGGTGTTCGCCATCGTGAGTCGCTCCGATGAAGGCGCGCCGCGCGAGGGCTACCTGCACCAATACCGGTTGGTGGACGACGGCACCGGTGTGCTGCGCGGGGTGTTCACCCGGGCCTTCGGTCGTTGGAGCGGGCGCAAGGAGATCGAGGCGGTCGCCGTGGATGACGAGCTGGGCTACGTCTATTATTCCGATGAGCGACAGGCTGTGCGCAAATACCACGCCGATCCGCTGGCGAAGGATGCGGAGGATGAACTCGCGGAGTTCGGCATCACGGGGTTTGCGGGCGATCGCGAAGGCATCTCGATCTATCCCACGGGGCCGGGCACCGGCTACGTTCTCGTTTCGAACCAGAAGGCGGACACTTTCCGCATTTTTCCGCGCGAAGGCACGGCGGAGAATCCGCATGCGCACCCGCTGATTGCCAGTGTGCGCACCGCAGCGCTCGACAGTGACGGCAGCGAGGTGACCAACGTGGCGCTGCCGGGTTTCCCTGGCGGACTCTTCGTTGTCATGTCCACCGATCGCACCTTCCACTTCTACGCGTGGGACGACATCGCCGCCGCGGCCGGCCTGCCGGTTGCGAAGTAATCCACGGGCGGTCCGGCGGTGATCGCGGGCGCAGTGATTTTTGGCGCGAGGCCGTAACTTTGCCTTGAGGCGTGCGCTCGGGAGCGCACGCTCGTGCGAATGCCCCGCGTTACCCCGCTGCTTCTGGTCCTTTGCGCTGCCCTGGCGCCGGCCTGTGCGGTCCGGGCTGCGACGGAGGTCGAGACCGGAGTCTGGCGTCTGGTTTCCTCTTATCTGAACAAGGAGGCGCAGATCGCCTTGGGGGATCTGCCGACGCCGGCGGATGCCGCCGCGCAACGCGAGCATGCTTTCCTCCGTGCGGTTGTCCTGCTGGACAGCCAGCCGCTGACCGAGTCCAAGCTCGATCAGGTGGAGGCGCTGTTGCGTGGCGTGATGAGCGGGGAGGATGAGCTGGCCGGGGCGGCAACCTACCTGCTGGCGCGCAGCCGGCAGCTTTTCCGGCAAACGGCGGATCCTGTCGGGGCGGCGGAGCTTTACCGGCGTTTGCTCAAGGCGCCGCAAAGCGGCCTCTGGGCGGATCAGGCGCGCGCCAAGCTGGCGTTGCTCGAACTCTATGTCCTGCCCGCACCGCATCCGCGGGCGCGGCTGGCCGCGGTGCGCACGCTGCTGGCGGAGGTGGAGGGCCAAGAGGCACGGCGCGATCTACACCGCCTGCTGGCGCGCGCGACACTCTTCTATGACCTGTCCCCGGCGGCGGCGCTGGCGGATCTGGAGGCGGCGGAGGCGATTGGCGGTTTGCAGGGCGAGCCCCATGCCGACCAACTGGTGCAGCTGGCCGAGCTGAACCTGGAATTCGGCCGGCCCGGTGAGGCGGCCCGCTACCATGCGTTGCTGGCGGAGCTGCATCCGCGCGATGTGCGGATCTGGGCATTGCAGGCGAAACTGGCCGGGACTCCGGCCCCGGCCCGGGGAAATTTTGGCGATGTCCCGTAAACTGCGCACCTGGCTGGCCCTCGGTCTCGTGGCCATCGCCTATATCGTGGTGTGCGGGATCATCCTGACCCGGCCCGGCGCGGCCTTGTCCAAGGACCAGCGCACGGTTGTCCGCATTGCCCACTGGCAGGTGGAGGTGGGCCCGCGCGAGGCGATGGAGAAACTTGCGGAGGCCTACAACGCGATGAATCCCGACGTCCGCGTGGAGGTGCTGGCTGTGCCGGGCAGTGTTTACACGCAGTGGCTGCGCACCCAGCTCACTGGTGGCACCGCGCCCGACATCGTCGAGTTCGGCTTCTGGCTGCACGGGGCGCGCGATATTCCCGCGCGCTATTTTTCCGCCATCACTGAGGAGGTGAACCGCCCCAATCCTTACAATCGGGGGACGGTGATGGAATCCGTGCTGTGGCGGGACACCTTTCTCGACGGGCTGAACTCGCAGGAAAGCTACGTCCGGGATCTCAGTAATTACTACGCGGTCACGCTGTGCATGCTCAGCATGCGCTTGTTCTACAACGCGGACCTGCTGGAGGAGGTGACGGGTTCACGCGAGCTGCCGCGCACCTTTTCGGATCTGGCGGCGGCGGGGGCGCAGCTTGAGGGGCGGACCAGCGCGCGGGGCGCTCCGCTGGCTTTGTTTGCCGGCAGCAAATTCAACACCGATGTCACCATGGATGCGCTGCTGATGCGCACAATGATACCGGTGAATCATGAGCGGGACCGGTTCCGCGAGGGCGGAGCCTTTACCCGGGACTTCGCGCTGGATTACCTGCGCGGGGGATGGAATTTCCGTCGCCCCGAGTCGCTGGCCGGTTTCACGATGCTGCGGGAGGTGGCCCATCTGACGCGTCCGGGCTTCGGCCAGTTGGAGCGCGATGCGGCGATGCAGGAATTCATGCGGGGCGAGGCCCTGGCCATTTACACCGGCACATGGGATGCCACCAGCCTGCTCAAGCTGGCACCCTTTCGGATCGAGGCGCGGGAGTTTCCTCTGCCGGATCGGAATCATCCGATCGCGGGGCCGTATATGTGGCATCCGCAGTCCGAAGGGCAGGTAAGCACCGCCGCGCCGTTTTTCCTCAACAAGAGCAGTCCCAACCGGGAGGCGGCGCTCGATTTCATGCGTTTCATGACGAGCGTGCCGGGCAACCAGATCTTCGTGAATGCGAGCGGCTGGCTGCCGTCGGTCGAAGGGGTGGAGGTGCCGGAGCATTTGCAGTCGCACATTCCCCGGCGTGATGGCTGGGCCGGCCGGACGGCGCTGCTGCGGATCTTCGGGGCTGAGACTTCGACGGCCTGGCAACAGTTGTCGCACCGCCTCCTGAATCGCGACGGAGGCGTGGAAGCCTTCCTCTCCGTCTATATCCCGGCCTTTGATCCGGCGCTGCGCCAGGATCTGGCGCGGGATGCGCGCAATGCGCTGGAGAGCATGCGGCGCCAGGTGCCGGCGCTCACGGGGCTGGCCGTGCTGGACCGCTTGGAAGGGGTTGACCCGGTCCGGCAAGCGGCGCGCCGGGAACGCGAGAGCAACCAGCACCTCACGGAAGCGCGCTACTACGAAACGCTGGCCGTGTTGGAAAAGGGCGCGGCCGTCACGGATTGATCCGCCGCAGGTTGTCGCAGACGATGGCGGCGGCAATCCCGGCATTGAGGGATTCGGCGCCGCCGTAACGCGGGATGGTGACGTATTGCGTCACCCGCGTCCGGGTGGCGGCGGAGAGGCCGCGGCCTTCACTGCCGATCACGATCACGGCGTCGCGCGCCGGGGCGAGGCCGTGCACGGATATGCCGTCGAGGTCGCAGCCAAGCACAGGCGTGGTGGCGGGAAGCCCGGCGAGAGCGGTGGCGGGCTCCGCTGTGTGCACGGTCACCCGCGCGAAGGAGCCCATGCTGGCATTGATGACCTTTTGGGAAAACAGATCGGCGCAATCGGGCGAGAGCACCACGCGGTCGAGGGCGAACCAGTCGGCGATGCGCAACAGTGTGCCGACGTTGCCGGGATCCTGCACGCCGTCGAGGACCAGGGTGAGCCCGCGGGCCAGTCCGCCGGGTGGCAGCGGTGTGCGGTGCAGCCGGCCCACGGCGAGCACGCAGGCGGGCGTGGGGTGATGGCTGGCGCGCGCCATGTCGGCGGCGGTGATCCGGTGCGTGGCGGCGCCCGGCCATGCTTCGGTGGCGTAAACCTCCGCGAAGACGGCCCCCGCCGCCAGCAGCTCGCCCACGACTTTCTCGCCTTCAACCACGAACAGACCCGCGGCTTCGCGGTGCTTCTTGTCGCGCAGGGAGCGCAGGCGCTGGAGGTCGGCCTTGGTCGGCATGGGCGGGACAGTCGGCGGCGAAGCCGCGCTTGGCAAAAACTAACCGCGGCCGGGTTTTGGAAATTTACCGCAAAATGAATGCCGGCCCCCACCTGCTTTTCTCCGCCTCGGCCCCAATCCGGTTTGTCATCTATTAGATGACAAACCGGATTGGCCAGTGTGGGCTCAGCGGGCGTTCAACCGGAATTGTCGCGGGGTCTGGCGGCAGACGGCCTTGAAACGGCGGCAGAAGTGGGCGGCGTCGGCGTAGCCGCAGGTGGCGGCGATTTCTTTGATGCGCAACCGGCCTTCCGCGAGGAGAGCCTTGGCCCGGTCAATGCGCACGGCGTGCAGGAAGCTCTGCGGGTTTTTGCCGTGGTGGCGTTTGAAGATGACGGAGAAATGCGCGGGGCCGAGCGAATGATAGCGGGCCACCGCCTGGATGCTGAGGGGCTGGGCGAGATTGTCCGTGAGATAACGCGCGGCCGAGCCGGCGATCCGGGCGGAATGATCCGGGGTGCGGGGTCTGGCGGCCCGCCGGGGCGCGGCAGCGGCGCGTGTGGCCAGGATGAGGATGTCTTTCAAGGCGAGCTTGGCGCGCTCCCGGGCGCCGAGCTCACCCGACTGGTTTTCTTCAAATGCGGTGATCAGGAGCTGCGCAAGGGGCTGACTCCACGCTCCGGCGGGCACCGCGCGCTGGCTCCAGCCGGGCGCGGCCATGGGCGGGTCGAAATCGAAACCGATCCACGCCAGCCGGGTGCGGGTGTTTTCCGTCACGATTTCGCGGTGGGTCCGGCGCGGGGGGATCAGAATGAAATCGCCTTCGTTCAGCTCGGCCCGCTGCGTCCCCAGCGCCCAGGTGCAGCGCCCGGTGAGGACCATGCCGAGCTCGAAGAACGGATGCGCATGATCGGGCGAGTGGTAACCGGCGGCAAAGGGCCGGGGCTGGGCCATGGCCAGACGCAAGCGGGGCTCCTGCTGCCATAATTGAACAAAACTCATATTGAGGGAAAAATATGAGCAGAAATCATTGTTATGGACAATAAATGTCGCGAAGGGCGGCTTGTGCTCGCCGGCTGGCCCGGCTGATAAACGACGCATTCTTTCACCCCTCCGACTTTTACCCTCATGAGCACACGATTGAACTGGGGCATCCTGGCCACGGGCCGGATCGCAGGTATTTTTGCGCAGGGCGTCGCCCGGTCGCAACACAGCCGGCTCGCCGCCGTGGGGAGCCGCACGCCGGAATCGGCGGAGCGTTTCGCGCGCGAGTTTGGCGTGCCGCGCGCGCATGGCACGTATGAAGCGCTGCTGGCCGATCCCGAGGTGCAGGCGGTCTATATTGCGGTGCCGCATCCGCAGCATGTGGAATGGGCGGTGAAGGCCGCCGAGGCGGGCAAGCACATCCTTTGCGAGAAACCGATCGGCCTGAACCGCGCCGAAGCGATGGTCATCGCCGAAGCCGCGCGGGAGCACGGGGTGCTGCTGATGGAGGCGTTCATGTATCGCTGCCACCCGCAGACGGCGAAGGTGGTCGAACTCGTGCGCAGCGGCGCGCTGGGCGAGGTGAAGCTCGTGCAGGCGTCTTTTGGTTTTAATGCGCCCTTCGATCCCAAGTCGCGTCTCTGGGCCAACGAGGCTGGCGGTGGCGGCATCCTTGATGTCGGTTGCTACCCGGTTTCCTACGCCCGGCTCATCGCCGGGGCGGTGGCGGGACGACCGTTCCTCGATCCGGTGGCGGTCAGTGGCGCGGGGTCGCTGCACCCGCAGACCGGCGTGGACGTGGTCGCGGCTGCGACGCTGAAGTTCGCCGGCGGTCTGGTCGCGCAGGTGGCGACCAGTGTGGGGGTGGGGCAGGACAACTCCGTCCGCATCTATGGCACCGCGGGCATGCTGCATGTGCCTTCGCCGTGGATTCCGCCGAGCGACGGCGAGGCGGGAAAACTGTTCCTGCATAAGGACGGCAAGGTAGAGGAGATCGAGATCGTCACGGCCGCGGCGCTCTACGGGCTGGAGGCCGATGCCGTGGCCCAGGCGCTGGCCGCCGGCCGGCGCGAGGTGGCGGCGATGAGCGTGGCCGACACGCTGGGCAACATGGCGACGCTCGACGCCTGGCGCGCGGCGGTCGGGCTGGTTTACGAGCAGGAGAAGCCGGAAAACTTCCGGCACACCCATGCGCGCCGTCCGCTGCGCCGCCGTCCGTCCGGCTTGATTCCTTCGGCCACCATCGCAGGGCTCAGTAAACCGGTGTCGCGCCTCATCATGGGTTGCGACAACCAGGAGACGATGCCGCATGCCGCGGCCGTCTGGGATGACTACTACGAGCGCGGTGGCCGGACCTTCGATACGGCGTATATCTATGGCGGTGGTCTGCAGGAGAAACTGCTCGGCCAGTGGATCAGGAATCGCGGCTTGCGCGAAGAGGTGGGCGTGATCGTGAAAGGCGCGCACACGCCCTGTTGCAACCCGGTGGATCTCGTCCACGAATTCGAGACCTCGCTGGAGCGGCTGCAGACCGACCACGCGGATCTCTATGTGATGCACCGTGACAATCCGGACATCCCGGTGGGCGAATTTGTCGAGGTGTTGAACGCACAGGTGCGGGCGGGTCGCATCCGTGTCTTTGGCGGCTCCAACTGGTCGCTGGCGCGTATCGCGGCGGCCAACCGCTACGCGAAGCGCAAGGGCCTGCAGGGGTTCAGCGTGGTGAGCAACAACTTCAGCCTCGCGCGGATGGTGGAGCCCGTGTGGGCCGGCTGCGTCGCGGCCTCCGATCCGGACTCGCGGCGCTGGTTGAAGAAAAACCAGTTCCCGCTGCTCGCATGGTCGAGCCAGGCGCGCGGCTTCTTCACCGATCGCGCGGGCCGCGACCAGCTGGCCGACACCGAGCTGGTGCGCTGCTGGTATAGTGACGACAACTTCGCGCGCCGCGAGCGGGCGATCGCCCTAGCGGCCAAGAAAGGCGTCTCGCCCATCGCCATCGCCGCCGCCTATGTGCTGCACCAGCCGTTTCCGACCTTTGCGCTCATCGGCCCGCGTTTCATGCACGAGACGGCGAGTTCGCTCGAGTGTCTCAAGGTGGAGCTGACCGCGCGTGAGCTGGCCTGGCTGAATCTCGAGCGAGAGCGGCCGTGAACCGCAGGGACACCCCGCCGGGCATTTTATGATCGGGTAACCCGACAGGTTGCCCGATCGGGCTGGGTGTGCGCGGAGGGAGCGCGGGATTGCTGTTGTCACCGGGCGGTGCCGGGACAGCATGGAGTCCTCTCTCATCGCCATGAAGCGCCTCACTCCTTTTGTGCTGATCGCCCTGCTGATTACTGTTGTCGTCACCCCTTTGTGGGCGGCCACGGCTTCCGCGCCGACGAAGAGCCGGGCGCCCGGCTCCGAAGTGGCGGCGACCATCACGGCGGTGACGGGCATGGCGATTTCGCCTCTGCTGGGTGCGGGCGGTTATGGCGCCTACCAGTGGTTTACGGCCAAGGACGAGGCCGCGCGCGCCGCGCTGCCCTGGTATGCGAAGATGAGTTTCTGGCTGCCGGCGCTGGCCCTGGTCGGCGCGGTGGCGGCGAAGGATTCGCTCGGCGCCGTGCTGCCGCCGGGATGGAAGAAACCCCTCGATGTGCTGGAGACGGTGGAAAACAAAGCCACGGGGCTCATCGCCGCCGGTGCCATCGTGCCCTTCACCATGGATGCGCTCAGCAAGATGCTGGTGGCCGGCCTGCCGGCGGCCGAGCCCGTCGCGCCCACGGGGCTGGCGATGATCCATCTCGGAGCGATTGATTTCTCCTGGTTGCTCAATCTGCTCACGGTGCCCTTTGGCATCGCGGTGTTCGCCATCGTCTGGATGGCGTCGCATGCGATCAACGTGCTCATCCTGCTCAGTCCGTGGGGGGCGATTGATGCGACGCTCAAGGGCGCGCGCACCGCGCTGCTCGGGGTGCTCACGCTCACGGCCACCATGAATCCGTGGGTGAGCGCGGGTCTGTCCATCCTGCTGATCATCCTGGCCTACTTTGTCGCGGGCTGGTCGTTCCGGCTCTCGGTTTACGGGAGCCTCTTCTGCTGGGATTTCTTCACGCTGCGGCGGCTGCGTTTCAAGGTGCGCCCGGATGAAAACAAGGTGTTTGCCGGCGGCAACCTGCCCGAAGTCGCGCCACGCACCTATGGGCGGCTGCGGCAGACGGATGATGCGCTGGTCTTTGTCTACCGGCCCTGGCTGGTGCTGCCGGAGCGCACGATCACCATTGCCGACCGCAATCTCTCGGTGGGCAAGGGACTGTTTTTCTCCACCGTCATCACGGGCAAGGAGGAGACGTATTTTCTCCTGCCGCCGCGTTACCGCGGCCATGAAGAGGAACTGGTGCGCACCTATGGCTGGGGTGGCGTGCAACCCGCCGGCCTGCGCAAGGCCTGGAGTGTCCTGCGCGAACTCTTCGGCGGCGGCGCGGCCAAGACACAGGTGACGTAGGCCGGCTTACAGGCTCAGTCCACCGTCCACCTTGATGCTGGCACCGGTCATGTAGGCCGAGTGCTCGCTGGCGAGAAACAGCGCGGCGCCGACGATGTCCTCCGGTTCGCCGATTTTGTGCAGAGGAATCCGGTCGATGGCTCGCTGGAGCCGCTCCGGACTGGAGTAGGGTCTGTGATTCATCGGGGTGTGGTAGGCGCCGGGGATGAGGCTGTTGACCGTGATGCCATGGGTGGCCAGCTCAAGCGCCAGCGACTTTGTGACCATGGCGAGTCCGCTCTTGCTGATGCTGTAAACCGAACAGCCCCAGAGGGCCTTGGTTTCGTGCGTGCTGGTGACGTTGATGATCCGGCCCCTGATACCGGCGGCGACCATTCGTTTCGCCGCCGCAAGGGCGAGAAAGTAGGCGCCGCGCAGGTTGATGCTCATCACGCGCTCCCAGGCTTCAGGCGTGACATCGAACAACTCGACGTTGGCTTGCCGGCCGGCGTTGTTGACGAGGATGTCGATGTGGCCGAACCGGGCTTGGGCAGCGTCCAGCAGCCGGTCGTGCGCGGTCAGGTCGCCGAGGTCAGCCGCCACCGCGATGGCCTGGCCTCCCCGGTCCGTGATCTCTTGCAGCAGTGATTCCGGGTGCGGCTGGTCGGGCTCATGGTTGATCACCACATGGGCTCCGGCGGCGGCGTAGGTAGATGCAATGGCGCGGCCGATACCGGTGGAGGCACCGGTGATCACGGCGCATTTTCCTTTCAGCGAAAGCAGGGCGGGGGTGGCGCTCATGTCGGGGATTACGGCACACGGGGCCGCGGAGACAAGGTTCCCTCCGGTTCAGGTGTTCGATCCCTGTTCCGCAGTGAGGGTGAATTCGTGCCGCGCAGCGGTGGCCTTATCCCGGGCGGTGAGGCGCAGGCGGTAAAGGCGACTGTCCCAGGATTGGACGAGCTGGGGGTCGGTAATTTCCTTCATCTCCACCGTGGCCTGGAGGCAGGTCGCATCATAGTGGAGGTTTGCTCTGGTGCCCGCGGTGGTTTGGAGACGCACAAGGCCGGGGCTGGAGGCATCGGGCGTGGCGTGGGTGATGAAGTGGAACGCCGCCGGCTCCCGCGCCGCCTGCAATTGGTAGTCCTCGATCAACGTGAGTCCTTGATCGCGTTCCAACCGGAGCGTGCGCGTCCAGCGCTGCACCGCGGCTGCCAAGGGATAAGCGCCGGCGAGATCAAGTTGGAACTCCGCGACGCGGTCGTCGGCGTGATAGCGGACATCGCGGGCGGCGAAGGCCTGGCCGTTGTGCTGCCCGGTGCCGTTGATCAAGGGCAGGTTGTGCCACTGTGATTGCATCGTCCAGATCTCGTAGCGCTCCGGGCTGAAGGTCCTGGCGGTGTAAGTCTCGACGCCGACGTCGATCAACAATGGCTCGCCGTCCAGGAAAACGACGAAGGAGCCGACGTCATTATGGTTGTGGCTCTCGGCGTTGTGGCCGCCTTTCGCCGCGAGATAAAATCCCTTGGTCGTGCCGCCGGCGTCGCGGGCCACCATCATCTCCAAGTCAGGCAGCCAGACATCGCGCAGCAAGGGGGCGGAGGCCGGAGCCGCCTCGACTTCCGATGCGACGAACAGGTTGGCCAGCAGCCGGGTCGGGGTGTTGATGTGCCCGATCCAGGGTTGAGGTTTGCGCTGGTGCTGCCAGGCGCCGAAGGCGGAGAGTGAGGCGTCGGCAATGCGTTGTCCGAAACGCCAGACCAGCAGTCCGTCCATCGGGCCGCGGGCCAGGGCATCGGCGAAATTCAGGAGCCAGTCGCCCGCAACATGCGCGCGCATCACGTAGCGGGCGAGCTCGCGGATCACCGGCTCCTGGTAGAGATTGATCCCCCCGTCCGTGGCGGCGTGGAGGAGTTCGAGACAGTCGAAAAGACTGGCCGCTGCCCGGCCCCAATAGAGCGGGCCTTCATCACAGCCGCCGTCCTCCGGCTGGTGGTTGATGAAAATGTCGAGGCTGCGCAGGATTTTGTGCACGGCGGCGATCCGGCGTTCCGGGTTGGTTTCCAGCAGCAGGACGCAGACGAGCCAGTTGGAATTGCACCAGGGGTTCCAGTTGTTGAGCGGGTGCTGCCCCAGGTGCCAGCCCATCCACCAGAAGTCGTCGCGGGCCAGGCAGGGGGCGAGCAACCGGTGTTCCACCTCGTGGCGGAGTCGGCGACGGAGCAACGGATGGAACCGGTCGAGTTCCGCGCCCAACAGCCAGTCGGTCCAGGCGAGCAGGGCGGCGGTTTCCCCGGCAAAAAGATCCACCACGGGTTCGGTGACATCAGGCAGTCCCGTTCCCTTATGTTGCAGATAAAGATGAGCGGGCAGGCACCAGGAGGTTTCCTCGCAGAGCAGCCAGAGGCCGTCGGCAATGGCTTCGATGAAACGCCCGCGATGCTCGATGCATTCCGCCAGCAGCAGGGCGATCAACTTCTGGCGTCGAGCAAAGCAGGCGGTTTCGAAACGCTGGCGTGTGCCGGTGCGGACGAAATCCAGCCACAACGTGGCGGGCAGGGCGGCCCAGGGCCGGTCGAGCGCGGCGTCGCCGGCGGCGATGAGCGCGGCGCGGTGTGCGGCGGGCAGGGCGCCCCAGGCCGCGCGTTCCGACGCGCAGGGAAAAGGCGCCCACGCTTCGGCTGACAGCAGTTTTTTTCGCAGAAAATCCAGGTCGTGGCGCGCGGTCAGCAGATCGCGGGGAGGGTGGGGCATACGTGAAATCCTGCGTGCCGGGGTGAGCAAGGGAAGCCCGCTTTGGCTGATCGCCGCAGGATTTCTGCTGGCCTGGCACCCGGGCCGCGGCAAGGTGCGAGGCGGCCTATTCATCACGATGCCAGTGTCCCGCCCAGAATTCTTCATCCCCGCCCATGGGCAGCTTTGGCCGGAGGGCCTGGCGTGCCCATGACGACCAGGGATGATTCGGTGCCAACGAGGCCAAACCGCGAGGTGCATTGCGCCGATGCGATTCCCTGGCTGCGCGGGTGTGGTGTGATTCCCGGGGCCAGCGCGGTCACTTCTCTGCCGGATGTGTCGGAGGTGGGCCTGGCACTGCCGGTTTGGCGCGAATGGTTTCTTGAAGCCGTGCGGCTGGTCGTGGAGGCGGTGCCCGCGGAGGGCGTGGCGCTCTTTTTCCAATCGGATATCAAACGCGATGGCGCCTGGATCGACAAGGGGGCGATGGTCGTGCGCGCGGCGGAGGACGCGGGCGCGCGGGTGCTGTTTCACAAGATCGTCTGCCGCCGGCCGCCCGGCCTGCTCACCTATGGACGGCCGGGCTTCACCCACCTCATCGCGGTTTCACGCGCGCTGCGGTGTCCCGAGGTGCTGGCACTGCCCGACATCATCACCGATGCGGGGCGTCAGCCATGGGTGCGGGCGATGGGGATCCGCGCCGCCGCGCATGCGGTGCGTTTTGCGAGGGATGTAGCCGGCGCGAAGACGATTCTGGATCCCTTCTGTGGAGTCGGCACCGTGCCCGCCGTGGCCAACGCCCTCGGCCTCGCCGCCATCGGCATCGAAAAATCCCGCAAACGCGCCGAACAGTCGCGCCTGCTCACGGTGAGGCCGGAGGAATTGTGAGAGGCCGGGGGTGGGTAAGTCTGCACTGCACTTTCACTGGCTACCTTGTTCCGTGGGATGTGGTTGGACGACCCGCCCGTTGAATTGATCGCGCGGCTTCGCGCCAAGGGAAGTGGATTTTCTTAATTCATTAACCTGAAAGCCTTTGTTTGATTTTAACCAAACTTACATAAGTTATCTTGAAACGATAACTTTAATAAGTTTGATATAAATTGTGAATCCGATCTACAATCCTTACGCGCCTGGAGCAGGCACCCCGCCGCCCGAACTGGCAGGCCGCGACGAACTGATTGAGGCGGCCCACGTCGCATTGGAGCGCACCCGCCTGCGAATGCCGGCGAAGAGTTTGTTGTTGGTGGGGCTGCGCGGTGTGGGGAAGACCGTCTTGCTTGATCACATCCGGGAGAAAGCTGAGGCGTCTGGCATTCATACTTTACGAATCGAAGCGCCCGAGCAGCGCTCCTTGCCGGCGTTGCTCGCCCCCCAGCTTCGCCAAGCCCTGCTTCGCCTTTCCCGCCACGAGAAGGCCAAGGACTTGGCGCAACGCGGACTCAAGGCGCTTGCCGGTTTCGCCAAGGCGCTCAAAGTAAAATACAAGGATATAGAGGTCGGCTTGGATTTTGATCCAGAGCCGGGCCTGGCCGACAATGGCGATCTGGAGCACGACCTGCAGGACTTGATTGATGCGGCCGGAGCCGCAGCAGAAGCCGGAGGCACCGCGCTCGCACTTTTTATCGACGAACTGCAATACGTCGCCGAAGAAGAGTTGGCCTCGTTAATCACCGCCTTGCATCGGGCCGCCCAACGCCGTCGCCCCGTGGTGCTTGTAGGGGCCGGTCTCCCGCAGCTACGCGGTCGGATGGGGCGTGCCAAATCGTATGCGGAGCGACTTTTCGATTTCCCTGAAATCGGACCGCTCCCTCCGCCGGCCGCGCGACAGGCCTTGGTAAAGCCTGCCGCCAGCCAACAAGTGCAATTTGAGGAAGCCGCTTTGGGCCGCATTCTGAACGCCACCCAAGGGTATCCCTACTTTCTCCAGGAATGGGGCAAACATTCCTGGGATGCGGCGGATACGTCGCCGATCAGCGCAGACGATGTCGTTCGTGCGTCGGTTACGGCCATCGCGGCCTTGGATGAAAGCTTCTTTCGCGTCCGCTTCGATCGGTTGACTCCCCTTGAGAAACGATATCTGCGTGCCATGGCGGAACTCGGAGCCAAGGCCCACCGTTCCGGAGACATCGCCGAAGTGCTGGGCCGGTCGGTCAACTCCTTCGCACCAACCCGGAACAAGCTCATCGCAAAAGGTATGATCTGGAGCCCCAACCATGGAGATACTGCTTTCACCGTTCCGCTGTTCGACGAGTTCATGAAACGTGTGATGCCGGGGGAAGACTGGAAGATTGATTAGAACCAGCGGCACTGATGACCACGCGACAGCGTCGTCTCGAATGTTGGTTCTCTCCTGAGAGATCATCGAGCACATTGAAGCCGGCCTCGACATGTGGCGGTGATATGGCGGAAATCGGAAATTCGTTGCTTTGAACTTCCGATCAGGCGCGCCAGTTTATTCATCGATGGTAGCGAAAGAGTTTAAGATCGGCGACGAATTCACCATCGAGACGGGCCGCTGGCGGGTGGCAGATATCGGCACTCGCACCGTCATCGCCATCAAACTCGATCATCCGGAAGATCCGTCATGGTATAACGGACCGCCCTATGCCGTCGTTGAAATGGTGTTCGACGAGCATGCCTTGGAGGGGTGCGAGCTGTGCGGGAGGCGCGGGATACAGGGGGAGCGCGTCGGTCACCGCAGCCTCTCGTGGCGGACCGTGACTTGGTTGAAGTCCAGGACCACGCGTTCGGCGCCGTATTCGAGGGTGATCACACCGGAGTGGCGGGCGGCGTTGAGCCAGGGGCCCTCGAAGAGGGGCCAGGCGGCGAGGTTGACGGGTTCGCCGTTGACGAGGCGTGAGCCGCGGTGGGTGAACTGCAGCTGGTCTCCGCCGGTGGTGGTATAGGTGGCGGTCAGCGTGGTTTCGTCGAAGGTGGGCGGGTGCGCGAGTCGGCCGGCACAGAAGGCGTCGAAGCTTTCGGCGTCCTTGGCGGCGATGGCTTCGAGGATGACGGCGGTCTTCGGGTGGGTGAGGGTCAGGCGGTCGTGGCTCTCTTCTTGGTGCCAGACGCCGGGCGTGCTGGTCCAGACGCCGAAGTAGATGCCGTCGGTGCGGGCGAAGATCCAGCCGTCGGCCTCGCGGCGTTCCTCGATGAGATGCGGGAAGAAGCCGTTGATGTGAGGCCGCTCGGAGTCGGCGGGGATATCGTAGAGATCAATGACGGCGCGGTCGTGTTGGAACACGTCCTCATAGGGCGAGCCTTCGACCCACTTGTGGGGGTCGGCGTAGTAGGGGCGCTGGCGCAGAATGCTGGCGAGGATCTTGTCCAGGGGATCTTCAAAATAGCGGTGCAGCTGCCGGGCGGAGTAGGATGGGTTGATGAAGAAGCAGGTGGAGCCGTCGTGGGGTGACACCCAGGTAAGATCCCAGCGGTGGTGTTCGACGTCGGTCAGGTCGCCCCACGAGGAACCGACGGCGAACTCCGGTGCGAGGTAGGTGTATTTCCAAGTCGGTTCACCATAGACGATCCGCGGGCCGCGCCGCGGGGGCTTGAGTTCGCGGAGGACATAGGGCGCGGTGCGGTCGGTGGCCATGCGGCCGATCATGGGGAGGGCCTCGAAGCGCTGGAGCGCGGCGAGGGGGATGAAGAAGGATTCCGCGAGATCGAGCCGGATGTGGGCGCCGCCGAAGTAAAGCCGGCCAAACTGCGTGGCGGCGCCGGTGTGCTCGTGCGTGTGCAGAACCTGATTGTATTTCTCGCGGCTGTGCGACCCCACCCATGTCCCCTGCAGGTATTCCGTGGCCCAGTCGGCGAGCAGCACCTGCATGAGCATCCATGACTTTTTCTTCAGGATCGGGTCTTGGGCATATTCGTGGAGGGTAGCGAAACAGAGCAGGTAGAGGTGATGATAGTTGGGGGAATCGTATTCATACAGTCCGCGGGTGACGGTGGCCTCGATCCAGCGGTCGATCCAGCCGGCGGAATCGCGGAGGGCGCTGGCAGGAGTGGAGCCATCGGCGAAGGCGGGGCCGTCCGGCCAGGTTTGCGCGGACAGATACCGGGCGGTATGGATCTGCAGCATATGGTTGTCGGTGAACCCGTAGTCGTGCGCGAAGCACTCGGCCAGGCGTGTGCGGATCCTGGTGACGAGCGGGGCCGGAAGTTTGTCGCCCAGGCGGAGGACGGCATCCATCAGCACGTAGGGTTCGAAACTGTGCCAGTGAAGGTTGGTGTCGGCGACGGCGTCCTCCAGATAGCGCAGCCCCTCGGCGGCATCGATGCCGGTGGCCAGCTTGGCCACGCCGATGTAGAGGCGCATGCGCGTGTCCTCGCCCGGCGACCAGGTCCGGCGGGCCATGCCTTCGCTGATTTCATCACAGCGCGCGGCAAAGGCGGTGCGATAGGAAGCATCGTCGGGGTAGAGGCCTTGGGCCGCGGTGAAATGGGGGGCAAGAAAAGCGCCGACAAGAAGAATGGCGACACGGAGGGTTTTGAGGGGGAACGGGGCGCGTGGGGCGGGCATGGCGGGGCAGCGTGAGTGCAGGTGGAAGGAGGGTCAATCCGGCGACCGCAGAGCGGTGTTTTATTTCTGGCGTGACTCCTGTCACGGCACCGATCAGGACCGCTTTGCCCGGCTCAGTCCGGTGGCTGCAGACAACCCCAACAATCCCCATGCTGACCTTTGATCAGATCCAAGCCTACGATCGTGACGGTTATGTGCTCGTGCCCGATGTCTTCACTCCCCAGGAGATCGAAATCCTGATCGCGAATGTGACCAAGGAGGGCCGGGCGACCAAGCATCAGTTCAACCTGAACGACGCCTCCGGACTCGCGAGCAAGCTGTCGCTCTGGTCCGACGTGAGCGACGATGTTTTCGGCGCGGTGACGACCAGCCCGCGGGTGGTCAACGGCGCGCGCCTGCTGCTGCGCGAGGAGATCTATCACTGGCACAGCAAGGTCATGCTCAAGGAACCGCGCGTCGGCGGCGCGTGGGAGTGGCACCAGGACTACGGCTACTGGTATGGCGACGGCTGTCTTTATCCGCGGATGATCTCGTGCATGATCGCGCTCGACTCCGCGACGCGCGAGAACGGCTGCCTGAAGGTCGTGCCGGGCTCGCATCTGCTTGGCCGGTTCGACCACGGCAAGGTGGGCGGGCAGGCGGGGGCCGATCAGGAGCGGGTGCGGGCGGCGATTGAGCGGCTCGGCGAAATCTATTGCGAGGCCCCGGCCGGCAGCGCGCTGTTTTTCCACGGCAACACGTTTCATTCATCGGAAGCCAACCTTTCGGACCGGCCGCGTCGCGCTTACATCTGCTGCTACAATGCGGTGTCAAACGTGCCGTATGGCGGCGGAGGCCATGGCCGGCCGGAGCCGATCACGATGTCGCCGGACGATGCGATCCTGCGTTTCGCGGAGACGGTGGCGGCGGGTTGAGGCGGGCGGCGGCTTACCGGTGGACGGGGTGGGGCCGGCCCTGGTCGTCAATGGCCACGTAGGTGAAAAGCCCTTTCGTGACGCGCACCACGGCGCCGCCCTTCGCGCGTTGCGCCCAGGCCTCGATGGCAATGCTCATCGAGGTGCGGCCGGTTTTCACCAGCTGGGCGTAGCAGCTGACGATGTCGCCGACGTAAACCGGCTGCTGGAATGTCATCGCATCAATGGCCACCGTGGTGATGCGGCTGCCGGCCAAGTTGCGCGCGAGGATCGCTCCGCCGAGATCCATCTGGGACAACATCCAGCCGCCGAACATGTCGCCATTGGCATTGGTGTTGGCGGGCATCGCGATGGTGCGGATCACCAGCTCACCGCCGGGTGTGGGCGCAGGTTGGTCGACCATGATCCTCAGGGTGTCTCGGGCAGAGCGAAGCGCAACAGCGGTCCCTGCCGCCCTTCGGTGCTGACAAAAAGATGGCGTCCGTCGGCGCTGAAGCAAACGGCCTCCGCCTGGGGCAGGAGAAACGGCAGCACCTGGGCCGGCGGCCGGGCCAGGGCATCGGCCCAGGTTTCACCCGGCTCACGCGGGAAGAGCAGGACCGAAACATAGGTGAGGACCGCGGCGGCCGACCCATCCGGAGCGAAATCCATGGCCACCGGCTGACCGCTCCAGCGGCCGGTGGGCAGGTCGAGCGCGGCATGCGGTCCGGAGGGCGGGGGCACATGCGGCACCTCGACCAGAAACTCCGCCGCCGCGGGTTGTCGCGGATCTGGATGCAGGGGCAGGCGGAAAAGGCGGGCGGGACGGGTCCGCTTGGTCAGCAGATAGACCGCCCCTTCGCCGGCATCCACGGTCACGGCTTCGCAGTCCTGGGCTCCGCCGCTGGCATAGCGCACCGGAATTCTCCAGGCCACGGGCACGACCAGTTCACGCGCCGGATCGAGCAGGGCCGGGTCAGGCTCTTCAATGACGATCAGGCTGCAGTCCACGCGCCGGGCCTGGTTGTCCCCGGTATCGGCAATCAGGAGCCAGCTCCGGCCTTCCCAAGTGAAGGCGGCCAGATCCTCCCAGTCGATGTTGGTGACACCCTCGACCCGCACGGCGCCGCGATGGGCGCCCGTGGTGTCCAGCGCGAACAGCACCGGCTGGCCGCCGCTGTCATTGTGTGACCATAGCAGGCCGGGCTGGCGGCCGGAAATGGCGAGCCCGCTGGATTCGTTCAGCTCCACGGAGGCGATCCGGCCGGCTACGTCGGGGCCGGACCAAGGGGCGGAGTCGGGCGGGGTGGTGCAAGCTGTGAAAAATGCGGCCGGAACCAGCAGAAAAAACAGGCGCAACGGATTCATGAGGAAAGACGTCAGCGTGCGCGTCGCGGCGGCCCCGGGCAATCGCGGATTGCCAGTTTGCCGTTGTTTTCAGGAGGTGCCTGCGGCAGGCTGGCCGGCCTCATGAGTGCAGTTTCTCCTGCCGCGTTTCGGCGCTTGCTGAATGAAATCGGTTCCGTCGATCAGGTCGGGATTGAGGAGCGCGTGGCCAAATACGCCACGCGCAGCATCAAGAAGGCGGCCAAGGTTCAGGGGTTGAAGCTGGCCGTTTCGATGGTCGATCTCACCACCCTCGAAGGCAAGGACACGCCCGGCAAGGTCGCTTCACTCTGTCAAAAGGCGTTGAGTCCGCATGACGGGCTCGACTGTCCGCAGGTCGCCGCCGTGTGCGTCTATCCCGCGATGGTGAAGCACGCCCGCCGCGCGCTGGGCGGGGACACCGCCGTGCGCATCGCCTCGGTGGCGACGGCGTTTCCGTCCGGGCAGGCGCCGCTGCGCACGCGCCTCGCCGAGGTCAAGGCGGCGGTGGCCGATGGCGCCGACGAGATCGACATGGTCATCAATCGCGGGGCTTTTCTCGCGGGCGAGTTTGCCAGGATGCAGGACGAGATCGCCGCGGTCGTGCAGGCCTGCGGCGACGCCACGCTCAAGGTCATTCTGGAGGTCAGCGAGCTGGAGACCTACGACAATATTCGCGCCGCGTCCTTCCTTGCGATGCGGGTGATCCGCCCCGGCGACTTCATCAAGACGAGCACGGGCAAGACCTCGCTCAATGCCACGCTCGGCAACAACCAGGTGATGATTGAGGCCATCCGCGATTTCTATCTCGCGACCGGTATACCCGTCGCGATGAAGCCTGCCGGTGGCATCCGCACCGCCAAGCAGGCGCTGACGTTTCTGGTAGCGGTGAAGGAGACGCTCGGTGACACGTGGTTGAACAACACCCGCTACCGCTTCGGCGCTTCCTCGCTGCTCAACGACCTGCTCCGCCAGCTGGAAAAGGAAAAGACCGGCGCCTACCAGGCCCCGTATTACTTCAGCGAAGCCGCCGAATCTTACTGATTCTTTTAACCACGAATGGACACGAACAGACACGAATCAGAAGACAGTATTCTGCACCGTGATTTGGTGTTCAGAATTGTGGGTTGCGCTTTTGATGTGGTCAAAGATGTCGGTCACGGATTGCACGAGAAGCCCTATGAAAACGCGCTGGTGCTGGCCTTTCAGGATGCCGGGATATCAGTTCAGCAGCAGATCGCCTTTCCCATTCTGTTCAAGACGCGTCAGGTTGGGGAATATATTCCCGACCTGATCGCCGATGGTGCGGTGATCATTGATACGAAGGTGATCGACCGGATCACGGACCACGAACGCGGACAGATGTTGAATTATCTCCGCATTACCGGTCTGCGGGTCGGCCTGATCATTAATTTCAAACGAGCAAAATTGGAATGGGAGCGGGTTGTGCTCTGACTCCATTCGTGTGAATTCGTGTCCATTCGTGGTTAACCCTTTTCCCTATGCCCACTCTCACTGAAAAGAAACGTCCTGTCTCCCGCTCCGCCGGTCGGCCGCTGCCCGAGCTCATCTTCGGCGACCTCTGGGAGTTCGATCCCGCGCCCGAGACCGCCGATCCCAAGCTCAAGCTGCGCTACGATCTTTTTATCGGCGGCAAGTTCGTCGCGCCGGCTTCCGGCAAGTATTTCGACTCCATCAACCCGGCCAATGAGACGAAGCTGGCGGCGATCGCGCAGGCCGGCGCGGCAGATGTGGAAGCCGCTTATGCGGCGGCGCAAAAGGGGTTCGCCGTCTGGAGCAAATTGCCTGGGCGGGAACGCGCCAAATACATCTACCGCCTCGCGCGCCTGCTGCAGGACCGGGCGCGTGAGTTTGCCGTCGCGGAGACGCTCGACGGCGGCAAGCCGATCAAGGAGGCGCGCGATTTCGACGTGCCGATGGCGGCGGCGCATTTCTTCTACCACGCCGGCTGGGCGGACAAACTGGAATATGTTGCTCCCGGCCGGAAGGTCGCGCCGCTCGGCGTGGTCGGGCAGG
>CAYSBR010000025.1:0-29935 GCA_964429385.1 uncultured Opitutaceae bacterium
CCACCGATGCGCTCGACGCCATCGCCGAGGCCATCAAGGGCGCCGGCTACAAACTCGGGAAGGACATCTTCCTCGCCCTCGACGTCGCCTCCTCCGAGTTCTACGTGAAGGAAAAGAAGACCTACGTCTTCAAGAAGTCCGACGGCCGCAGCTTCACCGGTGACGAGTTCGTCAGCTACTACAAGGACCTCGTGAAGAAATACCCGATCGTCTCCATCGAGGACGGCTGCGCCGAGGGCGACTGGACGACTTGGAAAAAGCTCACCGACGCCATCGGCGACAAGGTGCAGCTCGTCGGCGACGATCTCTTCGTCACCAACGTCGAGTTCCTCCGCAAGGGCATCGAGACCGGCACCGCCAACTCGATTCTCGTCAAGGTCAACCAGATCGGCTCCCTCACCGAGACCCTCGACGCCATCGAGCTCGCGCAGAAGAGCAAATACACGACCATTATCTCGCACCGCTCGGGCGAGACCGAGGACGTGACGATCGCCGATATCGCCGTCGCCACCAACGCCGGCCAGATCAAGACCGGCTCCGCCTCCCGCACCGACCGCATCGCGAAGTACAACCAGCTCCTCCGCATCGAGGAAGAGCTCGGCGCCTCCGCGATCTACGGCGGCAAGCTGTAAAAACCCTCCTTCATTATCCGTAAACGGGCGGTCCGGGATTGCCGGCCGCCCGTTTTCTTTAATACTGCCCGTACTATGCAAGCCGCCCGCCTTCTCCTCGCGCTGGTCTGTATCGCCGGTGTTCACGCCGCGCCCGAGGCCACCCCCCCGGAACGCGAAGCTCCCTCATCCGGCGAGCGCGCCACCTCCAAGCCCGCGAAGCAGGAGCCCGGCAACCCGGCGGAGAAAAAAGCCGCCAGTCAAGAAACCACCCCCAGCGGGGATATCACGGAAGTCACCACCCTGCCGGAGATGGAAATCCGCCGGACTCGTATCCACGAGCTCGACATCAAAATCCGGCAGCTCGACCGCGAGATCACCCGCGAACGCCGCAAGATCAAGTCGAGCGACACCGACAAGGCCCTCAACAGCGAAAAAGCCTCCCGCTTCATGTCCGTTTTCGGCGGCAAGTCCGCCGCCCAGCGTTCCTCCGTCGCCGCCGAGCGCGTCCACCTCATGGAGTCCGAGCGCGAACTGCTCGAAGTCATGAAACTGCCCAAGACTCGCGAGGAACTGACCCTGCTCCAGCAGCAGGTGGATGCCCTGCGCAAAGTCCGCCGCGATCTCGACATCGAGCTGCGCTGACCGCGCCGCCCTTCCTCTCCGCCGGGAGCCGGCGGCTCCGGCCGGGCAGAATTGTCTTTCCCTCCGTCCGGTTGCCGCTTTCCGTGGCCCTCTTTTCATGCTCACCGCCGCCCAGGAAACCGCCCGCCGCCGCACCTTTGCGATCATCTCCCATCCCGACGCGGGCAAGACGACGCTCACCGAGAAATTCCTCCTCTACGGCAACGCCATTCACCTCGCCGGCGCGGTGAAAGACCGCAAAAACCAGCGTGCCACCGCCTCCGACTGGATGGAGCTCGAAAAGCAGCGCGGCATCTCCGTCAGCTCCACCGTCCTCCAGTTCGACTACGCCGGCTGCGCGGTCAACCTGCTCGACACTCCCGGTCACAAAGACTTCTCCGAGGACACCTATCGCGTGCTCACCGCCGTGGATGCCGCCCTCATGGTCATTGATGCCGCCAAAGGCGTGGAGCCCCAGACCCGCAAGCTGTTCGAAGTCTGTCGCCGCCGCGGTGTGCCCATCTTCACCCTCATGAACAAGTGCGACCGGCCGACGCGCGATCCGCTCGACCTGCTCGACGAACTGGAAAACATCCTCGGCCTCCAGTCCTCACCCGTCGTCTGGCCCTTGGGCAACGGCCCGTCGTTCAGAGGCGTCTTCGACCGGCGCAGCAAACAGGTCCACCTCTTTGAGCGCGTCCCCGGCGGCGCCTACGAAGCCCCCGTGAAAGTCACTTCGCTGGAGGATTCCGCCGTTCGGGAAAAGCTCGACGACTACACCTTCAACTCCGTCTCCGAGCAGCTGGAAATGCTCGATGGCGCCGGCCACCCCTTCGACCTCGAAGCCGTCCGCGCCGGCCGCCAGACCCCCGTCTATTTCGGCTCGGCGGTGAACAATTTCGGCATCGGCCTGCTCTTGAACGGATTCCTCAAGGACAGCATCCCGCCGCAACCGCGGCGCGCCACGATCAACCCCAATCCCGGGGCCAAGGTCGGCAGCGTGGAAATCCAGACCGGGGAGGAATCGAAGATCATCCCCGTGGATTACGGCAAGTTCTCCGGCTTCATCTTCAAAATCCAGGCCAACATGGATCCGAAGCACCGCGACCGCATCGCCTTCCTCCGCGTATGCTCCGGCAAATTTGAGCGCGATATGGTCGTCACCCACCAGCGCACCGGGAAGCAGGTCCGCCTCTCCTCCTCGCACAAACTTTTCGGCCAGGAACGCGAAACCGTGGACGAAGCCTGGCCCGGGGACGTCATCGGCATCGTCGGCCATGATGCGTTCGGCATCGGCGACACGCTCACTGAGGATCGCAGCATCGTTTACAACGAGATCCCGCGTTTTCCGCCCGAGGTTTTCACCTACATTTCAAACCCCAACGCCGGCGACGCCAAGAAATACCGCGCCGGCCTGGATCAGCTTCTGCAGGAAGGCGTCGTCCAATCCTTCACCGCCAAGAACGCCCCCCCCGGGGCCACTCTCCTCGCCGCCGTCGGCCCGCTCCAGTTTGAAGTCGTGCAATGGCGGCTCCAGAGCGAATACAATGCCGAGTCCCGCCTTGCGCCCACCCCCTGGTCGCTGCTGCGCTGGGTCGAGCTCCCCCCCGGCGCCAAGGACTTCGACTACTCCACCGTCATCGTCGCCTCCGGCGTCAGCTTCGGCGCGGACAAGTTCAATCACCCCGTTGTCCTTTTCCCCAACGAGTGGAGCATGGACTACTTCGTGGAAAAGAACCCCGAACTGAAGCTCCACGACCTCCCTCTGGAGCAGGTCGCGACCTGAACCTGCAAAAAGCAAAAAGGCACCAACCGCGGTTGGTGCCTTTTAATTGGTGCCCTCACGGGGCACAATTCTCATAGGTAACGCGAAAAGTTGTGTCAGTTTTGTGTCACTTTACCCAGCCCCTGCATATATGCCTTAAAAGCCGTATTATACGGCGTTTCCGTCGCCGCTTAGCACCAACACTCCACCTTGTCGAGATTTCCCATTAAAACGCCTAGAAACGGCCCCTGTGGGCGTCCTACGGCCCCCTGTTATCCTGTGCCAGCCTGACCGGCTACGTCGGCAGCTTGGCCGTTCACGGTGAAGCATCTAGGCCGGGCCGGATCGAGACTCGGCCAGCCGTTCGGCAGCCCAAACTTCACATGGTCAGCGCAAGTCCGTTTTGAAAGTGGTTTGCGTAAGAAAACGCCGGGGGATGGCTTCTTCACTCCAGCTTGGCCCGGCTAAAAGATTCCTTATGCCGTGTATCCGCTCCCCTCATACGGCCAGCAGAAAGGCCGCACCCCCGACTAACGAGGATGCGGCCCATTTCTCCTTGGACTAACAACCCCCCGGTCCCGCTACCAAGAACCCCCGGAGGGTTGAAACTCGAAAGTTTTCGTCAGCTCGTCAGCAACGGCTCAAAGGTTGCGCGCATAGCTTCGGCCCGCTGGATCGGCCAGCCGGTAGCGATGGCGGCGCGGGCGTTGCGCAGGTGCCGCGTCCAGAATAGCAGCGGCAGCGCGACGTCGGGCCGGGGCGTGTCCCAGGCGTTTCTTACGGCGTGCTTCTCGGCGGCATCGGGACTATCGGGTAGAGCGGAGGCGGCTTCAGCGGCGGTGAAGGCGGGCAGCAACGTCTCGCGGACGCGGACAAATTCCGCCTCAAGCTCACGTATAAGGCTTTCGGTGAAGTCGCGCAGGATGCTGGGCGCGGTGCGCTCAAGCTCCTCGACCTTCGCGTTGATTTCCGTGGCGATTTCGTGAAGGGCGCGCTCGTCGTGAGCGAACGCAGCGCGTTCGAGTTGCAATCGGCGCACATCGTTGTGCTCGTCCTCGATGGGGTGGCCGATCAGCCACTCAATGACGCCCTTGCGCTTGGTCGGGTAAATCAGGTCGTTGCGGTGCGATTCCAGTTTGCCGAGGGCGGCGAGAAAGTCGGTGGCGCGGGCGCGCACGCTGCGGCTCAACGCGGCGCGTTGGATTTCGGAGATGCGGCGGAGTTTCGTGCTCATGCGGATTTTTGTTGAAGGTGAGCGAGTCGGAACGCCTTCGCCTTGGGCGTCTCGGTGTGGGCGGTCAGCCGGCCAAATTTGTCTGTGACCGGCGCGCAGAGCACCGCATACTGCGCCCACTTCTCTTGGTCGCTGGCCGCAGGTTCGGGCAGACCGTAGCCGGACGCCGGGCCTTGGTCCAACACCCCGGCGACGGCGGGTGCGCCGGCCAAGCGCATGTCGAACCGTCTGGCCTCGTCGCGCTCGGCGAGGGTGGCGGCCAGATGGGTGCGCAGGCCGGCGATAACTTGCGCAGGCTCCCTGAGCAGCGCCAGACCTTCGCGGAGTTCGCGGTTCTCGGCTTCCAGCGCCGCAAGCCGGGTGTCACGCTCGGCGAGCGCCGCGAAAAGCGCGACGTTTGCGGCGGGTCTCGAAACGAGGTCGGCGGAAAGAATCTGATGAAAGCGCATCGCCGGATACGGTTGTCCGACATCCTCGGTGGTGAATTTGCCCACCAGCGAGATGCCCAACTGGTCGGGCGCTTTCTCCGCCAACTCGCTGATGGTTTGGGCCGCCCGCGGATCATGCTCGATGAAGCTGTCGAGCAGCGAAAAGTCGCTGACAACTTTCTGGCCGTCCTGCGAGCGGGCGAAGTTGTAGAGCAGGCCGATTTCGCCGCCGAGCCTGTCGCCTGGCGTGCCGTCGGGCTGGATGCCCCCGTTGTGCGTGAGGAAGGATTTGAGCGTCTGGCCGGTGAGCAGCGCGAGCGCGCCGTCGAGGGTGCGGTCATCAATCAAGAGCTGATGGCCGCGAGCTTCGCCACGGGTGAGCACGGCGACGGTTTTGAATACGGTTTGCATGGGTGAATTATCAGGGGGTGACGCTGGTATCGCGCTCGGCGGCGAGGGCTGCGGTGAGACGGGCGGCACGGGCCACTTCATCGGGCGAAAACAGGGCTTCACGGCCACGCCAGGCAAGCGGCTTGACCGGGCACCGTCCGTTGGCGAGTTGCAGGCGAACAGCCTGCGGTGATAGGCGCAACGCCTCGGCGACATCGGTCACGCCGGCGAGGCGGAGGGCGGGTCTCGTCATGGCGGGAAGAATGTATCTGTTTTTCCGATACGCAAGTCTCGATTGTCTCAGTCGCAAAAGAACCGCTCCGTTAATTTGACCGGCGGGGCTTCGCCGCTGTCATAGAGCCGCGCGAAGTCGGCCAGGTCTTTGCAGGGAATCTCACCGTCGGGCAGCATCAGCCCGGCGAAGGAAAACCCGTCCACCGCCGCGCCGGCAACCCGGAGTTGGGCGGCCCATCGGAGGCCCGCAGCGCCGCCGTCATCGTCGTTGTGGCAGGCGATGCGGACCCGTTTGCCCCTGAACAGCGGGAGTGCGTCAGCGTGGATCGAGTTGCCGGCCCCGGTCATGCACACGGGGGCAATGTCGTCCGTCTGCGCGCCCTCCCAGCCGGCGACGTAGAGGGCGGCGAGGAAGTCCGGGTCGCCCTCGCAGAGTAGGACCAGGTGGTGGTCGCCGATGTCCGCCGCGCCAATCGGCCAAGCACGGTCACGGACCCGCAACGTCTTGGTCTTGGCTTCAATCCCTACCCATTGCTTGCCGTCGAGGCGACGGGCCTGTGCATTGCGGCGGCTGCTATCGGTGATTATCCACGCCGGCCATTCCTCCCCACCGTCCCAGACCATGCCAAACCACAGTAGGCCGCGCCGGGTCATTTCCTGCAATGCGGTGGTTTCCAGCCAGCCGCGCACAAAGGCGATCTGCACCATTTCCTGCCCCGTCAGGGGGCGCAGGTCGGGCAGGCGGGGCAAGCGCTTGGCCGCAATGACAGGACGCGCCACGGGCGCAGGACAGGGTTTGCCGGCATGTTCTCCGACTAGCTCAAAGATGCGCTTACGGTGAGCTTCACCGGCTGGGCCGGGAAACATGATGCAGGCGAACGGGCCGGCTCCCGCGTCCGCAATCATTAGATGATTGCCGGTCTTGTCGTTCCCGTTCTCCGCACAGGCGGGACAACGGGTTTCGATCTTGCTGCCACGGCGGCGGACATTCTCCAGGCGGGCTAGGTCGAGGCTCACGATGCTGCCCTCCTGCCCCGAAAATCAGTAAACGGTAGTAAACGAAAAGGGTGCGCTTCGTTTACTACCGCTGAAAATCCCCGTTTACTGAATCCGCGTGTTTCCCCTCTGTGGGCGTGTGGTAAACGGTTTCGTTTACTGTTTCGTTTACCTTCGTTTACTGTTTCACACCCTAGGGTGGTAAACGGTAAACGAGCAGTCTTTCGGGCGCGGCGGTTCATCGTGATTTATCCTATTTCAGCCGGTAGCTGCGGCCTTCAATCAGCAACCAGCCATCTGCCTCGCCCCGCTTCGCCATGCGGGAAATCATTCCCTTGGTCAGCCCCATCTCGGCGGCGATGTCGCTGCAACTATCCAGCCCGTCCCGAATCCACTGTCGGAAAATCTCTTCCGATTTGAGTCGGGTAAAGGATGCCCGCGTGCGATTGCCTAGCGGCTCGTAATGCCATTGCAGCGGCTCGGTTTCTTCCCGGCTTCCCTGACGGTTCTTTGCAAAGCGTGAGATGAACCGCGCTCCGTCTCCGTCGCGGCCGTGCTCGGGAGTGGCGTCCAGACGCATGACCCAAAAGGCTGCATCTTCGCGTTTGCTCGTTCCGCGCATATGCGTGCCAGCTCTACCTGCATGGTGGACGATGATGACGGCTACCTTGCGGCGACGCAGCTCTAGTAGCCACGGCAGCACGATCTCCCATGAGTCGGCTTCATTCTCTTTCATGCCGGAAAACAGGCAGGAAAGATTGTCGAGAATCAGAACCTCGATGCCTTCTGACTCACAAAGCCCGACAATCGCATTTTGGGCCTGACTGCCGGACAGGTTGAGCACGCATCCTTTTTCCTGAAACAGCCATTCGTGATTAAGGACGATCAGCCCGTCAGCGGCTCCGTCCGCGGCTCCGTCCAACGCGGCAAGCCGGTCGCGCATACCGTCGAGCGGCATCTCGCCATCAACATAGAGCACCCGGCGTGGCTTAGACACCTCCCACGGCCCAACCTTTCGACCGCTGGCAAGTCCGCTGGCGAGGTCGAGCGTCAGCCAGGTCTTACCTAGACCGCGTTCGCCAAAGATGAACCCAAGGTCGCCTTGCTTGAACCACGTCCCGCAAAAATTCTCTCGCGGTGGAATTTCTATCGTAGCGAGTTTGTTTGAAGAAAGGAGCGCAGCCGTAAGCACGTCCCTTGTGATTGGCCGAGTGGTCGGGACGTTCTCATCCTCATCCTGCAACGAAATGACGCCACTCATTGCGCACCTCCAATCTTGACCGAGGGAGCAAACGTCGTTTGATTAGGCGCAGTGAAAGTTAGTTTGAGCGCCGCCTTGCCGGGCGGCGTTTCTTTTTTGGGCGTGGCGCTCATGGCGCACCTCCCGGCACCTGGCCGACGGTGCGCGACTTGATCCACGCCTCGACCGCATCTTCATCGAAAAGGTATCGTCTCGCGTTCAGGCGGACGAAAGGAAGCCCCGATGCACGCACGAAGCTCCAGAATTGGCCCCGGTTTTTCTTGGAATAACCAAGGCGCTCTTGCGCCCACGAGGCCCGGCGCAGAGGTTTGGGTGAGGGATGAGTGTCCATGCGGCTGACTATGCCGCATTGCTACGGGGAATAATATGGACGGCTAACGGCCAGCCTAACCGTCCATATTACTACGCCCGCGGCCTGTCTCCGAATCCCTGCTCTTTCTCGACGGTAGCGCGCATCGCCCTCACGGCGCGATAACTCGCCTCGCGCCCCGTCTGCGCCGTGTAGCGCCGTGCGACAGCGGCATGGCTTTCGAGGTGCAAGCGCTGGGGCCAGCAGTTTGCACGATACCATGCGGCAAGGGATTCGTCGGCATGCTCGCCGGCGTCAACGACGCGGATCAGATCGGCGAGCAAGGCCGGCGCGTATTGCAGCGTGGCCGAGACGGCTTCGGCGGTGCAGCCTAAGTTGTTCCGTATCCAATGAGGATTTCGCAGCGCGTTGAACAAAACCTGCCTGGCGGCGAGGGCGGAGCCGTGGAAGGCGGCCAAGATTGCGGCGCGCTTCGCCGGCGGCAACGCGGCCAGCCCCCGATTGAAGCAGGCAGCGAAACGGCGTTTGAACGCGGGCGAGCCGTCGAGGGGCACGGCCACAGCGTGGCGCTGACTGGCGGGACGGCCTACGTCAGCGCCAGAGGACGGGCGCGGTATCTTTCTAGGCATGGGCCACCGCTTCCTGCAGGTTGACGACGCGGCCCATCTGCTCGGCCCCGGCGGGCGTGAGCGCGAACCACGCCTCCCCATCCTCCTTCATCAGCGGCTTTCGGTAGTGCTTGAAGATCACGCCCGCGCTGTTCCCGGCCTCGATGGCCGTCTCGGCCACGCTGCCGGACTTGGCGACACGGTAGCTTACGAAGCTATGGCGGAACGCATTGGGCGGACAGTGAATGGCGGGCTTCGACGCGCGGCAGAAAGCGCGGATGCGATCCTGCGCCCAAGCCGGTGCGACCAGTTCCCCGGAACGCTCGCACAACAGCAACCACTCGACGGCGGCGGCAGGTATCTCGACCAGCCGTTCTTCAGGAGTGCCCTGCTTAGCGACCGTGACGGCCAGCTTGGCTGCCTTGAGGTTCACGTCTGCCCAGCGTTGCGCGTGGATTTCATCGCGGCGCAGGCCGCAGAATCCCGCCAGCACGGCGGCGGCGAGATAGTCGGGATGCTCGTCGCGCAGCATGCGCAGACAGCGGGCGAAGTCCTCGACGGTCAGAATCTCGCGTTTCTTGGCCGACTCCTTCATGGCGTGGATCCGCTCGGCCTCGGTCAGCGTGTCCTGCGGCAGATAACGCTCGTTGCGCGCCCACCGCCACAACGCCACCACCCGCTTGCGGGCCGTGTTGAAGGTCGAAGGATGCACCGCCTTGTTGCCCTCACTGATGAATGTCCGGGCAATCCAGTTTTCCAGCAGCGAAGCGGAAACAGAATCCATCGGGCCGGTGAATGATTCCGCCAGCTTCGGTAGGAAGTGCTCATAGCTGGCCGACGTATCCACCCCCCGGTTTTTCTTGTGGCGCAGAAACAGCTTTACCACCTGCGGGACGGTGGCGGCCTTGGGTGCCCCGCCCTTCGCCGCGTAGGAGCGGGCGGCGGCGATGATCTGGCCCCCCGTCAGCCTTTCCGCCTCGGCCCATGCGCGCAGTGCCGCCAAAATCGGGGTTTCGCCGCAAAGTTTCTTCGCCTCAGCCAGCAGCGTGACATCGTCCTTGGTGGCGAGGATGGCCCCGGCCCCGTGGGCGCTCAACTTTTCAGCCTGAAGCACGGCCTCGGCCTGCGCGTCAGCGAGGTCGGCGCGGCGCAAGCGGTAGCGGTTTCCGCCAACGTGCCATGTCACGACATACGTGAAGCCGGAGGCAGTGCGCGGATTGGGGTCGCGGTAAATCTTGATCGTAGTATGGCCGCGCCTGACGCGTAAGGGGAAACGAGGTTGGACGGTCGGCATAAGTTGTGTCAGTTCTCGTCGTGAGTTGTGTCACCTTACCCGTAACAAGTCAAAACAAAACCCCGCTCCCATAGGGGGAAACGGGGTATATTGGCGCCCTCACGGGGAATCGAACCCCGGTTTGATGAATGAGAATCACCTGTCCTAGCCGCTAGACGATGAGGGCGAAAAAATCGGACGAGCAGGAAAGCGCACCTGCCGGGCTTCCGTCAAGTGCGCAAAGCCTCAAACGCTGAACAATTCCTCGGGCTTGAAGAAACGCGCCAGTTCGATCTTCGCGTTCTCGTCGCTGTCGGAAGCATGCACGACATTCTTCATCATCTCCGTGCCGAAGTCGCCGCGGATGGTGCCCTTGGCCGCTTTGCGGGAATCAGTCGGGCCAAGCAGGTCGCGCACCCGGGCCACGATGTTGTCCCCCTGCATCGCCAGCATGACGACCGGACGGGAGCTCATAAACTCCTCAATCTCGGGGTAAAAGGGCTTGTCCGCGACATGCGCATAGTGCTCGCGCAACAACGCGGGCGTCAGACGCGCCATTTTGCAACCGACAATGGTGAACCCGGCGCTTTCAAAGCGGGCCAGCACCTCGCCGACATGCTTCTGCTCCATGCAATCGGGTTTGAAGATAACGAACGTTTTCTGCATAAAGGCGTCACCTTACGGGTTTTCCCCGCGCCTTGGAAAGCCTAGATTTGGATTCCTGCGGCTCCCGGCGCGGGCGCTAAGCCCCGCGCAGGCGTTTGAAAGCCGCCAGTGCCTCGCGCCGCGCCTCCCCGTGAATGACGATCGGCGGCGGATAGTTTTCGCCCAGTCTCACTCCGGCTTCCGCCAACGCCGCCGGCGGAGCCTCCCACGGACAGTGAATCCATTTCATCGGCAGGCGCGCAAGCTCCGGCACCCAGCGCCGCACATAGTCGCCCTGCGCATCGAACTTTTGCCCCTGCAGCACCGGGGCAAAGATCCGGAAATACGGCGCGGCATCCGCGCCGCAACCCGCGCTCCACTGCCACCCCAGCGTGTTGTTTGCGAGATCCGCATCCACCAGCGTATCCCAGAACCATGCCGCCCCCTCCGTCCACGGCAGCCGCAGATGCTTCACGAGGAAGGAGGCCGCGATCATCCGCACGCGATTATGCATCCAGCCCGTGCGCCAGAGCTGCCGCATCCCCGCATCCACGATCGGGTAGCCCGTGCGGCCGTGTTGCCACGCCCGCAGCTTCGCGCCACCCGGATCCTCCGCCCAGGGAAACCGGGCAAACTCCGCCCGCAGCGGCTGCCCGGGCGTATGCGGAAAGTGATGGAGCTGATGAATCGCAAATTCCCGCCAGCCAATCTCGCCGAGAAATCGCCGTTCCCCCTCGCTCGCCGGAAACACGCCCGTCGCCCGGGCGCGGGCCTGCAGCGCCGCCCAGATCTGCCGCGGCCCGATTTCCCCGTGATGCAGCCACGGGGAAAGTCGCGAGGTGCCCGCCTCCGCCGGCCGGTCCCGTAGCGCCGCATAATCATCCACACCTCCCGCCACAAACGCGCGCAGACCCTGCTTCGCGCCCTCTTCTCCCGGTCTCCAGTGCTCCGGAAATTCGCGGGCCCAGGGCAACCGTGGCAGCAACTCCAGTTCCGCCAATGCCCGCGAACGCGGCCACCGGTCAGGCGCGGGCCAGGTCTTCACGGTAAACTTTCCCGGCGCCGCCACCGGCAGGGTCAGGCAATGCCGCCAGAACGGGGTGAAAACCTGAAACGGACGGCCCTGCCGGTTCGCTATGGCATCCGGTTCAAAGAGGACGGCGCTGTTGAAGCGTCTGACCTCAATCCCCTCCGCCATCAGCACCGTCATCAAAGCCTGATCACGTTCAGCAACCGCCGGTTCATAACGGCGACTCCAGTAAAGAGCGCGCGCTCTGGTCGCTTTCAACAACTCGCGCACTACAGTCTCCGCCGGACCGCGGGCAAAAATCAGTCGGCCACCAATCCGCCGCAGCGATTCCTCCAGCGCGGCCAGCGCATGATGTCGCCACCACCGTGCGGCCCCACCCATCGGCCAGGCGCCCTCGCCCGCCTCATCCTGGATATACACCGGCACCACCGGAGCCCCGGTCTTGGCGGCCGCCGCCAACGCCGGGTTGTCCTGCAAACGGAGATCCTGCCGAAACCAGAGAAGAACCGGCGGAATCGTCACGGAAAAATTCAGAGCGAGTCCTGGTAAAGCTGCTCGTAGGCCTGCGCCGCCTGCGCCCAGCTGAAGTCACGTTCCATTCCGCGCCGCTGCACTTCCGCGAGTCGCTTCTTGTCCGCAAACAGAGCCAGCGAGCGGGTCAGCCCGTCCGCCAGCCCTTCGCTGGTCGCAGGAAAGCTCAAGCCCGTGCCATTGACCGGATCGGCATCGGCATCCGTCACCGTATCGGCCAGCCCGCCCACCTGGCTGACCAGCGGCACCGTGCCATAAGCCTGTGAATACATCTGGTTCAGTCCGCAGGGCTCAAACAATGAAGGCATCACAAAGAAATCGGATCCCGCCTCGATCAAGTGACTCAAACCTTCGTCCAGCCGGGTGCAAAACGCCACCTTGCCGGGAGCCTCGGCCACGAGTTCGCGAATCGCCTCCTCGTAGCGCTTTTCCCCTGAGCCGAGCACGATAAGGCGGCAATCGTTCGCCAGGAAAAAATCCCGATTGGCCAGGACCAGATCCACCCCCTTCTGCTCTGTGAGCCGGCAGATCATCCCGTAAACCGGCCCGGTGAACTTCGCATCGAGCTTAAGCTGCTTCAGCAGCTCGGTGCGGCAGAGCGCCTTGCCCGCCATGTTGCCCTGCGCGTAGCGCGCCGGCAGCAGCGCATCCACCGCCGGATTCCACACCGCCGGGTCGATTCCGTTGAGCAGACCCACGATGTCCTCCGCCCGTGTCTGCACCACCCCATCCAGCCCGCAACCGAACTCGGGCGTCTGAATCTCCTGCGCGTAGCGCGGGCTCACCGTCGTCACCCGGTCCGCAAACAGGATGCCGCCCTTCATGAAGTTGATCTGGTTGTAGTATTCGAGACCGTCGATGTTGTTGAGTTCCTCCGGCAGGTTTGTGCGGGGGAACATCTTCGCCGGAAACACTCCCTGAAACGCGATGTTGTGAATCGTGAAGACCGTGCGCATCGCGAGCGTATGGCCATGGCGCCGCTCGGCCGCGCGCAAGAGCAGCGGCACCAGTGCCGTCGGCCAGTCGTGCGCATGCACGATATCGGCCTGCAGGTCGGCAAGCCGCAGGGTTTCGACCACACCTTTCGCGAAGAAAATAAAGCGATCGGCATTGTCCTCGTAGTCGCGCTCCGCCGTGCCATAGGGATTGGCCCGGTCGAAGAACTCCTCCCGCACGATCAGGTAAACCGTCAGGTTCGGACGCGGGCTGAAAGCCCGTACTTCACCGGAAAGATACTCATCGCCCATCTCGACCTTGAGCCGCAGGCGGCGGACCGCATCCTTCGCATCGGGATGCTCCAGCACGCGCCGGTAACCCGGCAGGAATACCGCCACTTCATGCCCGCCATCGGCCAGGGTTCCGGCCAGGGCGCCCACCGCATCCGCCAGCCCGCCCGTCTTGATATAAGGGAACATTTCGCTGGCTACGTGCACGATTTTCATCGCGCCACTTTGGGCGGACCGGTTTCATCAGTCCACACCCAAAGCACGGCCTGCGCGCCTTGCCATCTGATCTTAACTTATGAATCTTCGTGACCGCCTGCTCGCCCTCATCCGGCACCCCGACTATACCCCCGCGAACGAACTGGAACTTTTCCGCCGGCTCGGCCTGAACAAGAAACACCGCGCCCAACTCACCCGTGAAGTCAGTCGCCTGCTCGCCCAGAAGGTCGTCCGGCGCGGCGCGGGCGAAAAGCTGGAGCCGCGGCGCGGCCCCGTGGTCGCGCAGTCCCGCGACAAAGCCCGTGAAGCCAAGCAACGCCCCACCTTTGTTCCCGCAGCCAAAACCCAAGCCGCGGATGCCGACGAACTCACTGGCCGCATTCAGTTCCGCTCCGGCGGCTCCGCCTTCGTCGTGCTTGACGCCCCCGGCAGCCGCAGCACTTCGGAACCCGCCCTGCAGATCTTCCCTGAAGAAACGCTCACCGCCCTCCCCGGCGACCTCGTGGCCGTGCGCATTTTCCATGGCCGGCGCGGCAAGCGCCCCGGTGAGAAGATCGGCCAGGTCACCCGCGTGATCGAGCGCGGTCGCACCACCCTCGTCGGCAACCTCCAGCGCAGCGGGCGCAAATGGTCCGTCATCGCCGACGACCCGCGCGTCCCGGTCGAGGTGCAGGTGACCGATCCCGCGAAATCCGATCTAAAGCCTGTGCCGCAATCCGGCGACAAGGTCGTCGTCACCCTTGGTTCGTGGCGGCATCGCCATGAACCGCTCACCGGCGAAGTCACCGCCCGCCTCGGCCGGACCCACGAACCCCGCGCCGAACTGCTCGGCATCTTCGAGAAGTTCAATCTCCCGACCGAGTTCCCGGCCGCCGTCGAGCGCGAAGCCGCCGCCCTCCCCGACCATGTCCGCCCCGGCGAACGCACCAACCGCCTTGATTACCGGGACGTTCCCACCTTCACCATCGATCCCGACGACGCCAAGGATTTCGACGACGCCCTCTCCTACGAAACCCTCGACAACAACGAAGTCCGCATCGGCATCCATATCGCCGATGTTTCCGCCTACGTGAAGCCCGGCTCAGCCCTCGATCGCGAAGCCCAGCAGCGCGGCAACTCCACCTACCTCGTCGGCACGGTCATCCCCATGCTGCCGGAAAAACTGTCCAACGGTCTTTGCTCCCTCGTCGAGGGCCAGGACCGCCTCGCCAAGGCGGTCTTCCTCACCTTCAACAAACACGGCCAGCTCCGGCACACCGCCTACGCCAACACCGTCATCCGCAGCCGCAAGCGGCTCACTTACAAGCAGGCCTACGCCCTGCTCAATGAGCATGACCTCGACAAGATCCGCGCGCTGCCCCTGCCCCCCAAGCATCAGACCGGCTCCACCGGCCGTGCCCTCAACAGCCTTTCCGACAGCGAACTCGTGGACCTCCAGTCCTGGGTGCGCGCGCTCTGGCGTATCGCCTCGAAGCTGCGTCGCGCGCGCATGACCAAGGGCAGCCTCGATCTCGACATGCCCGAGACCAAGATCTTCGTGGATCCCGAAGGCTACGCCGACCGTCTCGAAAAAATCGTCAACGATGAGAGTCATCAGCTCATCGAGGAATTCATGCTCGCGGCCAATGAAGCCGTCGCGCACATCACGCGCAGCCACCGCCTGCCCTCCCTCTACCGCGTGCACGATGAGCCCGATCCCGACAAGCTGGAGGAACTCCGCCAGCTCCTCGGCACCTTCGGGATCCGCACCGGGGATCTGACCCGTCGCGAGGAAATCGTGAAGTTGCTCGAAACCCTCGCCACGCACCCGCAGGGCTACACGCTCCGCTCACAACTCCTCCGCAGCCTCCGCAAGGCCGTTTACCGCTCCACCCCCGACGGACACTACGGCCTCGCCAAGCGTGACTACACGCACTTCACCTCGCCGATCCGGCGCTATTCCGACCTCGTCGTGCACCGCGTCTTCGACGCCTACCTCATCAAGCACGCCGGCTACCCCGCCAACACCGCGCAGGGGCCCGCCTACAACCTCGGCCGCGTCGAAGCCCTCGCCGAGCATCTCAGCCTCACCGAGGTCAACAGCGCCGAGGCCGAACGGGAAAGCGTGCGCATCAAGCTGCTTGAGCTCTTCGAACGCGAACTCCAGCGCCAGCCCCGCACCCGCTTCGCCGCCATCATCACCGACGTCCGCGCGCACGGCTTCTTCGTCGAGCTCGTGGATTCCATGACCTTCGGTTTCGTCTCCACCGCCTCCCTCCCCGACGACCACTACCAGGTCAACCCGGCCGGCACCGTGCTGACCGGCCGCCGCCACAAGCGCCGCTTCGAACTCAATGGCCGTCTCCCCGTCGTCGTCGAGCGCGTGGACCGTTTCAAACGTCTCATCGACTTCCGCCCGGCGGACTGAGTCACCACAACCTATGCCAGCTTCCGGCCACCGGGTTTAGGCCACGGTCGCCGGCGACTTCTCCGGCTTCGTCCGGCCAAATACGGCCAGTACGCGCAAGCGTATCCGGTCGAGCCACAGGTAAACCACCGGCACAGTGTAAAGCGTGAGCAACTGACTCACCGCGAGGCCACCGACGATGGCCAGCCCAAGCGGCCGGCGCATCTCCACACCCTCGCCCGTGGACAGCACGAGCGGCAGAGCGCCCAGCAAGGCGGCGAAGTTGGTCATCAGGATGGGTCGCAGCCGCAGCTGCGCCGCCTCAAAGATCGCCTGACGCGGGGACAGGTTGTCCGCGCGCTCCCGCGCGAGCGCCACATCAATCATGAGGATCGCATTCTTCATCACGATGCCGATGAGCAGAAACAGCCCGAGCAATGCAATGAGTGTGAACTCCGTGCCGGTGAAGCGCAGCACGAGCAGCGCCCCCAGCCCCGCTGAGGGCAGCGTCGAAAGGATCGTCAGCGGGTGCACGAGGCTCTCGTAAAGAATGCCCAGCATGAGATAGACCGCCACCAGGACACCGAGAAGCAGCCAGTGCTGGTTTTCCAGGGCCGACTGGAAACTCCGCGCGGCGCCGGCCAGGCGGGCCTGCACCTCGGTCGGCAGCATGATATCCGCCATGGCCCGGTCGATGGCGGCCAGCGCCTCCTGCAATGAAACTCCCGGCGCGAGCGTGAAGCCCACGTTCTCCGATACAAATTGCTCGCGGTGCCGCACCCGGTCCTCGATCAGGGAATAATCGTAACGGGTGAAGGCCGAGAGCGGCACCTGCGTGCCATCCGCCGCGATCACCTGCACCTGCTCCAGCACGTCGGGATCCTGCGTGTAACGCGGCTCCAGCTCCATGATGACGCGGTATTGGTTCATCCGGTCGTACAGGGTCGAGACCTGGCGCTGGCTGAAGGAGTTGTTCAGCACTTGCGTGATCATGCCCATGTCCACCCCCAGCCGCCGGGCCGCCTCGCGGTCAATGGTCAGCATGACCTGCTTCGTGCCGCCATCGCCCGGGATGTCCACATCCGTGATCTCGGGGACCTCCTGCATCGCCCGCGCCACCCGGGGCCGCCAGGCCCGGAGCAAGGCGATGTCATCGGTCATCAGTGCAAGATCGTAAGCTCCCGCGTCGGAGGTGCGTGGCGGCTGGATATCCTGGGCAACATTGAGCCACAGCACGCCGCCGGGCACGGGCGGCGCCTGCAAACGCAGACGGTTGATGACCGCGCGCGCACTCACGCCGCGTTCTTTTCGCGGCTTGAGCCGGATCATCATGCGCGCGTTGCCGATGCCGGTGTCGCCACCGCTGGAGATCACGACGTCCTCAACCGCGGGATCCGCCAGCACCAGCTGCCGGTAGGCCTCGATCTTCGGCTGCATGACCTGGAAGGAAAAACCGTCATCACCCCGGACAAAACCGTTCAGCTGCCCGGTATCCTGTTCAGGGAGGAAACCTTTCGGCGCGCTGTAATACAGCGACACATTCAACGCGATGATGCCCGCCAGGATCAGCAGCGTGAACCCCGTGTGCCCCAGCACCCAGCCCAGCGAGCGGGCATACCCCGTCTTGACCGCGCTGAAAAAGCGCGAGCCCGTCGCGCGCAGGCCTCCCGCCTGGGGCTGTGGCTGCCGCGCCCGCAGCCACCGGGCGCAGAGCGATGGCGTCAGCGTCAGCGAGACGACCAGCGACACCAGCATGGCCGCCGCCAGCGTGATGGAAAACTCCCGGAACAACCGTTCCACCAGGCCCCCCATGAACAGGATGGAGACAAACACGACGATGAGCGAAAGATTCATCGCCAGCAGCGTGAAGCCGACCTCCCCGGTGCCGCGCACCGCGGCCTCAAACGGCGACTGCCCCTGCTCAATGTAGCGGGAGATGTTCTCCAGCACGACAATGGCATCGTCCACCACCAGCCCCGCCGCGACGATCAGCGCCATGAGCGAGAGGTTGTTCAGCGAAAACCCGTAGAGATACATGATCCCGAAGGTGCCGATGAGGGAAACCGGGATCGCCAGCGTCGGGATGAGCGCGGCGCGCGGATCACCGAGAAAAAGAAAGACCACGAGCATCACGAGGAACGACGCGAGGATGAGCGTGTGCTGCGATTCCCTCAGGGTGCCGCGAATGGAGGCCGACCGGTCCATCACCACCTTCAGATCGGTGTCATCCGGCAGCAGCGCGCGCAGCCCGGGAAGCTGGTCGTTGATGGCATCAAGCGTGGCGATGATATTGGCGCCGGGCTGGCGGCTCACCATGATCAGGACGGCCGGCTGTTCGTTGTGAAAGCCGCTGCTGTAGCGGTTTTCCACCGACTCCGTGATCTTTGCCACGTCGCCCAGGCGCACCGGCGCATCATCGCGGTAACGGATGATAAGCGGCAGGTAATCCTCCGCCCGGCGCAGCTGGTCGCTGGCCTGCACCTGCCATTGCCGCGTGTCATCCTCAACGATCCCCCGGGGCTGAAGGGAGTTCGTCGCATTGATGGCCTGGCGCACTTCGTCCAACGCGATGCCATGATGAGACAGCTGATGCGGATTGAGCTGCACCCGGATCGCCGGCAGGGAACTGCCGCCCACCGTCACCTCGCCCACTCCTTTCATTTGCGAGATTTTCTGGGCCAGGACCGTCGAGGCGAAATCGTAGAGCTGGGCGGGCGCCATGTTCGGCGAACTGAGCGCCAGCGCCATGATCGGCGCGGCCGAGGGATTCACTTTCCGATAAGAGGGATTGCCCGGCATGCCGGAGGGCAGCTGCCCGCGGGCGGCGTTGATCGCGGCCTGCACATCGCGCGCGGCATCGTCGATCTTCCGATCCATGTCGAATTCCAGCGTGATGCTGCAGCCATTCTGCCGGCTGTCGGACGTGATCGCCGTCACCCCGGCAATGCTCCCCAGCGCCCGCTCCAGCGGCGTGGCCACACTCGTCGCCACCGTTTCAGGGCTCGCCCCCGGCAGCGAGGCACTCACGCGAATGGTCGGAAAATCCACCTCCGGCAACGGCGCCACGGGCAGGAGCCCGTAAGCCAGCGCGCCCAGCAGCACCAGCGCCACCGCGATCATGCTGCTGGCGATCGGACGCCGGACAAAAGGCTGCGCCAGATTCATCAGGCGCGCTCCTCCGGTATCGGGGCCGTAAGCCCGGCGGCTTCCCCCTCACGGCCCCGCCGACGCGCCAGCCGGTCAAAGAACAGATACACCACCGGGGTCGTGAACAACGTGAGCACCTGGCTGACCAGCAGGCCGCCGACCATGACCAGCCCCAGCGGCTGGCGGAGTTCCGCACCCGAGCCCGTGGAAAGCATGAGCGGCAGCGCGCCGAAGAGCGCGGCCAGCGTCGTCATGAGAATCGGACGAAACCGGAGCAGCGCCGCCTGCCGGATCGCTTCACGGGGCGACAGCCCCTGTCCCCGCTCGGCCTCCAGCGCGAAGTCCACCATCATGATGCCGTTCTTCTTCACGAGGCCGATGAGCAGGATGATCCCGATGATGGCGATCATATCGAGCGGCCGACCGGTCACCCACAAGGCCAGCAGCGCGCCGACCGCCGCCGAGGGCAGGGTCGAGAGGATCGTCACGGGATGAATCGCACTTTCATACAGAACGCCCAGGACCAGATACATGGTCACAACCGCCGCGAGAATGAGAAAGAGCGTACTCGACAGCGAATCGCGGAAGGCATGCGCCGCCCCTTGGAAACGCAGTTCGATGGCCGCCGGCAGTTCCAGTTCACCGGCGGCCGTCTCGATCGCCTTGACCGCCGCGCCCAAGGAGGCATCCGGACCGAGATTGAATGAAATCGTCACCGCCGGAAACTGGCCGATGTGATTGATGAGGAGCGTCGTTGGGCGCTCGGTGACATGAGCCACGCTCGCCAGCGGCACCGCCGTGCCGCCATTGCCACGCACATAGAGCCCCGCAAGGGCCTGCGGTCCCGTGGCCAGGCGCGGGTCCATCTCCAGCACCACCCGGTACTGGCTCGCCTGGGTGAACAGTGTCGCGATCTGGCGCTGGCCGAAGGCGCTGTAAAGGGCGTCATCAATCTCCGCCACCGTCACACCAAGGCGGCTGGCGGCGGCGCGATCAATTTCCAGATAGGCTTGCAGACCCCGGTTCTGGAGATCACTCGCCACATCCATCAGCTCCGGTCGCTCCTGCAGGTGGCTGACCAGCCGGGGCGCCCACTCCTCCAGCAGATCCCCATCGGGGGAGGTCAGCGTGAATTGAAACTGCGTGCGACTCACGCGATCCTCAATCGTCAGCTCCTGCACCGGTTGCAGGTAGAGCGTGATGCCTGGCACCGCGAGCGCCGCGCTGCGCAACCGGTCCACCACTTCGAGGGCCGTGACCCCGCGCTCGCCGTGGGGCTTGAGATTGATGAGCATGCGCCCGCTGTTCAGGGTCGCGTTGGTGCCGTCCACCCCGATGAATGATGACAGACTGAGCACCGCCGGATCCTCCAGCAACTTAGCGGCCAGCGCCTGCTGCCTTTCCGCCATGGTTGCGAAGGAGGCGGATTGCGGCGCCTCCGTCACCGCCTGG
The DNA here is from genome assembly GCA_964429385.1 of uncultured Opitutaceae bacterium. Lineage (GTDB taxonomy): Bacteria > Verrucomicrobiota > Verrucomicrobiia > Opitutales > Opitutaceae > UBA2377. The sequence continues at coordinate 20,368 of CAYSBR010000025.1, forward strand.
ATCGCCCCCGTGTCCTGCAAAGGGAAAAACCCCTTCGGCACCACAAGATAGAGCAGCGCGGTCAGCGCCAGCGTGCCCACCATGGTCCAGAGCGCCAGCGGCTGGTGTGCCAGCACCCAGTCGAGCCAACGGCCGTAGCGTTCGATGACCCGGTCGAGGAACCCTTTTCCATCATGGGGATCGAGCGCCGGGAGCATGCGCGCGCACATCATCGGCGTGAGCGTGAGTGACACGACCAGCGAGATGAGGATCGCGACCGCCAGCGTGATGGCGAATTCATGGAAAAGCCGCCCCACCACCCCGCTCATGAACAACAGTGGAATGAGCACCGCCACGAGGGAAACGGTGAGCGAGATCAGGGTGAAACCGATCTGCCCCGCCCCCTTCAACGCCGCTTCCAGCGGCGGCAGCCCCTTCTCCCGGTAACGGGCGATGTTCTCCAGCATCACGATCGCATCATCCACGACAAAACCGGTCGCGATCGTCAGCGCCATCAGCGTGAGGATGTTCAGCGAGTAACCGGCCAGATACATCACCCCGAAGGTGCCGATGAGCGACAACGGCACGGCGATGCTCGGAATAATCGTGGCCCCCGGCTTGCGGAGGAACATGAAGGTGACCAGCACCACCAGCCCCACGGCAAAGATGAGCTCGTGCTGCACCGCTCGAACCGAGGCCCGGATGCTCTGCGTGCGGTCGGTGAGCACGGTGAGGTCCACGGCGGCGGGCAGGCTGGCCTGCAACTGCGGCAGCAGAGCCTGCACACGATTCACCACCTCGATGACATTGGCGCCGGGCTGGCGCTGCACATTGATCAGCACCGCCGGCAGCGTGTCGGCCCAGGCCGCCAGCCGCCGGTCTTCGGTTGCCTGCTCGATGCGAGCCACATCGCCCAACCGCAGCGGGGCGCCATCGCGCCAGGTGATGATAAGATCACGAAACTCCTCGACCGAGCGCAGCTGGTCGTTGGCATCCATGAGAATGGTGCGCACCGGGCCGTCGAAGCTTCCCTTCGGCGAATTGACGCTGGCGGCATTGATGGCCCGGCGCACGTCGGCAAAATTAAGTCCCCGCGCCGCCAGTTCGGCCGGGTTCACCTGCACCCGGATCGCCGGGCGCTGGCCGCCGGCCAGGCTCACGAGACCAACCCCGGGCAGCTGCGCGATCTTCTGCGCGATGCGGGTGTCCACCAGATCGTGCACCTGCGGCAGCGGCAGCGTGGCCGACGTAACCGCAAGTGTGATAATGGGGGTGTCGGCCGGGTTCACCTTCCGGTAAACCGGCGGCGCCGGGAGATCATTAGGCAGGAGGCTGTCGGCTGCGTTGATGGCCGCCTGCACCTCCTGCTCGGCCACCGCCATGGGCAGATCGAGCGCGAACTGGAGCGTAATCACCGAGGCGCCCGCCGAACTGGACGACGACATCTGATTGAGGCCCGGAATCTGGCCGAAGCGGCGCTCCAGCGGTGCCGTGATGGCGCTGGTCGTGACCTCGGGGCTGGCCCCGGGCTGGAAGGTGAAGACCTGAATGGTGGGAAAATCCACCTGCGGCAGGGCCGCCACCGGCAGCAACCGGTAGGCCATGATGCCAAGCTGCAGCAATGCCACCATCATCAGACAGGTGGCGACGGGACGCAGGATGAACGGACGCGCGAGATTCATGGGCTCACCACCGCCCCGGCCTCGACCACCACCACCGCCCGGCCCTCGCGCAGGCGGTCCACTCCTTCGATCACCACCGCGTCACCCGGCTCCAGCCCGCTGATCACCGTCTGGTCCTGGCCTTCGACCGGCCCGAGCATGATATCGCGGATCGTGGACTGATTTTTTTCGTTCACCACAAAGACATAGGTGCCACGTGAGCCGAATTGCACCGCCGCCGCCGGAATCACGAGGGCGTCCCGGAGAGTACGAACCCGCAGCCGGACATTGACGAACTGGTTGGGAAAGAGTCGCTCGCCGGCATTGGCAAACTCGGCCTTGAGTCGCACCGTCCCCGTGGCGAGATCGATCTGGTTGTCCACAGTCGTCAACACCCCGGCGGCCAGCCGGTTCTCCTCCCGGCGATCCCACGCCTCGACCTCCAGGCGCTCCCCTGCCCGCATCGGCTCAAGCACCTTTGGCAGGTCCACTTCCGGCACAGTCAGCATGACGGCGATGGGCTCCGTCTGCGTGATAACCACCAGCCCCGTGGTGTCATTGGCTCTCACCAGATTGCCCGCATCCACCCGGCGGAGCCCCACCCGGCCCGCAATGGGCGCCTCAATGCGCGTGTAGGCCAGCTCCAGCCGCGCGGTGTCCACCGCCGCCTGATCGGCCGCCAGAGCGCCTTCGCGCTCCCGCACCAGCGCTTCCTGCGCCTCCATCTGCTGGCTCGTGACCAGATTGCGTTCATATAGCTGACGGAACCGTTCCAGATCCGCCCGGGCGGTTTCGAGCTGGGAGAAATTCTGGCGCTGCCGCCCCTCGGCCTGCGCCAGCGCGATGCGATAAGGCGCGGGATCCACCTCGGCGAGGAGATCCCCCACATTGACCCGCTGGCCTTCCTCAAAAGCAATCCGCAGGAGCTGCCCCTCCACCCGGCTGCGCACCGTGACCGTATTGAGCGGCGTGACCGTACCGATCGCCTTCAGGTGCACCGCAAGATCGCGCCGCTCCGCCTTGACCACCCGCACCGGCATCGCCGGAGCCGGCCCGCTCCCCGCCCACGCTGGGTTGGGCCCCCAACGATTACCCGTCGGCTTTGACCGTGAACTGAAATGCCAGACGCCAACGGCGATAAGCACCAGCGTGACAAGATAAAGAATCCAACGGAGGTAGGGGTTGAAGCGAACGGACATGATTAGGATGAAAATATGACGCCAAACCCTTCACGGCCGTTTCAGGCGCAACGACTTTTTCGCGAAGAGCTGCGAACTTATCCCTCATTCACTGGGCGCAGTCCCAAAAGAGAGTCAACGTCTCCGCACTGTTTGGCGTAAATTCGAGGCCGCGGTTGGCACAAAATCGTGACAAAATTCCGTCCACGCCCGGCTGCAAAACAGACGGGAGTTGCCCTCCCGTCCATCCTGACTTCCATGAGCGGCACACGCCTATGAAGCACTTCGATTTCCCCTCCCGGTTCCGTGCCCTTTATGACAAAGCCGTGGGCCTTTACGCCAAAGGCCAGCGCGATGCCGGCACCTACTTCGATGCTGACGAGACCAACTGGCTCGCCGCCAACGGCCTCAACGCCCAGCATCTCTACGACTACGCCGAGGACCATAACAATTACGGCGAACCCGGCCCCGATCACGCCCTCGCCATCGAGCTTGTCCGCCGCGACTATTTTCTCAACGCGCAGGGTGGTCGCGCCCTCGTCACCGTGCTCGACGATTCCACCCTGCCCGGCAAGACCGAAGCCGTGAAGGGCATCGAGTGGCTCCCCCGTGTCATCCCCAAGGCAAAGGCCAAACTCCGCGGGGAATTGCCCGCCTCCCTCATGTATGGCTGTGGTGGCGACCGGCGCTTCTTCCGCACTCACGACATCCTCCCCGCGGAGTTTCTCACCCTCATCTGGCGCCACGAGCACAACGACGCCGCCATCATCGACTGGGTCGCCGCCCGTTCGGCCACCAGGTAGAACCCGGCTGGTTGCCCCAAAACGATGGCCCGCTTCACCCTTCAGATCAACGGCGCGGCCCGCTCTTTCGACGCCACGCCCGACACGCCCCTGCTCTGGGCGCTGCGCGACCAACTGAACCTGCCCGGCACCAAGTATGGCTGTGGGCGCGGGCTTTGCGGCTCCTGCACGGTGCACGTGGACGGTGCAGCCGTCCGTTCCTGCATGCTCCCTGTATCCTCGCTGGAAGGAAGAGCCATCACCACCATTGAGGGACTTTCCCCCGGGGGACTCAACGCGCTCCAGACCGCGTGGTGCGAACACGACGTGCCGCAATGCGGGTATTGCCAGGCCGGCCAGATCATGACCGCTGCGGCTTTTCTCCGCCAGAATCCCGACCCCACGGCGGCGGAGATCGACACTGCCCTCGCCGGCAATCTCTGCCGCTGCGGCACCTACGTCCGCATCCGGGCCGCCGTGCATGATGCCGCCAAAGCCATGCGGGAGGGCACACCATGAAAACGCCGGCCAACGAAGTTTCCCGGCGCGACTTCATTCGCGTCTCCTCCCTCGCCGGCGGCGGCTTTCTGCTCAGCCTCGGCCTCCCCGCGCAGGGATTTGGCCAGGGCGACGCCGCCCTCGACCATACGGCCCGCATCTTCACGCCGGGTCCGTTCATCAGGATCACCCCCGAGAACATCGTCACCATCCTCGCGAAAAATCCCGAGACCGGCCAGGGGGTGAAAACCTCTCTCCCGATGATCGTCGCAGAGGAACTCGACGCGGACTTTTCCACCATCGTCATCGAACAGGCCACGCTCCGCGACGACGTGGGGGCGCAATTCGCAGGCGGCAGCCGCTCGACGCCCGACAATTACATGATGCTGCGGCGCGCCGGCGCCACCGCCCGCGCCATGCTCATCGCCGCCGCCGCCAAAACCTGGAGCGTGCGCACCGACGAACTCACCACCGACAACGGCCGCGTCATCCACGCCGCCACGGGGCGCTCCCTCACCTACGGCGAACTCGCCACCACCGCCGCCACCCTTCCCGTCCCCGATGAACGCGACGTCCGCCTGAAAAGCGAAGGCGAGTTCCGTGTCCTCGGTTCGCGCGTGAGTGGAGTGGACAACCCCGCGATTGTCGCCGGCACCGCCCTCTTCGGGATTGATCAGCGCCTGCCCGGCATGGTTTACGCCGCCTACGAAAAATGTCCCGTCTTCGGCGGCCGGATGCGCACCGCCAATCTCGACGAAATCAAGGCCCGGCCCGGCGTGCGCGACGCCTTCCTTATCGAGGGCACCGGGGAAGTCACCGGACTCCAACCCGGTATCGCCATTGTCGCGGACTCCACCTGGGCCGCGTTCTCAGCCAAAAACGCACTCCGCGTCGAATGGGACGAAAGCGCCGGCGCCGGCCATTCCTCCGCCACGTATGCGGCGCGCGCCGCCGCGCTCGCCCGCACCCGCGGCGCCAGCCTCCGCGAGGAGGGCGATGTGGACGCGGCCTTTGCCGCCGCCACCCGCGGCGTCGAGGCCGATTATTTTTACCCGTTCCTCAACCACGCCACGCTGGAACCGCAGGGCTGCACCGCGTGGGCACGCGACGGGGCCATCGAGTTTTGGACAACCTCTCAGACCCCGGCCGCCGGCCGGGATCTCGTCGCCGCCACCTTCCACCTCCCGAAGGAAAAACTGAAACTGAACCTCGTCCGTGCCGGCGGCGGCTTCGGCCGGCGGTTGCGCAACGACTACATGGTCGAAGCCGCCGCCATCGCGCTGCGCCTCAACGCTCCCGTCAAACTCACCTGGACCCGCGAGGACGATATGCGCCACTGCTTCTTCCGTCCGGCGGGATTCCATCACCTCAAGGGCGCGGTGGACGCGGCGGGACGCCTCAGCGCCTGGCAGAATCATTTCGTCACCTTCGGCTACAACGACACCCGCTCGCCCGCGCCCTCCGCCGGCATCAGTCCCGACGAACTGCCCGCCCGTTTCGTTCCCAACTACCGCCTGGAGCAGTCGCTCATCTCAACACTTGTACCCACCGGCCCGCTCCGCGCCCCCGGCAGCAACGGTCTGGCCTTCGTGATGCAAAGTTTCATTGACGAACTCGCGCACGCTGCCGGACGCGACCCCGTCGAATTCCGGCTCCAACTCCTCGGCGAGGACCGGCTTGTGCCGCCCACCGTGGGGCGCGGTCCCGCCTATGACACCGGCCGCATGAAAGGCGTCATCCGGCTCGCTGCGGAAAAATCCGGCTGGGGTGAGGCGCTGCCTAAAGGCGAAGGTCGCGGCATCGCGTTTCATTTCAGCCATCAAGGCTACGCCGCCATGGTCGCCCGCGTTGCCGTCAGCTCCGCCGGCGTGCTGAAGGTAAAACACATCACCGCCGCGCTCGATGTCGGCCCCATCATCAACCTCAGCGGTGCGGAGAATCAGATCCAGGGCTCGGTGATCGACGGCCTCGGCATGGCCTGGCTCCAGGAAATCACCCACGAGCAAGGCCGCACCGTACAGAGCAATTTCCACGACTACCCGCTGTTGCGCCTGCCCGAAACGCCGGAGATCAGCGTGCATTTCCTCCAGAGCAACAACCCGCCCACCGGCCTCGGCGAGCCCGGCTACCCCGTCGTGCCGCCCGCCCTCTGCAACGCCATCTTCGCCGCCACCGGCCGCCGCATCCGCACCCTCCCCCTCACCCAAAACGACCTGCGCTGGACGTGAGCGCACCCAGCTTGTAACGTATTACGTTACAAGCTGGGCGGCATCGGACGACCGAATCGGGGAACATGGATTCAGGGTCGCGACGCTTACGGGGATTTGAGCCAGCGAGGATGGCGCCGCCACCCGAATAATGCTCGCCGCCCGCCATCACGGTTGCTGCATTCGTATCCCCATGCCTCCATCTGATCCCCTCTCCAGTCGCACCCTGCCGCCGCGTGCGGAGTTCGATGAAGAAGGTTACCTCCAACTCTATCCCGACATCGCCCGTGGCGTGGCCTCGGGTGCAATCGAATCAGGATGGAGTCATTTTGCCGCAAGCGGCTTCGCCGAAGGACGCGACTGGATCCCGCAAGCCGATCCTTTTATCGGCGTCACAAAGGAGATATCTCCGCACGACGAAATGTTCACAGGTAATGAACGCCATTATTTCGATGTCGGTGCATCGGCGCTCCGTTGCATCGAAGCAGCTCTGGTCGCCGCCCGCCGGCCCCGTTCCACCATTAGTCGTATCCTTGATCTGCCCTGCGGGCATGGCCGCACCCTGCGCTTCCTGCAGCAGGCCTTCCCCCAAGCCGAACTTGTGGCCTGTGACCTCAATCGCGATGGCGTGGATTTTTGTGCCGGGAAGTTCGGAGCCGCCCCTGTTTACTCGCACGTGGATGTCAGCCAGATTCCACATCAAGGCACGGTGGATCTCATCTGGTGCGGCTCCCTGCTCACTCATCTTTCCGAAGAGAAATGCCGGGCCTTTCTGAACTTCTTCCACCGAATTCTTGGCCACCGTGGCATCCTGGCCTTCACCTTGCATGGTCGCTACTGTGAACGTGAGCTGGCCTCCGGCCGCAACCGCCACAATCTCACCGAGGCGCAGGTGACTGAACTCCTGAGCGACTATCACAAACACGGGTTTGGTTACGTACCCTATATCGGCGATCCGGACTACGGGTTCAGCCTTTCGCATCCCTCCTGTGTCCTGACCCGCCTGCTGGATGAGCCCACCTGGCGCTTGATCGGTTACCATGAAACTGGCTGGGACCGGCGTCAGGACGTAGTCAGCGTGCAAAAAAGCCTCGGCGGAACCGCCCTTGGTATCTGAGTCAAACACTCCAAGCCAAACCTATTGCCGTCCTCTCTTTACAGCAGTTCCTGCTGTTCTCCACCGCGCGGGATGGCACCGATGAAGCGGCCGTAGCGCTCGATCCAGTCGTCGAGTTTTTCGAGGTAATATTTGGGATCGTAAGGGGCGTTCACCGGATCGAACAACGCCAGCGGGCGCGCGCGCTGCCAGTCGCTGGTCTGGCCCTTCGCCTTGGGCAGGATGTAATAGCTCACCCGGTCGCCCATGCGCGGGCGCGGATTGAGCTGCAGCGCCACCTCCGCCGTCGCACGCCTGGGCTTGCCGCCCTCGGCGATAAATTTCTCATAGGCCTCCGGATTCTGACTGAGCGCCTCCGTCTTCGCCACCGCCTCGACCGGCAGTTCCCGCGCCTCCAGCCTGCGCTTGGTCTCTTCCAGCAGGAGCAGCGGCGAATCCGGTGACGCCCCCAGGATGAAACGGATAAACTGGTCGCTGAGCCGTTTCAGATACGGCTCGATGCCGCGGGAGCGCAGCGCGCTGCCGCGCAGCGTGATCTTTTTGCCGTCGTAGAGCGCGTAGTTCTTGGCCTTGTAGCACCACATGGCCTCGTAGCGCCCGTCGTATTCCAGTTCGATCCCCGGGGGCAGGATCGGCGCAACCAGCGCCAGCAGCGATTCCGGCTCACGGAAATAGCGTTCCGAGGAAAGGTAAATGCCGTCAGTGTCCGCCTCCAGAACGGTGCACGCGTGTTGTGCAAAGGCATCGATCAACTGTTGCAGCAGCTCGCGGCCCCGGCGCGTGACCTCCGCGGCCAGTTCACCATCGCCGAAGCGCGCACCGGAGAAACCGAGATAGCCGTAGAAGGAATTGATGAGGATCTTGTAGTTGGCCTGCCGGGCCTGCGCCTCCGCGCGCTCCGCCTCGGTCGCGCCGGTTTTGGCCAGTTGCTTGAACTTCAGCCGGTAGTCGCGCAGCGACGTGAGCAGCGGAATGAAAACGCCGAGCGCATCATTGCGCGGATTGCGGCCGATGTGCAGAAGCAGGCTCGGGTAGAGCGACGCCACGTCAAAGTGCAGCACATGCTTGAAAACACCCTCCTCGAAGCTGCGCGTGTAGCCCCCCTCAAAGGACGCCACCTCCATCGGGACCGGACAGGCATGGCGTTCGTGGTAATAATGCTCAAGGAACAGCAGATCGATCTTGCCCGTCGATCCTCGCAGGGTCGCCTCCTGCAGGAGGATGGGGAACGTCTTGGTCTGTTCAAAATACGTGGGCAGCAACAAATCGGCGATCCCCCGGGTTTCCCGCAAATCATCGCCCAGATAGGCGAGGAACTTCTCCCGCTCATGCTGATAGGCATCAAAGATCCGGTTGCCCGCGAGATAGGTGCGCTCCGCGCTGTCCTCATCGGTGACGCCAAAATAAACCGCCACATCCTTGAGGCCAAATGAGGTCAGCTCGCGGGTTGTCACGTCGTAGAGCTGCACCAGCAGGTAGGTATCCACCACCGCCCGACCCGGCAGGTCGCAGCGGGGAAAATCCACCCAGCGCTCGGCGACCTTGAGCCGGCTGTTGCGAAAGCGCGCCCGCTGGCCAAAGCGGCCCCAGGCGCAGGGCACCTTGTGCCGGCGGCTGCGCTGCCGCAGGTAGTCGAGGTCGAATTTGAAAAGATTGTGCCCCTCGATGAGGTCGGGGTCCTCCACCTGGAGAACTTCGTTGAACTCCTCCAGCAGCCGCTTCTCGGCCGCATCCGTATATTCCGCCAGCACCAGCAGCCTTTCGCGTTCGCCGAAACGCAGCCCGATCGCCAGCACGCGATCCTCCGGCCGGCTCGCATCGCTGAAACTCCCGTCCATCGAGCCCGTTTCAATGTCCAGCTGGCAGCGGCGCAATTCACCGAACCCCATGCCCGCATACAATCGCGCCCGGTTCTGCAACAGATACTGGCTCTCCCATGGACGCAGCACGTCCAGCTCCTGCCGGGACACAAGCTTCTGCAATCCTTCGAAGGCTGCCAGATCGGATGCGTGCGCCAGCCGGGTGAACACACCCGGCCCGCGCAACGGCTCCACGGTGACTCCGGGCACGCCCACCTCAGAAGGAGCCCCCGCCGCCACCCAGGCGAAAGGCTTGAAATCCGCCGTGCTCTCGGTGCGGCCACCGT
>CAYSBR010000025.1:29945-57356 GCA_964429385.1 uncultured Opitutaceae bacterium
CACCCCATCGTCGTCAAGCCACAGTCCGCACAGCGGCGCGGCAGCCGGACCGGGGACGCTCATGGGCCGGGCGTATTACTCACCGGAGCCGGGTCAGAAACCCGGACGGAAAAACACCATGACCAACGCCACGGTGATGAGCCCCAGCGCAATCCGGCTCAGCAGCCCGCGCAGTTGCACACGCCGGTAAGCCACGCCCGCCAGCGAGGCGAGACCCAGCCAGCAGACGGTCTTCACGATCACCCAGCCCGTCGCAAACGGGATCTTGAGCAGAGTCAGCATGCCGAAGCCGCTGATGAACATCAGCAGTGCGGCCACCCCGGTGATGATCATGGTCCGCTTGCGGTTTTCCGGCGCCGGATGGGCGAAGGCCATGAACGTATGGGCGGTCAGCACGATGAGCGACAGGATATGCAGCAACTGGTAGTAAGGCAGTCTTTCCATGGGGAATGATGGGTTGAAAAAGAACACCCCGCCTGTGCCGTGCGCCCAAAGGCTCTGGTCCTTTTTATGTATAGGTGGGCACCTCCTCCACAGCGTTTGCTTTCCGGTTTACGGCCGAGCAGCTTCCGCGGCGGTTTCAGTTCCCGTAATGTTTCAAAGGCGAAGAGCTGTTTAATGAAAGCACCTCGAACACTGCAGGGTGTCGGGTCAAGGTAGGTCGCACCCGCCCCGCGTCAAATGCGAATCCCGGGAATGTCGCCAAGTCCGTTACGAATCGATGATCGACGACTCGAGATGCTGGATGATGAGTTCCTGCAACGTGGCCAGAAACAGGTAGCACAGGAAGGCCCGGCGCAGGGGCTCGGCCAGGACCGTGATGTCCACTTCACCGCTTTCGAGCACATCTTCACCGAGATCCGTCAGGTGCCGGGCGCGCAGGCGCAACCGCACGGCGGCGCAGGCGCGGACGACCGCCTCGGCATTGTCCGCATCGAATGCCACCAGACCTTCCGCAAAAAACTCCTCATTGAACAGCGCCAGCAGGGTGCGCACATCCTCATTTTGGGCCTGGAGCAGGTCATCCTTCCACGCGGCCTGGAATTCCGGATCGAGGTCATCCAGCGCCGCCGGTGCGGCCAGTGTCTGCGCCAGACCCGCCGCCATCTCCTTGATGACGTCCAGCAACGGCGCCACCACCGTCAGGCTCAACTTGACCTCAATGCGTTTCATCGGGCTCCAAAATGGCGGTCAGGTGCCATTGCTGCAATGTGAAGGCGTAGGCCTCGGCCTTTTCCCGCAGGCCGCTCCACACGATCGAGCGGCCCTGTTCGTGCACCTCCAGCATGTGCCGGCGGGCCGTGGTTTCGTCGTAGCCAAAGACTTTTTTGAAGACCATGACCACGTAGGACATCAGGTTGACCGGGTCGTTCAACACGACGACCCGCCATCCCCCCTCCGGCGCCGGCGCGGTCTCAGTGAGCACGCCGGGCGCGGTATCGGTCCTGGTTTCGGCGGCAAACCTCATCCCTGCACAGCCCCCGCCGCACTCACCTCGGCCGCGATCCTGGCCTCGGCCTCGGCCAGCGGCACTTTCACGACCTCCTTTTCCTTGCGCCACTTCAGCTCGATCACGCCCTCCTTGAGACCCTTGCCGCCCACAGTCAGGCGCAGAGGAATCCCGATGAGGTCCGCATCCTTAAATTTCACGCCCGGTCGTTCCGCCCGGTCGTCCACCAGCACCTCAGCCCCGGCGCGCTCGGCGGCGGCGGCAAGCTTCGTCGCCACCTCCATCGCCTCCGGCACCTGCGGGTCGAGCACGCAGATCAACACCTGGAACGGCGCCGCATACCACGGCCAGATAATGCCGTCGGCGTCATGGCTTTGCTCGATAATCGCCTGCAGCGTGCGGCTGATGCCGATGCCGTAGCAACCCATCACCATCGGGTGAGACTGTTTCTGATCATCGGTGTAAACCGCGCCGTATTTCTCGGAATATTTGGTCCCGAGTTTGAAGATATGCCCCACCTCAATGCCACGGCGTGACTGCAACGGCTGACCCGACTGCGCATCCGGTTCCCCCGCCAGCACCCGGCGGAAATCGCCAAATTTTGTCACCGCGAGATCGCGCGTCACATTCACATTGCGCAGGTGGAAGCCATCCTGGTTGGCCCCCGTCGTGCCATTGCCGATCAGCTTGATGGCGTGATCGGCGAAAACCCCCGCCAGCGCGGACGGATTCTTGATCGTGCCCTTGACGGCTCCGAGGCTGCCGGGCTTGGCGCCCAGCACCGGCTCGATTTCCTCGGCCGTGGCCGGCCGCACCAGCGTAAAACCGAGCGAACCGAGCTTCGCCTCCTCCAGTTCATCGCACCCGCGCAGGATGACGATGAAGGGCTTGCCATCACCGATGTAGATGAGGGTTTTGAACTGTTGGGCCGCCGGCACCACATACGGCGCCGCTTCCAGCGCCGCGATCGTCACCACGCCCGGGGTGGCAAACTCCTCCAGCTCACCGCTCGGCGCCGCGTCCGCCAGACCCGCGGGCACCAGTGCGCTCACCGCCTTTTCACGATTGGCCGCATAGCCGCTCGCCTCACAGTAGATGATGTCGTCGTCGCCGATCTCGGCCGGCACCATGAATTCATGGGAAAAGCTGCCGCCCATCACCCCGGTGTCGGCCTCGACGGCGATCGCCGTCACCCCCAGCCGCTTGAAGAATTTTTCGTAGGCCGCCTTCATGGTGAAGTAACTCTTCACCGCGTTGTCATCGTGCGTGTCGAAGGAATAGGCATCCATCATCACGAACTCGCGGGCGCGCATCAGTCCGTAGCGCGGACGGATCTCGTTACGGAACTTCGTGGCAATCTGGTAGAAATTTTTCGGCAGGTCGCGGTAGCTGGTGATCTCCGCCTTCACCAGCGGAGTGACGACCTCCTCATGAGTGGGACCGAGCACAAACTCGGGATCCTTTGCCGCCCGCTTGCCGTCCCCGGCGCTGTCCGCCCGGAACATAATTTCGCGCGCCGCCGCCCAGCGCGGCCCCTGCTCCCACAACTCGGCCGGATGCACATGCGGCATCCACAGCTCGATCGCCCCCGCCCGGTCCATCTCCTCGCGACAGATCTGCGTGATCTTGTGCATCACGCGCAGGCCGAGCGGCAGGTAGGTGTAGAGGCCGCCGCCGAGCTTGCGCACGAGACCGGCGCGCACGAGCAGCTTGTGTGACGCGATTTCCGCGTCCGACGGGCTCTCTTTCAGGGTGGGAATGAAAAACTGGGTCCAAAGTTTCATGGAGCCCGCCACGGAAGCAGCGCCCCCGGCCCGGCGCAAATTTATTTGCGCGGCGGCGCGCCGCGCCGTTTATCGCAAGGCATGCCCGACCCGCGTCCGACGCCGCAACCCTGGCCCATGAAGTGGATCGTCCTCGTGATCGTCCTCTGCCTCGGCCTCTACACCTGGCTCACCCTGCACTATCGCAAGGAGAACCCGGCATTCGCCCCCTATGCCGACATGAAGGACCGGGCCAACACCACCCGGTTGCTCTCGGCCGGCTACCAGCGCGTCACCGTCCGGGCGGAGCGGCCCGCCGATCCGGCGGCCATCGCAGGCGGAGCCGCCGTCCGGCCGGCCCCGGGGGGACTCACCGAGGAACTTCAGGCCACCCTGCTCGACCAACCCGTCCTGCCCGACGCCTATCCGCAGGTCACGGCCGCCGGCACCGCCAACGGCCTCCTCCCCTATTCCGTCCGCTTTGCCTGTGAAATCACCGAGCCCAAAAACGATCCCGGCCCCGTGTCGCTCTACATGAAGGACAACCGGATCGTCATCGTGCCGGAGCTGGAGCAGCTCGGCGGTGACCTGCAATCGCGTGGGCGCGACCGCCTGGTGCAGTTCACGCTCCCCGGCGGCACGCTTAAACCCGGCCACTACGAAGTGCTGCTGATCGGTGCCCGCGCCTCGCAGGCGTGGGCCCTGCAAGTGCATTGACGCGCCGCCCTGCTTCCCCGAGAACAGCGCGCATCCTGCCATGAGCAACGGCCAGTCCACCTCCCCCGTCTCGAGCGCCCTCGCGACCACGATCAAACCCACGGACCTACGCGGCATCCTGAAATACGTGCCCCGTTTCCAGGGGCAGATTTTCGTCATCGCGCTGGATGGCTCCATCGTGGCCGATGAAAATTTCAGCAACCTCCTCGTGGACATCGCCGTGCTCCGCAGCCTCGGCATCAAGGTCGTGCTCGTGCACGGCATCGGCGAGCAGATCAAGGAACTCTCCCGGTTGCGCAACATCCCCATCAGCGACGCCTTCGGCGCCGGCCTTACCGACGCCGCCACGCTCGATCTCGCCATCCGCGCCGCCTCGCGCGTCTCCCACCTCATCCTTGAAGGGCTGGCGCAGAACAATCTCAAGGCCGTCATCACCAATTCCGTGCGTGCCCTGCCCATCGGCATCATCCGGGGTGTGGACCAGCAGTTCACCGGCAAGGTCGAGCGCATTGACCGCGAGTTCATCACCAACCTCATGAACGAGCAGGTCGTGCCGGTCGTCTCGCCCCTGGCCTTCGGGCCCGACGGACGTTCGCTGCGCGTCAATTCCGACCTTCTCGCCGCCGAGCTCGCCGAGGCCCTCCAAGCCACCAAGGTCATCTACCTCACCCCGCAAGCCGGTCTGGTGATCAACGGCGAACTGCGCCCGCAGGTCGCCGTTGAAGCGCTGCAAAAAGTGCTGGACGAAACCCCCGCGCAGATTCCCGAGACCCTGCGTTCGAAGGCCCTCAACGCCGTGCGCGCCATCGGCACCGGCACGCCGCGCGTGCACATCGTGGACGGACGGATCTTCGACGGCCTGCTCAACGAGATTTTCTCCAACGAGGGTGTCGGCACGCTCATCTACGGCAACGACTACCAGCAGATCCGCAAGGCCACGCGCCGCGATGTGCGCTTCATCCACAGCCTCACCCGCGCCGCTGTGAAGCGCGAGGAGCTGATCCACCGCACGCAGCAGGCCATCGAAAAGAACATCGACCAGTTCTACGTCTTCGAAATCGACGAGAACATCATCGCCTGCGTCACCCTCATTTTTTATGCCGGCAAGCCCGCCCTCGCCGAGATTGGCTCGCTCTACGTCCTGCCCTTTTACCAGGGCCGCGGCATCGGCAAGAAAATGGTCGAATACGCCTGCCTCATGGCCAAGGAACGCGGGGCCGGTCGCATCGTCGCCCTCTCCACGCAGAATTTCGGCTTCTTCAGCAACACCTGCGGTTTCGAGGAAGCCGACAAATCCATCCTGCCCGAGATCCGCCTCAGGCTCTATGAGGAAAGCGGTCGCAACGCCAAAGTGCTGAGCAAGACCCTGGAGTAAGGGCCCGCCACCGCCGGCATGAAACCGGCCGCCTGAATTGACAGGCCCCGTTCAGCGCGGGCAGCGTTCGCCCATGCTCCGCTTTCCGCTGCTTCCTCTCGTTGCCTTCCTTTGCCTGGCCATCTCCACCCGCGGGGATGACCTGTCGATCAATCCCGCCAAAGCCGGCGCAGCCACCCCCTGGAATCATCTCGAATTCCACAACGGGCCCGAAGTCTTCCAGTTTGCCATCGTCGGCGACAACACCGGCGGAGCGCGCCGCGGCGTCTTTGCCTCCGCCCTGCGCAAACTCAACCTGCTCCAACCCGAGTTTGTCATGAGCATCGGCGATCTCATCGAAGGCTACACCGAGGACGCGGACGCGGTGAACGCCGAGTGGGACGAATTCCAAGGGTTCGTCGCGCAACTTGAGATGCCGTTTTTCTATGTCGCGGGCAACCATGACTACACCAACCCGGCCATGGCCCGCATCTGGGAAGAGCGTTTCGGCCGTTCCTATTACAGTTTCGTTTACCGCAACGTCCTCATCCTCTGCCTCAATTCGCAGGAGCCCGCGATCCACCATGTCGGTGAAGCCCAGCGCGAGTGGATACGGGAAACCCTGGCCGCGCATCCCGACGTGAGCTGGACCCTCGTCTTCCTGCACACTCCGCTGTGGGAATATCCTGCGGAGCGCGGCTGGCCGGAAATCGAAACCGCCCTGGGTGACCGGCCCTACACGGTCTTCACCGGCCATTATCACACCTACCTCAAGCACCGGCAAAACGACGCCCATCACTACATCCTCGCCACCACCGGAGGCGGCAGCGAGCTGCGCGGCGCCGCCTATGGAGAGTTCGACCATGTCGTCTGGGTCACCATGACCGCAAAAGGCCCCCGGCTGGCCAACCTCATGCTCGACGGCATCCACGATGACAACCTCCGCACACCCCGCTCCAAAGAACTGGCGGACGCCTTCACCGCCGGTGGTTTCGCCACCGGCATTCTCTGGCTTCAGGACGGAAAGCCCGCCGCGGAGAGCGTGACGTTGCAGGTCACCAACCCCACCTCGCTGCCCGCGGATATCCGCCTGCGGCTCGACGCCAATGAAGGTATCGCCGCCAGGCTGGAGCCCGGGCTGCCCACCACCCACGACGGCTACTCGCGCTTCACCCTTCCCGCCGGATCCAAACAGGTCTTCAATCTGCAAATCGCGGGCGATACCTCGGCTCATTCCCATCAGGCCCGGGCCGCCGCCCGTCTCATCTGGGAAGCAGCCCTGGAGCCCTCTGACGCTCCGCCCGTCCGGATCGACAGCTCACTCATCATCCCTCTCGTGCCACGACTGACGTTTCCGCTGCTCGGCCAGCCCTTGATCATTGATGGTGATGCCACCGACTGGCCCGCCGACCTGGTTTTATCGGCCACGGAAAACGCCTACCTGCATGCCCAATCCCTCGGCTGGAATGGCCCGGAAGACTGCCGTTTCCAGGTCGGATTCGCCCGGGATGAAACCCATCTCTATCTCCTCGTCGCCGTAACTGATGACGAAGTCGTCTCCCGCGCCGATATCAAACCCTGGCGCCAGGATGGCCTCGAAATCCGTTTCGATTTCCGCGAACCCGCCGCCCAAGCCACCGCCCGCGCTTCCGATTACGATATATCCACCTTCATCGGCTCCTCCCCCGCTCCCGGCGACGGGCTGGATCCCGCTTATCTCTTCAACCCCTCCGGGTTGCCCGCCGGCACCAAAGTGTGCAACCGCATCACCACCGATGGCTATGTCTTCGAAGCAGCGATCCCCCTGGCCGCACTGATTGCCCGCCACGGCGAGCGCTGGATGGCGGAAGGCGTCCGCATCAACATCGCGGTGAACGATCGCGATGGCGACGAGCAGGCCCAGCTCTGGTGGCAGCCCGACTGGCGCACCGCGGAGAACATCCCGGCATCCGGCACCTTCTTCCTCAAACCCCAACCGTGACCACCGCCACGGTCCGGAGTGTTCTCCGCCGGAAACGCCATGATCCGCCCCGTCTCCCTCTCCGACGCCCCTGCGATCGCTTCAATCTACAATCACTACATCCGGCACACCTCGATCACGTTTGAAGAGGAAACATTGGCGGATGCCGTGATAGCGGCCCGCATCAGGGATGTCACGGCCTCCTTTCCCTGGCTGGTATGGGAGGATCAATCCGGCATCCGCGGTTACGCCTACGCCGGCAAATGGCGGGACCGGTCCGCCTTCCGTCATTGCGTGGAAAGCGCGATCTACCTGCATCCCGACGCCTCCGGTCGTGGCATCGGCACGGCCCTCTACCGCCGGCTTCTTGAGGAACTCCGCCAGCGCGGCCTGCACACCGTCGTCGCCGGCATCTCCCTGCCCAACCCCGCCAGCCAGCGGCTGCACGAAAAACTGGGGTTCGAGAAAGTGGCCCACTTCAGCCAGGTGGGCTGGAAGTTCAACCAATGGATTGACGTCGCCTTCTGGCAGGCGTCGCTCGAGCGCAGCATCACGCTCAGGCCTGCCTCGTCTGCCGGAGCCGGTCCAGAAACACCGCGGCGATGATCACCACGCCGATGATGATTTCCTGAAAATACGTCGGCCAGCCCATCTGCTGGGAACCGTTGCGCAGCACCGCCATGATAAGCGCGCCGATCATCGAGCCCAGCACCGTGCCCACGCCGCCGTTCAGACTGGCTCCGCCAATGATGACCGCGGCGATGATATCCAGCTCGACACCGATGGCCACGGTCGGATCGCCCTGGCGCAGGCGCGAGAGCTGCATGAGCCCCGCCAGTCCAAAGAAGCAGCCCGCCAGCGCATAGATCAAAACCTTGGTCCACAGGGTCGGGATGCCGCAGAGCCGGGCCGTGGCCTCGTTGGAACCGATGGCAAAGATATGCCGCCCGAAAACCGTCCGCCGCAGCATCACCGCCGTCAGCACCGCCAGCGCCAGCGTCACCCACGCCCCCGTCGGCAGCGCCCAGCCGAAGGGATCGGCCGTCGTCATCCAGCCGTTGATGGGCGACTCGTCGTAATTCACCGTTTCATTGTTCGCCAGCCACTTGGCCGCACCGCGGGCGATGCCCAGCGTGCCCAGTGTGATGATGAAGGGCATCATCTTGAGCCCGGCGATGGCCACGCCGTTGAACAACCCCACCACGCCCCCGGCGGCGATCACCGCCAGCACCACCGCCACCACCGGCCAGTCCTGCTGGATCAACAACGCGCCCACCACACTGCACAACGCGATCACCGAGCCCACGCTCAGATCGATCCCACCGCTGACAATGATCAGCGTCATGCCCAGCGCGCCGATGGCCACGATCACCGTCTGCGTGAGGATGATCTTGAAGTTCGCGTAACTCAGGAAGTAGTCGCGAATCTCATTCGAAAGGGAAAACAACCCGATGACCAGCAACAGACCGAGGAAGGGACCGGCTTTCGCGAGGAGGTTTTTCATAGGGGATTTCTTGGCTTTGTTTTCTGGGTTAATCCGCCGCGCCGACGGCCACGGTCATCAGGTCAGGTTCAGTCCACGCCTCGCGGTCGCGGCACTCCACCACCACGCCCCGTCTCATCACGGCGATGCGATCGCACAGGCCGAACAACTCGGGCAGGTAGGAACTCACCAGCACGACCGCCTTGCCCGCCGCGGCGAGCTCCGCGACCAGCGCGTAGATCTGCGCCTTGCTGCCCACGTCAATGCCGCGGGTCGGCTCATCGAGCAACAGGATGCGCGCCGGGTGCTGCAGCAGCCGGGCCAGCGCGATCTTCTGCTGATTGCCCCCGGACAGCTCGCCCACCGCTTGCCGCGGCCCCCGCGTCTTGACGCCCAGGCGTGCGATCCATTCCGCCGTCACCGCCTCAATGCCGCCGGTGCGCAGCCAGCCAAAACGGGATAGTGCGCGAAACTTCGTCAGAGTGGCATTCTCCGCGAGCGACAGCGGCAGCATCAGCCCCTCCTCTTTCCGGTTTTCGCTGAGAAAACCCACGCCCTCCGCCCAGCGCCGCGCCGGGCTGGTCGCATACACCGCGCTTTTATCCAGCCCGAAGACCGCGCGCAGCAGCTCGGTTCGCCCCGCGCCAATCAACCCGGCCACGCCAAGGATCTCACCCGCGCGCAACTCCAGCGGCAGCCCTTCCGGTTGCCGCAGGCTCAGAACAATCTCGCCGGGATTGAAGGTGCGTGCCGGATAGATATCCTGCACCTCGCGCCCGACCATCATGCGGACGATCTCCGCCTGACCAACCGCCGCCAGTTCGCCCGAGCCGACCGTCTGCCCGTCCTTCAACACCGTAAAACGGTCCGCCACCTGCCGCACTTCTTCCAAAAAATGGCTGATGTAGATCACACTCACGCCCTGCTCCCGCAACTGGCGCACCACGACAAAGAGCTTTTCCGTATCGGCCTGTGTCAGACTGCTCGTCGGCTCGTCCATGATGAGCACGCGCGGCTCGGTCAGCAGCGCGCGCGCAATCTCGATCACCTGCTGCTCGGCGATGGAGAATTCCGCCACCGGCCGCTCCAGTGGCAGATGACCGTGAGTCAGCCGCTCCAACGCCCGCCGGGCCCGCGCCTGCGCCTCACGGCGATCAATCCAGCCCAGCCGGTTCGGTTCTGCGCCCAGCACGATATTCTCCCACACGCTCAGGTGCGGCGCGAGGCTCAGCTCCTGGTAGATCATCGCCACGCCGCGCCGCCGCGCATCGAGCGTATCGGCCGGCACGTAGGCCGCGCCGTCAATCTCCATCGTCCCCGCGTCCGGCCGCACCACCCCGCTCAGCACCTTCATGAGCGTGCTTTTGCCCGCGCCATTTTCGCCAATGAGCGCGTGCACCTCGCCGGCCGCGACTTCCAGCGACACCCCGCGCAAGGCCTGCGTCGCCCCAAAGGCTTTGTCGATCTGGCTGAGACGAAGACGCACGGACATGATCAGAATACAAAGAAGCCACGCAATCCACCCGACACGTGAAATCCCGCGATCATCACCGACGGATTCTCCTTCGTAACCACGCCGCTCATTTCAGATACTTGTCCAGCGGCGGGTTGATGAGGTCGGCGATCTCGGGCTCGGAGAGGTTTTCAGCCGTCACAAGCACGCAACCCGTATCAATCTCGCGCTCCACCTGGCCACCGCGCAGGACCGTGATCAGGGTCGTCACCCCGAGGTAACCCATGCGAAACGGATTCTGCACGACGAGCCCCTGCAGGTCGCCGCTGCGCAGCGCGGTCATCGTCTGCGTGCCGGTGTCGAAACCCACGAATTTCACCCGTCCTCCCGCCAGACCGGCATCACGCAAAGCCAGCAGCATGCCGGTGGCGGAGGACTCATTCGGGGCGAAAACACCGTTCACCTCGCGCCCGAAACGGTTGAGCAGGTTTTGCGCAACCCGGTAGGCCGTGTCCCGGGTCGGGCCGGCATGCTGGTCGCTGGAAAGCACCCGGATTCCCGGGAATTCGTCACGAATGGTGTCGAGGAACCCCGCCTCGCGCTGATCCGTGCTGGTGGCCCCCGCCTGCACGCGCAGGAGGATGACATTGCCCTTGCCCCCGAGCAGTTCGCCCAGCCGCCTGGCGCCCAGCACTCCCCCCTTGTAATTGTCGGTCGAGACCGTGCTCGCGGGAGTGTTGGAATTCAGGGCGGAGTCAATCACCACCACCGGAATGCGAGCCCGCACCGCGGTCTCCACCGGCCGCACGAGCGCGCGCGCATCAAGCGGTGCCAGCACAATACCGCTCACCCGGCGCGCGGTGAAGTTTTCCACCACCTGCACCTGCTGTTCGCGGTCGTCCTCGCGCAGTGGCCCCTTCCAGATGATGTTCACGTTCACGCCCTCGCCCCTCAACTCCGCCGCCGCCGCCAGCGCCCCCGCATGGATGGATTTCCAGAATTCATGGGTCGTGCCTTTCGGAATCACGGCCACTTGATAAGTCTGCGCGGACATCACCGCGGCAGTCAGGGCAAGCCACACACACAGCAGGGTACTCTTCATGGGGAATCCTCGGGGTTTCTGGGGGCCCCTAGCAACAGGGCGCCCCCGGGGGAGAAGCAAGCGAAACCTATCAGGCCTTCAATTCAACCACGACCTGGATTTCCGTCGTCGTGCCCTTGGGCAGTCCGTTTACAGCCACCGCGGCGCGCGCGTGTTTCCCGGCTTCGCCGAAGACTTTCACGAAAAGATCACTCGCGCCGTTGATCACCGCCGGGCTATCGGCAAAACCGTCCACGGCATTGACGAAGCCGCTCACGAAGACGATGCGCGCCACCTGGTCGAGCGAGCCCACGGCGGCCTTGATGTTTGCCAGGGTGTTGAGGGCGCAGATCTCGGCGGACTTCGCCGCGGTCTCGATGGTCTGTTCCTTCCCCACCTGGCCGGTGTGCGTCATCTGACCGTTCACCATGCAGATCGTGCCGGCGCAATAGAGCAGATTGCCCGTGCGCACGGTGGGCACATAGCTGCCGGCGGCAGCGGGCGGAGTGGGAAGCGTGAGACCGAGTTCGGCCAGGCGGGATTCGGGATTCATAAAATGAAAATTCGTGGGGAAAACTGTGGATAACGCAAAGCGGATTCGTGCGGTAATATCACCGTCACCAGCACAAGGGCGAGGGATATGCACTCAGCACGCTCAGCAGAAATGCTCCTGCAAAAAGGCGAGATCGAGCTGAGGATAAACCGGGAAACGCGCCAGCAACTGTCGCACGCGACTGATCGCCTCCTCCCGTGCCATCGGCGCAGTAGCGAATTTCGCCCGGCTGAAGGCCACCGGTTCCCCAACCTTTTTGATTTCCTCCGGCTTGGTATGCAGCAACACCAGACGAAGCACGGCGGCGATTTCCTTCATATCCTCCTTTTTCATCCCCAGCGTTGTCACCGCCGGCGTGCCGAGCCGCAAGCCGCTGGTATACCACGGCCCGTTGGGATCATAGGGCAATGAGTTGCGGTTGAGTGTGATGCCGCAGGCGCGCACGGCGGACTCAGCTTGCCGCCCCGTAAGACCGAAGGGCCGCACATCGACCAGCATCAGGTGATTGTCCGTGCCACCCGTGGCCAAGGTCATACCTTCGCTCCGGCACGCTGCAGCCAGCGTTTGGGCGTTATCCACCACCTGTTGTGCATAATTCTTGAACTCAGGCCGGTTCGCCTCGGCGAAGGCTACACCCTTGGCCGCCATCACATGTGGCAGCGGGCCGCCCAGCACCAGCGGGCAACCTTTGTCCACGTGCAGGGCAAACTCCTTGGTGCACATCACCATGCCGCCACGCGGGCCGCGCAGGGTTTTGTGCGTAGTCGTGGTCACCACGTGGGCGTGCTGGATCGGATTAAATTCATCGCGGAACACACCGCCGGCCACCAACCCGGCAAAGTGCGCCATGTCGACCATCAGCACCGCACCGACTCTGTCCGCGATTTCACGCATACGGCGGAAGTCGATCTTGCGCGGGTAAGCGCTGTAGCCGGCAAGCAGGATCAGCGGTCGGAGTTCGATCGCCTGCCGTTCGATCTGCGCGTAATCCAGCAGGCCCGTCGCGCGATCGACCTGGTAGCCGTGAGCCTCAAACATCTGTGCGGAAATATTGAGCCGGTAGCCATGCGTCAGATGTCCGCCCGAATAATAATCCAGCCCCAGCAAGCGCTGGTTGCCGCACGCCTGCCGGATGCGCTCCCACACTACGGCATCAAGCTTGGAAGGATTTGTCTCCCCCATCTGCTCCAGTGCGGGCGTGAGAACGCGCGCACTCAAAATCGCCCAAAACGCCACGAGGTTAGCATCCGCCCCGCTGTGCGGCTGCACATAAGCATGCTCCACCCCAAACAATTTCCTCGCCTGCGCCGCCGCGAAATCCTCGATCGTATCGACGTTATCGCAACCGGCATAGAAGCGCGCGTGCGAAATGCCTTCCGCATATTTGTCCGTCAGTAGATTGCCCATTGCGAGCTGCGCAGGCAGCGAGCAGTAATTTTCGCTGGCGATCAATTTCAGATGGCTACGCTGGTCGGCCAGTTCCTGCACGATCGAGCGTGCCAGCAGAGGTTCCTGCTTGGCGATTTCAGACAGGCTGGCGAGGTAGGCGACAAAGCCCGTGTCGATCTTGTCGGCGGCAGTCCGG
The DNA here is from genome assembly GCA_964429385.1 of uncultured Opitutaceae bacterium. Classification (GTDB taxonomy): domain Bacteria; phylum Verrucomicrobiota; class Verrucomicrobiia; order Opitutales; family Opitutaceae; genus UBA2377. The sequence continues at coordinate 43,345 of CAYSBR010000025.1, forward strand.
ACGAGATATTGCTGAAGAGCGTGGGAGGGCATAAGGGTCACGAATTAAATTCCGCCCTGCCCAGGCGCGCGACAGATCGTAGTTAACTTCCTGTGGTCAATTCCACAAAGCGCCAGTTGTTGCGGCAACGTAGAGAGGACACCGGACGCCAAGGCAAGAATCTTATGCATCACCCTGGAATTGCACCGGCACATAAGCCTTCAGATCATCACCACCATGACTTTCGCCGACTGGCATGATCTATCTCCAGAACAAGCCGCACGCACACTGCTGGCCAAGGTTGATACGCTCCCCGCGGCCCAACAACGCGCCTGTATCGCCAGTCTGCCGGATGAGGCGACATTGACCGCCCGGTTTGCCATGGCCGATCGCCAAGCTCCATTCGGCGCCATCCCGTATTTCACCAAGGACCTCTTCGAGGTCGCCGGCGAGCCCACCCGGGCCGGTTCGGCGTTTCTCGCGGAAGTGCGCGCGACGCCTGCTCAGGACGGTGCCCTCACCCGCCGCCTGACGGCCGCCGGGGCCGTGCTCGCAGGCAAGACCCATCTTCACGAGTTCGCCTACGGCCTCACCGGCGAGAACCCCCACTACGGCGATTGCGAGCATCCGCATTTTCCCGGCCGCACCACCGGTGGCTCCAGCAGCGGATCGGCCGCGCTCGTGGCCGCCGGGGTCGTACCCTTTGCCACCGCCACCGACACCGGTGGCTCCGTGCGGGTGCCGGCCGCTTTCTGCGGACTCTTCGGCTTCCGGCTCACGCCGAAGGATGAATGGATCAGCGATGCCTTCCCGCTGGCCCCCTCGTTTGACACCGCCGGCTGGTTTACCCGGACGTCCGCGGACATGCGCCAGGCTCTCGGCGCACTTGTCGGCTGGCGCGAGACCAAGCGCGAGCCGCGCGGCGTTTATCTCGATCTGCCCGGGCTCGACACCGAGGTGGCGCGCGCGTGCCGCGAAGCGGCCACCACGCGCTTCGCGGAGCCCGCACCGGCCGAAATGCAACGCGACCTGCTCGCCGGGTTCGCCGAATCGTCGTTTGCCTACGCCGTGATCCAAAGCACGGAAGCACATGCGATTCACCGCGACTGGATGACGCCCTACAAGGACCGCTACGATCCCGCCGTCTGGGCCCGCTTGGATCGTGGCCATCGCTGGACCGACGTACAGCGCACCCGCGCCCAAACCATCCTGACGCTGGTCCGACTGAAATGGGCGCAGGCATTCGCGAGCTTCGATTTTCTCGTCATGCCCGCCGCGCCTTGCGCCGCCCTGACCAAGGCCGATTGCACTCAGGCCAATCGCGACCGTCTCCTGGCCATCACCGCGCCCGGCAGTCTCGCCGGCCTGCCCATCCTCACCGTGCCCGTCCCCCTGCCCTCCGGGCTCACCGCCGGTCTCCAGATCGTGGTGAACCACCCGCAAAGCCCGGCCCTGCCTTGGGTACTCGCGCGGTGAGGAAAAACGCGGATGATTTAAATGTGGAAATCAGGAAGGCTGGAAAAAGGCAGAAGTGCAGATTTTGCATATAAGCTCGAATGAATGTTTCCTATCCGAGCAGTCCGCGTCATCCGTGGTGAAGATCGAGCCCGTTTCCTCCTTTCCTGATTTCCACATTTAATCCGGCTTGGGACCAAATCAGGGAAGTCGCAGTAACCGGCGGGCATTGTCCGCGACGATCGCCTTTAGCGGCGCGGCGGGCAGTTCCGAACGGTGCACCTCGGCGACCAGACGCGACAGATTCGGCTGCGCATCAATGCCCGGATAAAGGTTGAGCGGATAGTCGGAGCCAAACAGCACCCGCTCCGCCGGCACCTGCGCGCAGAACTTGCGCCAGATATCCTGCCCGTAGAGCAACGGGCTCGCGGCGGTGTCGTAGTAAATGTTGTCCGGAATCGCCTCCGTCGTCCGCAACGGCAGCAACCCGCCCCAGTGGGCGAGGATGAAATTCGTCTGCGGAAACCGCCGCGCCAGCTCCAGAAAATCGTCCAACGGCGTGTCCACGCGTCCCGGATAAGGCCGGCTCTCGGGATCGGTGACATGCAGGTTCACCGGCCAGCCCAGCTCCGCCGCCTGCTCCATTACCGCGGCAAAGGCCGGGGCCGCGCACGTATAGCCCTGACTGTGCGGCGAGAGTTCACCCAGGCCGCACAGCCCCGCATCCCGGGCCCAGCGGAGCTCGGCGCACGCCTCCGCCGGACCCGCCGCCGGCTGCACCGTGGCAAACGCGGAAAGCCGGTCCGGGTGCGCCTTGATGCAGGCCGCATAAAACCGGTTTTGCGCCAGACAGCTTTCGGGCCGCTCCCAATACCAGCCCAGCAGCACCGCCCGCGCCACCCCGGCGGCATCCATCTCGCGCAGCAATTCGTCCACCGTGGGAAACGCCTGTACGCGCTGTCCATCCTTCCGCCGGCGCAGCGTGAGCCGTGTCCAGCAAGGCTCCATCGCCGCCGCGCCCCAGTCGGCCGGGGCCTCGTTTACTTCCGGTGGATACAGGTGCACATGGGCATCAATGATCGGCATAAATCCGTTCTCCCAATCGTTCTCGTAATCTCAATTGTTCTCGTAATCCTGACGACCTCTCCAGCGAGAACAGATTACGATCAGGAGAACGAGAACGATTTTTCGGCCCCATGCTCAACCGTCTCTTCAAGCTCCAGCAACACGGCACCACCCCGGTGCGCGAAGTGCAGGCCGGCTGCACGACCTTCGCCGCCATGGCCTACATCCTCGCGGTCAACCCCGCGATTCTCGCCGCCGCCGGCATGCCCATCGAGGGCCTGATCACCGTCACCGCCGTGAGCGCCGCCGTCAGCACGCTCATCATGGCGTTGTATTCCAACTTCCCCCTCGCCCTCGCCCCGGGCATGGGAATCAACGCCTACTTCGCTTACACGGTCTGCGTCGGGCTCGGTGTGCCGTGGCAGCAGGCGCTCGGTCTTGTCTTCATCAACGGGCTGGCCTTCCTCGGCCTCTCGCTCAGCGGCATCCGGGAAAAGATCATCAACGGCATTCCCTATCAGCTGAAGATGGCCATCACCTGCGGCGTCGGGCTCTTCATCGCCTTCATCGGACTCAAGAACGGCGGCATCATCGCCGGACACCCCGAGACGCTCGTCACCCATGGGCAGCTGGGCTCGCCGCCTGTCCTGCTCTGCTTCGCCGGCATCTTGCTGACCGTCGTGCTGATGGTCCGTCGCGTGCCCGGGGGCATCATCCTCTCCATCTTCGCCATCACCGTCATCGGCCTGATCGTCCCCGACGGCCGGGGCGGCACGGTCACCGCGCTGCCCGATCAATTCGTCTCCCTGCCAGCCTCGATGGCCGACACTTTTCTCAAACTCGAATTCGGCTACTTCCGGGAAGATTTCTTCAAGGCCCTCACCGTCGTCCTGACGCTGCTCCTCATCGCCCTCTTCGACAACGTGGGCACCCTCATCGGTGTCACCCAGCGCGCCGGTCTGCTCGACAAGGAAGGCCGGCTGCCCGGCGCGGGCAAAGCCCTCGTCGCCGATTCGCTCGGCGTCATCGCTTCCGCCGGCTTCGGCACCTCCAATGTCGTGAGCTACATCGAGTCCGCCTCCGGCGTGGAGGCCGGCGGCCGCACCGGTCTCGTCGGCGTCACGGTCGCCGGGCTGTTCATCCTCGCGCTGTTTTTCACCCCGGTCATCCAGGCCATCCCGGCCGTCGCCACCGCCCCGGCCCTGGTGATCGTGGGCATCTTCATGTTCCAGTCGGCCGCGCAACTCAACCTGCGCGAACTGGAGGAAGTCGCCCCGGCCTTCATCATCATTGTCGCCACGCCGCTCACTTTCAGCATCGCCGAGGGCATCGGCCTCGGCCTCGTGGCCTACGCGCTCATCCACCTCGCCGTCGGCAAGGGCCGGCAGACCAACTGGATGGTTTACACCCTCGCGGGCATCTTCGCTCTGCACCTCTTCCGCGGACTGTTTAGCGGTTGAGATTTGTACGGCGATCCGGCCGTGGGCGGTCCTCGCTCTCAGGCCAGCACCAGACTCGCGAGCACCACCAGCGCCACCATCAGCCAGGCGGGCACACGCCACACCAGCAGGAGCAGGGCGACTCCCACGACCGCGACGTCCCTCCACCCGGTCACCCCCTCACGGCATACCGGATTGTAAAACGCAGCGAGCAGCAGACCGACGACCGCCGCATTGGCCCCATTCAAACCCGCCTGCGCCCAGGGCCGGCCGCGCACCAATTGCCAGAACGGCAGCGCCCCGCCGATCAACAGCCACGCCGGAAGAAAAATCGCCAGCAGACAGACCACCCCGCCCAGCCAAGCCTGCGGCCCGGACGCGATCACAGTTCCAAGGTAAGCCGCAAAGGTAAACAGCGGCCCGGGCACAGCCTGCGCCGCCCCATACCCCGCGAGAAAAACATCATCCGCAATCCAACCGGGCGGAACCACCTCCGCGCGCAACAAAGGCAGGACCACATGGCCACCGCCGAACACCAGTGAGCCCGCGCGATAGAAACTGTCCAATATCATGATCTCACGCGACCCCGAAACCGCCGCCAGCAGCGGCAAGACCAGCAGCAGCACGCCAAACAGCCCCAGTGCGCCCGCCCCCGCATAGTGCGCCCGCGTGATTTTGATTTCCGGCAAAATCGAAACCGGCGTGGCTGGCCGGTAAATCATGCAACCGGCCACCGCCCCCAGCATGATCACCCCTGCCTGCGTCCATGTGCCCGGCAACAGCAGGACAATTCCGGCCGCGCAGAATGCTCCGATCATCCGGGGAAGATCAGGACACAGTTTCCGCCCCATGCTCCAGACCGCCTGGGCCACCACCGCCACCGCCGCGAGCTTCAGGCCATGCAGCCAGCCGGCTCCCCGCAAGTCGCCGGCCATCGTGGCGCCGTAGGCAAAAAGAATCATCAACACCGCCGAAGGCGCGGTGAACCCCGCCGACGCCACCAACGCCCCCATCAATCCCCCTCGCCTCATGCCCAGCGCGAACACCAGCTGGCTGCTCGCCGGACCCGGCAGAAACTGGCACAGCGCCACCAGATCACCGTAGGCCGCGTCATCCAGCCAGCGGCGCTTCCGCACAAATTCGTCATGCAGATAGCCCAGGTGCGCCATCGGTCCGCCAAATGAAATGCAGCCGAGTTTCAGGAACGCGGCAGCGATCTCGAACAGACTGGAGCGGGAGGCCATCCTTCGACAACGGCCGGAGCCGATGCTCAACTCAAGCGGCTTTTCTGGCGCAGCTTGAGCAGACCGTGCTTCGGGGCGAAACTGAGGGCGAGCAGGAATACCACCGCCTGCACGAGCACGATACACGCCCCCGTGGAGGCATCGAGGAAGTAGCTCGCATAGACCCCCGCCACGCTGGAGCCCACGGCCGTCGCGACCGCGATGCCCAGCATCCGGTCAAACCGGTCGGTCAGCAGATAACCCACGCACCCGGGCGTGATCAGCATCGCGATCACCAGGATGATGCCCACGGCCTTGAGCGATATGACGATAGTCAGGGCCAGCAGCGAAAGCAGCAGATAATACAGGACCTGCGTGCGCAGTCCGATCGCGCGCGCCTGCGCCGGATCGAAGCAGAACAGCATAAGATCCCGCCGCAGCGGCAGGACAATGGCGAGCACGCACCCGCTGGTGAGCAGCGTCGCCCACAAGTCCCCGTCCTCCAGTCCGAGGATATTGCCAAAGAGGATATGGTCGAGATGCAGGTCCGTCCGGATCTTGCTGAACATCACGAGGCCGACGGCGAACAACCCGGTGAAAACCACCCCCATGATGGTATCCTCCTTCACCCGGCTGTTGGCCTTGATCCAGCCCGTGCCAACCGCGCAGAGCAGGCCGGAAACAAACGCCCCCAGCGCCAGCGGCACGCCCGCCACATGGGCCAGCACGAGGCCGGGCAACACGGCGTGCGACACCGCATCGCCCATCAGCGACCAGCCCTTGAGCACCAGATAACACGAAAGCACCGCGCACACGGCCCCGACCGCCGCCCCGGCAACCATGGCCTCGATCATGAAGCCGTAGCGAAAAGGTTCGAGCAGCGCGTCCATGGGCTCAGGTCGCCGCCAACCGGCGGCGCGCGCGGGCGGCCAGCAGGCCATGCTTCGGGGCAAAGACCAGCGCCAGCAGGAACACCAGCGTTTGCAGCGTCACGATGCAGCCGCCGGTGGCTCCGTCGAAAAAGTAACTCGCATAGGCGCCCGCCATCGAGGCGCCCACACCCAGGCCCACCGCAATCGCGATCATCCGGCCAAAACGATCCGTGAGCAGATACGCGGTCGCACCCGGTGTCACCAGCATCGCCACGACCAGCAGCGCCCCCACCGTCTGCAAAGCCGCCACCGCCGTCGCAGAGAGGAGCGTCAGCAGCGTGTAGTGCAGCACGGTGACATTGAGCCCCTGCGCCCGCGCCTGCGCGGGGTCGAAGCAGAACAGCAGCAGATCGCGCCATTTCAGCCCCAGCACCAGCAGGGTGACCGCCGCGATACCCAGCACCTGCCAGACATCCCCGTCGGCGATGGCCAGCACGTTGCCAAAGATGATGCTCTTCAGATCCACACTGCCCGGGCGGATGGAAATCAGGAAGAGACCCAGCGCGAAGAACGCCGTGAACACGACCCCGATGACCGCATCCTCGCGCAGACGCGTGCGGGTCTTGACGAAGCCCATGCCGACGGCCGCCAGCAAGCCGGTGACAAACGCCCCCGCCGCGAACGGCCAGCCAATGAGGTAGGCCACCGCCACACCGGGCACCACCGCATGGGACAACGCATCACCCATCAGCGACCAACCCTTGAGCGTGATGTAACAGGAAAGAAACGCGCACACGCCGCCCACCAGTCCGCTCACCCAGATGGCGCGGACCATGTAGTCGTAGTGCAGCGGCGTGAGCAGGGATTCGATCATAAGAACCGCCCTCCGCTCACACGCTGACGGCACGCAATCCGAAACAGGCCGGGCCCATCGCCTCATGGCGTTTGCAGCTGACTCCGCTCACCGGTCATCCTCCGTCTCGGCACGCTGTTCGATCACGTCTTCCTTGCCTTCACGCCGGCTGTATTCGAGGTGGCCCCCCTTGCCAAAGACCAGCGGACGCTCGTCGTCGGTCAGCAGCGTGACCGCGCGGCCGTCGTGCTTCTGCACCGTGGACTGGTCGAAATGGAAATGCCGCAACACCCCGCCGAAGGCCTGCACGAGGTTGGCCTGCGTGAAGACCTCGTCCGTGGGCCCCGCTTGCAGCACCGTGCGATTGATGAGCACGACCTGATCGCAAAACTCCGGCACCGAACCGAGATTGTGCGTCGAGACGAGCACCAGCCGCCCCTCGGTGCGCAGCGCGCGCAGGAGTTCGATGATCGCATTCTCGGTTTTAACATCCACGCCCGTGAAAGGCTCGTCGAGCAGGATGACCCGGCTCTGCTGGGCCAGCGCCCGGGCGAGAAAGACACGTTTGCGCTGACCGCCCGAAAGCTCGCCGATCTGCCGTTCGCGGAAGTCCAGCATGCCGACCCGCTGCAGGCTTTCCTCAGCGATGCGCCGGTCTTCCGCCCGCGCCCTGCGCATGAAGTTCATGTAGCCGTAACGCCCCATGAGCACCACATCCCACACGCTGACGGGAAAGCTCCAGTCCACCTCCTCCGCCTGCGGCACGTAAGCCACGAGGTTGCGCCGCAGGGCCGCGGTCAGATCGAGCCCGGCGATGCGCACCACCCCCTGCGCCGGGCGGACAAAACCCATGATCGCCTTGAAGAGCGTGGATTTGCCGCTGCCATTGACGCCCACCAACCCGCAGATCGTCCCCCCGCGCAGCGTGAAATTCATGTCATGCAGCGCCAGATGGCCGTTGGGATAGGCCACCTTGAGATCTTGAACAACCAGTTCGATGGGGGCGTCGGGCGGGTTCATGGCTGGGTCAACCCCTGCACGATGGTCCGGGCATTGTATTCCATCAAGCGCAGGTAGGTCGGCGCCGGGCCGCGGGCCGGGGTCAGAGAATCCACATAAAGCACCCCGCCGTAGCGGGCGCCGGACTCGCGGGCGACCTGCCGGGCCGGCCGGTCGCTGACCGTACTCTCGCTGAAAATCGCCGGAATCCGGCGGGCCCGGACGGCGTCAATGACGCGCCGCACTTGCTGGGGCGTGCCCTGCTGGTCCGCATTGACCGCCCAGAGGAAAAGTTCACCCAAGCCGAAGTCGCGGGTCAGGTAGGAAAAAGCGCCCTCGCTCGTGACCAGCCAGCGTTGCTCCGTCGGGATCTTCGCCAATTCCCGCCGCAGGTAGTCCTCCAGCTCCACAAATTTCTCACTGTAGGCGGCGGCGTTGGCGTTGTAGGTGGCGGCATTCTCCGGATCGATCTCCACCAAGGCCCGGCGGATGTTTTCCACATAGATCCGCGCATTGCGCGGCGACATCCAGGCGTGCGGGTTCGGCCTGCCCTCGTAAGGCCCCTCGCCAATACCGACCGGCTCGATACCCTCGGTGAGGACGACCGAGGGCACGTCCTTCAAATTACCAAAAAAACGCTCGAACCAGCGCTCCAGATTGAGGCCGTTCCAGAGCACGAGATCCGCCTGCTGCGCCCGGACAATGTCGCGCGGCGTCGGCTCGTAACCGTGGATCTCGGCGCCGGGCTTGGTGATGGACTCCACGATGGCGGCGTCCCCCGCGACATTCTGCGCCATGTCCTGGATGATGGTGAACGTGGTGACGATGCGCTTGGGCTTGGCCTCGGCCAGCGGAAGCAGCGCCATCGCCAGCAACAGGCCGACGGCCGTTCCGGCCCATCGGACCGCCCGCCCCGCCAGGGAAACGCCGGACACCGACTGTGATACGGAAGGAATCATGAGATTTTTTATCCTATGCTACAAATTTTGGCCAAAGTGCAAACTCTTAGAGCGGACTCAATCCAGCCCGCTCCACAGGCGGACACTTATTACCTCCAAATTTTCCCGGATCAGAATTCGTATTTGGCCGCGAGGTAGAAGGCGCGGGCGAAGCGCGGACCATAGACGTAATCGCTGTCGCGATCGGGTCCGGATTCCAGGTCCTTCTGCCGCTGATCGAGGAGATTGCGCACGCCGAGCGAGACATCAATGTGCCGGCCGGTGCGCAGTTCGAAATGCCGGGTCAACCCCAGGTCCAGCACCCAGAAATCCGTAATCCGGTTGAGCGTGCCCGTGTTATTGTTCAGCACGTCCATCCGGCCGGTGTATTTGGCGCCGAGGAACACATTGAGCTCCGGCACCGGCGTCCAGACAGCCTGCAATACCCCGCCCCAGTTGGGCGTCTTCAGATAGTTGCGCGTCGTAATCACCGTGGTCCCGCCGTCCGGAGTGTCGTCGAAAATCACCTCCGCCTGAGCATAGCGTGAACGGTAGTAGGAAAGCCCCGCGGTGATCCGCAGATCCAACCCCGGCTGATAGGCCAGATTGGCCTCAAAGCCCCCGATCCGGGAACCGGAGGCATTCGCCCGCTCCTGATAGAGGGAGCCGTCCCCATCTGTCTGCACCTCGCCGATCAGAAAGGTGTCCTTGATGTCGGTCACGGAGGCGGTCGCATCGAAGAGCCAGCGCGGCTGCACCGTCCGGTCCTGCCATTCAAAACCGGCCAGATAGGTGACCGCCGACTCCTCCACCAGACCGGCGGCGTTGCGAATGCGCACCTGCTCCGCGCCCAGCGTATCCACATGCAGATCCTCGCTGAAAACCTCCGGCGCACGGAAACCCGTGGTGAGGCCCGCCCGCAGCTTCACCCGGTCCGTCGCCGCCCAGGCCGCCGCGATGCGGGGGGAAAACACCACGTCGTCGAGCGCCGAACTCTTGTCCAGCCGCGCACCCAGCACGAGGTCGAACGACGGCGAAACCGTCCATTCATCCTGCGCAAATAAACCGGTGTTATGAAAGCGATCGTCCGCCGTGACCCGCAGGGTGTCGCCCGGAAGATTGCGGTTCTCGTCGCGCACGGACTCGCGCTTGTGCTGCACCCCGAAAGCCACCGCATGATCTCCCGTCCGCCAGTTGAACTGCGAATCGAAGTAATGCAGCGGATTCTCGGTGTAGCCGTATTGCGCATAAGACGCCTCGGCCGCGCTGCCCGGCGTGAAAGGATCCAGCTCCCCGGCATCGTAGCCCGGCGCGTTCGGATCGGTGATCACATCCCCCAGCCCGCCGTAGAAGCTGTCCCGCTCAATGTAGGCGAAGGCATAGCCGAGGCGGAAATCGAAATCCGGGTTGACCGTCTGGTCCAGCACGAGACCGCCGCGGTGATACTTCGTCGCCAGCGCCTCCGCGATGTTCGCCAGGTAGGCGGGCTGGTCGAGCCGGTTGCCGCCCCGGCGGTCCTCGGTGGTGTAGTGATAGTTGGCCCGCAACTGCGTGCGCGGGGTCGGGGTCAGCCAGAGCTGGAAGCCGGCCACCGCCTGCGCCTTCTCCGTGATCTCGCTGTAGCCGTCGCCATTGAAATCAATGGCGTCATTGCGGCTGCCCTGCGCGACCAGCGACAGGCCGAGTGCGCCTGAGGGGGAGACAAAATCCGCCCGCCCGTCCGCGAAATACAACGGCTCACTCGCCTGCACTTCGAGTCCCGCCTGGAAAAACCCGCCGCTCCGGCGCGGCGCGGCGGGGATGAGATTGATCACTCCGGCCACCGCCCCGGCCCCATACAGGGACGAACCGCCGCCCTTCACCACTTCCAGCCGGTCCACGAAGGCCGCCGGGATCTGCTCGACGCCATAGACGCCGCCCAGCGAGGAGAGCAGCGGGAGACCGTCGAACAGGATCTGGTTGTAGGCCCCGCTCAGCCCCAGCAGCTGCACCTCGGAGGTGTTGCAATTCTGGCAGTTGCTCTCGACCCGCAGGCCGTTGAGCAGCTCGACCGCCTGGGAAAAGTTAAAGGTCGCCCGCAGGTGCATGTCCTCCTGCAGGAGGACTTCCGTGCGCACCGGCACCTCGTGCCGGAGACGCTCCGTGCGGGTGCCGGTACTGACGACGTTCACCCGCTCCAGTTCGACCACCTCGTTCCCGGCGGACGGGACGGTCCCGGCCCGCACAACGGGCGCCAGGAGCAGGCAGGATAGAATCAATCGGGAAGGAGACATGTTGGTTTTCTTATGCATCACTGACTTTATTTATTAGCTAAACAGACTAAATGTAACTCGTGCTACATTTCTTTGTTTCGACAGCAAGGGAAATTTTCCGCAATGTCTGTTCATGGCCCCGACCAAGAAAAACCGCCCCGCCTCCGGCAAAAAAACCGCCTTCACCCCGGCCGACGGCCTGCGCGGCACCCGCGAGGCCCATTCCCGGGAAATCGCCGAGGACTACGTCGAAGCCATCGCCGAGCTGACCGAGGCCACCGGCGAGGCCCGGGTGACCGACCTCGCCCGCCGGCTGGGCGTGACCCATGTGACCGTCAACCGCACCATCGCCCGCCTCCAGCGCAACGGCTACGTGACCTCGCAGCCCTATCGCGCGATCTTCCTGACCGAAACCGGCAAGAAACTGGCCACCGAGTCCAAAAAACGACACGACGTCGTGGTCCAATACCTGCGTTCCATCGGCGTCCCTGAACACACCGCCCAGCTCGACGCCGAAGGCATCGAGCACCACGTCAGCCCCGAGACCCTCGCCGCCTTCGAGCGGCATCTGCGGAAGGCGTGACGGTCAGCATCCCTGGATATTAGGATTTGAAAGGAACTTTTCCCTTCCGCACTCCCTGTTAGCACCATGCAGCGTATCGCACCCATCTGGCGTCACGAGGAGATGATCCCAGTCATAGCAAAGTGGCATTGGGACGAATGGGGGCATGTCGATGAGATTGGCTCGCTAGAGTCTTGGACGGAAGGGCTGCAACGCAGGACAGCCATAAACACCATACCGACAACCTACGTAGCGCTTTCTGAACAGGACGAGCCGATTGGATCAGTCGTGCTCGTTGAGCACGATATGAATACCCATCCTGAGCTTTCACCTTGGCTGGCCGGGCTCTACGTGCTTCCCTCATGCCGAGGTCGCGGCTTGGGCGCAACGCTAACCCAACACGCGATGGATAGGTGTATGGAAATGGGTTTCGAGAGACTCTATCTGCACACTTCTACAGCAATGCCCCTCTATCAGCGACTGGGGTGGAAATTGATTTTTCGAGAGCTTTATGAAAAGGAGTGGACCAATGTCATGCGGTATTGCTTCAAAAAAAGTAATACCGCAACTTCAGTAAGTGACTGATCCTTGACCTTGAGGCTTACGGCGAATAATCAGCCCTCGAAAGCGTCCACGCTCAACGAACGCCCATTATCCTTCGCGCCGAGTTTGAGAATGAAAGGAGCAGCCGTCTCGGCCCAAGCTTCGGCTTTCGGGTGGCTGGCGGCGCCCTCGGCCCAGCAGGCGCGGAGCATAGCGGTGTCAATCACGCCCGGATTGAGCGGCACCGCGGCCATGCCTTGCGGCAACTCCTCGGCCAAGGCTTTGGTCAGGCCCTCGATCGCCCACTTGGACATGCAGTAGGGCGCAACCTCAGGGGAAACCGAACGGCCCCACCCTGAGCTGAAATTCACGATCACTCCGCGTTTCGCCGCCACCATCGCGGGGACAAAATGACGGATGACATTGGCCACGCCGCGAAGATTGGCATCCACCAGCTTGGTGAACTCGCGGTCGTCCTGCTCCCAGAGCGGGGCCAACCGGTTCATCACGGCGGCGTTGTTGATGAGCAGGTCGGGCGGGCTGTCGTTCTCCAGCACCTTGGCCGCCCAGATCGCCACCTTGTTATCGCTGGCGACGTCCACCACGGAAAAATCGTGCGGCGCACCGTAGGTCAGACGCAGATCGAAGATCGCATCACCGCTCCGGCCGCAGCCGATGACGGTGTGACCGGCCTTGATGTAATACTCCGCCAGCGCCCGGCCGAGACCGCGGGTGACGCCGGTGATTACGATTTTCATGACCCGAATAGTAGCGGGCAGTGAGTAGCGCGCAGCGAGCAGAAAGAGCCGCAAAAATGCGAGGACCGCGCTCCGCTGTCATACGCACTACTCACCAGACCTGTCAGGGCAGCGGCGACCGATCTCCGACAATTCATAAGAGGCAGGCCGTTAGGTGTCAGGTTCCAGGCCATAGCCTGAAAGTGTAACCCATGTCCCCGGACAATCTGTTACCTATCTCCCCGGTTCATACCCGCCCCCTTCCGCTCGCCCCCGCTGGACGAGCCGTTGTAGGCACAGGAAACAAGTTCAGCCATCTTTACCTAAAGACTTTAAACCCGCCCCCCTCGGTTTGGTCTTCCGTCCGTCCCCCTATGAATGCCGTCTATTGAGGTATCAGCAGTAGTGTTATTATTAAGAGAATCAATCCTCCTACCTGTATACCAATTAGCCGAAAAAATGGTGATAATTTACCCTTCCACTTCTGGCCCGCATCTCGAACTATTTCTGTGACGGCAGGATGCTTTGTGAATTTATGAGCCTTGCGAGGGGTCAAAATCAGAATAATTACTACGAAACGAACTCTTACTGATATATCGTATTTATGTTCTGCCTTATGTATTTCATTTATACATTCGGAGCACCAGTCACCTATCCTTCGCCCCTCAATCAACAGGGAGAAGAAAATAATCACCATTCCAATCAATCCTATAATTAAATCCATATAGCATCAATAATCGTATCTAAGGGAGAGTCAAAGGAGTCATGTTTTAATGTTTTCATTGACCTAAATACTTAAAACCTGGGATTGCCCCGATTCTTCGGACAGTGAGTCGGGGGTGATTTAGTTTAGGTGGGATTCAAAGGTGATGGGGCTGACGTAGCCAAGACTGGAGTGCAGTCTGGTGCGGTTGTAGAAGACCTCGATGTAATCGAAGATCGCGGCGCGGGCTTCGGCGTGGGTGGTAAAGCGCCGGTGATAGACTAACTCGTATTTGAGGCTGCTCCAAAAGGATTCAATGAAGGCGTTGTCGTAGCAATTGCCCTTGCGGCTCATGGAGGCGACCAGGCCGTTTTGTGCGAGCACCTGCCGGT